>CAZDFD010000026.1:43071-49083 GCA_964504655.1 uncultured Geminicoccaceae bacterium
GGCGATGTCGCCCTTGAGCTCGCTGCGCAGCTCCGCGATCTCGGCGCGGAACTCGGCCCGCAGACGGTCGAGCTCGGTGTGCAGATACTCCTTGGTGACGAGCTGGCCGAGCTGCTGCTCGAACACCTCCTGGAAGACGAGCGCGATCTCCTCGGCGGCGCGGCCCTCGCGCTCCGCCGCCTTGAGGCGGTTGGCGATCTCGAGCGTGTTGATGCCCATCACGGAGCGCACACTAGCACCGATCGCCCGGCCCCGCAGCAGCCGGGCTCAGGCCGGGCGGGCGAGCGCGGTGCGGCCGGCGAAGCGGGCGCGGTGACCGAGGGCCTCCTCGATCCGCAGCGCCTCGTTCCACTTGGCCATCCGCTCGGAGCGGGAGAAGGAGCCGACCTTGAGCTGCGCGACACCCCAGCCCACCGCCAGATGGACGATCGTCACGTCCTCGCTCTCGCCCGAGCGGGCCGAGACGATTGCACCCATGCCGGCCGCCCGCGCCGCCGCGAAGGCCGCCCGGGTCTCGGACAGCGTGCCCACCTGGTTGGGCTTCAAGAGCACCGTGTCGCACCAGCCCAGGGCGGCGGCGCGGCGGACCCGCTCGGCCGAGGTCACGAGCAGATCGTCGCCCACGACCTGCAGCCGGCCGCGGAAGCGGGCGGTGAAGGCCCGGAAGCCCTCGACATCGTCCTCGGCCAGGGGATCCTCGATCGAGACGATCGGGTAGCGGTCGATCCAGCCGGCCAGGAGCTCGATCATGCCCTCCGTGTCGAGCTCGCAGCCCTCGGCCGCGAGCCGGTAGCGGCCGCCCCGCCCGAGGCTCGAGGCGGCGACGTCGAGCGCGATCGCCACCTGCTCGAGGGGTCTGAGCCCGGCCGCCTCGATCGCGCGGGTGAGGAGGTCGAGCGCCTGCTGGTTGCCCTCGAAGGCCGGCCAGAAGCCGCCCTCGTCGGCCACACCCTGGAGCCGGCCGGCCTCGGCCAGGAGCCGGCCGGCGGCGTGGTAGACCAGGGCGGTCCATTCGAGGGCCTGGCCGAAGCTCCCGGCACCGGGGCAGACCAGGAGGAAGTCCTGGACGTCGAGCCGGCCGGCCGCGTGCTTGCCGCCGCCCAGGATCTGGATCTCGGGCAAGGGCAGGGTGCGGGCCTCGGCGCCGCCCAGCCAGCGCCACAAGGGCAGGCCGTGCGCGCCGGCCGCGGCCCAGGCGACCGCCATCGAGGTGGCGACGAGCGCGTTGCCGCCGAGCCGCGCCTTCTGTGGCGTGCCGTCGAGCTCGACCAGCCGCGCGTCGACCGCCTCCTGGTCGGCGGCGTCGAGGCCCTCGAGCGCGCGGGCGATCTCGCCCCTGACCGCGGCCACCGCGCGGCCGACGTCGAGCCCTTGGAGCCGCTCGCCCCCGTCGCGCAGATCGACCGCCTCGAGCGAGCCGGTCGAAGCACCGGCCGGGGCGATCGCCCGGCCGACGGCGCCACCGGCGAGCTCGACCTCGGCCTCGACCGTCGGCCGGCCGCGGCTGTCCCACACCCGCCGACCGCGCACCGCCAGGATCCGCGTGCGGCTCATCCACCCACCTCCGTGGCCCAGGCGGCCCGCAGCGGCGCCAGCGACCGCTCGGGGATCGCGAGGAAGCTGCGCGCGATGCGCCGCACCCGGTCCTTCTGCGCCTCCAGGGGCAGGTACTCGACCGGCGACTTGCCGTCGACGCGGGCGAGCAGCAGGCCCGGCAGGAGCGCCGCGGCGCGCGCCTCGAGGGCGGAGCGCGGCTCCCAGACCACCGCCTCCATGTAGGCCTCGAGCAGCGCGTCGAAGCCGGCCAGAAAGCCTCGGGCGGCCGCCGGCACCCACAGGCACTTCAACAGGAGGTGGTTCAGGCAGAAGGCCAGATCGAAGGCCGGATCGCCGTACCAGGCGCACTCGGCGTCGAGCAGCACGGGGCCTTCGGGGCCGACCAGGATGTTCTTGGGGCTCACGTCGCCGTGCACGAGGGCGAGCTTGGTGCCGGCGGTGCGCCGCGCCAGCCGCTCGAGGGCGGGCTGCAGGTCCGGATGGCGGCGGGCGGTGGCCAAGAGATAGGGCTCGAGGCGGATGGCGTGGAAGATCTCGTCGGTGGCGAAGCGCTCGGCGAGCCGGGCGTCGATCGCGGTCGCGCGGTGCAGCCGGCCGAGCCGGGCGCCGAGTGCCGCCGCCACCTCGGGCTCGGCCCGGCCGGCCGCGAGCTCGGCCTTCCACAGGCGGTGCTCGGCCGGGTCGAGCCAGGGCATGACGAGCGCGCCCGCGATCCGGTCGTAGTGGAGCAGCGGCGGCGCCGCCTCGGGCACGAGCGCCCGCGCCACCTCGAGCCAGGCGGCCTCGTAGCCGGAGCGCTCGAGCGGCGCCTGCCAGAGGGCCTCGACCTTGAGACGCGGCAGGGCGCGCTTGACGCAGACCGAGCGGCCGTCGAGCTCGGCCCGCCAGATGTCGGAGGACACCCCGCCCGAGAGCGGGACCAGCCGCGGGCCGCGGTCGGGTGCGGCGAGCCCGGCGCGGCAGAGCACCGCGTGCACGACGCTCGTGGTGTCGCTGCCCAGCATCGGACGCCCGCCGCCTCCTCGGTCTTGCCGGCGGCCGGGCGACGATGCGACGCTGGCCGCGCCGGCGGAGGCTGCGCCAGGCGGGGGCCGGATGCAACGCGTGCTGTTCCATCACGAGGCGAGCCCGGGGCTGCGCACCCGCCTGGCGGCGCTCGCGGCCGAGGGCCTCGAGGTCGCGGTGGTGCCGGCGGCCGATCGCGCCGGGCTCGAGGCGGCCTTGCCCGGAACCGAGATCCTCTGGCACGTGCTCGAGCCCGTGACCGCCGCCATGCTCGAGGCGGCACCACGGCTGCGGCTCGTCCAGAAGATCGGGGTCGGGGTCAATACGATCGACCTCGAGGCCTGCCGGGCGCGCGGCATCGCGGTCTGCAACATGCCCGGCACCAACAGCCGGGCGGTGGCCGAGCTCACCCTCGGGCTCCTGCTCGCGGTGCTGCGGCGGATCGCCTGGCTCGACCGCGAGACACGCGCCGGCCTCGGTTGGGCCCTGCCCGAGGACCTGCCCGACCGGCTGGGCGAGCTCGGCGGCCGGCGGGTCGGCCTGCTCGGCATGGGGGCGGTGCCGCGCCTCCTGGCCCCGGTGCTGGCCGCCCTGGGCGCCGAGCCGGTCTACTGGAGCCGCCGCGAGAAGCCCGACGCCCCGGCTCCCTTCCTGCCGCTCGACGAGCTCTTGGCGACGAGCGACGTGGTCTCGTTGCACCTGCCGCTCGGCCCGCAGACCGCGGGCATCCTGTCCGCCGAACGGATCGCCCGGATGAAGCGCGGCGCCGTCCTGATCAACACCGCCCGCGGCGGCCTCGTCGACGAGGCGGCGCTCCTCCTGGCGCTGGCCGACGGCCATCTGGCAGGCGCCGGGCTCGACGTGTTCGAGCGCGAGCCCTTGCCGGCCGACCACCCGCTGCTCGCCCGCCCCGAGGTCGTGGTGACCCCGCACCTCGCGTGGCTCACCCCCGAGACGATGGCCCGCTCGCTTTCCGTCGCGGTCGAGAACGGCCGGCGCCTCGCGGCCGGCGCCGAGCTCCTGAACCGGGTCGTCTGAGGGGCCTCAGAGCGGGTACTGGGTCGAGGGCTCGATCCCGCAGTCGGTCAGGAACCGGCGCAGCTCGCGCACCTCCTCGGGGCTCAGATCGTGGCCGTGGTGGCGGAAGGCGTGCGCCTTGCCCGCGAGCCGCACCTGGAGCTGGCCGTGGCCGCCGGTCGACAGCTCGGCGCCGAGCTCCTCGAGCACCGCCTGGACCCCGCTCGCCGGGATGTTGGCGCTCACCGGGTGGGCGAAGATCGCGTGCAGGATCTTGCGGTGACGATGGTTCACGGGCCTCGGGCTCCCTCGCTGGCTGGCCGCCGCATAGGGGCTCTGCCTCGGCCGATCAAGGCACCGGCGCGGCGCCGCCGTTGCCGGCCCGGGACCGCTGGGCTAGCGAGGGGGATGCGATCGCACGGAGGAGCCGGCGATGAGCGGATCGAGCTTCCACCCGAGCGTCTGCCCGCACGATTGCCCGAGCGTCTGCGCGCTCGAGGTCGAGCGCACGGCCGAGGGCCGGCTCGGCAAGGTCCGGGGCTCGGAGCGCAACCCGTTCACCGCCGGCGTCGTGTGCGCCAAGGTGGCGCGCTACGCCGAGCGCTTCCACCACCCCGATCGCCTCGGCTTTCCCCTCCTGCGCACCGGCCCCAAGGGTTCCGGCCGGTTCCGCCGCATCTCCTGGGAGGAGGCCCTCGACCGGGCGGCCGAGGGCTTGCTGGCCGCGGAACGGCGCTTGGGCCCCGAGACCGTCTGGCCCTACTGGTACGCCGGCACCATGGGCCTCGTGAACCGCGACGGCATCAACCGGCTGACCCACGCCAAGCGCTACAGCCGGTTCTATTCCACGATCTGCGTGCTGCTCTCGGACACCGGCTGGCGGGCCGGGCACGGCAGGCGTTGGGGCGTGCCCGCGACCGAGGCCGGCGAGCGGGCCGACCTCCTCGTGGTCTGGGGCTGCAACCCCGTCCACACCCACGTCAACCTCATGACCCACGTCGCCCGCGCCAAGAAGCGGGGGGCGAGCTTCGTGGTGATCGACCCCTACCGTTCGGCCACCGCCGAGCAGGCCGACCTGCATTTGGCCCCGCGGCCCGGGACCGACGGCGCGCTCGCCTGCGCCGTCGCGCACGTGCTGTTCGAGGAAGGCTTCGCCGATCTCGCCTATCTCGAGCGGGTCTCGGACACGCCCGTGGGCGAGCTCCGGGCGCATTTCCGCAAGCGCACGCCCGAATGGGCGAGCGCGATCACGGGCCTTCCGGCCGAGACGATCCGCGCCTTCGCCCGGCTCTACGGCACGACCAAGCGCAGTTGGCTCCGGCTCGGCTTCGGCTTCACCCGCTCGCGCAACGGCGCCGCCGTGATGCACGCCGCCTCCTGCCTCGCGGTGATCGCCGGCGCCTGGCAGCACCCGGGCGGCGGCGCCCTCTACAACATGGGCGACCTCTACCACTGGGACAAAACCCTGCTCGAGGGGCTGGACGTCCTCGATCCCTCGACCCGCGCCCTCGACCAGTCGCGCATCGGCCCGATCCTCGTGGGCGAGGCGGACGCCCTTGAGGGCGGCCCGCCGGTCACGGCGATGCTGATCCAGAGCACCAATCCGATGTGCATCGCCCCCGAGCTCGCCAAGGTGCACCGGGGCTTCGCCCGCGACGATCTGTTCGTCGTGGTGCACGAGCAGTTCCCGACCGACACCGCCAGGATGGCCGACCTCGTGCTGCCGGCCACGATGTTCCTCGAGCACGACGACATCTACCAGGCGAGCGCGCATTCGCGGATCCAGGTCCACAAGAAGATCTTCGAGCCCTACGCCGAGTGCCGCTCGAACCACTGGGTGATCTGCGAACTCGCGAAGCGGCTCGGCGCCGAGCATCCGGGCTTCGCGCTGCGCGAATGGGAGATCCTCGACGATCTGTTGCGCCGCTCGGGCTGGCCGGACGCGGAGACGGTCCACGCCGCGGGCGGCTGGGACGCGCTCCCGGACGAGGCCACGGCGCATTTCCGGGGCGGCTTCGCCACCCCCGATGGGAAGTTCCGCTTCCGCCCCGACTGGGCCGCGATGGGGCCCCTGGGCCATCTGATGCCCAGGCTCCCCGACCATCTGCCGGTGATCGACGAGGTGACGCCGGCCAAGCCCTTCCGGCTCGTGGCGGCGCCGGCCCGGCAGTTCCTCAACACGAGCTTCACCGAGACGGCCACGAGCCTCGCGCGGGAAGGTCGGCCGACCGCCCTCGTCCATCCCGAGGTCCTGGCGCAGCTCGGCCTCGCCGAGGGCGATCGCGTGCGCCTCGGCAACGAGCGCGGCGTGGTGACGGTGCAGGTCGCGGCCCGCGCCGGCCAGCACCGCGACACGATCGTGGTCGAAAGCATCTGGCCGAACCGCTTCTTCACGGACGGGATCGGCATCAACGCCCTGATCGGCGCCGACCC
>CAZDFD010000027.1:0-13937 GCA_964504655.1 uncultured Geminicoccaceae bacterium
TCGTTGGTGTGGTCGGCCTTGAACTTCTGCCACTCGGCCTCGTTGCTGTGGGCGACGATCACCGTGTCGACGTAGACCGTGCCGTGTCGGCCGGGCGCCGGCACCATCTTCTCCTGGGTGGCGGTGATCATCGTGTGCAGGTATTCGGTCTCGTTCTTGAAGACCTCGATGAACTCCACCATGCCGCGGTTGCCGACGTTGAACGCTCCGTTCAGCTCGAGCACCCGCGGATCGCCCTCGCTGTACCGGTCGAGCTTCGAGATGTCCTCGGAGCCGATGAGGACCGAGGTGTCCTGGTTGTTCGGGTCGACCGGCGGGACCACGCCGATGCCGCGGCGGCCACGGATCGAGAACGCCATCGTGACGACCGGCATCCTCTCGTATTCGCCCTTGTACTCGTTGATCAGCCGCCAGCGGGTGATCGGGTCGATGTCGCCCTCGATCCTGACACCCAGCATCTCCTCGAAGGCCGGGCGGAGGTGCCGGGGGATGAGGCAGAGCGGGTTCGACAGGTTGGGCGAGCCCTCGATCACGTAGATCGGATCGAGATCCTCGAGGCCCCGCTTCAGGCGCTCGACCAGCGAGCTCTTGCCCGAGCCCACCGGGCCCATGAGGTAGAGGACCTGACGCGCCTCCTCGCCGCCCATCGCCGCCGAATGGAAGTAGCGGACGATCTTGTCGAGCGTCCGCTCCATCCCGAAGAACTCGTCCTTGAAGAAGTTGTAGACCTTGACGGTCTGGTCGCCGAACACCCGCTTCGCCCGCGGGTCGGCCTCGAGGTCGAGCTCGGCCACGCCGGCGCCGATGATCGCCTGGTACATGCGCTGATGGGCGAGGTCGGCGAGCCGCGGGCTCTGCTTCACGAGCTCCAGGTAATCGAGGAAGGTGCCCCGCCACGCCCGCTTGCTTCGGGACGCCCGATCCTGCTCGATCAGGGACTGGAAGTCACTCTTCGAACCCTGCATCCGCTTCACCTCTCCGCTCGCTCGCGAGGCCTCTTCTCCCCCTCACCGGCAACCGGCCGCCGGGACGGCCTTTCCACTCCAGTACCTTCAGCGGGCCGTCCGGCCCTGTCAAACGCCATGTGGTGACAAGTTGTTCACGCAGCACACCCCGCGTACCGGGGGCCGGCGGACGGCCATGCTGGGGCCTGGACGCTGCACCATTGCGACGGGGTGATGGCTGTCGAGAGATCGGCACCGGACCGAGGGTCCGGCGGGACGGGAAGATGCTGGTCGTTGGCCCGAGTCTGGACGAGCTGATCCGCAAAGCCACGGCCGCCGGCCGCCTCCGCGACGATCATGTGCGCAACGTCCGATCCGCTCCGTCGATCTCCACCACCGCGATATCAGTCTATGGATGCGACCCGCCCCGTCAAGCCGACCACCGGAATTTCCCTGTGGACGCCCCGCTTCCGGAACCGGCGGGGGTGGTCCCACCGACACGGCCTTGGCGCGCCGCCCCCCGCCCGCTAGCCTCGGTGCCGTCGGTCGCGGCGGGCCTTCGCGCGACCGACCACCGAGGGGGAGGCTTGCACATGCTCGGACGGCAGATCGGGCACGGGATCGCCCGCCGCGCGCTCCTGGCGGGCGTCGCCTGGGCCGCGGTCGTGGGCCTCGCCGGGACGGCCGAGGCGGCCTGGCCGGAGCGGCCGATCTCGCTGATCGTCCCCTGGGCGGCCGGCGGCGGCACGGACGCCACGGCGCGGATCATCGCCAAGGTCATGGAGCCCGACCTCGGCGTGCCGGTCAACGTCGTCAACCGCACCGGCGGATCGGGCGTGGTCGGCCATTCGGCGGTCGCCACCGCCCCGCCCGACGGCTACACGATCGGGCTCATCACCTTCGAGATCGGCGCCATGCACTGGCAGGGCCTGACCGAGCTCACCGGTGCCGACTACACGCCGATCGCTCTCATGAACGAGGACCCGGCCGGGGTCATCGTGCGCACCGATTCGCCCTTCAAGACCGCCAAGGAGCTCCTGGACGCGGTCAAGGCGGCGCCCAAGGGCAAGTTCAAGGCCTCGGGCACGGCCCAGGGCGGCAGCTGGCACATCGCGCTCGGCGGCATGCTCCAGGCCGCCGGCCTGCCGGCCGACCACGTTCAGTGGGTCCCCTCGACCGGCGCCGCCACGGCACTCCAGGACATGGTGGCGGGCGGCGTCGACTTCGTCACCTGCTCGGTGCCCGAGGCCAAGTCGCTGATCGACGCCGGCAAGGTCAAGGCCCTGGCGCTCATGGGCAAGGAGCGCAACGCCACCTTCCCGGACGTGCCGACCCTCAAGGAGGCCTCCGGCCTCGACTTCCAGCTCGGCGCCTGGCGCGGGCTGGCCGGGCCCAAGGGGCTGCCCAAGGAGGTCACCGACAAGCTCGCCCCGCTCGCCAAGAAGGTCTACGACAGCAAGGAGTTCCAGGACTTCATGGCGAGCCGCGGCTTCGCCATCGTCTACGCCCCGCCACAGGAGTTCGCGGCCTTCATGAAGGCGCGCGACGAGTCGACCGGGGCCGTCATGAAGGGCCTCGGCCTCGCCAAGTGAGGCGCACGGGTGCTCGGGGGAGGCGGGCGTGCGGATCCACGACACGCTGACCGGCCTCGTGCTCCTGGCGCTCGCCGCCTTCATGGCCCGCGAGGCGGCGGGCTTTCCACCGATGCCCGGCCAGCGGTTCGGGCCGAGCCTGGTCCCGGGCCTCTTGGCCGCGGGCTTCGCCGTCTGCGGTCTCGTGCTGGTCGTGAGCGGGCTTCGCCGGCGCGAGATCGCGGGCCTGGTCGAGCTCGGCGAGTGGGCGCGACGCGGCGGCCACGTCCTCGACGTCGGGCTCGTGGTCGGAGGCCTCGTCCTCCTGATCCTCCTGTGGAAGCCGGTGGGATTCCTGATCGGTGCCACGGTCTACACGGCGGCGCTCGCCGCCCGCTTCCGCGGCGGCCGCCTCGCGAGCTCGCTCGCCGTCGCGGCCATCGCCTGCTTCGCGATCGACTGGGCCTTCCGCCGCCTCCTCCTCGTGCCCCTGCCGCAGGGGCCGCTCACCGGCCTCTACTGGTAGCCCGGATGGCCGCCCTCGAGTCCGCCCTCGGGCTCGTCTTCGAGCCCTACACGCTCTGGATCATGCTCGTCTCCGGCCTGTTCGGCCTGTTCGTCGGGGCCATGCCGGGCCTGACCGCCACCATGGCCACGGCGCTCCTGGTACCGGTCACCTTCTTCATGCCGCCGGTGCCGGCGATCGCCGCGATCGTCACCGCCACCGCCATGGCGATCTTCGCGGGCGATCTGCCCGGAGCGCTGGTGCGCATCCCCGGCACCCCGGCCTCGGCCGCCTATGTCGAGGACGCCTACCGGCTGACCCGGAAGGGCCAGGCCGAGCTCGTCCTGGGCTGCGGCCTCGTCTTCTCGGTGATCGGCGGCATCTTCGGCTCGCTCGTGCTCGCCGTGTCCGCCCCGGTGCTGGCCGAGTTCGCGCTCGGCTTCTCCTCCTTCGAGTATTTCTGGCTGGCGCTGTTCGGCCTGTCCTGCGCCGTCTTCATCTCGACCGGCCGGCCGATCAAGGGCATCGTCTCGGTCCTCCTGGGCCTGGCGCTCGCCACGGTCGGGATCGACCCCACGGCCGGCCATCCGCGCTTCACCTTCGGCAGCATCGAGCTCACCGCCGGGGTCTCCTTCATCCCGGCGATGATCGGCATGTTCGCCATGGCCGAGGTGCTGCGCTGGGTGACCTCCTCGCGCGCGCTCGAGGATCTGGCCGGCCGGCAGCGGCTCGGCAACGTGTTCCGCGGCCAGTGGGCCCTCTTGCGGCGCTATCCCGGCTCGGTGCTCCGCTCGAACGTGGTCGGCACGGCGATCGGTGTCCTGCCCGGCGCCGGCGCGGACATCGCCGCCTGGGTGACCTACGCGCTCGCCAAGCGCTTCTCCAAGGAGCCGGAGAAGTTCGGCACCGGCCACATCGAGGGCGTGGTCGCGGCCGGCACCGCCAACAACAGCGCGCTCGCCGGCGCCTGGGTTCCGGCGCTGGTGTTCGGCATCCCCGGCGACACCATCACCGCGATCGTCATCGGCGTCCTGTTCATCAAGGGGATGAACCCGGGCCCGACGATCATGCTCAACAATCCGGAGTTCCTCTACGCCATCTTCATCGTCTTCATCCTCGCCAACCTGCTCATGCTCCCGCTCGGCTGGCTGGCGATCAAGGTCTTCCGCCAGATCCTCGCCATCCCGCGCGAGTTCCTGATGCCGCTGATCCTGGTGTGCTGCGTGGTCGGCTCGTTCGCGATCAACAACTCGGTGTTCGGGGTCGGCATCATGCTGGTGCTCGGCGTGATCGGCTATCTCATGGAGGAGAACGACTTCCCGATCGCGCCCGCGATCCTGGGCCTGGTGCTGGGCGAGATGGTCGAGAGCCATTTCATGACCTCGATGATCAAGGCCGACGGCAACCTCCTGGCCTTCTTCGAGCGCCCGGTCGCGGCCTTCCTCGGGGTCGTCACGCTCCTCGTCTGGAGCTGGGTCGCGGTCGGTGCCGTTCGCCGCGCGGTCGGGACGGCTCCGGCCGCCCCCGGCGCTGCGGCCGGACCTTGAGCCGCGCCGGGTGAGCGACGGCGCGACCAGCCAGGCCCCCCTCGCGCACCGCGACTTCCGGCTGTTCTTCGCGAGCCGGATCGCGAGCGGTGTGGCGATCCAGATCCTCAATGTCGGCGTCGGCTGGCTGGTCTACGACCTGACCGGCGACCCGTTCGCGCTCGGCCTCGTGGGCCTCGTCACCTTCCTGCCCGCGGTGCTGTTCGCGCTCGTCACCGGGCACGTGGCCGACCGCTTCGACCGCCGTCGCGTGATCGTCACGGGTTATCTGGGCGCGGCACTCGCCGCCACCGGGCTCCTGGGCCTGGTCCTGTCCGGCAGCCGCAGCGTCTGGCCGGTCTTCGTCCTCGTCTTCGCCTTCGGCAGCGCCCGTGCCTTCGCCAACCCGGCGGCCCAGGCGATCGTCCCCTCGCTCGTTCCGACCGACCTTCTGCGCCGTGCGATCGCGCTCAACTCCATGGCGTTCCAGGGTTCGATCGTGATCGGTCCGGCGGTCGGCGGCGCGCTCTGGCTGCTGGGTGGCACCGCCGTGTTCGCGGCCACGGTCGTCGGGCTCGGCCTCGCCCTGGCCCTGGTCGCCTCGATCGCACCGCGGCCTCCGGTCGCGACCGGCGAGCCGGCCTCGCTCGCCCGCCTGCTCGCGGGCTTCACCTTCATCCGCTCGCGGCCGGTGATCCTGGGCGCCATCTCGCTCGACCTCGTGGCGGTGCTGCTCGGCGGCGCCACCGCACTCCTGCCGATCTTCGCCAAGGACATCCTCGCGGTCGGGCCGGCCGGGCTCGGCGCGCTGCGCGCCGCCCCGGCGGTCGGAGCCGTCCTGATGGCGCTCTGGCTCGCGCGTCGGCCGCTCGAGCGTCGGGTCGGCCGCACCATGCTCGCAGCCGTGGCCCTGTTCGGCCTCGCCATGGCCGGCTTCGGGCTGTCGACCAGCTTCCCGCTCTCTCTCCTCTGCCTCGCCGTGGCCGGCGCCGCCGACATGGTGAGCGTGGTGGTCCGGCAGACGCTCGTCCAGCTCGAGACGCCCGATTCCATGCGCGGTCGGGTGGCGGCCGTGAACACCGTCTTCATCGGCGCCAGCAACGAGCTCGGCGAGTTCGAATCGGGCTTCGTCGCGGGCCTTATCGGCACGGTGCCGGCGACCGTCGTCGGCGGCGTCGGCACGATCGCCGCGGCCCTCCTGTGGTCGCGCCTGTTCCCCGAGCTGCGCGAGCGCGACCGGCTGACGGCCTAGTCCGCGGCGCGGCTGCGGTCCCAGCCGGGGTCGGTGAAGCTCTGGATCTCGAGGCGATAGCCGTCCGGGTCGCGGAAGAACGCTCCTCGGACCTGCCCGCTCATGGCGGTGCGCGGCGGCCCCTCGAACGCGACCCCCTTGGCGACCAGCGCGGCGTAGGCGGCATCCACGTCCTCGACCAGGAAGCTCACTGTGATGCCCTTGGTACCGCGCTCGCGATGGGCGAGGTCGCAGACCCCGAGGATCGCCCCGGGGGACGTCCGGAACAGCTTGCACGAGCCCTGGTCCATCGCCAGCGGCAGCCCCAGGACCTGGCCGTAGAACGTCGCCGCCCGAGGCAGATCGTCGGTATAGAGGAACACGAGCTGGTCGGTGGCGCGGATCATGGCGGCTCCCTCCGGTCGGGCCGAGGCGAGCCTAGCCCGCCGCCCGATCGGCCGCAGCCCCGGAGCACCGGTTGCCCCGCCCACGGCCGCCGTCTATCACGCCCAACGCCGGGCCCGCGCGGAGACCGCCATGTCAGGCTACGCCACCTATCCGAGCCTCGAGGGCCGTTCGGTGTTCGTCACGGGCGGCGGATCCGGGATCGGTGCGGCGATCGTCGAGGCCTTCGCCGGACAGCGCTCGAAGGTCGCGTTCTGCGACCTCGACGAGGAGGCCTCGCGGGCCACCGTCGAGCGGGTGCGCGGTCTGGGACACCCGGCTCCGCTCTTCCTGCCCTGCGATCTGCGCGACATCGCCGCCCTGCAGCGGGCGATCGGCCAGGCGGCCTCCGCGCACGGGCCGATCACCGTGCTCGTCAACAACGCCGCGCGCGACGACCGCCACCGGCTCGAGGAGGTCACGCCCGCCTATTGGGACGAGCGGATGGCGGTGAACCTCAAGCACCAGTTCTTCGCCGCACAGGCCGTGTTCCCGATGATGAAGGAGGCGGGTGGCGGGTCGATCGTCAATTTCGGCTCGGTCTCCTGGATGGTCGGCCAAGGCGGCATGCCGGCCTACACCACGGCCAAGTCGGCGGTGGTGGGGCTGACCCGCTCGCTCGCCCGCGACATGGGCCCCTACAACATCCGGGTGAACTCGATCGCCCCGGGCTGGATCATGACCGAACGGCAGATCAAGCTCTGGCTCACCCCCGAGGGCGAGCGGGAGCTCATGACCCGGCAATGCCTCAAGCGCAAGCTCGAGCCCGTGGAGATGGCGCGGATCTGCCTGTTCCTCGCGGCCGACGACAGCTCGGCCATGACCAACCAGACCTATGTCTGCGACGGGGGCTGGGTCTGAGACCGGACGTGGCCGTGCCGCTGCGGCCCGGGCCCGTCCTGCGGCAGCTCGGGAGCTTCTCGCTCGTGGGCGTGCTGGCGGCGATCGGCCATTACGGGACGCTCGTGGCCGCGGTCGAGCTCGCCCACCTCGAGGCCGTGCCGGCCGCCCTCGCCGGCTACCTCGTGGGCGGGGTGGTCTCCTACCTGCTCAACCGACGCTGGACCTTTGCGAGCGACCGGCCGCACGAGGCGGCCGTCCCGCGCTTCGTCCTCGTGGCGGTGGCGGGCTTCCTGCTCACCGGGGTGGCGATGGCGGTGCTGTGCGACGGGCTCGGCCTGCACTACCTCGTGGCCCAGCTGCTCACCACCGGGCTCGTGATGCTCTGGAGCTTCCTCGCCAACCGCAGCTGGACCTTCCGGACGCAGACCTCCTGAGGCGGGCCCGCGGGTTCGGGCGAGGAAGGTCATCCGGTTCGGGTTGAACCCCAGATTGGCGGCCCGCCGCTCGACCGTGAAGCCAGCCGCCTCGAGCCGTCGGGCGAGCTCGGTCGGATCCCATCGGGTGAGCCCGAGCTCGCGGCGCAGCCGGCGATAGTCGCCGACTGCGAGGCTCGCGAGCCCGCCGAGCGCCGCGAGCAGGAAGCCGTTGCGGGCGGCGACCCGGAGCAGCATCGCGGCATCCGCCACCGCCGAGCTCTCGGGCGGCAGCACGTCGGCGAGGACGAGGAGGCCTCGCGGCGCCAGCTTCTCGCGCCAGACCGCGAGCCAGCCCTCGAGCTCGCCGGCCGACAGGTACTGCAGCACCGAATTGACGACCACGAGATCTAGGCTCGCGGCCGGCAGCCCGGCCAGTCCGTCGCGATCCAGAACCCGGACGGCCGGCTCGCCGGCGAACCGCGCCTCGAGCGCGGCACGCAGCGGATCGGCCGCCTCGAAGAGGTAGAGCCGGGCACACCGCCGCGCCACCCGCCCGGCCTCGAGCGCCTCGCCGCAGCCGAAATCGAGCACGCGGGCCGCCGGGCCCGGCAGGAGCGCCAGGAGGTCGTCCGCCACCTTGGCGAAGTGCACGGCCCGGTGGCGGTCGTTGACGTAGACGCGGTGCGGCCGGCTCCAGAAGCCGAGCCAACCCTCGGTCGGCGATCCAGCCGTCACCCGATCCCCGCGCAACGACCGCGCGCGTCCCGGCTCACTCCTCGCGCCGCCCGGGCACGGCGACCCGGCTGCCGCCGACGGCAGCGAGGCGGAGCTCGGCGCCGGCCGGCCGCGGCTCGGCGACCTCGGCGAGGCCGATCGTCTCGCGTACGAGGTAGAGCGGTCGCCGCTTCACCTCGGCGAAGATCCGCCCGACATATTCGCCCATGACACCGAGGCCGACGAGCTGCACGCCCGACAGCAGCATGATCGCGACCATGAGCGAGGGATAGCCCGGGAGATCGGCTCCGTAGAGGAGCGTGCGCACGAGGATGTAGCTTCCGTAGCCGAGGGCGATCGCCGAGACGAGCAGCCCGAGATAGGACCAGACCCGCAGCGGAATGGTGCTGAACGCGGTGATGCCGTCGACCGCCAGACGCCAGAGCGACAGGAGGCTGAACCGGGACCGGCCGCCGTTCCGTTCGGGAACGTCGAACGGGACGCCGATCTGGCGGAAGCCGACCCAGGAGTAGAGCCCCTTGGTGAAGCGGGTCCGCTCCTCGATGGCGTTCAAGGCGTCCACCACCCGACGGTCGAGCAGGCGGAAGTCGCCGGCGCCGGGCGGCAGGTCGGTCTGGCTCACCAGCGCGAACAGGCGGTAGAAGCCGGCCGACAGCCAGCGGCGGACGGCACTCTCGCCGCGCCGATCGCGGCGCTGCGCGTAGACCATCTCGTAGCCCTCGCGCCAGCGCTCGAGGAAGCTCTCGATCAGCTCCGGCGGGTGCTGCAGGTCGGCGTCCATGAGGACGACGGCGTCGCCCCGCGCCTCCCGCAGCCCGGCCGCGAGCGCCACCTCCTTGCCGAAGTTGCGGCTGAGCACGATCGCCTTGATGCGCGGGTCGAGCGCGTGCGAGAGCCGCAGGATCTCGCTGGTCCCGTCGGTGCTGCCGTCGTCGACGCAGAGCACCTCGGCCGCGAGCCCGAGCCGGTCGAGCAGCGGGCGGAGCCGATCGAGCAGCGGACCGACGTTGCGCGCCTCGTTGCGCATCGGCACGATGATGGAGAGGAGCGCTGGCCGCATCGTCGTCCTTGACCGAGGCTTCCTTGCCACAGGTTTCCGCAGCCGACCCGCCGCGTCAATGGCCGCAGCCCGCACGGCGCGCCGGCGTGCCCCCGCCGCGGCCCCTGATCCTCTGCGCCGACGATTTCGGGCTGTCCCCGGCGGTCGACGAGGGGATCCTGGAGCTCGTCCGCGCAGGCAGGCTGTCGGCGGTGTCCTGCATGACCACGCCGGCGCGCTGGCCGCAGGCCGCGGCGGCGCTGCAGCCGCACCTGGATCGGATCGACGTCGGGCTGCACCTGACGCTGACGGATCAGGAGCCGCTGGGCCCGGCACCCGACCTCGCGCCCCGGGGTCGCCTGCCCGGGCTCGGCCGATTGGCGGGGCTGCTCCTGATCGACCCGGCGGCACGCGCCGCGGCGCTCGAGCAGCTCGACCGTCAGCTGCGGGCGTTCACGGCCGGGCTCGGGCGGCCGCCGGACTTCATCGACGGTCACCAGCACGTGCACGTCCTGCCCTTCGTGCGCACCGCCGTGGTCGAGGCGGCGGCGCGGCTCGGGCGGACGCGCCCGGTCTATGTGCGCAGCCTGTGCGAGCCCTGGCGGGAGATCCGCCGGCGCGGCGTCGAGCGGCGCAAGGCGCTGGTCCTGGCGCTCATGGGCCGCGGTCTGCGGCGAGCCGCCCGGGCGGCTGCCGTTCCCGTCAACGACAGCTTCCGCGGCGCCAGCCGGTTCGCTCCGGGGCCGGGCTGCCGCGGCGAATTCCGCCGCTTCCTCGAAGGCGACGGCACCCGGCCCCTCGTCATGTGCCACCCCGGGCGGGTCGACGACGAGCTCTCCCGACGCGATCCCCTGACCAATCGGCGCGCCGACGAGCTCGCCTACCTGGCGAGCCCGGCGTTCCTCGACGACCTCGGAGCGGCCGGCGCGCGGCTCGCCCGGTTCGACGGCCGAGCGGTCGGGCCCTGAGGCTCAGCCGCGCGCCCTGAGGAGGTCGCGGATCTCGGTCAACAGCACCACGTCGGCCGGCGGCGCCGGCGGGGCCGCGGGCTTCTGCGCCTCCTGCTTCTCGATCATGCGCTTCAGGTTGTTGAACTGCTTGATCAGCAGGAAGACGGCGAACGCGACGATCAGGAACTTGATGATCGCGTTGACGAACGAGCCGAACGCCAGGACCGCGGCACCGTTGTCGCGCGCCGCCTGCACCGTGCCGTGGAGCGTGTCGCGTTTGGTGAGCTGAACGAAATAGTCGGAGAAGTCGATGCCGCCCAGGATCACCCCGATCGGCGGCATGATGACGTCCTCGACCAGCGAGGTCACGATCGCCGTGAAGGCGGCCCCGATGATGATGCCGACGGCCATGTCGAGGACGTTGCCCTTGAGGGCGAACTCCCTGAATTCCTTGAGCATCCGCGGTCCTCCCCGTGCACCGGGGGCGGAACCTAAAGAGCCGTTCATCAGTCGGCAATGTGCGATCGGCGCGGCAGAAACCGAAGCGCCCCCGGGTACGGCCCGGGGGCGCCCATCGGATCGGTCGTCAGGCCGCCGAACCGCTCACCCGCCGATGCAGGTCTTGGCGTTGGCCGGTGTGCACTTGTCGAGCCCGGTGTAGCTCGGGTCCTTCGGATTCTGCTTCTTCTCGACGATGTCGACCATGTAGTGCATGGTCTTGTAGCCCATCTCGAAGGGCCGTTGGCCGACCTGGCCGAGCGAGAGGCCCTCCTCCATGAGCTTCATCTGCACCGGCAGCGTGTCGGCGACCACGAGCGCCAGCGACTTCGAGGCGATCTTGTCCTTGTACTTGCTGGCGACGCGCCGGTAGGCGTCGGGCACGAACTGCGGGAAGCCACCCGTGGGCACGAAGGCATCGAGGCTCGGGTTCTTGGCGAGCACGTCCTCCATCTGCTGGACGGCACGGTTGAAGTCGTCGTCGGTGTAGAGCGGACAGCCGGCGATCTCGGTCCAGCCGCCCTGGCCGGTGAGCTTCTCGCCCGGCGCCTTGGCGCTCTTCTTGCCGGAGAGCGTGTCGCGGATGCCCTGCATGCGCTCGTTGTGGTTGGCGGCCGCCGCACCGCCCGACTGGATGCAGATCGTGCCGCCGTTGGGCTTGATCTGCTTGACGATCTCGGCGAGCCCGACGCCGATCTCGTAATTGTGCGTGCCGACATAGGCGATCCGAAGGGCCTTGTCCTTCTCGAGCAGGTCGGCGTCGAAGGTGAGCACCGGGATCCCGGCCTTCTTGGCCTCGGCCAGCGGCCCGGCCATCGCCGCCGCGTTCGAGGGCGAGACGACGAGGCCGTCGACCTTCTTGCGGATCAGGTCGTTGACCATCTGGACCTGCTCTTCGCCGCCGCCGTGCTCGCCCGGGCCCACATACTGGCACTCGATCTTGCCGGCGAGCTCCTTCTCGGCCTTCTTGCAGCCGTCGCGCGCCTGGTCGAAGAACGGGTTGTTGACGTTCTTGGGGACCAGCGCGATCGTCAGCTTCTTGCCCTGCGCCAGGGCCTGATCGCCTTGAACCAGGCCCGCGATCGCGAGCGCGGCACCACCGAGCAACAGCTTCCTCAACATCGATTGGCCTCCCGTTGCCAGCCTCGAGTGATCCGCGGGCTCAGCCGCGGCTCCGTCCGCGGATCCGTTCCAAGAGGACCGCGAGGATGATGAACAGCCCGACGAACAGGTCGTACCAGTTGGCCTCGACCCCGAACATGATCAGGCTGTTGCGGATGAGGAAGATCAGCGCGGCGCCGATGAAGCCGCCATAGGCCCCGCCCTCGCCGCCCATGAGGTTGGTGCCGCCGATGACCGCGGCGGCGATCACGTAGAGCTCCCAGGTCCGGCCCATGCCGTTCGAGGCCGAGCCGTTGTAGCCGGTGAGCATCAACGCGGCGATCGCCGTGGTCACGCCACAGATCATGTAGGCCTGCAGCTTGATCCGGTCGACCGGAATGCCGGTCAGCTGCGCCGCCTGCTCGTTGCCGCCGATCGCGTAGAGATGGCGGCCCCACGGCACCGCTCGGAACACGAAGCCGAACAGCAGCGCCAGCACCACGAGCACCAGGAACTGGTTCGACAGATAGAACGTCGTGCCGTCGTACCAGGGAAACCCGATCTGACCGCCGCCCAGCTCCTTGAAGATCTCACCGCTCTCGCCGAAGTCGTAGATGATCCGGTTCTCCGAGAGCACGACGGCGAGGGAGCGGAAGATCGAGAGCGTGCCGAGGGTGACGACGAAGGGCGGCAACTTGACGTAGGCCACGAGCGCGCCGTTGACCGCGCCGGCCACGAGCCCGACGGCCAAGCCGGCGCCGGTGGCCACCCACCAGGGGAAGCCCGCCTCGAGCAGGCGCGCGGTCGAGATCCCGACGAGCGCCATCATCGAGCCGACCGAGAGATCGATCCCCCGGGTCAAGATCACGGCGATCATCCCCATCGCCATGATCCCGATCGGCGCGAAGTTCCGGGTGATGTTGAAGAAGTTGTCGCGGGTCGGGAAGGTCTCGGGCTCGTACCAGGCCGTGGCAATGCAGATGAGCGCCACGGTCAAGGTGACCCAGAACGACTGGTTGGCGAGCACCCGCTGGGCGAGGCCGCGCTCCTCGAGGCGCGTCACGTCCTCGATGGCGACGCTCGTCTGCACCGGGCGCGTCGACTGCATGGGCTCTCCGGCGTGCTCAGGCGGTCGCGATCGCGCCGGTGATGAGGCCCGTGACCTCCTCCGGCGACGTGGTGGCGATCGGCTTGTCGGCGACCCGGGTGCCGCGGCGCAGCACCATGACCCGGGTGCAGACCGCGAACACGTCGGGCATGCGGTGGCTGATGAGGATCACCGCGTGGCCGGTATCGCGCAGCCGTCGGATCAGATCGAGCACCTCGGCCACCTGGCGGACGCTGATCGCGGCCGTGGGCTCGTCCATCAGCACGAACTTGGGATCCGAGAGCCGGGTGCGGGCGATCGCCACCGCCTGACGTTGACCGCCGGACATCTGCCGGACCAGGTCCTTGGGCCGGGTCTCCGACTTCAGCTCCTTGAACAGGTCGGCCGCGCGCTCGAAGATCCTCTTGAAGTCGACCAGGTTGAACGGTCCGACCTTCCGCTTGAGCTCCCGCCCGAGATAGACGTTCTCGCCGGCGCTCATGTTGTCGCACAAGGCGAGGTCCTGATAGACGACCTCGATCCCTTGGCCCCGGGCATCGACCGGCTTGTGGAAATGCTGCGGCGTGTCGTCGATCAGGATCTCGCCGGCCGAGGGCGGGAAGTTGCCGGCGATGATCTTGACGAGCGTCGACTTGCCGGCGCCGTTGTCCCCCATCAGCCCGAGGACCTCGCCCGACTCGAGGCGCATGTCGACGCCGCGGAGCGCCTCGATCGCGCCGAAATGCTTGGTGATGCCCCGCAGCTCGAGGACCGCCAACGACCGACCTCCCCCGAGCCGCCCGCAGCACGGGAGCGGCCCTGTCCTGCGGCGCGAGCATACACGCCGGTCCGGGGTCGTAAAGCCGCGCCGGCGGGGCTGACGGACGGCCGGGCGGGCGCTAGTCTCTGTCCATGAACCCCGGCTTCTGGCTGATCCGCCCGCCGCGCGCCGCCGACGGCCCGGTGGCTCCGGAACTCTGGGCGCGGCTGGCCCTGCGCCTGGCGGCGCTCGGCGCGATCTACCTCGCCGCCACCCTGCTCGCCGGC
>CAZDFD010000027.1:14037-48067 GCA_964504655.1 uncultured Geminicoccaceae bacterium
GTCGTGGGGTTGCTCCTGTTTGTCGTGAGCGCGCTCGTCACCCTCGCCGGCTGGGTGTTCTTCTTCGCCGGCCTCGCCCGCCTCGCCGACTAGGCTCCCGTCGGCGCCGAATCCGCGGCCGTGAAGCGCCTGGCGCTGCTGCCTTCTATTGCTGTGCCGGCGGAGCCTGCCAGCCCGGCGCCGGCTGCTGCCAGCCACCCCGCGGACCCCAGCCCTGCGGCCCGGCCGGGCCGGGTCCCGGGGCCCAGCCACCGTGGGGCGCCATGCCGCCCGGCGGCCCGCCGCCCCAGCCGCCCCCGGGCGGGCCCCAGCCCGGTGCGCCGCCGGGCGGGCCCCAGCCCCCGCCGGGCGGGCCCATGCCGCCACCCGGGGCGCCCCAGCCGGGCGGTCCGCCCGGGCCGGGCCCGGGGCCCCAGCCGCCACCGCCCGGACCGGGCCCCGGTCCCCAGCCGCCGCCGCCGGCCAGCGCCTGGGCCATCGTCTGCAGATGCCAGCGCGCCTGCTGGTCCATCTGGCAGGCCCACTGATTGCCCTGCCGGCATTGGGCCTGCACCTGGGCCATGTTCTGCTGCGCGGTGCGCAGCGCCTGCTCGATCTGCTGGAAGATCTGCGCGCTCTGCGGGTCGAGGCTCGGCTCGTCCTGCGCCGCGAGCGGCAGCGGTGCGAGCAGAGCCGCGGCGATCAGCACTCTGCGCAGCATCGAGGGGCCTCCGACCTGCCTTCGAGCCGCCGCAACCTCCCCGTTCGCCCGGCTCCGGTCAAGCGCGAACGGGCCCTGAGCGCGGCGTGCCGGCCGGCTCAATGGCTGTCGCGCGGCGGCGCGGCACCGCGGCAGCCCACGAGGAAGTCGAGGTCGCAGCCCCGGTCGGCCTGCAGCACATGGTCGATGTGGAGCTTCCAGTAGCCCGAGCCCATGACCGGCTCGGGCGCCCGCCAGGCGGCCCGCCTGCGGCCGAGCTCGGCCTCGTCGACCAGGAGCGTGAGCCGACGACCGGCCGTGTCGAGCTCGATCGGATCGCCGTCGCGCACGAGCGCCAGAGGTCCGCCGGCCGCCGCTTCCGGGGCGGTGTGCAGGACCACGGTGCCGTAGGCCGTGCCCGACATGCGCGCATCCGACACCCGCACCATGTCCTTGACCCCGCGCCGCAGGAGCTTGGGCGGCAGGCCCATGTTGCCGACCTCGGCCATGCCCGGGTAGCCCTTGGGGCCGCAGTTCTTGAGCACCAGCACCGAGCTCTCGTCGACCTCGAGGGCCGGATCGGCGATCCGCTCCCGGTAGTGCTCGATGGTCTCGAACACGAGGGCGCGGCCCCTGTGCTGGAGGAGGTGCGGCGAGGCGGCCGAAGGCTTGAGCACCGCCCCCTGCGGCGCGAGGTTGCCCCGCAGCACGACGAGCCCGCCCTCGGCGACCAGCGGCCGGTCCCACGGCCGGATCACCTCGCTGTTCCAGCAGGGCGCGGCCTCGACGTTCTCCCAGATGGTCCGGCCGTTGACGGTCAAGGCGTTCCGCTCGAGCAGCCCGTGCTCGCCCAGGGCACGCAGGACCGCCGGCAGCCCGCCCGCATAATAGTAGTCCTCGGCCAGGAAACGCCCGGAGGGCATCAGATCCACGAGGGTGGGCACACCCCGGCCCCATGCGTCCCAGTCGTCGAGGGACAGCGCCACGCCCACGCGCCCGGCGATCGCCAAGAGATGGATCACGGCGTTGGTCGAGCCGCCGAGCGCGCCGCAGGCGCGGATCGCGTTCTTGAAGGCGTCACGGGTCAGGATCCTGGAGAGGCGCAGATCCTCCCGCACGAGCTCGACCGCGCGCATGCCGGTCAGGTACGCGATCTGCCGACGCCGCGAATCGACCGCCGGGATCGCCGCCGAGCCCGGCAGGCTCGTGCCCAGGGCCTCGGCGAGCGCGTTCATGGTCGAGGCCGTGCCCATGGTCATGCAGTGGCCGGCCGACCGGCTCATGCAGGATTCGGCCTCCATGAACTCGGCGAGGCTCATCTCCCCGGCCTTGACCGCTTCCGCGAACTTGAAGACGTCGGTGCCCGAGCCGATCGGCTTGCCCTTGTAGTTGCCCGACAGCATCGGCCCGCCCGAGAGCACGATCGCCGGGACGTCGCAGGAGGCCGCCCCCATCAGAAGCGCGGGCGTGGTCTTGTCGCAGCCGGTGCACAGGACGACCCCGTCGACGGGATTGCCGCGGATCGCCTCCTCGACCGTCATGGCGGCGAGGTTGCGGTAGAGCATCGAGGTCGGCCGCAGGTTCGATTCGCCGTTCGAGAAGACCGGGAACTCGAGCGGGAAGCCACCCGCCTCGAAGACCCCGCGCTTCACCCACTCCGCGAGCTCGCGGAAATGCGCGTTGCAGGGGGTCAGCTCGGAAGCGGTGTTGGCGATCCCGATCACCGGCCTGCCGTCGAACAGGTGATCGGGGAAGCCCTGGTTCTTCATCCAGGAACGGTGGATGAAGCCGTTCTTGTCGAGCTTGCCGAACCACTCGGCGCTGCGCCGCTTGCCGTCACCGTCGGCCATGTCCGCCTCCCGCTTCGCGGGCTCGGACGCTAGCGGCCGGCCCGAGCCGGCTCAACCGCCACCGGCGCCCGGCCGACCCGCCCCGGAGCCGGGACCGCGTGGCTCGGGGGCGGGGGGCCGCGCCGCGAGCATCACCGGCAGTCGCCAGGCGATCAGGAGGAGGGCCAGGAGCCCGCTCGTCCCCATCACCGCGAGTGCCGTCTCCGGACCGAGCCGCTCGCCGAGCCAGCCGGCATGGAGGAAGCCCAGCGGCGAGACCCCGATCGCCATGGTGACGACGCCCTGCACGCGCAGGCGCAGCGCGGCGGGGGCGGCGAGCAGCGGGATCACCGTCTGCATCGTGGCGAACCCGGCCATGCCGAAGCCGGCGAGCAGGAGCGCCACGGCGGCGAGCGCGATCGAGCCGGCGAGCGAGAGCAGGAGGATGCCCACCATCAACAGGCCGCAGCCGAGCGTGAAGACCCGGCGGAACGCCGCCGGCCGGGCGGCCCGGACGATGACGAGGCCGGCGAGCAGCCCGCCGACCCCGTCCATGGCCACGAGCGACCCGGTCTCGAGCGCGGAGAGGCCGAGGCTGCGCTCGGCCAGGACCGGGGCGAGCGCCACGAAGGGAAAGCCCCAGAGGTTGTAGACGAGCGTCACGAGCACGGTGCCGAGGAGGAGCCGGTCGCGGGCGACGAGCCGGACCCCGTCGAACAGGCCGTCGGCGCGCGGCCGCGGCGCCGGGCCGAGACCCGCATCGGGCGGTCGGGCCCGCGCCAGGCCCCAGAGCGCCAGCGCATAGAGCAGAAGCGTACCGGCGAAGACGCCCGGTGGGCCCAGGAACTGGACCGCCCCACCGCCCGCGACCGAGCCCAGAAGCCGCGTGCCCTGGTTGGACAGGGTCTCGAGGCCCATGGCGGCACCGGCCCGCTCGAGCCCCGCGGTCTCGACGAACAGCGTGCGGCGCACCGGCTGCTCGATGGTCCAGAAGATCCCGTTCGCGAACGCGGCCGCGAGCAGGAGCGGCAGGCTCAACAGGTCGACGAGCGCGGCGACGAGCATGAGCGCGCTCGAGGTCAGCATGGCGGCGAGCGCGGCGAGCATGACCCGACGCCGGTCGCGACCCTCGAGCAGCGCCGAGAGCGGGACGGCCAGGAGCAGGAGCGGCAGGAGCCGGGCGAGCGCCAGCGTCGCGACGACGAGGGGCGAGCCGGTGGCGGCGAGCCCCCAGAGTGCGAAGGCCAGCATCTCGAGCCAGCGCACCACGCCCACCGCCACGCCGGCGAGCCAGATGCGCCGCGCCGGCGTGGCCGCCAGGATGCCGAGCAGGCTGGAGCCCTGGACGATCGGCCCGATCCTTTGACAAGCCGGGTGGCGCTCTGCCACGGTCCGCCGCCCGGCGCACTATCGGCGCGGCAGGCGAGGTCGGCATGCCCCATCATCGCATCGCGGTCATCCCCGGCGACGGCATCGGCAAGGAGGTGGTCCCGGAGGGCCTGCGCTGCCTCGAGAAGGCCGCGGGCCGGTTCGGGGTCGAGCTCGCCTTCGAGGAACTGCCCTGGGGCTGCGGCTGGTACGAGCGGCACGGCCGCATGATGCCCGAGGATGGCCTCGGCCGGCTCGCCGGCTTCGACGCGATCTTCCTCGGCGCCGTGGGCTGGCCCACGGTGCCCGACCACGTCTCCCTCTGGGGCCTGTTGATCCCGATCCGCCGCCGCTTCGAGCAGTACGTCAACCTGCGGCCGGTACGGCTGTTCGCGGGCGTGCCCTCGCCGCTCGCCGACAAGAAGCCGGGCGACATCGACTTCCTGATCGTGCGCGAGAACTGCGAGGGCGAATATTCGGAGATCGGCGGCCGGCTCTACGCCGGCAGCGAGGCCGAGATGGCCATCCAGGAGAGCGTGTTCACCCGGCGCGGCGTCGACCGCATCCTGCGCTGGGCCTTCGAGCTCGCCAAGTCACGACCGCGCCGACACCTCACCTCGGCCACCAAGTCCAACGGCATCATCCACACCATGCCGTTCTGGGACGAGCGGTTCCGGACGATCGCCGGGCTCTATCCCGAGGTCCGGACCGCGCAGTACCACATCGACATCCTCTGCGCGCATTTCGTGCGCTTCCCCGAGCGCTTCGACGTGGTCGTGGGCTCGAACCTGTTCGGCGACATCCTCTCCGATCTGGGCCCGGCGGTGACCGGGACGATCGGCATCGCCCCCTCGGGCAACATCAACCCCGAGCGCGAGTATCCCTCGATGTTCGAGCCGGTGCACGGCTCGGCACCCGACATCGCGGGGCAAGGGATCGCCAACCCGGTGGGCCAGATCTGGTCGGGGGCGATGCTGCTCGAGCATCTGGGCCACCCGCTCGCCGCCGGGGCGATCGTGGAAGCGATCGAGCGGGTGCTCGCCTCCGGCCGGTCGCTCACCCGCGACATGGGCGGCACGGCCGCGACCGAGGAGCTCGGCCGGGCGATCGCCTCGGAGATCTGAGAGGACGCCGATGCCGCCACCCGAGATCCCGCCCTTCCCCGCCTTCGTGGCCGCCCCCGATCTGCACGAGACGATCGCGCTGCCGGGCCTCGGCATCGAGCAGCACGTGCGGGTCCCCTCGGCAGCCACCGGCGGTCAGCTCTGCCTGATCGAGGAGGTCACGGCACCCGGTGCCGGACCGCCGCGCCACGTGCACAAGGCCCAGACCGAGGTGTTCCGCTTCCTCGAGGGCGACTATCTGGTCGAGATCGATGGCCAGCCGCTGCCCGCACCACCGGGCACGGTGGCGGTCGTCCCCCCCGGCCGGCCGCACGCCTTCAAGAACCGCGGAACCACGCCCGGTCGACTGATCTTCCTGCTCACGCCCGCGGCGGACGCCGAGGGGTTCTTCCGCAGCCTCGCACGGCTGCTGGCGGAGGGTCCACCGGACCCCGTCCGGCTGAACGCCGAGCTCGCGCGGTTCGGCTTCGAGATCGTCGGCCCGCCCCTGGCCTAGGCCCGCCGCTCACCGCCCGGGCGGGTGACCGTGGGTCGCCTCGTACGCCTTCTCGAACCGCTTCTGCTGATCCGGGCTCGCCTCCTTCTGGTGGCGCGCCTTCCACTCGGCGTAGGGCATCCCGTAGACGATCTCCCGCGCCGCCTCCTCGTCGACGGACAGGCCGCGCTCCCTGGCCGCCGCGGCATACCATTTGGAGAGGCAGTTCCGACAGAACCCCGCCAGGTTCATCAGGTCGATGTTCTGCACGTCGGTGCGCTTGCGCAGATGCTCGAGGAGTGTCCGGAACGCCGCCGCCTCGAGCTCGGTTCGGGTCCGCTCGTCGATCGGGGGCACGGCCATGGGGCGCTCCAGCGGCTGCTGACCCTCTCGATATGGCGCGCCCGTGGCCGGGCTCAACCCGGCTCGACCGCGGCCAGGCCGGCCGCATGGCGGGCCGCGATGTAGCCGAAGGTCATCGCCGGGCCGAGCGTGATGCCGCCGCCCGGATAGTTGCCGCCCATGATCGAGGCCATGTCGTTGCCCGCGGCGTACAGGCCCTCGATCGGCCGCCCCTCCCGGTCGAGCACACGGGCGCAAGCGTCGGTCTCGAGCCCGGCGAAGCTGCCGAGATCGCCCATGACCACCCGCACCGCATAGAAGGGCGGGCGCTCGAGCGGCGCCACGCAGGGGTTCGGGCGGACCGAGGGATCGCCCAGATAGCGGTTGTAGGCGGTCGAGCCGCGCCCGAACTCGGGGTCCTGGCCGCGCCGGGCGCCGTCGTTGTAGGCCGCGAGCGTCGCCTCGAGGCGCTCCGGGTCGACCCCGATCGCCCGGGCGAGCGCGCCGATCGTGGGCGCCTGCTTCAGATAGCCCGAGCGCAGCGCCGGCCGCAGCGGCACGGGGAACGGCTTGGCCCAGCCGAGCCCGTAGCGGCGGATGGCGGCGTGGTCGGCCAGGAGCCAGGCGCCCAGCTCGCCGTCCCGTCCGCGGTTCCGTGCGAGCAGCGCACGGCCGAAGTCGTGGTAGCTGTCGGCCTCGTTGCAGAACCGCCGACCCTCCGCGTCGACGGCGACGATCCCGGGCTTGGCCCGGTCGATGAAGTGCGGGAACAGCCCGATGGTGCCGTCGCCGCGCGGCACGCGGCTGACCGGTACCCAGGCGGCCGGCGAGGGCAGCTCGTCGGCGGTCACGGCACCGAGGCCCGCCGCCAGGCGGATCCCGTCCCCGGTGTTGCCCTCGGCTGCGGGCGACCAGTGCCCGCGGCCGCTCGGGGCGTGCGGGTAGAGGCGGGCGCGCCGTTCGAGATCGTGCGGGAACCCGCCCGTGGCGAGCACGACCCCGCGGCGGGCGAGCACGCGGACGCGCCGCCCCCGGCGCTCGACCACGCCACCGCGCACCCGTCCCGCCTCCGCCACGAGCTCGACCAGGGGTGCCGACGGCCAGATCGTGACGCCGAGCTCGCGCGCGCTCCTGAGCAGCCGGCCGGCGAGCGCGTTGCCGTTGGTGAGCCGCATCGGCCGGCCGTGCAGCAGCCGGTCGCGGCCGTAGCGCAGGAGGAAGCGCGCCACCTGCGCGGCCGAGGCGGCGGATCGGGTGACGTTGAAGAAATGGGTGAGCTCCTTGCCGGATCCGACCATCATTCCGAAGAAGGTGAGTTCCGGAAGGGGCGGGCGAAGGAGGGCGAGGTCGGCGCCGAGCGCGCGGGCGTCGAAGGGCTCGGCGCAGATCGAGCGACCGCCGGCGAGCCCGCCCGGAGCATCCGGATGATAGTCGGAGAACTGCGGCCCGAGCACGAACCGGAGCGAGGTCCGCCGCTCCATGAGCTCGACCATCGCCGGCCCGGCCTCGAGAAAGGCGTCGACCCGGGCCGGATCGAACCGGTTGCCGGCCTCGTGCCGCAGGTAGGTTCGGGCCGCTTCGAAGCTGTCGGAGACCCCCGCGGCGCGGGCCGGCGGCGAGCACGGGATCCACAGCCAGCCGCCCGAGCGGGCGGTGGTACCGCCCAGAAGCGGCTCCTTCTCGACCAGGATCACCTCGAGCCCGGCCAGCCGGGCGGTCAGCGCGGCCGCCATCCCGCCGGCCCCGGAGCCGACAACGAGAAGGTCACAAGTCTGCTCCGGCTCGAGCCCCGGGTCGGTCATCTGGCGCAGCCCTCGCTCTTCGAAACGAGCGCCGCCATCCGGCGGCATGCCGGCACCGCGACCGCTCGGCGCCGCCTCGCCCGGCACCGCCCCGATCGGACCTGCCCCCGGCCGGTCCACCCTACCGAGCGGGATGGGCACGCGGAAGCGGCGGGCCGCCGCCGGGTTGACGGCCGGGCCGGTCGGGGTACGGTTGGTTCGAAGGGCCGGAACCGGCCGTCCGAGGGAGGAGAGCCGATGCGCGCGGCGGTCTTGCTCGCGGGTCTCGTGCTGGCCGCGGGGGCGGCCCGGGCCGAGGCGCCCGTCCGTCTCGACGCCCACGCGCTCGATCGGATCCGGGCCGGGGCGCTCGGCGACGATCTCGCGGTCGCCGCCGAGCTGTTCGACAACCTGGCGCGCGGCAACATCGGTCTCGGCAACACCGGCACCGGCAACATCGGCAACAACAACAGCGGCAACTTCAACATCGGCGACGGCAACGCCGGCGACCGCAACATCGGCAGCGGCAACGGTGGCAGCGGCAACATCGGCGACCGCAACGGCGCCGGCAACGTGGCCTCGAGCGACACCGGCAACCGCAACATCGGCAGCGGCAACGGCAGCGACAACACGAACGTCTCCAACGCCGGCAACGGCAACATCGGCGACGGCAACGGCAGCGGCTCCTCCTGGGCCGAGGGCATCGGCAACGGCAATCTGGGCGACGGCAACGGCGCCGGCGTGACCCGTTCGACCGACGTCGGCAACGGCAATGTCGGCGACGGCAACGGCGCCGGCGCGAGCCTCGTCCTGGCCGTCGGCGACGGCAATCTGGGCTCGGGCAACGGCGCGCGCACGACCCGCGCCACCTCGGCCGGCAACGGCAACGTCGGTGACGGCAACGGCACCGACGCCTCCCAGGTCGAGGACAGCGGCAACGGCAATCTCGGCTCGGGCAACGGCAGTGGCAACCGCCGCACCCGCGGCACCGGCAACCGCAACATCGGCGACGGCGTGGGCAGCGGCCTGACCGCGACCGAGGGCGAGGGCACCGGCCTCGTCGGCGGGGCCACGCTCGCGCTCGACACCGTTACCCGGACCGGCCGCGGCGCCCGCAGCCCGATCGGCGGCAAGCTGCGGCTCGGCCGCGGTCGCTGAGCGGGCTCAGCGGCCCGCGCCGCCGGCCGGGTCCGCCCGCTCGCGCAGCCGCTCGCGGGCGACATGGTCGAGGAGCAGGTGCAGCTCCTTGAGCTGCCGCTCGGTGGCGGGCGACGGCGCACCGAGGAGCAGCTCCTCGGCGCGCTGGGAGAGCGGAAAGGCGGTCACCTCGCGCAGGTTCGGCGTGTCGGCCAGGAGCATGACGATCCGGTCGACGCCCGGCGCGATGCCGCCGTGCGGCGGGGCGCCGTAGCGCAGGGCCCGGAGCATGCCGCCGAAGCGCGATTCGAGCACGTCCGGCCCGTATCCGGCGATGGCGAACGCCTTCTCCATGATGTCCGGACGGTGGTTGCGGATCGCCCCCGAGCTGAGCTCGACCCCGTTGCAGACGATGTCGTACTGGAACGCCAGCACCTCGAGCGGGTCCTTCCCCTCGAGCGCCTCGAGACCGCCCTGCGGCATCGAGAAGGGATTGTGCGAGAAGGCGACCTTCTTCTCCTCCTCGTCCCATTCGTACATCGGGAAGTCGACGATCCAGCAGAAGCGGTAGCTCCGCCGCTCGATCAGGTCGAGCTGACGGCCGACCTCCTGCCGCACCGCGCCGGCGAGCCTGGCCGCCGCCGCCGGCCCGTCGCAGACGAAGAAGACGGCATCGCCGGTGGCGAGGCCGGCGCTCTCGCGCAGCCTCGAGAGCCGCTCCGCGCCCAAGAACTTGGCGAGCGGCCCGCGCGCCTGGCCCTCCTCGAGGGCGATCCAGCCGAGCCCCGGGGCGCCCTGCGCCTGCGCGAAGGCGACCATGCCGTCGAAGAAGCTCCTCGGGCGACCGACCGCACCGGGCGCCGGCACCGCGCGCACCACCGCCCCCTTCTCGATCGCACCGGCGAAGACCTTGAAGTCCGAGCCGGCGAAGACTTCCGAGACCTCCTTGATCTCGATCGGGTTCCTGAGGTCCGGCTTGTCGGTGCCGAAGCGAAGCTGCGCCTCCTTGTAGGTGAAGCGCGGGAAGGGCGCCGGCGAGACCGTCCAGCCCTCGGGCCGGTGCCGGTCGAACACGCCGAACATCACGGGCTCGATCGCCGCGAACACGTCCTCCTGCGTGACGAACGCCATCTCGACGTCGAGCTGGTAGAACTCGCCCGGGCTCCGGTCGGCGCGCGCGTCCTCGTCGCGGAAGCAGGGTGCGATCTGGAAATAGCGGTCGAAGCCCGCGATCATGTAGAGCTGCTTGTACTGCTGCGGCGCCTGCGGCAGGGCGTAGAATTCGCCCGGATGCAGCCGCGAGGGCACGAGGAAGTCGCGCGCGCCCTCGGGGCTCGAGGCGGTCAGGATCGGTGTCTGCAGCTCGGTGAAGCCCTGGGCGTGCATGAGCTCGCGGATCGTGCGGATCACCGCCGAGCGCAACCGCACGTTGCGCTGCATGACCTCGCGGCGGAGATCGAGGAAGCGGTAGCGCAGCCGCGTCTCCTCGGGCTGCTCGCGCTCGCTGTTGACCTGGAGCGGCAGGGTGTCGGCGGCGGAGAGGAGCTCCAGGGCGTCGGCCACGAGCTCGACCGCGCCGGTGGCGAGCCCCGGGTTGACCGTCTCGGGCGTGCGCGCGACCAGCCGGCCGGTCACCGCGACCACGCTCTCGAGCCGGAGCCGCTCGGCCTCGGCGAAGAACGCCCGGTCGGGGTGCACGACGATCTGCACGAGCCCGGTGTGGTCGCGGAGGTCGAGGAACAGGAGCCCGCCATGATCGCGCTTCCTGTGGATCCAGCCGGCGAGGCGGAGCGTGGCGCCGACCTGCTCGGGGCGCGGCTCGCCGCAGCGATGGGTGCGATAGCGGTGCATGGCTGGCCTCGGCTCGAAGCACCCCGGGCGGGGCCGGCGGACAAGGTCACGGGGTCCCGCCGCCTGTCAAGGCGACGCATCCGACGGTAGGATCCGGGCGTCCGCCGCCCGGAGGCTCCCCATGCGCGTCACCGTGATCCAGATGAACTCGCGCGACGACAAGGCCGCCAATCTCGCCGCCGCCGAGCGGCTCGTCGGCGAGGCGGTGCGCCAGGACCGGCCCGACCTCGTGGCCCTGCCCGAGGTCTGGACGCATCTCGGCGGCGACGCCGCCGGCAAGCGCGCCGCCGCCGAGGTCCTGGGCGAGCAGGGCGAGGCCTGGAAGCTGCTGCGCGACCTGGCGCGCGGCCACCGCGTCCTCCTGCACGGCGGCAGCGTGCTCGAGCGCGATCCCGCGGGCGAGATGCTCTACAACACGACCGTCTCGTTCGACCGCGACGGCCGCGAGCTCGCCCGCTACCGCAAGATCCACCTCTTCGACATCACCGCCCCGGATGGCCGCGAGTACCGCGAGTCGGCCACCTTCGGCCGCGGCCGCGAGATCGTGACCTACACCGCCGAAGGCATCCGGATCGGCTGCTCGATCTGCTACGATCTGCGCTTCGGCGAGCTCTACCGGGCGCTTTCCGCACTCGGTGCGCACCTCCTCCTCGTGCCCGCGGCGTTCACGCTCCAGACCGGCAAGGACCATTGGGAGGTCCTCCTGCGCGCCCGCGCGATCGAGACCCAGTGCTGGGTCGCGGCCCCCGCGCAGTGGGGTCCGCATCCGGCCGGCCGGGAGGAGCGCTGGACCTTCGGCCATTCGCTGATCGTCGATCCCTGGGGGCAGGTGGTGGCCTCGGCCTCGGACGGGCCGGGCTTCGCCACCGCTCGGATCGATCTCGAGCGTCTGGCCAGGGTCCGCCGCGACCTGCCGGTGAGCGAGCACCGCGTCCTCGGAGGGTGAGGGCCCGCCCTCCGGGCCTCGGGGCGCTCCGGCCGAGGCCGGCCGTCGGGCCGCTTGCGGCCCGGCGGACCGGACGCGAGGATGTCGGGCGATCGGTGGAGGGGTGGGCGATGGGCGGGACCCGGATCGGCTTCGTCGGGCTCGGTGCCATGGGCGGGCCGATGGCGGCCAATCTGGCCCGCAAGGGCTTCCGCGTGCGCGGCTTCGACCTCGCGCCCGAGGCCAAGCTGCGGCTGGTCGAGGCGGGTGGCGAGCAAGCCTCCGACGTCGCCGAGGCCGCGGCCGGGGCGGCGCTCCTGCTGCTCGCGGTGGCCACCGCCGAGCAGGTCCGCTCGGTGCTCGACGCCGCCCTGCCGGCCCTGCCGCAAGCCGCCACGGTGGTCCTGCACGCGACGGTGCCACCGGCCTTCGCGCGCGAGCTCGGCGAGCGGCTGGCCGCCCGCGGTCACCCCTTCCTCGACGCCCCGATCTCGGGCGGCCGGCTCAAGGCCGAGGCGGGCGAGCTCACGATCATGGCCTCCGGCAACGACGCCGCCTTCGCCGCCGCCGACCCGGCGCTGGCGGCGATGGCCGCCAAGGTCCACCGGCTGGGCCGCGAGCCGGGCATCGCCTCGACCGTCAAGATGATCAACCAGCATCTGGCGGGCGTGCACATCGCCGCGGCCTGCGAGGCGATGGCGCTCGGCGTGCGCGCCGGCGCCGACGCCCGGACCCTGTTCGAGGTGATCTCCGGCAGCGCCGGTGGTTCCTGGATGTTCGCCAACCGGGTGCCGCACATCCTGGCCCGCGACTTCACGCCCCTCTCGGCGGTCGAGATCTTCGTCAAGGATCTGGGCATCGTGCTGGACGCCGGCCGCGCGCTGCGCTTCCCGCTGCCACTCGCGGCCGCGGCGCACCAGCAGTTCCTCGCCGCCGCCGCGGCCGGGCTCGGCCGGGAGGACGATTCGGCCGTGGTCAAGGTCTACGAGCGGCTCGCCGGGATCGAGGTCAAGGGACGGGACGGCGATTGATGCGGCTGCTCGACCCGCGGGTCGAGCTGGCGCTCGGGCTGGTCGCGCTGGCCGGCCTCGGCCTCGGCATCCTCCTGGTCCTCCTTCCCTTCCTCTCCTCGCTGCTGTGGGGCGCGGTCCTGGCCTACGCCGCCTGGCCGCTGCACGCCCGGCTGGTGACCGTCCTCGGCGGGCGGGCGGGCGGCTCGGCCGCGATCATGACCCTGCTCCTCGCCGCCGCTTTCGTGCTGCCGCTGGTCCTGGTCGGCCGCGAGGTCGCGGACGGTGTCACGCTCCTGCTCGACACCATCCGCCAGCTGCTCGAGGTCGGCATGCCGCCGCCGCCCGAGTGGCTGTTCGACGTGCCCACCGTCGGCCCGTACCTGGTCGACGGCTGGAACCGGCTCGCGGCCAACACCCAGAGCCTGCCCGACCTCGTCCAGCCCTGGCTCGCCACCGCCCGCGACCTGGCGCTGCGGGCCGGCCTGATGCTCGGCTCGGGCCTGCTCGAGCTGACCCTCTCCGTGCTCGCGGCCTTCTTCTTCTTCCGCGACGGCGTGAGCCTGGTCGAGCAGACGCGACGCGCCGGTGAGCGGATCCTGGGCGGTCGCGCCCAGCACCTGCTCGAGGTCGCGGGCGCCACCGTGCGCGGCGTGGTCTACGGCCTGGTCGGCACGGCGCTGGTGCAGGGCGGTCTGGCCGCGCTCGGCTTCGCGCTCGTGGGCATCCAGGGCGCGCTCGTGCTGGGCGTCCTGACCTTCTTCCTGGCGCTCCTGCCGGCCATGGGACCGCCGCTCGTCTGGGCGCCGCTCGCGGTCTGGCTCGCCGTCCAGGACCGACCCGGTGCCGGGCTGTTCCTCGGCCTCTACGGCCTCCTCGGGGTGAGCGGGGTCGACAACCTGCTCCGCCCCTATCTCATCAGCCGCGAGAGCAACCTGTCCTTCTTCCTGACCTTCCTCGGCGTGGTCGGCGGCGCGCTCGCCTTCGGCTTCCTCGGCATCTTCATCGGCCCGGTGCTCCTGGCGCTCGGCCGCGCGGTCCTCACCGACTGGATCCAGCCCGAGGAGCCGGCCGAGCCGGGTCCGCGCGGCTGAGCCGCGGCGGCCGCGCCGCCCCGGGGATGGACAGGGCGTGGCGGCTGTGGGAAGGCCCCGGGTCGGGTCGGACGCGCCCACCCGGCTGATCGCTGGCCGCCGATGCGCAAGCTCCTCAGGATCTTCTTCGAGGCCCCGGGCACCCGGCCGTGGCTGCTCGTGCTGGCGCTGCTCGCCGCCACCCTCGCCGAGGGCCTGGGCTTCGCCACGCTGATGCCCTTGATCGGGGTCGCGGCCGACAGCGCCGCCGAGGACCAGTCGCCGCTCGGCCGTGCCGTCCGCCAGGCGCTCGAGGCGGCCGGCCTGCCGCTCGAGATCGGGACCCTGCTGGTCCTCGTGGTGGCGATCCTGGTGCTGCGCTCGGCGCTTCGGCTCGCCGCCACGATCTATGTCGGCACCGCCATGGCGACGGTCACGACCGGCATCCGCCGCCGCCTGATCGAGCATCTTCTCAGGGTCCGCTGGCGGTTCCTCGTGCACCAGCCGCTCGGCCGGATCGCCAACGTGGCGAGCGGCGAGGCGATGCGCGCCGGCCGGGCCTTCACGCTCGTGGCCGAGCTCCTGGCGCTCGCCATCCAGAGCGCGGTCATGGGCGTGATCGCGCTCCTGATCTCCTGGAAGATCGCGCTTGCCGCCGCGGCGATCGGCGCCGCCATCACCGGCGCCCTGGCGCTTTTCGTGCGCGCCTCCCGCGTGGCCGGCCGCAAGCAGGCGTTCCGCACCAAGGACCTCCTGGTCTACCTCTCGGACACGCTCGGCAACCTCAAGCCGGTCCGCGCGATGGCCCGGGAGGACGCCTTCGCACGGCTGTTCGAGGGTCGCATCCGCCGGCTGCACAAGACGATCCGCCGCCAGGTGATCAACCGCGAGGGGCTCAACAACCTCCAGGACATGCTGCTGGCGGTCGCCCTCGGCGGCGGCTTCTGGATCGCCCACGAGCGCTGGAAGGTGCCGGTGGCCGAGCTCGTCGTGGTCGGGCTCGTGCTCTACCGATCGGTCTCCTCGATCGGCAAGCTGCAGAAGGCCTACCAGACCGCGGTCGAGATGGAGGCCTCCTGGTACCACGCCGAGGAGCTGATCGGCCTCGCCGCCGCCGATCCCGAGCCCAATCCCGGCCGCCGGCCGGCGATCTTCGAGCGCGCGGTGGCGCTCGAGGCGGTGAGCTTCGGCCACGGCGGCCACCGCGTGCTCGAGCGAGCCTCCCTCCTCGTCCCGGCCGGCTCGTTGACGGTGCTGACCGGTCCCTCCGGCGCCGGCAAGACCACGATCGTCGACCTCGTGCTCGGCCTGCACCGGCCGGAGGCCGGCAGGGTCACGATCGACGGCGTCGACCTCGCCGAGATCGACCTCGTCTCCTGGCGCCGGATGGTCGGCTACGTGCCGCAGGAGACCGTGCTGTTCCACGACACCATTCGCGCCAACCTGACGCTCGGCGACGAGGGGGTGACGGACGCCGCGCTCGAGGAGGCGCTCAGGACCGCCGAGGCCTGGGAGTTCGTGGCGGCGCTGCCGGACGGGCTCGCCACGGTCGTGGGCGAGCGCGGCGCCCGCCTCTCGGGCGGCCAGCGCCAGCGCATCGCCTTGGCCCGCGCGCTGCTCGGGGGGCCGCGGCTGCTCGTGCTCGACGAGGTGACGAGCGCCCTCGATCCGGCGACCGCGCTCGAGATCACCCGCAACGTGCGCCGGCTCGCCGACCGCACCACCGTGCTCGCGGTCACCCACCGGCCTGAGCTGCTCGAGGTGGCGGATCGGATCTGGCACGTGGAGGGCGGTGGGGTGGTGCCGCTCGCCACCCCCACGGCCGCGAGCGAGCCGCGACGCCCGGCCGAGTTGACGGCGGCTTCCTCCGGCCCCTAGAGGCCCGCCACCTGGCGCTGCGAGCCGGAGGAGCCGTCCATGCACGCGAGCCGCGCGACGAGCTGGCCCTATTTCCGCGACCAGCCCGAATGCGTGGTGCTGGCGCCGCGGCCCGGCACCGTCCCGAGCGCGCGGCCGCCCGTGCGCATCTTCCTCGGCACCGAGCCGGCTCAATACCGCGCGGAGCGGATCTTCCTCTGGTCGATCGAGCGCCACCGCGACCCCGCCCGGACCTACGAGGTCTATCGGATGAGCGACCTCGCCGGCTTCGACCGCCGCGGCTGGCGGACCGGCTTCACCAAGTACCGCTTCGCCATCCCCGAGCTCGCCGGCGGCACCGGCCGCGCCATCTACAACGACGTCGACCAGATCTACCTGGCCGACCCGGCGCTCCTGTTCGACCTCGAGATGGGCGAGCACGGCTACCTCGCGATCTCGGCCGAGGAGACGTCGGTCATGCTGATCGACTGCGCGCGGATGCTGCCGCTGTGGAACCGGCGGACCGCCGCGCGCGAGGGCAAGCACGCGCTCATCCGGAAGCCCGCCGCCACTCCCGGCCTCTGGGGCCCCTGCGACCCGCACTGGAACGCCCGCGACCAGGAATTTGTCGAGGGCCGGACCAAGTGCCTGCACTACACCGCGCTGCACCAGCAGCCCTGGGAGCCCTTCCCGGACGACTATTCCTACCATCCGAACCCGCTCGCCTACATCTGGCACGACCTGGAGCGCGAGGCCGATGCGGCCGGCTACCAGGTGTTCACCGCCGACCGGCCGTCGGCCGACTTCCTCGCGGTGGCGGCGAGCAACGAGGCGCCACCGGCCGCCGAGCCGGTCCGCCTGTCCGCGGACGCCCGGCGGCTCCTCGTGGACACCGCCGCGCGCAGCCTGCTCGTGGTCGGCTACGGTCGGGTTCCCCTGCTGGCCGACCCGCCCGCCGGCCTCGACCTCCGCGCCGTCGACCTGGCCCGGGACCCGCACCTCGCGGCCGGCGGGCCGGTCGACGCGGTGCTCGCCGCGGGCCTCCTCGACCGGCTTCCCCCGGCCGACGTCGCCTGGGCGCTCGACACCCTCATGGCGCGGGCGGACCGCGCCCTGCTGGTCGACGTCCAGGCGCGCGCCGACCGGGGGCTGGCCGGCCCGGCCTGGTGGCGGCGGCGCCTGGCCGAGGCCGCGGCCCGGCGACCCGGGCGCTCCTGGCAGCTCGACGTGCGCGCCGACCCGCGGCTCGCCGCCGACGGGCCGCGCAGCTTCACCTGCCGGCGCGTGAGCGACCCGAACCAGCCGCGCGTCTGGGCCCTCGCCACGGGCGACGAGACCTACGATCGGCAGGTGACCGAGCTGGCCCGGGCCCTGGGCTGGCCGTTCGAGACCAAGCGCCTCGTGCTCAACGGTCGCCGCCGTCTGCCCAACCTGGTGCTGGGTGCCTCGCTCGCGAGCCTCGATACGGCCGAGAGCGACCCGCTCGGCCCGCCCTGGCCGGACCTCGTCCTCGCCAGCGGCCGCAAGAGCGTCCCGGCCGCGCTCTGGATCCGCCGGGCCTCGGGGGATCGCGCCCGCCTCGTCCAGATCGGCCGGCCGCGCGCGCCCTTCGAGCTGTTCGATCTGATCGTGGCGACCCCGCAGGCGCGCCTGCCCCTGCGCGACAACGTCCTGCCGGTGGCGGCGCCGCTCGCCGGATTGACGGCCGAGCGGCTCGAGGCGGCGCGCGAGCGCTGGGCCGGTCGCTTGGCGGATCTGCCCCGACCCTGGACCGCGCTCCTCGTCGGCCGCGGCCGCGACGGATACGTGGTGACTTCCGAGGCCCTGGGTCGAGCCGGCGAGCTGCTCGCCGGGGAGCTGCGTACAGGCGGCGGCTCGCTCCTGGTGCGGCTCGACCGCAAGACCCCGGAGCCCGCGGCCGCCGCGCTCCGGGCCGCCGTGGCGGGCCTGCCGCTCCTCGAGGTGCGCGACGGCGACGGCGATGGTCGGGACGCCCAGGCCGCCTTCCTGGGCCTGGCCGACCGGGTGGTGGTCACGGCCGACGAGCTCGTGGCACTCGCCGAGGCCTGCCTCGCCGGGCGGCCGACCCGGCTCGTCGACCTGCCGCGCTGGTACGACCGTGTCCCGCTCGGCCGGGCGCTGGCGCGGCTCGGCCGGCTCCTGGTGGGCCAGGGGACCACCTATCGCGGCACGCCGTTCCAGCAGAACCTGCTCGGCCGGCTGGCCGACCACCTGGCGACCCGCGGGCTCTTGAGCCTGCCGCGCGACCCGGTCGAGCTGCACCGGGCGCTCGTGGCGCGCGGCCTCGTCGCCTGGCTCGGCCGTCCCGAGCCGGCCATGGCCCGACCCAGGCCGCTCGACGATCTGGGGCGAGTGGCCGAGCGGGTGCGCCGTCTGATGAGCGAGCAGCCCGGCCCGGCCTGAGCCCGGCGCCGCCGTTGCCGAGCGGTCGCGGCCGGCCCCCGACCCGGCGCTCCCGCGTCGCCGACGGCTTGCCCGTCCGGGCCGCACGGCCTACCTGCTCGCCATCCTCGGGCCGCACCGCGCCCCGGGCGAGCGACGGACGGGACCTCATGGCGATCTCCTGGCGGCCCTGGGTGAGCCGACGCTACCAGCTCGACAAGATGACCTTGGCGGAGCTGGTCGTCGCCTACTTCACGCACTACTCGATCCTGGTCTACCTCGTCCTGGCGCTCGCCGCGATCGGGCTCGCGGTGCATCTGGCGCCCGGCTGGGGCGGGCCGCTCGCGGCCGTCGCGGTGACCCTCCTCGTCTACCCGCTGGCCGAGTATCTCCTGCACCGCTTCGTGCTGCACGGCCGCTTCCTCTACAAGTCGCCGCTCACCGCCAAGGTCTGGAAGCGGATCCATTACGACCACCATGCCGATCCGCACGATCTGGCGGTCCTGTTCGGCGCCCTCTACACCACCCTGCCGACGATCGCCTCGATCGCCCTGCCGCTCGGTTGGGCGATCGCCGGGCCGGCCGGAGCGCTCGTCGCCTTCGCGACCGCCCTCCTGCTGTTCGCCGGCTACGAGTTCTGCCACTGCGTGCAGCACCTGCCCTTCACGCCCGCGAGCCGCTGGCTCAGGGAGATCAAGCGGCGGCACTTGGCGCACCACTTCCACAACGAGCACGGCAATTTCGGCATTACGAGCGGGCTCTGGGACCGCCTTTTGGGCACGCTGTACCAGCACCCCCGCGAGGTGCCGCGCAGCCCCACCACGTTCAACCTCGGCTACACGACCGAGGAGCGTCAGCGCTACCCCTGGGTGGCCGATCTGTCGCCGAGCGAGGACGAGCTCGCGACCCGGCGCATGCGGCGTGCCGCCTGAGGGCGCGATCGAGGTCGAGCCGGTCCAGGGTCGCCGCGGGCTCGCCCGCTTCCTGGCGGTGCCGGACCCGATCTATGCGGACGATCCGCATTGGATGAAGCCGCTCGATCTCGAGCGGCGCGAGCATCTCGACCCTGCCAAGAACCCGTTCCTCCGCTCGATCGAGATGGTGCTCCTGGTGGCGCGCCGGAACGGCAGCGACGTCGGCCGGATCAGCGCCCAGATCAACCGGGCGCATCTGGCCCGCTACGGCGACGCGACCGGGCACCTGGGCTTCCTCGAGGGCCCGGACGATCCGGCGGTGTTCGCCGCGCTCACCGGTGCTGCCGAGGCCTGGCTGCGCGCCCGCGGAATGACCCGCGCCATGGGACCGTTCGACCCCTCCATCAACGATTCCTGCGGCCTCCTGGTCGACGGCTTCGACACGCCGCCCAGCATGATGATGGGCCATCACCGCCGCTGGTACGGGCCGCGGCTCGAGGAGCAGGGCTACGCCAAGGTCCGCGACCTGATCTGCTACTGGTACGACGTGCAGGCGCCCTGGCCGGAGGCCGCCGCCCGCCTCCTGGCGCGCGCCACCGCCCAGCGCCGCGTCCGTGTGCGCCCGCTCGACATGCGCCGCTTCCGCGAGGAGATCGCCACCGTCTGCGCGATCTTCAACGACGCCTGGGCCGACAATTGGGGCTTCCTGCCGTTCGAGTTGGAGGAGGCGCAGTACCTCGCGCGCTCGATCCGGCCGCTCGTGCGCGCCGACGACTTCGCGATCGCCGAGCTCGACGGCGAGCCCGCGGCGATGGTGGTGACGCTCCCCAATCTCAACCTGGCGATCCGCGATCTCGGTGGCCGGCTGCTCCCCTGGGGCTGGGCGAAGCTTCTCTGGCGGCTCAAGGTGCGGGGCGTGCCGGAGTGGCGGATGCCGCTCATGGGTGTGCGTCGGGCGCACCAGAACGGGCCCCTGGGCGCGGCGCTCGCCCTGGGCGTGGTGAAGGCGGTCAAGGAGAGCCATGCCGCCCGCGGCACGCGCGGGGCCGAGCTCTCCTGGGTGCTCGAGGACAACCGCCGTACCGACGCCTTGATCCGGCTCGCGGGCGGTCGCCCGTACAAGACCTATCGGATCTACGGCAAGGAGCTCGGGTGAGTCCGCCCCCGACGTTGGCGGCGGTGGTGCTCGCCGGCCAGCGGCCGGGCGAGGTCGATCCCGTGGCGCGCGCCGCGGGCGTCACCACCAAGGCGCTCGTGCCGGTCGCCGGCCGGGCCATGGTCGAGCGGGTCGTCGATGCCCTGGCCGCGACGCCCGGGATCGGGTCGATCCGGCTGGTGGCCGCAGCCGAGGCCGGGCTCGAGGCGTTGCCCGCGCTCCGACGGCTCGTCGCCGCCGGACGGCTCCATCTCGAGATCCCCGCCGCGAGCCCGTCGGCGAGCGTCGCGGCCGCCCTCGAGGCGGCGGGCGGTGCCCCGATCCTGGTCACCACCGCCGACCATCCGCTCCTGACACCCGCGCTCGTGGCGAGCTTTCTCGACGCCGCCCGCGGCAGTGGCGCCGACCTCGCGCTCGGCCTCGCCCCGGCGGGCGCGGTCCTGTCCCTGGCACCGCGAACCCGGCGAACCTGGTGGCGGTTCGCCGACGGCCGCTGGTCGGGCGCCAACCTGTTCTGGCTCGCCGGGCCCGCCGCCCGACCGGCGCTCGCCTTCTGGCGGCGGGTCGAGGCCGAGCGCAAGCGGCCCTGGCGGATCGTCCGCCTGCTCGGGCCCCTGGACCTGCTGCTCTATCTGGCCCGCAGGCTCACCCTGGCCGAGGCGATGGCGCGCGTCTCGCGGCGCCTGGGCTGTCGCGTGGCGGCGGTCCCGCTTTCCGCCGGCGAGGCCGCCATCGACGTCGACAGGCCCGAGGACCTGGCGCTCGCCGAGGCCATCCTCGCCCGCCGCGCCGCGACCGGGGCCGGCCGGTGAGCGCCTCCTTCCGCCTCGCGCACCTGACCGACGTCCATCTCGGGCCGTTGCCGCGCCCGCGGCCGGCCGAGCTCGCCTCCAAGCGCGTGACCGGCTTCCTTTCCTGGCAGCTCCGGCGCCGCCGCGCGCACCGCCCCGAGGTGCTCGCGGCGACGCTCCGCTCGCTGCAGGCGGCCCGCCCCGATCACTGGGTGGTGACCGGCGATCTCGCCAACATCTCGCTGCCGGGCGAGTTCGCGGCGGCCGCCCGCTGGCTCGAGCAGCTGGGCCCGGCCGAGCGCGTCACGGTCGTTCCGGGCAACCACGACGCCTATGTGGCGGGCGCCGCCGAGGCGCACTGGCCGTCCTGGAGCCCGTGGATGGCGGGCGCCGCGGCGCCGGCGGACTTCCCGTTCCTGCGCCGGGTCGGCCCACTGGCGCTGCTCGGCCTGTCGAGCGCGGTGCCGCGCCCGTGGGGCGACGCCGGAGGCGAGCTCGGCCCGGCCCAGCTCGCCCGCCTGGCCCGAGCGCTCGCCGCCGCGCGCCGCGAGGGCCTCGCCCGCGTGGTGCTGGTCCACCATCCTCCCGTCGCCGGCTGGAGCCCCGCCCGGAAGGCGCTCCGGGATGCCGCCGCGCTGCGCGCGGTGCTCGCCGCCGAGGGCGCCGAGCTCGTGCTGGCCGGCCACGACCATCGGCTCGAGGTCGGCGCGCTGGACGGGCCGGAGGGGCCGATCCCGGTGGTGGCCGGCCCGTCGGCGTCGCTGCAGGCGAGCGAGCCCGAGCGGCGCGGCGGCGGCCTCCTCCACGTCCTCACCCGCGCGAGCGAGGGCCCGGGCTGGCGGGTCGTCACCGAGGCGCACCGGCTCGACCCCGGGCGCAACTCGATCGTGATCGAGCCGGTTCCGTTTCGCCCTTCGGGTGCGGCGGCGCTCACCTAGCCACCCCGGCGACGCTCGGCTATCAGGCTCCGGTCAGCATGCCCCAGGGACGGCGTACGCCGGTCCGCGCGGCCGGTCGTGCGATCGAGGATGAGCCTGCTCAACCGCTACGTCGTCGGCCTCGTGGTCCGTCCGATGCTGGCCATCGTGCTCGTGGCGCTCGCCGTGCTGCTGGCCGAGCGGATGCTGCGGGTGCTCGACATCGTCATCGGCTGGCGCGGCAGCATGCTGGTGCTGCTCGAGATGCTCGGCTATCTGGTGCCGCACTACATGAGCATCGCCCTGCCGGCGGCCTTCTTCATCGCCATGCTCGTGGTGTTCTCGCGACTGTCGCGCGACGGCGAGGTCGACGCGATGCTGGCGGCCGGGCTCGGCCTGCACCGGATCCAGCGGCCGCTGCTCGCGGTGGCGCTCGTCCTGGTGTTCGCCAACCTCCTCATCGTCAGCCACCTGCAGCCCTACAGCCGCTACGCCTACCGGGCGGCCCTGTTCGCGCTCTCCAACGTGTCGTTCGTGACGCTCCTGCGCGCCGGCACCTTCGTGAGCCTCGGCGGCACGACCTACACGGTCGACTGGCTCTCCCCCGAGCGCGACCGCTTCGCCGGGCTCGTGCTGGTGAGCCGGATGCGCGACGGCGACACCTTGACGATCACGGCGCGGCGGGGCCGCATCCTGCCCGCCGAGGGCGACCGTCCGATCGTTCTCGACCTCGAGGACGGCGTCCAGCAGCTGGTGCCGGCCGAGCCGGGCGGGCGGCCGGCCGCCACGGCCCGGTTCCGCAGCTTCCGCGCCGACGTGCACGGCGGCGAGCCCAAGCCGTTCCGGCCGCGCGGCGAGGACGAGCGCGAGCTGACCTTGCCCGAGCTCTGGCTGGCGCTCGACCGGCCGGTCAAGGGGATCGACCCGCCGGAGATCGCAGCCGAGCTGCACGGCAGGCTCGCCCGCGTCGTCTCGACGCTGCTCCTGCCGCTCGTGGCGCTGCCATTGGCGATCGCGCGCAGGCGCGCCAAGCGGTCCTACGGGATCGTCGTCGGCTTGGCGCTCCTGCTCGCCTACAACCAGACCTTGCAGTTCGGCGAGAGCCTCGCCGACGACGGCAAGCTGTCGCCGTGGTTCGGCATCTGGCTGCCCTTCGGCCTGTTCCTGGCGCTCGGGACCGGGCTCACCTGGTGGCGGACCGCGAAAGTGCCGCAGGCGGCGGGCGCCACCCGCCTCGATGCGCTCGTCGAGCGGCTCGAGACCTGGGCGGGGCAGTGGCTCGGCGCCCGCGGGGCCAACCCTTGAGCCGGCTCACGCGCTACCTCGTGCGCACCTACCTCGTGCGGCTCGCCGTCGTGCTGCTGGCGGTGGCCGGCTTCGCCCTGGTCTTCGATCTGCTCGACATCGGCCCGCGGGTGATCCGCCGCAGCGGCTGGTCGGGCTGGGCCCTGCCGCGCTACGCCCTGATCCGCCTGCCGACGCTCGTCACCGAGCTGATGCCCGTGGTGGTGCTGGTGGCCGGGCTCCTGACCGCGAGCGATTTGCTGCGCTGGCGCGAGCTCGTCGTGATGTGGGGCGCCGGCGTGTCGCGGCTCGGCCTCGTGGCCCGCCTGTGGCCGGCGGTGCTGCTCGTGGTCGGCGGCAAGCTCCTGATCGACGACTGGGGCGTGCCCGCCACGATCCCGATCCTGCGGACGCTGGGTGTCGCCGATCTCAAGACGGTCGGCCTGCCGACCGGCAGCGCGATCTGGGTGCGGGTCGGCAGCGACGTGCTGCGCCTGCCGGCCGACGCGGCGGTCGCCCGGCGCCCGCGCGACCTCCTGATCCTCCGGCTCGACGCCGACGGCCGACTGCTCGAGCAGATCGAGGCGGCCTCGGCCGAGCCCGGCCCGGACGGCTGGCTGCTGCGCGAGGTGAGCCGGCGGGCCGCGGGCTCGAGCCCGCCCGAGCGCCTCGCCGAATGGACCTGGCCCGCCCGCGTGCGGCTCGAGGAGGTGGCGCTGATGGCCCGCTCGCCGCGCGAGCTGTCGGTCCGCGAGCTGGTCCGGGTCATCGCGGCCGACGGCTACGGCGTCGGCGGCATCGAGGCGCACCGCACCTGGCTGCACGCGCGGATCGCGGGCCTCGTGGGCTTGGCTGCGCTCGTGGTCCTGCCGTTGGCGCTGGTCCGCAGGATCGCCCGGGTCGGCGCCACCCTGGCCCTGTTCGTCAAGGGCCTCGCCATCGGCTTCCTCTACGTCATCGGCAACGGCTTCCTCCTGGCCTTGGGCGAGCTCGGGCTCGTGGCACCGGCGCTCGCCGCCTGGGCGGCGCCGCTCGTGCTCGGCGCCGCCGCGCTCCTGCTCGCCGGGCTCCTGGAGCATCGCCAGGGCCGGCGGGTGCCGCCCCTGGCACCGCCGGCGCCGGCCTGAGGCGGACCGCCCGCGATGCCCGCGATCGGCTTCGTCAACAACGCCCGCAGCGAGCGCAACAGGCGCGGCATGGCCGACATCGAGGCGGTGCTGGCCCGCTACCCCGAGGTGACCCGGCTGGACTTCGACGGGCTCACCCACCTGCACGACATCGCCCGCGACCTGGCCCGCCTCGCGCCGGCGCTGATCGTCGTCAATGGCGGCGACGGTACCGTCCAGGGGCTCCTGACCGAGTTGCTCGAGCAGCGGCCGCTCGAGACCGTGCCGCCCATCGCGATCCTGCCGCGCGGCATGGCCAACATGACCGCCGCCGACTGCGGCCTGCGCCGGCGCGGCCCGCGCGCCCTGACCCGCCTGCTCGAGGTCGCCCGCGCCGGTCGGCTCGAGCGCTTCCTCGTCGACCGGCGGGTGCTGCGCGTCGCCGGCCTCGAGGGCGGCCGGGCGCAGCGCGGCATGTTCCTCGGTGCGCTCGGCATCACCGACGCCATCCATCTCTGCAAGAGCCGGGTGCACGCCCTCGGGCTCAAGGGCGAGCTCGCGCACCTGGCGACGCTCGCCGGCATCCTCTGGGGCCTGGCCCGCGGCCGCCGCCCGCCCGGCATGCTCGAGGGCGCCCCGGTGGCGATGCGCTTCGAGGACGGCGAGGTCCGCGAGGGCCGCCAGCTCCTCCTGCTCGCCACCACGCTCGACCGGCTGGTGCTCGCCTCGCAGCCGTTCTGGAACGGCGTCACCCGGCCGTTCCGGTTGACCGCGATCCGCCAGCCGGCCGAGGGCCTCGTCCGCCGCGCGTTGCGCGTGCTCTATGGCGGTGACCGCCGCGACCTGCCGGCGGACAGCTTCTTCAGTCGCGGCAGCGCGCGGGCGGAGCTCGAGCTGCCGGGCGAGGTCACGATCGACGGCCAGTTCTACCGGCCGGAGCCGGGCCGGCCGCTGGTGGTCACGGCCCCGCAGTCGCTCCGCTTCGTGCGGCTCTGATCGCGGCGGGCGAGCTTCCGCTTGGGCCGCCGCCCGCCGATGCGCTAGCTCTGCATCGTCGAGCCCCGCCGCGGCGGCGCGGGCCCGAGGGCGGAGCGCCATGCCGGAGATCGCCGACCCGGTGCTCGATCGGGTCGCCGCCGAGGCGGCGATGCCGGTGCCGGCCGCGGTGCGCGCCGTGGTCGAGGCCGCCCGCGCCCGCCTGGGCCCGTCGGCGCTGGCGGTCCTGTTCTACGGCAGTTGCCTCCGGGACGGCGAGGATCGCGGTCGGCTGGTCGACCTCTTCGTGCTCACCGACGGCTACGCGGGCTTGCCGATGGGCCGGCTCCTACGCGGGCTGACCGCCTGGCTGCCGCCAGCCGTCTTCCAGATCACCGCGGCCCACGCCGGCCGCACGGTCCGCGCCAAGGTGGCGGTCGTGGATCTGGCCCGGCTCGAGCGGCTGGTCGGGCCGGAGACCCTGGAGCCCTATTTCTGGGCCCGGTTCGCCCAGCCGACCGCGCTCGCCTGGGCGCGGGACGCCGCCGTCGCGCGCCGCGTGCACCGGCTCCTCGCCCGAGCCGTCCGCACCCTGGCCGCCGCGGCGCGGCCGCTCCTGCGCCCGGCGCCGACGCCGGTCGAGCTGTTCGAGCGCGCCTTCGCCCTCACCTATCGGACCGAGCTTCGGGCCGAGCCGCCCGGCCGTGCCGCGGCGATCGTGGCGGCGGCGGCCGAGCGCTACGAGCGGCTCGGAACCGCCTGCCTCGCCGAGCTGCCGGCGCCCGACGCCAGGGCGGTGGCGCGCGCCGAGCGGCTCTGGGCGTGGCGACGGGTCGAGGGCAAGGCCCGCTCGGTGCTGCGCCTCGCCAAGGCCGCGTTCACCTTCGAGGGCGGCGCCGACTACCTCGCCTGGAAGATCGAGCGGCACTCGGGCGAGCGCATCGAGCTCACGCCCTGGCAACGCCGTCATCCGGTGCTGGCCGGGCTCCTCCTCCTGCCGCGCCTGCGACGCCGCGGCGCCGTGCGCTGAGGCGGCTACTCGGCCGCGACCGGGGCCGCGAGCGTGGCGAGCTCGGCCGCCAGCCGGGCGAACCGCTCGAGGACCGTGTCGATCTGCGCCGGGGTGTGCGCGGCCGACACGCTGCAGCGCAGCAGCGACACGCCCCCGGGCGTGCCCGGCGGGATCGCCAGGTTGACGTAGACCCCGAGCTCGAGGAGCCGGTTCCAGGCCAGCACGGCCACCCGCTCGTCGGGCAGGCGGATCGACAGGATCGGGCTCGGCGGGGCGGCGAGCTCCAGGCCCAGTCGCTCGAGGCCGCCGTGGAGGGCGCGGGCGTTGGCCCAGATGCGCTCGCGGAGCTCCGGCCGCGCGCGGATCTGGGCGAGCGCCGCCCGCACCGTGGCGATCGTGGCCGGGCCGGGAGAGGCCGTGAACATGTAGGGCCGGGCGCTCACCCGCAACAGCTCGAAGCGCGGATGGTCGGAGACGGCGTAGCCGCCGATCCCACCCAGCGACTTCGAGAAGGTCCCGACGACGAAGTCGACCTCGGGCTCGACCCCGAGCGCCTCGGCGACGCCGCGACCCTGGGCGCCGAACACCCCCATGGAGTGCGCCTCGTCGAGCAGCAGGAAGGCGCCGTGGCGGCGCTTGAGCGCGACGATCTCGTGCAGCCGCGCCACGTCGCCGAGCATGCTGTAGAGCCCCTCGGCGACGATCAGCCGGCAGCCCTCCGGGGTCGGGTTGCGCTCGAGGCGTCGGTCGAGATCCTCGGGATCGTTGTGCCGGAAGCGCACCACCCGGGCGCCCGAGAGCAGGCAGCCGTCGAGGATCGAGGCGTGCCAGTCGCTGTCGACCAGGATCACGTCCTTGGGTCCGGCCAGCGCCCCGATCGTGGCGAGGTTGGCCTGGTAGCCGGTCGTGAACACGATCGCCGAGCGGCGCCCCATGAACTCCGCGATCTCGGCCTCGAGCGCGCGGTGGCCGCCATAGGTCCCGTTGGCGATGCGCGAGCCGGTCGTGCCCGTGCCCTCCGCGCGCAGCGCCCGCACCCCGGCCTCGACGCAGGCCGGATCGAAGGTGAGCCCGAGATAGTTGTTGGTCCCGAGCAGGATGGTCGATCGGCCGGCGATCACCGCCGTGGTCGGTCCGTCGAGCCGCTCGATCTCGAGATGGAAGGGGTCGGTGCCGGCGGCCAGGAGCTGGGCGCGACGGCCGGCCAGCGCCTCGTACTTGTCGAAGATGTCCATCTCAGGCGCGCGCTCCGAGCTGCCTCGCCACGAGGTCGACCAGGTCGCCGACCGTGACGAGATCGGCGATCTCGTTGACCGGCACGTCGATGCCGTAGCGGTCCTCGATCTCCATCACGAGATCCATGGCCGCCACCGAATCGATCGAGAGATCGCTCGTGAGCTCCGTCCCCCGCTCGATCGCCGCCGCGGCGGGCGCGAAGCGGGCGACCAGCTCGCCGATCTCCGCGAGGAGGCGGTCCGGGTCGGGGGCGGTCATGGCCGGGTGCATGGCGGCTTTGTCGTCGCCGCGCAATCCCCGGCTCAAAGCCAGCCCTCCGCCCGATACCAGGCGAGCGTGCGCTCGAGGCCGTCGCCGAAGCCGGTCGCGGGCGTCCAGCCGAGGCCCGCGGCGCCGCCGGCGAGCCAGTCGGGGTGGAACAGCTCGGCCACCTTGCCGCGGCAGAGGACGGGTGCGGCGCCGAGCGGCCGGGCGCCGAGCTCGGCCACCCAGGCGGCAGCGGCGAGCACGGGCCGCGGCAGCTCCACCACACGAACGCGTCGGCCGGTCCGGGCGCCGGCGATCTCCGCCAGATCGTGCCAGCCATAGCCGCCCGGGCGGGCGTCGTCCGGCTCCAGCACGGTGCCGGCCTCGGGCGGGCGCTCGACCAGGCGGACCACGAGCTCGGCCAGATCCTCGACATAGATCAGCGAGAACCGGTTGGCGCGGGCCCGCGGCGCGACCAGCCAGCCGCGCGCGAGCTGCGCCAGGATCGGCAGGGTGGCACGGTCGCCGGGCCCGTAGATCGCCGGCGGGCGGAGCAGGATCGGAACGAGCGCCCCGGCCCGCCGCTCGAGCTCGCGCTCGGCCTGCCGCTTGCTCGCCGCGTAGGCCGAGAGGGCGGGTGCCCGGGCGGCGAGCGAGGAAACGAGCAGGAAGCGGGCGCCCTCGGCGCGGGCCGCGGCCACCTCGGCGAGCCGGGCCGTGCCGTCCGCGTTGGCGGCCGTGTAGGCCGCGGGACCCGGCGCCCGAACGAGCCCGGCCGCGTGCACCACGGAGCCGGCTCCGTCGACCAGGGCCGCCAGGGCCTCCGGGCTCTCGAGCCCGCCGCGCAGCTGCTCGACGCCGAGCGTCTCGAGGCGTGGATCCTCACGCCGGACCAGAGCCCGCACCCGCCACCCCCGGCCGCGCAGGCGCGCCGCCAGGTGCCGACCGAGGAAGCCGGTGGCGCCGGTGAGCGCGACGAGATCGGGCGCGGCCGCCCCGCCCGCTCGGCGGATCGGATCAGCCGACGTCGCGGAGCGCCGGGTCGCGGGTGTTGGCCGGGGCCGGCGGCTCGGCCGGGACGATCCCGCCGAGGTCGCGGATCGCGCCCTCGAGATAGCCCGCCCGCGCCGCCGCCCGGCTGAGCTTGCCCGAGGTGGTGTAGGTCAAGGAGCGCGGCGGCGCGAGGACCACCTCGCACTCGGTGCCGGCCTGGCGGTTGACCAGCTTCTGCACGGTCCGGCGCAGCTCGGCCTGGTGCTGGATCTCGCCGGTCCGGCACTGGACGATGACCACGATGCGCTCGCGCTCGTCCTCACCGGTGACGGCGAAGGCGGCGACGTCGCCCGGCCGCACGCCCGGCAGCCGCTCGACCGCCCATTCGAGGTCCTGCGGCCAGATGTTGCGGCCGTTGACGATGATCAGGTCCTTGCTGCGCCCGGTCACCACGAGCTCGCCCTCGACCAGGTAGCCCATGTCGCCGGTGTCGAGCCAGCCGTCGGCGAGCTTGACGTGGCGGGTCGCCTCGGGATTGCGGTAGTAGCCGTTCATCAGGCTCGGCCCGCTGATGCACACCCGACCGACCCGGCGCTCGGGGAGCGGTCGGCCCTGCTCGTCGCGGATCTCGAGGGCGTAGCCCGGCATCGGCCGGCCGCAGATGGCGAAGGCGCGCGAGCGGACCGCACGCGGCCGCGCCCGCTCCGCCCGGCGCTCGCGCTCGAAGGCCTCGCCGAGCTGGACCAGATCGCTGCGCACGCCCGTGCCGAGCGGCGCGAAGGTGACCGCGAGCGTCGCCTCGGCGAGGCCGTAGGAGGCGACGAAGGCGCGTTCGTCGAAGCCGGCGGCGGCGAACGCCTCGGCGAACTCGGCGAGCGCCTTCGGGCGGATCATCTCGCCGCCGATCCCGGCCACCCGCCAGGCGCGCAGGTCGAGCCCGCCGAGCCCGGCCGACGCGGCCCGTCGCGCGCACAGCTCGTAGCCGAAGGTCGGTGCGAAGGAGATCGTGCCGCCGGTCGCGGAGAGCAGCTTCAGCCAGACCAGCGGCCGGGTGGCGAACCCGGCGGTGGCCAGATAGTCGACGCTGATCTGGTTGAGGATCGGCGTCAGGCAGCAGCCCACGAGCCCCATGTCGTGGTAGAGCGGCAGCCAGGAGGTGCAGCGGTCGCCGGGGCGGAGCGCCAGCCCGTGCTCGGCGATCGCCCGCGCGTTGGCGGTGAGCGCCGGCTGGGTGACGAGGACACCGCGCGGGAAGCTCGTGCTGCCCGACGAATACTGGATGTAGCAGGGTTCCTCGGGGCCGAGCGGCACCGGCGGCGCGGCCGCGGACGGCACCGAGGCGAGCTCCTCGTGGGTGCCGATCCAGCCGGCCGCCGTGCCCGCCGCCGCCTCGCGGAGCTGGTCGAGGAACGCCCGGGATGCGAGCCCGGCGCGCGCACCGGCGTTCTCGAGCATCCCGCGCAGCCGCTCGACGTGGGTGCGGTGCGTGCCGAGGCTCAGCGCCATCGGCAACGGCACGGGCACGAGGCCGGCATACTGGCAGGCCAGGAAGGCCACGAGAAAGTCGGGGCTGGTCTCGGCGACGATCGCCACCCGGTCGAGCCGGGCGAGCCCGAGGCCCAGGAGGCGCGGCGCCGTGGCGAGCGCGCGGGCCCGCAGCTCGGCATAGGGCAGCGCGTGCTCGAGCTCGCCGCGGTTGCCGTAGAAGCACATGCCGGTCTCGCCGCGCGCGGCGTAGTCGAGCCCTTCCGCGAGCGTGCGGAAGCCCGCGGTGCGGAACGGCAGGGCAGCGTTCACCGTCGGCGTCGGACTGACCATCGTCACCCTCGTGCGGCGTCCCCTCGCGGCTCAACTCTGCGCCGGCCCGACGTCCATCGCTCGGCGTCCGGCTGGCTCGAATCGATCGTCGGGTCGAGGTCACGCCCGCCGCGACCGCGCCCGTACTCTCCTCCGCGGGTGCGGTGCACACGCCCCAGTCCCGGACGCCGCGTGACCGCTCCCTGGTTCTCGCTGTGCGCGATCTAAGCGGTCCGGGCACACCCGGCCATTCAAGAAATGTTGCAGCGTGTTTCAGTGCGGCGCGCCGCGTTGCCGCGGCGCAACAGAGGCTGCGCGATCGTCAGCCGCGTGCCGCCGACAGCGTCCGCTCGGCACAGCGGATGCGTCGCTCGCCCACCTGGGTGGTGCGCTCCAGGCGGCAGCCCAGGATCCGTCCGCGATCGCGGTCGACGAGCCAGAGCCGTTCGCCCGCGAGCAGGGTCACCGGCGCGGGCGCGGCCGACGGCGCCGCCGCCGGCGGCGGGCCGGGCCGTCCCCGCAGCACCGAGACGTCGGGCTCGGCCGCGAGCGCCGTCGCCGCCATGCCGAGAAGCCCCGCCGCCACCATCCACCCGACCGTCCGCATCGCCCCGCCCCCTCGCCTCGTCCGCCGGTCGCCCGGTACCCTCGAGGCTGCCACGGCGCGGCGCCGGCCGCAGCCGCGAGCCGCAGGGTTGCATACGGCTTTACGATCCGTTCACCTTGCCGGCCGAGCGACGGCACGCGCGGGAGGGAACCATGCGGCTCACCTGGCTCGGTCATTCGGCCGTGCACCTCGAGGCCGGCGGACGGAGCGTCCTGATCGACCCCTTCTTCACCGGCAACCCGAAGCACCCGCAGGGCTTCGAGGATCGCCTCGCGAGCGTCGACGCGATCGTCGTCACCCACGGCCACGACGATCACGTGGGCGACGCGGTGCGGCTCGCCCGCAAGTACGGCGCGGTCCTGGTCGGCCAGTGGGAGGTCTGCATGACGCTCGCGGCCCGGGGCGTCGAGCGGCTCGAGCCCATGAACACCGGCGGGAGCATCGTCCGCGACGGCGTGCGCTACGCCATGGTGCCGGCGTTCCACAGCTCGGCCACCATGGTCGACGGCCGCGCCGTGACCATGGGCGACCCGGCCGGGTTCGTGATCACGGTCGACGGGACCGCCGTCTACCATGCGGGCGACACGGCGATCTTCTCCGATCTGGCGCTGATCCAGCGGCTGCACCGGCCGCGGGTCGGCTTCCTGCCGATCGGCGACCGTTTCACCATGGGTCCCGAGCACGCGGCCATCGCCTGCAACGAGCTTTTGGAGCTCGAGCTCGTGGTGCCGATCCACTGGGGCACCTTCGACCTCCTGACCGGCGATCCGCACGACTTCGCCCGCCGGGTCCGCCGCGGCCGCGTGCACGTCGCGACACCGGGCGAGCCGTTCGGGCTCTGACCTCGCCACCCGGCGGCCTCAGCGGAAGTTGCGGCCCTCGGGCAGCGCCCGGCGCAGCTCGCGCGGATCGCGCCGAGCCTCGTCGGCGCGGGCCAGCGCCGCGTCGAGGGCGGCGGGATCGAGGGCCTCGCCCCGGAGCGCAACGAGCTCGGCCGTGAGGTCGAGGAGGCGCTCGACCACGAGGTGGACGACCCGGCCCTCGCGCTGCACCGGCCCCACGGCGGCGAGCAGGCGGGCGACCATGAGGGTGGTGCGGAACCGCTCCAGGACGTTCGGCCAGACGATCAGGTTGGCGAAGCCGGTCTCGTCCTCGAGGGTGGCGAAGACCACGCCCTTGGCGCTGCCCGGGCGCTGGCGGACCAGCACCAGGCCGGCGACCCGGACCCGCCGGCCGGCGGGGACCGTCCAGAGCGCCCGGGCCTCGACGAGGCCCCGCCGCGCCAGCCGCTCGCGCACGAGTGCCACGGGATGGGCCCGGAGCGACAGCCGCAGCCGGGCATAGTCCTCGAGCACCTCCTCGCCGAGGGTCGGGCGCGGCAGCTCGAGCCAGGGCTCCTCGCCGCCGTCGAGCGGCGGCAGGTTGGAGCCGGGCGGCTCGCAGCCGGCGGCGTGGGCGAGCAGCGGCAGCTCCGGATCGGCCAGCCCGTGCACCGCCCAGAGCGCCTGGCGGCGGTCGTGGCCCAGCGAGCGGAAGGCGTCGGCCTCGGCGAGCAGCTCGAGGGTGCGGCGGCCGACACCGCTGCGCCGCCGCAGCTCCTCGACCGTGCGGTAGGGGCGCAGCCGGGCGGTCACGATCCGCGCCGCCTCGGCCTCGGCGAGCCCCTTGACCTGGCGGAAGCCGAGCCGGACCGCCGTCATCAGCGGCCCGCGTCGTGCCAGGGGCTCGAGCGTGCAGTCCCAGAAGGCGTGGTTGACGTCCACGGAGCGGACCTCGACGCCGTGCTCGACGGCGTCGCGCACGAGCTGGGCGGGCGCGTAGAAGCCCATCGGCTGGGCGTTCAGGATCGCCGCCAGGAAGACGTCCGGATAGTGGCACTTGAGCCAGGCCGAGACGTAGACCAGGAGCGCGAAGCTGGCGGCGTGGCTCTCGGGGAAGCCGTAGTAGCCGAAGCCCTCGATCTGCTTGAAGCAGCGCTCGGCGAACTCCGGCTCGTAGCCGCGCGCGACCATGCCGTCGACGAGCTTGTCGTGCCAGCGGCCGAGCTCGCCGCGGCGGCGGAAGGCGGCCATCGAGCGGCGGAGCCCGTCGGCCTCGGCCGGGGTGAAGCCGGCCGCCACGATCGCGATCCGCATGGCCTGCTCCTGGAAGAGCGGCACACCCAGCGTCTTGCCGAGCACCTCCTCGAGCTCGCGCGAGGGGAAGGTCACGGGCTCGAGCCCCTCGCGGCGGCGCAGATAGGGGTGGACCATGTCGCCCTGGATCGGCCCGGGCCGCACGATCGCCACCTCGATCACCAGATCGTAGAAGCAGCGCGGCCTGAGCCGCGGCAGCATGCTCATCTGGGCGCGCGATTCGACCTGGAAGACGCCGATCGAATCGGCCCGCTGCAGCATCGCGTAGACCGCCGGGTCCTCGACCGGCACGCGCGCCAGGTCGAGCTCCAGGCCATAGTGCGCGCGCAGGAGCTCGAAGGCGCGGCGGATGCACGACAGCATGCCCAAGGCCAGGAGGTCGATCTTGAGCATCCGGAGCGCGTCGAGATCGTCCTTGTCCCACTCGACGACCGTGCGGTCGGCCATGGCGGCGTTCTCGATCGGCACGAGCTCGCGCAAGGGGCTCCGGGCGATCACGAAGCCGCCCACGTGCTGCGAGAGATGGCGCGGGAAGCCCACCAGCTCCGCGGCCAGCTCGAGGGTCCGGGCGAGGGTGGGATCGTCCGGATCGAGCCCCTGCTCGCGCAGCGCGCGGTGGTCGAACCCCTCGCGGCCGAAGCCCCAGACGGTCCGCGAGAGGGCCTCCTGGACGTCGGCCGAGAGGCCCAGGACCTTGGCGACCTCGCGCAGCGCCGACTTGGCGCGGTAGCGGATCACCGTGGCGGCGAGTGCTGCGTGGTCGCGGCCGTAGGTGGCGTAGACCCACTGGATCACCTCCTCGCGGCGCTCGTGCTCGAAATCGACGTCGATGTCGGGCGGCTCGTCGCGCTCGGCCGAGACGAAGCGCTCGAACAGGAGATCCATGCGCGCGGGATCGACGGCGGTGATCCCGAGCACGTAGCAGACGGCCGAGTTGGCGGCCGAGCCGCGGCCCTGGCAGAGGATGCCGCGGCCGCGCGCGAAGCGGACGATGTCGTGGACGGTGA
>CAZDFD010000028.1:0-17422 GCA_964504655.1 uncultured Geminicoccaceae bacterium
GCCACGGGCCCCGACCTCCTGCTCGGCGACGAGCCGGTGTCGGCGCTCGACGTCTCGGTCCAGGCGCAGGTGCTGAACCTCCTGGCCGAGCTCAAGGCGAGGCTCGGCCTGACCCTCGTCGTGATCACCCACGACCTGGCCGTGGTCCGCCACGTGGCCGACCGGGTGGCGGTCATGCATCTCGGCCGGATCGTCGAGCTGGCGCCGGCCGGCAGCCTGCTCGAGTCGCCTCGGCATCCCTACAGCCGGGCGCTGCTCGCCGCCGTGCCGCGGCCCGATCCGCGCGCCCGCGGCAACCGGCGGATCCTCGAGGGCGAGCTGCCGAGCCCGGTCGACCCGCCCTCGGGCTGCCGCTTCCGCACGCGCTGCCCGCTGGCGCTGCCCGAATGCGCGCGCCTGGACCCGGCCCTCGAGGAGCTGGCGCCGGGCCACGCCGTGGCGTGCCTCCGGGCCGGCGAGCCGGTCCCGGCCGAGGCGCTCGCGCCGGCGCCGCCGGCACCCGCCCTCCTGCGCCGCCAAGCGCTGCTCGAGGCGGCTCGCGACAATCGCGTGGCGGACTGCTAGCAGGATCGGACCCGCCGCCAGGGAGGAACCGCATGTCCCGGACCGTGATCCGCCGGCTCGCCCCGGCCCTCTTCGCCGGCTCGCTCCTGAGCGGTGCCGCCGTCGCCGCCGAGCTCCGCATCGGCCTGCAGGAGGACCCCGACAAGCTCGATCCGACGCTGGCGCGCACCTATGTCGGGCGGATCGTCTTCGCCGCGCTGTGCGACAAGCTCGTCGACATCACCCCCGGCCTCGACTACGTGCCGCAGCTCGCGACCTCCTGGAGCCTGTCGGACGACGGCCGGGTGCTGGTCTTCCAGCTCCGCCCGGGGGTGTCGTTCCACGACGGCACGACCATGGACGCGGCCGCCGTGGTGGCGAGCCTCGAGCGGCACCGGACGCTGAAGGGCTCGAACCGGGCGAGCGAGATCCGCCCGGTCCAGAAGGTCGAGGCCACGGGGCCGCTCGAGGTCCGCCTCGAGCTCGTCGAGCCGTTCGCGCCGCTCCTGGCCCAGCTCAGCGACCGCGCCGGCATGATCCTCTCGCCCACGGCCCTCGCCAGGGCCGAGGCCCAGGGCCGGGAGTTCGCGCTCGAGCCGGTCTGCGCCGGGCCGTTCCGCTTCAAGGAGCGGGTGGCACAGGACCGGATCGTGCTCGACCGCTTCGACGGCTACTGGGACAGGGAGCGGATCAAGCTCGACCGGGTGACCTACCTTCCGATCCCCGACCAGAGCGTGCGCCTCGCCAACCTGCAGTCGGGCGATCTCGATCTGATCGAGCGGGTGGCGCCGCAGGACCTCGACACGGTCCGCAAGGACCCCCGCCTCGTGCTCGCCACGATCGGCTCGCAGGGCTACCAGGGCATCACCTTCAACCTCGGCAACGGCCCGCGCGCGCAGACCCCGATCGGCCAGAAGGCGCCGCTGCGCCTGGCCTTCGAGCTGGCACTCGACCGCCAGGTGCTGAACGAGGTCGCCTTCCAGGGCGCGCATCTGGTCGGCAACCAGCCGGTCAGCCCGGAGAACCCGTTCTACGCCAAGGAGCTGCCGGTGCCGGCCCGGGACGTGGCGCGGGCCAGGAAGCTCCTGGCCGAGGCCGGGCACCCGAGGGTGGCGGTCGAGCTGATGATCCCCAACAACCCCGAGGCGCAGCGGGTCGGCGAGATCGTCCAGGCGATGACCGGCGAGGCCGGCTTCGACGTCAAGCTCCTCGCGATCGAGTTCGCGGCCGCCCTCGACCGCCAGACCAAGGGCGACTTCGAGGCCTTCCTGATCGGCTGGTCGGGCCGCACCGACCCGGACGGCAACATCCACGTGTTCACCGAATCCAAGGGCGCGCTCAACGACGGCAAGTACGCCGACCCCGAGGTCGACCGGCTCCTGAACGAGGCCCGTCGGGCGGGCGATCCGGCCGCCCGCAAGGCCCTCTACGCGCGCGCCGCGGAGCTCTACGTCGGCCGCGACCGGCCGCGCATCTACCTCTACCATCAGCGCTGGCTCTACGCCCACAAGAAGGCGGTCCAGGGCTTCGTCCCCTATCCGGACGGGCTGATCCGCCTGCAGGGCGTCGCCAAGGGCTGAGCCCGGCCGGCCCCGGAGCGGCAGGTGCTGCGCGCGATCCTCGGGCGCCTCCTGGTGGCGCTGCCGACCATGCTGCTCGTGACGCTCCTGGTCTTCTCCCTGCAGCTCCTCCTGCCCGGCGATCCGGCGCTCGCCCTGGCCGGGGAGGAGCGCGATCCCGAGGCGCTCGCTGCGATCCGCGCCCGGCACCATCTCGACCGGCCGCTCGCCGTCCAGTACCTCCTCTGGCTGGGCGGCCTCCTGCGCGGCGATCTCGGCACCTCGCTCAAGACCGGCCTGCCGGTGGCCGAGCTGATCGCCTCGAAGCTGCCGGTCACGATCGAGCTGGCGCTCCTCTCGATCCTGGTGGCCGTCGCGGTCGGCGTCCCGGCGGGCGTGGTGGCGGCGGTCCGCAAGGGCACCGCCGCCGACGCCGCGGCCAACCTCGTGGCCCTCGCCGGCATCTCGATCCCCAACTTCTGGCTCGGGATCATGCTCATCCTCCTGGTCTCGGTGCGCTGGGGTCTGCTGCCCGCCTCGGGCTACACGAGCCCGCTCGAGGACCCGCTGCGCAACCTGCAGACCATGCTGATGCCGGCCTTCGTGCTGGGCACGGGCATCGCCGCGGTGATGATGCGGCACACCCGCTCGGCCATGCTCACCGCGCTGCGCCAGGACTATGTGCGCACCGCCCGCGCCGGCGGCCTGCCCGAGCGGGTGGTGGTGCTCCGCCACGCGCTAAGGAACGCCCTCCTGCCGGTGGTCACGCTCGGCACGCTCGAGCTCGGCACGCTCCTGTCGGGCGCCGTGCTGACCGAGCAGGTGTTCACCATCCCGGGCTTCGGCAAGCTCGTGGTGGATGCCGTCTTCACCCGCGACTACCCGGTGGTCCAGGGCGTGGTGCTGTGCGCCGGGCTCGGCTTCATCCTGATGAGCCTTTTGGCCGACATGCTCTACGTGCTGCTCGACCCCAGGCTTCGGACCTGAGGCGATGGCGGCGGCCGCGGCCCTGCCCGCCGAGCCGGTCGCCTCGCCGGCGGCGCGGATGCTGCGCAGGCTCGCCCGCCATCGGGCGGCGCTCCTCGGCGGTGCGGTGGTGCTGCTGTTCGTCCTGGTGGCGGTCGCGGCCCCCCTCCTGGCGCCCCTCGACCCGGTCAAGAGCAACTGGCTCGCCGTGCGCCGGCCGCCCTCGGCCGCCTTCTGGCTCGGCACCGACGAGCTCGGCCGGGACATCCTCTCGCGGCTCCTGTGGGGCGCCCGCGCCTCGCTCCTGGCGGGCCTCGTCTCGGTGGCCATCGCGGTCGGCGTCGGCGTGCCCCTGGGCGTGCTCGCGGGCTATGTCGGCGGCTGGCTCGACTCGCTCGTCGGCCGGCTCGCCGACGCGCTCCTGGCCTGCCCGTTCCTGATCCTGGCGATCGCGCTCGCGGCCTTCCTCGGCCCCTCCCTCGGCAACGCCATGATCGCCATCGGCGTCTCCGCGACCCCGATCTTCGTCCGCCTGGCGCGCGGCCAGACCCTGCAGGTCAAGGCCGAGGACCACGTGCTCGGGGCGCGCGCGATCGGCTGCCCGCACCGGCGCATCCTCCTCGTCTACGTGCTGCCGGCGATCACCGCCCCGATCCTCGTCCAGGCCACGCTCGCGATCGCCGGGGCGATCATCGCCGAGGCCTCGCTCTCCTTCCTGGGCCTGGGCCAGCAGCCGCCCGCCCCCTCCTGGGGCAGCATGCTCAACACCGCCCGCGGCTTCATGACCCAGGCGCCCTGGATGGCGGTCTCGCCCGGGCTCGCCATCGCGGTCGTCGTGCTCGCCTTCAACCTCCTGGGCGACGGGCTCCGCGACGCCCTCGACCCGCGCGAGGGGTGAGCCGCCCGAGCGGAGAGGGATCCATGACCGCCTTCACCACCCGTCCCGTGATCACCGGCACCTTCGGGGTCGTCGCCTCGACCCACTGGATCGCCGCGCAGGCCGGCATGCGGATGCTCGAGCTCGGCGGCAACGCCTTCGACGCCGCGGTCGCGGCCGGCTTCGCCCTGCAGGTGGTCGAGCCGCACCTGAACGGCCCGGGCGGCGACATGCCGGCGGTGCTCTGGGAGGCGCGCAGCGGCCGGGTGCGCGTGCTGTGCGGCCAGGGCCCGGCTCCGGCGGCGGCGACCCTCGAGGCCTGCCGGGCGCTCGGCATCGAGGCGATCCCCGACGACGGGCTCCTGCCCGCGGTGGTGCCGGGTGCGGTCGACGGCTGGCTCCTCCTGCTCGAGGAGCTGGGCACCCTGCCGCTCGCGACCGTCCTCGAGCCGGCGATCGCCTATGCCGAGCGCGGCCACCCGCTGCTGGCGCGGGCGGCCGCCACGATCGCGGCCCGCGCCGACTGGTTCCGCGCCCATTGGCCGACATCGGCCGCGCTCTGGCTGCCGGACGGACGCCTGCCCGAGGCCGGGCGGCTGTTCCGCAATCCCGGCCTCGCCGCCACCTGGACGCGCCTTCTGGCCCTGGCCGAGGCGGCGGGGGGCTCACGCGAGCGTCGCATCGCCGCCGCCCGAGGGGCCTGGCGGGAGGGCTTCGTGGCCGAGGCGATCGACCGCTTCTGCCGGACGATGGAGGTGATGGACGGTCTCGGCCGGCCGCACCGGGCCTTCCTGCGCGGCTCGGACATGGCCGCGTGGCGGGCCTCCTTCGAGGAGCCCACGACCCTCGAGCTCGGCCGCTTCCGCTTCTGCAAGACCGGCCCCTGGGGCCAGGGGCCGGTGCTCCTGCAGGCGCTCGCGATCCTCTGGGAGGCCGGCATCGAGACCGCCGATCCGACCGGGCCCGACTTCGTCCATCGGGTGACCGAGGCCCTGAAGCTCGCCATGGCCGACCGCGAGGCCTTCTATGGCGACCCGGCCTTCGTGCCCGTGCCGCTCGAGCGGCTCCTGTCGCCCGAGTACGCAGCCGATCGCCGAAGGCTCGTCGGCGCCGAGGCCTCGGCCGAGCTCCCGCCCGGCGCGATCGAGGGCTTCGAGCGGCAGCGCCAGCTCGCGATCGAGGGCTGGCGGCGGGCCTGCGTGGAGGCGGGGCCGGCCGGCTCGGAGCCGACCTTCGCCCATCTCCAGGAGCCGCGCGGGCGCGGCGACACCTGCCACGTCGACGTCGCCGACCGCTTCGGCAACCTGATCTCCGCCACGCCCTCCGGCGGCTGGCTGCAGTCGAGCCCGACGATCCCGGAGCTGGGCTTCTGCCTGGGCTCACGCGGCCAGATGTTCCGCCTCGAGCCCGACCGGCCGGACGCCTTGGCCCCGGGCAAGCGGCCGCGCACCACGCTCTCGCCGACCCTCGTGCTCGAGGACGGGCGGCCGCGGCTCGCCTGCGGCACCCCCGGCGGCGACCAGCAGGACCAGTGGCAGCTCGTGTTCCTGCTCCGCCACCTCCTCCACGGCCAGGACCTGCAGGCGGCGATCGACGCGCCCCTGTTCCACGCCGAGCATTGGCCGTCCTCGTTCTGGCCGCGGCGGGCCCGGCCGCGCTCGCTCGTGATCGAGGACCGCTTTCCCTATGCCACCCTCGAGGAGCTCGCCCGCCGCGGCCATCACCTGACCGTCCAGGACGGCTGGTCGATCGGCCGCCTCACCGCGGTGGCGCGCCGCGACGGGCTCGTCTCGGCGGCCGCCACGCCGCGCCAGATGCAGGCCTACGCCGTCGGCCGCTGAGCGACCTCAAGGACGGCTGCGGGAAAGCGCGAGGCCGCCCAGGACGACGATCACCGCACCCAGAAGGACGATCGGCGCCGGCATCGCGCCGAACAGCAGGAGGTCGAACAGCAGCGCCCAGAGGAGGGCGCTGTACTCGAGCGGGGTCAGAAGCCCGACCGGCGCCAGGCGGAAGGCGGCGGCGATCAGGAGCGTGCCGGCGGCACCGGCCGAGCCGATCGCGAGGAACAGGGGCCAGTCGCCGACCTCCGGCAGCCGCCAGTTCCACGGATCGAGCGGCACCGCCAGAAGGGCCGCGACGGCGGTGCCCCAGAGCGCCGTCACCGAGGCCGGGTCGCTCGCCCCGAGCCGGCGCAGGACGAGCGTGTTGGCGGCGTAGAAGGCGGCCGCACCCATCGCCAGCAGGGCCCCCGGCTGGATCGCCGCGAGGCCCGGGCGGAGCACCACGAGCACGCCCAGGAGGCCGAGGGCGATGGCGATCCAGGAGGCCCGGCCGATCCGCTCGCCGAGCAGTGGCCCGGCCAGAAGGGCCGCGAGGAAGGGGGCGCCGAAGCTGATCGCGAGCGCCTCGGAGAGCGGCAGGAGTGTGAGCGCATAGAAGAAGCAGACGCCGGTCGCGAAGCCCAGGAGGGCGCGCAGGAACTGCAGCCCGTGGCGGCCGCCGCGCAGGGCCGCGAGCCCGCCCTCGAGCCGCAGCGCCACCGCCAGGAACGGCAGCGCCACGAGGTTGCGCAGGACCATCGCCTGGGCCACCGGGTAGCGCTGCGAGACGAGCTTGACGAGCGCGTCCATGAGGGTCAGCAGCGCCACCGCGGCGAGCATGAGCGCCACGCCCCTGAGCGCCACGCCCCCGAGCGCCCTCGTCCGTTCGGGCTCGCTGCGCATCGGCGTGGCTCTCGCTCCGGCCGCGGGGGTGATAGGACAGCGGCCGGGCGGTGGGGAAGGGCGGAGGCCGCATGACCTGGTCGATCCTCGTCAGGGACCCGAAGAGCGGGCTGTTCGGTATCGCGGTCGCCACCCGCTTCTTCGCCGTGGGCGCGCTCGTGCCGCATGCGAGCCCGGCCGGCGCGGTCGCGACCCAGGCCCTCGTCAACCCGACCTACGGGCCGCGCGGGCTGCGCCTCCTGGGCGAAGGCGTGGCGCCGGAGATGGCGGTCGCCACGCTCGTCGGCCTCGACGCCGGCCGCGAGCACCGCCAGCTCCACCTGATGGACGCGGACGGCCGCTCGGCGCGCTGGACCGGGTCCGCCTGCATCGACTGGTGCGGCCATCGGGCGGCCGAGGGCGTCTCGCTCGCCGGCAACATGCTCGCGGGCCCCGCCGTGCTCGAGGCGACGCTCGCCACCTGGCAGGAGCGGGCCGACCTGCCGCTCGTGGCACGGCTCCTGGCCGCCATGCGGGCGGGCGAGGCCCAGGGCGGCGACAAGCGCGGCAAGCAGTCGGCGGCGATCCTCGTCCAGGGCACCGAGCCCTGGCCGCGGCTGTCGCTGCGGGTCGACGACCACGCCGATCCGCTGGCCGAGCTCGAGCGGCTGTACGCGGTCGCCCGCGAGCGCTTCCTGCCCTTCTCCGCGGCCTTCCCGCGGAGCGAGCGGGATCCGGGCGTGTTCGACCGGGCGCGCATCGACGCGCTGGTCGAGGAGGCGGTGCGCAGCGGCCGGACCGACCTCGAGTGAGGCGCGGCGGCCTCGACCGCCGTGGCGCGCTCGCCCTGGCCGCGGCCATGGCCGGCCTCGCGGCGCCGGCCGGAGCCGGCCCGCCGCTCGGAGCGCCGCGTCCCTACGACTTGGACTGGCTCGAAGGGCTCGCCCAGAGGCTCGCCGCCGAGCCGTTCCGGCCGCCGCCGAGCCCGCTCGCCGAGCTCGTCCGGGCGATCGACTACGAGCAGCACGGCCGGATCCGCTTCCGCCGCGAGCGGGCGCTCTGGGGCCAGGGCCCCGGCCGCTACCCGGTGAGCCTGTTCCCGCTCGGCCGCTTCTTCCCGCACCCGGTCCGCATCCACGCGGTCGAGGGCGGACAGGCGCGCGAGCTCCTGATCGAGCCCGGGCTGTTCGAATTCCCGGCCGACGGTCCGGCCGCCGCCCTGGCCGGCCGCCCCGAGGCCCTGGCCGCGGGCTTCCGCGTGCACGAGGCCCGCTCGCGGCCCGACTGGCGCGAGCGCGACTGGCTCGCGTTCCTGGGCGCGTCCTACTTCCGGGCGATCGGCGCGCTCGGCCAGTACGGGCTCTCGGCGCGCGGCGTGGCGGTCGACACCGCCACCGCGCGGGGCGAGGAGTTCCCGCTGTTCACCTCCTTCTGGCTGCACCCGGCCGAGGGCCCGACGGCACCGCTCGTGATCGACGCGCTCCTCGACGGGCCGGCGCTCGCGGGCGCCTTCCGCTTCGCGGCCCATCGCGGTCTCGGCGTGGTCCTCGAGGTGCGGGCGCTCCTGTGCTTCCGCCGCGCCGTCGAGCGGCTCGGCCTCGCACCGTTGACCTCGATGTTCTGGTACGGCGAGCACGGCGAGAGCCGCTGGCTCGACTGGCGGCCCGAGGTGCACGATTCGGACGGCCTCGCGATCTGGACCGGCTCGGGCGAGCGGATCTGGCGGCCGCTCCTCAACCCCGAGACGACCGTCGTGTCGAGCTTCCTCGACCGCGATCCCAGGGGCTTCGGCCTCCTCCAGCGCGACCGCGAGTTCGAGCACTATCTGGACGGCGTGCACTTCGAGCGCCGCCCCTCGGCCTGGGTCGAGCCGCTCGAGCCCTGGGGGCCGGGCGCGGTGCAGCTGGTCGAGATCCCGACCGACCACGAGATCCACGACAACATCGTCGCCATGTGGGCGCCCGAGCGCCCGCCCGGGCCGGGGGAGAGCCTGCGGCTGCGCTACCGCCTGCACTGGCTCGACGAGGACCCCTACCAGCCGCGCGACCTGGCCCTCGCGACCGCCACCCGCATCGGCCGCGGCAACGCGCCCGGCCGGCCGCGCGACCCCGAGATCTTCCGGATCGTGGTCGAGTTCGCCGGCCGCCCGCTCGAGGCGCTGCCCGAGGGCACGCTGCCCGAGCCCGTGGCCGGGGCGAGCCGCGGCCGGCTGCTCGAGCTGCGCGCCGAGCCCGTACCCGGCACCCGCCGCATCCGCATCCTCCTGGACCTCTTCGCACCCGGCGCCGAGCCGGTCGAGCTGCGCGCCTATCTGCGCCTGGCCGAGCGGGCGCTGTCGGAGACCTGGCTCCACCAGCTGCGGCCGGCCGCGGCCCGCTGAGCCGGGCTCCGGGGGTGACAGGGCCACGGCGGTGCGGCTAAGCAGGCCGCAACCGAGCCGGATCGGAGGAGGCCCCCGCATGACCCGCGCACCGCTCGCCTTGGCCGCCGTTCTCCTGGCGCCCCTCCTGGCCCTCTCCGCCGGGCCGGCGCGGGCGCAGCTCGAGCTCAAGGCCAGCCACCAGTTCCCCGGCGGCAAGGGCGACATCCGCGACGAGATGGTCCAGATCATCGCCCGCGAGGTCGAGAAGGCCAACGTCGGCCTCACCGTCAAGGTCTTCCCCGGCGCCTCGCTGGTCAAGGCGACCGAGCAGTGGAACGCGATGCTCAAGGGGCAGATCGACATCTCGGCCTTCCCGCTCGACTACGCCTCGGGCCGGCACCCGCAGTTCGGGGCGACGCTGATGCCGGGGCTCGTGCTGGGCCACGAGCGCGCCCGCAGGCTGGGCGCCTCGCCCTTCATGGCCGAGATCCGGAAGGTCATCGAGGGGGCGGGCATCCTCGTGCTGGCCGACGCTTGGCTCGCCGGGGCGTTCGGCTCCAAGGACCGGTGCATCCTCGAGCCGGCCGACGCCAAGGGCCTCAAGGTGCGCTCGGCCGGCGCCACCTTCGCCGAGATGTGGGCCGGCGCCGGCGCCTCGATCGTGAGCATACCCTCCAACGAGGTCTACAGCGCGCTGCAGACCGGCGTCGCCCAGGCGACCGACACCTCCTCCGGCAGCTTCGTCTCCTTCCGTCTCTACGAGCAGCTCAAATGCCTGACCGCGCCGGGCGACAACGCGCTCTGGTTCATGTACGAGCCGGTGCTCATGGCCAAGCGCAGCTTCGACCGGCTCGACGCGAAGCAGAAGGAGGCGCTCCTGGCCGCCTCGAGGAAGAGCGAGGACTATTTCTTCGCCGAGAGCAAGAAGCTCGACGACCAGCTCGTCGAGACCTTCACCAAGGCGGGCGTGCAGGTGGTGACCATGACGGCCGAGCAGGTCGGCAAGTGGCAGGAGGTGGCGAGGGCCACTTCCTACAAGACCTTCGCCGAGCAGGTGCCGGGCGGCAGGGACTTGATCGAGAAGGCGCTCGCCGTCCCCTAGCGCCGCGGTGGCCGCCTTCGCCCGGCTGATCGAGGGCCTCTCGCGAGCCGCCGGGGCGGTCGCGGTCGCCCTCGTGGTGGCCGCGGTCCTCATCGTCTGCCAGATGCTCGTGGTCCGCCACGGGCTCGGCCGCTCGGCGATCTGGCAGAACGAGTTCGTCACCTTCGCCCTGGTCGCGGCCACCTTCCTCGGAGCACCCTACGTGCTCCTGCGCCGGGCGCACGTGGCGGTCGACCTGCTGCCGCTCTGGCTCGGGCCGGCCGGCCGGAGGGCGCTCGGCCTCCTGGCCTCCGGCCTCGGCCTCCTGTTCTGCGCGCTCCTCTTCGCCACCTCGCTCGACTGGTGGTGGGAGGCCTGGAGCCAGGGCCACCGAACCTCCTCGATGTGGCGCGCCCGGCTCTGGATCCCCTACCTCTCGCTGCCGGTCGGCTCCCTCCTTCTGACCCTCCAGTACCTGGTCGAGCTCTGGGGCATCGCCACCGACAGGAAGCCGCCCTTCGGAGGCCTCGTGGGGGGCGGCCCGGTCGGGGGTGGCCCGGTCGGAGGCGGCGCGTGAGCCCGCTCGCACTCGGGGCGGCGATCGGCCTCGCCACGATCCTGGTGCTCGCCACGGGCACGCCCGTGGCCTTCGGCCTCGGCCTCGTCGCCATGGGCTTCCTCGTGGCCGTCGACGGGCCGCAGGCGCTCGCCAACCTGGCCGACACGCTCTTCGCCGGCCTCAACGACTTCACCCTCGTCTCGATCCCGATGTTCGTGCTGATGGGGGCGGCGGTCGCCGCGTCGCGGGCCGGCGCCGACCTCTACGAGGCCATGGCGCGCTGGCTCTGGCGGGTCCCCGGGAGCCTCGTGGTCGCCAACATCGGCGCCTGCGCGCTGTTCGCCGCCCTGACCGGCTCCTCGCCCGCGACCTGCGCCGCGATCGGCAAGATGGGCATCCCCGAGATGCGCCGGCGCGGCTACCCGGCCGATCTGGCCACGGGTGCGATCGCCGCCGGCGGCACGCTCGGGATCCTCATACCTCCCTCGATCACCATGATCCTCTACGGGATCGCGTCGGAGACCTCGATCGGCCGGCTGTTCCTGGCGGGCGTCGTGCCCGGGCTGATGCTGACCCTCCTGTTCGCCCTCTGGGCCGCCTTCGCGAGCTGGCGGCGCGGCGACCGGGCGGCCGCCGGCGCGCGGCCGAGCCTCGCCGAGCAGCTCGCCCTCCTGCCGCGCGTGCTGCCCTTCCTCCTGGTCATCGCCGGCGTGGTCTGGGCGCTCTATGGCGGGATCGCCACACCCTCGGAGGCGGCCGGGGTCGGCGCCGTGCTGTGCCTCCTGCTCGTGGTGCTGCTCTACCGGATGTGGCGGCCGGCCGAGCTCTGGCCGATCCTCGATGCGACGCTCAAGGAATCGGTGATGATCCTCATGATCATCGCCACCTCGATCCTGTTCGGCTACATGCTCTCGAGCCTCTACGTCACCCAGTCGATCGCGCAGGGGATCGGCGGCCTCGAGATCGGTCGCTGGACCCTCTTGTTCTGGATCAACGTGCTGCTGCTCGTGGCCGGGTGCTTCCTGCCGCCGGCGGCGATCATCCTCATGACCACGCCGATCCTGCTGCCGATCCTGGAGAACGCCGGCTTCGACCCGGTCTGGTTCGGGGTGATCCTGACGCTCAACATGGAGCTCGGCCTCATAACCCCGCCCGTGGGGCTCAACCTCTTCGTCATCAACGGCATCGCCCCGGACGTGCCCCTGCCCACCATCCTGAAGGGTGCGCTCCCCTTCATGCTGTTGATGGTGCTGCAGATCCTGATCCTGTGCCTCGCCCCGGGGCTCGCCACCTGGCTGCCCGACCAGCTCATGGGGCCGGCGATCCGCTGAGGCCGGGCGCGCCGCGCCCGCGCCGGCCGTCCCTAGGTGCGGCCGGAGGCGAGTTGGGCGGCGGCGATGGCGTAGGTCGAGGTCGAGGCCAGCCAGTCGACCCGCGGTGGTGGCGCCGGCGGCATCAGGGGGCCGGTGGCGCGCGGCCGGCGGTGCGGCGGCTCGGGCGCGGCGGCGGCCGGGGCGGTCCCCGCGCCGGCCGGCGGGCCGGAGGCGGCCGAGGCCGGCGCGGCGGAGGCGGCGGCGGCCGGGGCGGCGGAGGCGGCGGCGGCCGGGGCGGTGGAGGCGAGGCCGTCGGCGGCGGGGCGGGCGGGCGCGGTGTCGGCCGGGCGCGCCGGCTCGGCCTGCCTCTCCGGCCGCGGCGTGGCGCGGCGGCGGCGCAGATGCTCGGCCAGCCACTCGAGCCGGTCGGGGTTGAGCGAGGGGTGCGGGACCTCGCGCGGGCGCAGCGCCTGCAGCTCGGCCAGCTCCTGATCGGCCATGAGGCGGTCCTTCTCCAGACGGGCACGGAAGCGGCAGAGGGTGGCGAGCGAGGGCATGCCGGGCTCGAGCGAGCCGGCCGCGAGCCGGTCGAGCACGCGCGCCTCGACCGGCGCCAGGTGCAGCCGGCAGATCACGGTCGCCACGATCGCGTCGACCGCCGCCCGCTCGGCCTCGTCGATGGGCTTGAGGCGGGCGTGCCAGTCGCGGCGCAGGCGGGCGCCCGCGTCGATCGGCGGCGACGGCCTCGGCGCAACCGCGGCCGGCCGCACGGCGGCGCTGGTCTGGATCGACACCTGCACGGCTCCCGGTGGTGGCGCGGGAGCCTCCTAGCCTAGGATAGGCTTTCTGTCAACGCTTTTCGGAACTCTGTCTCTCGAGACCGAGCCGCTCGGCCACCCGTCGGGTGCCGTCGGCGAGGCTCGCGAGCTTGGCCCAGGCGATCTCCGGGTCGACCGCGCCGAACCCGGCGAAGCTGCCGAAGCCGCAATCGGTCGAGGCGATCACCCGCTCGGGACCGACGATGTCGACGAACCGCCCGAGCCGCTCGGCCACGAGCTCCGGGTGCTCGACGAAGTTGGTCGTGGTGTCGATCAGGCCGGGTACCAGCACCGTGTCGTCGGGCAGCAGGCGGGCGTGCTCGCGGAGCACCGCCCATTCGTGGCCGTGCCGCGGGTTGGCCGCCTCGATCAGGAGGTAGCGGGCGGGGGCCCGGGCGAGCAGCGGCAGGAGCCGGGCGAGCTCGAGGTCGCACACGTGCGGGCCCTCGTAATTGCCCCAGCAGACATGGAGGCGGATCCGCTCGCGCGGCAGGCCGGCGAGCGCGTGGGCGAGCGCCTCGAGATGGACCGAAGCCACCTCGAGGAACGCTTCGTCGGAGAGCTCCTTGAAGAGCATGTGCCGGGCGAGCGCCAGATCCGGGCAGTCGACCTGCAGCTCGAGGCCGGAGGCCAGGATCGTGCGGTACTCCTCGGCGAGCGCGTCGGCGAGGGCTTCGAGGTAGCGGGCGTGGTCCGGGTAGTGGGCGTTCGGGAGGAACAGCGCCACGACCCCGGGCGAGGCGGCGTTCATGAAGCCGCGGGCGACCCCGTGCGCCTCCATCGCCGCGCGCAGCGCTCGGATGTCGCGCTCGAGCTCGCCCTGGCCCTTGGGGCGGATCGGGCCGATGCAGCGCGGCCGGGCGTAGGCGGGCGTGCCGCCCTGCCGGGCGAGCCGCTCGCGGAAGCTCGGGAACAGCTCGAGGTCGGCCGGGACGTTGCGCGGGCTGTCGCCGGCGAAGCCTTCGTAGCGGTCCTTGACGTAGGTGGCGTAGGAGATCTTCGAGACCTCGCCGTCGCTCACGATGTCGACGCCCGCCGCCTTCTGGCGGCGGACCAGCTCGAAGACCGCCTCCCGGGTGCGGGCGTCGAAGCTGGCCGGATCGACCGGCTCGCCGCGCTCGCGGGCCATGAGCAGCTCGGCCACGGCCGGCGGCCGGGGCAGCGAGCCCACATGGGTGGTCAGAAGCGCCATCGGTGGCTCCTCGGCTGGGCGTGGGGCGGCCGGGCGGGCTCAGACCGGGCGGGTCGGGCCGGCCGGATCGTCGGTGCCGAAGACCCGGTAGAGGCTCGCCTCGCCGCTCATCGAGGGGGCGAGGGCCCGCTCGAGGCCGGGCGGCACGAGGGCGGTGTCGCCCGGGGCGAGCACGGTCGAACCGCCCGGCCAGGACAGGCGCCAGTGGCCGCGCACCGGCATCAGCACCTCGTGCCGGTCGCGGCCGTAGGGCCCGGGCGGGATCGAGCCGCGGGCCAGGAGCTCGACCTCGAAGCCCGGCCGGTCGCGGATCCTGCCCCGCTCGCCGATCACCTTGGCCGGCTGCCGGTCGGCCAAGGCCACGAGGTCCCAGTAGCGGGCGACGAAGCGCGGGACCACCTCGGCGGTGGTCGGCTCCGGGAAGGCTTTCAGCTCCTCCTCGGTCAGAAGCGGCATGGGCGGCACGCCGTCGGGCAGCCGCTCGCCCTTGCGGGTGTCGTAGATGCGGCCGTTGCGGCCGAGCACGAGGCCGTGCGCCTTCGCCTCCTCGATCACCTGCGGCGCCCAGATCACGCCGCCGCCGGCATCGTCGCCGCCCAGGATCGCCATGATCATGCCGTAGTCGGTGCCGACGTTCTCGAAGCCGCGGAAGATCCCGGTCGGGATGTCGAAGATGTCGCCCTTCTCCAGGATCACCTCGCCCGCGGTGCCGAACCGGCCCCAGAAGAACCGCCAGCGGCCCTCGAGCACGAAGAACACCTCGGCGGTGCGGTGGCTGTGCAGGCTGTTGCGGCAGCCGGGCGGCTGGCCGGCGGCGCCGATGTTGAAGCCCGGCGTCTCGCGGATGTGGACGTGCTGCTCGGCGCTCTCCGACACGCCGCGGCCGATGATCGTGAAGTTCTCCTTGCGGTCGGAGCCCGGGGTGTGGGCGTCGATGAAGGCCGTGCGGCAGGGCACGAGCTCGCCGTAGCGGACGATCCGCGGCTCCATCTCGGCTGGCGTCATGGCGGCACTCCCCTTCCCAGGGTGACGGTCGATCCGGCGGGCCCGGGGCTCAAACGGCCCCCGTGGCGAGCAGGATCTGCTTCCAGATCGCGACCTCGTCGATCAGCACCCACTCGCGGCGCAGGCCGCGCAGGCCGAACTCGGCGTGGCTGAGGCCCATGACATGGACCTCGGCACCGCTCGGCGGACCGAACGCGCCGAAGCCGGCGTGGCGCCCGAACAGGCTCCAGCGCAGCGCGGCGCGCGGCGGCAGGAGCGGGTCGAGGCGGCCGATCGCGTGCTCGATCGTGAAGCGGGCGTCGGGGAAGGCGGCCTCGAGGCCGAGCCAGAACCGGTCGGCCGCGGCCGGCCCGTGGCCGGTGACCCCGCCCGGCAGCGCGAGCTCGCAGGCCCGATCGTACTCGCGCGCGATCACCGACAGCTCGCCCGCCATGATCCGGGTCAACAGATCGGCGTAGAGGGCACCCCATTCGCCGGGCGCGCCCCGGCCGCGATAGGGCCCGGGCTGGTCCGTGGCGGGCGTGAGCGGCCGGGCGCAGCGCTCGGGCCCGCCCTCCCGCGCGATCTGCTCGCGCGCGAAGGTCAGGGGGTCGGAGCCGAGCTGGCGGACGATCGCGCCCAGATCGCGGATCAGCCACTCGTCGTCGATCCGGCCGTCCCTGGCGTGGCAGTCGGCGATCACCCGGTAGACGAGCCGCCGCCCGGTCGCCCGGCCGAACTGGCCGTCGCCGGCATGGGTCGCGGTCGACAGGATGCGGTGCGAGCTCAGCATCCCGGCCTCGGGATCGCCGCACCAGATGACGTCCTCACCCAGGAGCTGGCGGTCCGGCAGCTCGGCCAAGGTCGCGGCGGTGGCGGCGATCACCGCCTCGTTGCCGCGGCTGACCCCGGCCGGGCTGCGCACCACGATGTCCGGGGCGTAGTAGTCGTGCAGCCGGTGGAGGCCGCGCTCCTCCCAGATCTCCCGGGTGATGCCGAGGATCCAGGCGGGCAGGTCCGGGTAGCGGGGATCGAACCCCTTCATGACGCAGGCACTCCCGGGAGGCGGGCCGAGCGGCGGACCACGAGCGGCGCTTCGATGCGGATCTTGCGCGGGGTCGGATCGCCCTCGATCCGGCCGAGCAGCGCCTCGACCGTGGCCTCGACCATGCGGTGGACCCGCTGGCGGACGGTGGTGAGGTCATAGGCCGGCCACGCCGCCATCGGCACGTCGTCGTAGCCGACCACCGACACGTCCTCGGGGATCTCGAGCCCGAGCTCGTGGCGGATCGTGTCCACGACCGCGAAGGCCATGTGGTCGTTGCCGACGAAGATCGCATCCGGGCGGACCGGCGCCGTGCACAGCGCGCGGGCGGCCGCGGCCGCGGTCTCGCGGCGGTACATGCCGTCGATCAGGGCGTGCGGCTCGAGCCCGGCCTCGGCCATGGCGGCGCGGAAGCCCTGGGCCCGGTCGCGGCCGGTCGAGGAGCCCTGCCAGCCCATGATGTGGGCGATCCGCCGGTGGCCGCCTTCGATCAGGAACTCGGTGGCGCGGCGCGCACCCGCGACATTGTCGGAGGTGACCTCGGAGAGCCGCGGATCGTCCTGGCCGCGGTTGAACAGCACGACCGGAATGCCGGCGGCGTTGCAGCGGGCGGTGAGCTCGTCGGTCATCGCGACCGAGGCGGTCACGAGCCCGTCGACCTGGTAGTCGAGCAGCTCGCGGACCACCTCGGCCACGTCCCCGGTCGCCCCTTCGGCCAGGAACACGAGGATGTGGTAGCCCCGGGCCTGCAGCGCGCGCGACAGGAGCTCGAGCGCCACCGGGTAGAACTGGTTCTCGAGATAGGCCACCACGAGGCCGATGATCCGGGTCCGCCCGGTGATCAGGCTGCGGGCCAGCACGTTCGGGCGGTAGCCGAGCCGCTCGGCGGCGGCGCGCACCTTGGCCGCGGTCTTGGGCGAGACCGAGGCGCCGGGGGTGAAGACCCGGCTGACCGCCGACTGGCTGACGCCGGCGAGCCGCGCCACGTCGGCCGAGGTGACCCGCTCGGGCGGCTTCGGCGGCGGCCGCTCGGGCGGGCTCATGCCGCGGTCCAGCCGCCGTCGACCAGGAGGTGGGTCCCGGTCACCATCGCCGAGGCGTCGGACGCCAGGAAGACGATCGGCCCCATGACGTCCTCGATCTCGCCGACCCGGCCGAGCGCGATCTTCGAGAGGATCCAGGCGCGGCGTTCGGGGACGGCGAGCGTCGGCTCGGCCAAGGGCGTGCGGATGAAGGTCGGGCAGAGCGTGTTGACGCGGATGCCGTGCGGCGCCCACTCGAGCGCCATGGCCTTGGTCATGCCCTCGAGCGCGTGCTTGGTGGCGCAGTAGACCGCCCGGTCCGGCCCGCCCACATGGCCCATCTGCGAGGAGACGTTGATCAGGCTGCCCGGCCGGCCGGCGGCGAGGAGCCCGGCC
>CAZDFD010000028.1:17432-47597 GCA_964504655.1 uncultured Geminicoccaceae bacterium
GAAATCCTCCGGCCGGGTCGCGAGCGCCGGGCCGTGGCGGGCCATGCCGGCGGCGTTGACCAACACCGCGAACGGGCCGCGCGCCGCCACGAAGGCGGCGGTCGCGGCAAGCTCGGTGACATCGAGCGGCTGTGCCTCGGCCCGGCCACCGGCCGCGCGGATCGCGTCCTGGACCTCCTCGAGCGCGGCCGCCCCACGGGCCACGAGCGTCACCTCGGCCCCGGCCTCGGCCAAGGCCGCGGCCGCAGCGAGCCCGATGCCCGAGGAGGCGCCGGTCACCAGCGCCCGGCGCCCGTCGAGCCGGAAGGAGGGGGTGCGGGGCAGGATCACGCGGGCAGGCCCCGCGGCAGCCGGACCGGCTCGCGGCTGCGGCCGAGGGTGAGCTCGGCCATCCGGTCGAGCACGTCGACCCCGATCTGGGCGTACATGTCGAGCAGGTCGACGAGCACCCAGTTCTCGCGGATCAGGCCGTCCTCGACCCGCCAGAAGTCGAGGCTGCGCAGCGTGATCCGCTGGCCGGCCGGGGCGATGCCGAGCCAGCCGTGGCCCTTGATGGTGAGCCGCATGTTGGGCCAGCCGGTCTCGCAGGCATAGGCACCCTGGGCGATCCAGTGGCTCTTCAGCCCCTCGGGGTCGAGACCGCGGTCGGGCATGGCGCGCAGGAAGGGGATCTGATGCCAGAGGCGGAAGCCCTGGATGCCGCGCGCCGTGCCGATGCCGGCCGGGCCGTACCAGTTCATCCGCGGGTGCCAGAAGCGCTCGAGCTGCATGAGCTCGGGGCCGCCCTCGGCCGGATGGCGGACCATGGCCGCGAGCATCGCCTGCACCAGCGCCATCGAGGCGGCCCCGTCGCCCGTGGCGTGGAGCCCGTCGCCGGACATGGGCCCGGGCGTGCACAGGAACGTGCCGAGCTGCGGTGCCATGGGCCAGGCGCCCGCCTGCATCATGAGCTCGGGCAGGTCCCAGAGCGCCTGGATCTCGACCACCCGGCCGTCCTCGACCCGGAAATGCTCGTGGTAGCGCAGGTGGACGAGACGGCCGGTCGGCGGGATGCCGCGCAAGGGCCCGATCGAGGTCCCCATGTAGTTGCCGAGGGCCGCGACCCAGTCGGCACCGTCCGGCGACCGGCCGGCCAACAGGACGAGGTCGCGGCGCTCGAGGTCCGGCAGTGCCGCGTGCAGCTCGCCGAGGGCCGCGAGGAGTGCTGCCGGCCCCTCGCCGGTGCCGAAGGGGTGGCCGAGGCGGACCGTGGCGTCGGGTGCGAGGAGCGCCTCGACCGCGGCCCGCACCGGCCCCGCCTCGAAATTGGCGGCCGCCGCCCGGTAGGGCGCGATCAGCGCCTTCAGGGCCTCGGGGTGCGCCTCGGGGGCGGTGGGGGTGCTCACTCCGCGGCGCCGCCGTAGGGCACGTTGCGGCGGCCGTAGCGGCGCACCCGGACGTTGCACTGCTCGGCGTGACCGACGAACCCCTCGAGCAGGCACAGGCGGCTGCCGTAGCGGCCGACGAGGCTCGCCGCCTCGTCGGTCGTGACCTTCTGGTAGGTGTGGGTCTTGAGGAACTTGCCGACCCAGAGCCCGCCCGTGTAGCGGCCGGCCCGGCGGGTCGGCAGGGTGTGGTTGGTGCCGATCACCTTGTCGCCGTAGGCGACGTTGGTGCGGGGACCGAGGAAGAGCGCGCCGTAGCTGTGCAGGTGCTCGAGGAACCACTCGTCCCGCCGGGTCATGACCTGGACGTGCTCGAAGGCCATGGCGTTGGCGACCTCGAGCATCTCGTCCCAGGTGTCGCACAGGATCACTTCGCCATAGTCGCGCCAGCTCGCAGCCGCGGTCTCGGCGGTCGGCAGGATGGCGAGCAGCCGGTCGATCTCGGCCAGGGTGTCGCGGGCGAGCGCCGCCGAGTTGGTGATCAGGCAGGCCGGCGAGTTGAAGCCGTGCTCGGCCTGGCCCAGGAGGTCCGTGGCGCAGAGCTCGGCATCGACGCTGTCGTCGGCGATCACCATGGTCTCGGTCGGCCCGGCGACCAGATCGATGCCGACCCGGCCGAAGAGCTGCCGCTTGGCCTCGGCCACGTAGGCGTTGCCCGGGCCCACGAGCATGTCGACGGGTGCGATGGTCTCGGTGCCGAGGGCCATGGCGCCGACCGCCTGGACGCCGCCCAGGACGTAGATCTCGTGCGCGCCGCCCAGATGCATGGCGGCGACGATCGCCGGGTGCGGCCCGCCCTGGACCGGCGGCGCGCAGGCGACGATCCGCGGCACGCCCGCCACCGACGCCGTGACCACCGACATGTGCGCGGAGGCCACCATCGGGAACTTGCCGCCCGGCACGTAGCAGCCGACCGAGCGGACCGGGATGTGGCGGTGGCCGAGGATCACGCCGGGCAGCGTCTCGACCTCGAGGTCGGCGAGGGTCGCCCGCTGCGCCCGGGCGAAGTTGCGGATCTGCTCCTGGGCGAAGCGGATGTCGTCGAGATCGCGGGCGCCGACCCGGGCGATCGCGGCCTCGATCTCGGACGGCGACAGGCGGAAGCTCGCCGGCTCCCAGCGGTCGAGCCGGGCCGAGTACTCGCGCACCGCGGCATCGCCGCGCCGCTCGATGTCGGCGAGCATGGCCTCGACCGTGGCCCGGACCCGGGCATCGTCGGCGGCGCGCTCCGCGGCCGGGCGGCCGGTCTTGAGCCGGGTGACGGTCATGGCACGCCTCCGTTCGCGTTCGCCGGCCGCTCGATCCGGGCGCCGGTCCGGGCGTCGAACAGATGGCACAGCCTGGCCGGCACCCGGGCCGCGAGCGGGGCGCCGATCTCGACGGTGAAGTCCTTGGCGGCCTTGACCGCCACGAGGGCCCCGCCGACCTGGAGCGTGACCATGGAGGAATCGCCCAACAGCTCCATGGTGTAGACCGGGGCGCGGATCTGGCCCTCCTCGGCCACCTGCGCGTCCTCGGCCCGGAAGCCCAGGGTCACGGGTCCGTCGGGCACGCCCGCAAAGCCCGGGATCGTGGCGTTCGCGGCGGTGAAGGTGCCGGCCCGCAGCTCGCCCGGGATGAGGTTCATGGCCGGGTTGCCGATGAACCCGGCGACGAAGGTGTTGGCCGGCCGGTCGTAGATCTCGAGCGGGGTGCCGACCTGCTGGACCTCGCCCTTGCTCATGACCACCACCCGGTCGGCCAGGGTCATCGCCTCGATCTGGTCGTGGGTGACGTAGATCGTCGTGGTCTTGAGCTCGTGGTGCAGGTTCTTGATCTGGGCGCGGGTCGAGACGCGCAGCTTGGCATCGAGGTTGGAGAGCGGCTCGTCCATGAGGAAGACCTTGGGCTTGCGGACGATCGCCCGGGCGAGCGCCACCCGCTGGCGCTGGCCGCCCGAGAGCGCCGCGGGCTTGCGGTCGAGGAGCTCGGTCAGCTCGACGGTCCGCGCGGCGCGCATCACCCGCTCGTGGTGGTCGGCCTTGGGGATCTTCCGGACCTTGAGCGGGAAGCGGATGTTCTCGTAGACGGTCATGGTCGGGTAGAGCCCGTAGGACTGGAAGACCATGGCGATGTCGCGGTCCTTGGGCTCGAGATCGTTGACCCGCCGGCCGCCGATCAGGATGTCGCCCTCGCTCGCGTCCTCGAGCCCGGCGATCATCCGCATGGTGGTGGTCTTGCCGCAGCCCGAGGGGCCGAGCAGCACCAGGAACTCGCCGTCGCCGATCACGAGGTCGATGCCCTTGACGGCGACGAACCGGCCCCAGCGCTTGGCCAGCCGCACGAGCTCGATCTCCGCCATCGCCGGGCCTCCGGACCTCAGCCCTTGACCGCGCCGGCGGTGAGGCCGGAGACGATCTGCCGCTGGAAGAAGAGGACCAGGAGGAAGAGCGGGGCCGTGACCGACACGACCGCAGCGACCGCGAACATCACGTTGCCTTTGGTCTGGGTCGTGCCCAAGAAGCTCGCGATCTTGGGGATCATGGTCTGGTTCTCCTTGGAGAGCAGCATGGCGGTCACGGCGAAGTCGTTGTAGGCGAGGAGGAAGGAAAAGAGCCCGGCGGTGATCACGCCCGGCCACATCACCGGGATGATGACCCGGCGGAACGCCTCGAAGGAGGTGCAGCCGTCGACCTTGGCGCTCTCGTCCAGTTCCTTGGGGATGTTCTTGAAGAACGCGGTCAGCATCCAGAGCGTGAAGGGCTGGTTGATCGCCACCAGCACGATGATCGCGGTCGGCAGATGGCCCCAGAGGTTCCACTCGTAGAACGGCAGGAGGTAGCCGGCCACGAGCGTGATCGGCGGCATGGCGCGGAACACGAGGGCCACGAGCAGGCACCAGAAGGCGTAGCGGTAGGGCGAGCGGCTCAAGGCGTAGCCGCCGAGCGTGCCGAAGGTGAGCGAAACGAGCACGACCGAGACCACCACGATCCCGGAGTTGAGCGCCGCCCGCCAGAACTCCTCCTGGATCCAGGCGCCCTTGTAGCCGGCCCCGGTGAACGGCCCGCCGGTCTCGAGGCGGGTGAGCTCGCCGGTGAGCGCCAAGGTCCAGTCGGCCTTGGAGAAGAAGTCGCCCTCGACCTTGAAGCTGCCCCAGAGGGTCCAGAGGAACGGGAAGGCCGCGACCAGGAGCCAGAGCACGAGCCCGGCCGCGGCCAGGAGCTCGAGGGGCGAACGGCGGCGCGCGCGGGCCGGCATGGGCGCCTCCCTCAGGCCCGGCCGAAGGCGCGCCAGGCGCGCACCAGGACCGGCGAGAGCAGGACCACCACGCCCAGGATGGTGAGCACCGAGGTGGCCGCGGCGGAGGACAGGAGCCGGGTCTCACCACCCAGGTCGGAATAGATGAAGTAGCTGAGCGACTGGGCGTGCGCCTCGGCGTTGAAGCTCACGATCGGCTCGAACACCCGGAAATTGTCCATGATCTTGATGAGCGCCATGAAGGTCGTGAGCGGCAGGAGGTGCGGCAGGACCACGTAGCGGATCCGGTGCCAGCGGCTGGCGCCGTCGATCATGGCGCTCTCGAGGGTGTCCTGCGGCACGGTCTGCAGGCCGGCATAGTAGACGACGAAGGCGAAGGGCGCGGTCGACCAGACGCCGTAGACGATCAGCATGATCCGGGTCAGCACGGTCGAGGCCTTGAGCGAGAGCCCGGGATCGCCCGCCGCCCACTGCACGGCGGCGCCGATCGGGCCGCGGGCATCGACCATCCAGAAGAGGATCAGGGCGCCTACGAGCGGGGTCACGATCATCGGCAACAGCGAGACGAAGATCGTGGGCCCGCGCAGGAGCCGCGGGATGGCGTTGACGGCGAGCGCGATCAGGAAGCCGAGCACGATCGAGAGGGGGGTCACCAGCGCCGTGTAGGTCAAGGTGAAGGCGAGGGCACCGTAGAACGGCAGGTTCTGCAGTCTCGCCCAGAAGCCGGCGAGGCCGTCGGCCGTGGCCCAGGCCTCGGCGACCTCGCGGACCGCCAAGTGGCTCCGGTCGGCGTAGATCCCGAGGCCGACGAAGCGGCCCAGGGGCTCGGCCTCGCGCAGCGCGCGCGTCGCCGCCTGGTCGATCACGGTCGAGCGGGTGCAGCCGAAGATCGAGCAGCTCTCGACCTCGACCAGCACCTGCTCGTGCGGGGCGTGCACCGACTGGACCAGCACGGAGGCGATCGGCAGCGCGATGAACAGCAGCATGGCCGTCGCCGAGGGCAGGAAGAACCAGAAGAAGGTCTTGTGCTTCATGGCCTGCCCCGGGGCTCCGGCCGAGGGCCGATCCGGCCGGGCTCCGGCCGCGCGCGGCGGCCGGGGCGGATGGTCGGGCCGGCGGTCGGTGGGCGGGCGCCCTGCCCGCCCCCGGCTCCTACTTGAGGAAGCCCTTCTCCTTGGCGGCCGCGGTGTAGGCCGCCTCGATGTCGGCGAGCGTCGCCTTGGCGTCCTCCTTGCCGGTCAGGAAGTCGGCGATGTTGTCGCCGAGCGCGGTGTGCAGGAGGCCCATCTGCGGCAGCATCGGGTAGGGCTTGGTCCCCATCGCCATCGCCTGCATCACGCCCTGGTTCACGGGCGCCGGCCGGTAGCCCTGGATCATCCAGACCGCCTGCGGCATCGTCTGCTCGTCGAGGATCGCGGGCGAGACGCCGTTCTTCATGGCGAGGAAGGTCGCCACGGCGTCCTCCTCCGAGATGTTCTTGGCGACCGTCCAGCCGTCCCACCAGAGGGTGCTCGCCGGGATCGACCCGCCGCCGACCTTCATCGGCGCGCCGACCGTCGTGTTCTCGTAGACCTCGGGCTTGGAGCCCTCCTTGTCCATCAACACGCCGGTCCGCGAGCCCCACATGTTCATGAGCGCCACGTTGCCCGCCTCCCACTCGGCCGAGGTGGCGTTCGAATCGTGGGTCAGGAAGTCGGGGTTCATGTAGCCCGTGAGCGCCTTCATCGTCTGCAGCGCGGCCACGCCCTTCGGATTGTTGATCGCCACCTTGGCGGTGCCGGGCTCGAAGAACTCACCACCATGGCCGATGTACATGTTGACGAATTCCTGGGCCAGGTTCCAGCCGGCCTTGTAGGCGCCGCCGACCGGATGGCGCATGATCCCGGCCGCGCGGATCTTCTCGGCGGCGGCGAGCAGCTCCTCGTAGGTCTTGGGCGGCTGGACGCCGATCTTGGCGAGCACGTCCTTGCGGTAGACCAGATGCTGGGCGTTCGCCATGAACGCCACGGCCATCACCTTGCCGTTGATGGTCACGAGCTGCGAGCGCGGGATGTCCTGGCCGTACCTGGCCACGAGATCGTCGAGCGGGCGGATCACGTCCTCGTTGATCAGCGCCACGATCGAGGATGTCGCGATGATCGCGGTCGTGTACTCGGCCGGGTTGGCCTGCATGCCCGGCAGGTTGATTTTCTGGTGGTCGGCGGTGAGGTTGGCCTTCACCACGACCGACGGGCCGGCGCACTTGGCGGCGTTGGCGCCGACCGTCTTGATCGCCGGGAACTCGTTGCCGACGATGCTGACCCGCCCGGCGGTGATGCCGCAACCGGCCGCGGCCGATCCGGCGCCGGCCAAGAGCGCCACCGCGGACAACAACCCCAACAGGCCGACCCGACGCGTCCCCATCGTTCGCTCCCCGATCGCTCGATCGTCCGGGCCGGCGCGCCGGCCGGCCTCGGAGCGCAGGGTGACGGTCCACGGGCCGGCGCGCAAGCGAATTTTGCATACGCTTGCAAAAAACCGCCCGCTCTGCTCCGCTGCGCCCGCTGCACGTGGGGAGAGCCCGCCATGACCGCGCCGACCGAGACCGGCCCGACGACGCCCTCGGCCGCCGAGCGCGTCCGGCTGCACGCGGCGCTCGGCGCGGTCGCCGAGGCCGGGCCGCACGCGCTGCGCGACGCGCTCCTGGCGCTCGCCGCGCCCGACTGCCGCTGGCGGGTCGCCTGCCCGATCGACGAGCTCGACGGGACCGCGGCCGCCGCGGCCGCCGCCTTCGGCCCGTTGAAGGAGGCCTGCCCGGACCTCGAGCGGCGCGATCTGATCCTGCTCGCCGGCAGCTACGAGGGCCGCACCTTCCTCGGCGCCATGGGCCACTATGTGGGCACCCTGGAGCGGGACTGGCTCGGCCTCCCGGCGACCCGCAAGACGCTCTGGCTGCGCTACGGCGAGGTCTACCGGATCGGCGCCGACGGCCGCGCGGTCGAGGCCTGGCTCCTCTGGGACGTGCTCGACGCCATGCGCCAGGCGGGGGTGTGGCCGCTCGCCCCCGCACTCGGGGTCGAGGCCTGCTGGCCCGCGCCCTTCACCGGCGACGGACTGCGGCTCGCCCCCTCCGATCCGGCGCAGTCCGCCGCGAGCCTCGCCCAGACGCTCGCCATGCAGCGGACGCTCGCCGAGCACGACGACCGCCGCGAGCTGTCGCGCGAGGGTCTGCTCGCCATGCCGCAGCGCGAGCACTGGCACCCGAAGATGATGTGGTACGGCCCGGCCGGGATCGGCACCACGCGCGGCCTCGCGGGCTTCGTCGACGGCCACCAGCTGCCGTTCCGGATCGCCTTCCACCGCCCGCAGGGCAGCTACGCCGAGGTCCAGGCCGAGCGCGCCCGGCACGGCGCCGGCCATTATGTGCGGATCGGCGACGGGCCGTACTCGCTCACCGGCGGCTGGCCGTCGGTCTATGCCCTGCACCGCGGCGGCGGGTTCTTGGGCCTGCCGCCGACCGACCGGCCGATCCGCATGCGGGTCATGGACTTCTACCTGCACCACGAGGGCCGGATCCGGGAGAACTGGGTGCCGATCGACCTGCTCGACGTGCTGCGGCAGATGGGGCTCGACCCCCTGGCCCGGCTGCGCGAGATCCTCCGCCGCTAGCCCAGCGGGCGGGCCGGCGGCGCCCGCCGGCGGTGGTGGAGCCGAGGGGGATCGAACCCCTGACCCCCTGCTTGCAAAGCAGGTGCTCTCCCGGCTGAGCTACGGCCCCACGGGCGGAGAGATGGCAAGAAGCGGGCCGGCGCGCAATGGCGGCGGCGGGCGGCGCGGGGCGAGCGGCGAGGAGCGCGCGGGTCGGGGCGGGGGCGGCGGCGACCTTCAGGCGGAGGCAGCCGGCGCCGGCGCGAGCGGCGGGAAGCAGGCCTCGAGCAGGGCCGCGAGCGCCCGGGCGCGGTGCGAGAGGGCCTGCTTCTCCGCCGCCAGCATCTGGCCGAAGGTCCGGGTCTCACCGTCCGGCACGAACAAGGGATCGTAGCCGAAGCCGTGCTCGCCCTGCGGTTCGGGCGCGATCAGGCCCTCCACCCGGCCCTGGGCGCACTCGCAGTGCCCGTCCGGCCAGGCGAGGCAGAGCGCCGCCACGAAGGCGGCGCGCCGGTCGGCTGCCTCGAGGCTGCCGAAGCGGGCGGCGAGCTCGGCCCGCACCCGCGCCATGGCGCGGGCGAAGTCCCGCTCCGGGCCGGCCCAGTCGGCGGTGGCGAGCCCGGGAGCACCGTCGAGGCCGCGGCATTCGAGGCCGCTGTCGTCGGCGAGCGCCGGCAGACCGGTGGCGCGGGCGGCGGCGAGCGCCTTGAGGCGGGCATTGTCGAGGAAGGTCGTGCCGGTCTCGGCCGGCGCCTCGAGGCCGGCCGCGGCGGCGCCCACGAGGGTGATGCCGCGCGGCGCCAGGACCGCCTCGAGCTCGCGCAGCTTGCCCGGATTGTGGGTGGCGACCACCAGCCGGTCGCCGGTGAAGGTCCGCGCCATGCCGTCAGAGGCCCGCGATCGCCTGCTCCTGCAGCGCCAGGAGCGCTGCGATGCCGTGCGCGGCGAGCGCCCGGAGGGCGGCCACCTGGGCGTCGCCGAGCGGCAGGTCCTCGGCCGTGAGCTGGATCTCGACCACCCCGCCCGAGGCGGAGAGGACGAAGTTGCCGTCGGCCTGGGCGATCCTGTCCTCGGCATAGTCGAGGTCCAAGAGCGCGGTGCCGTCGACCACGCCGCAGGAGACCGCGGCCACGGGCTCGCGCAGCGGCAGCCGCGGCAGCTCGCCCCGCCGCACGAGCCCGAGCAGCGCCTGGTGCAGGGCGACGCAGGCGCCGGTGATCGCGGCGGTGCGGGTGCCGCCGTCGGCCTGCAGCACGTCGCAGTCGAGCACGATCTGCCGCTCGCCCAGGAGCTCGAGGTCGGTCACGGCGCGCAGCGAGCGGCCGATCAGCCGCTGGATCTCCTGGGTGCGGCCGGACTGGCGGCCGCGCGCCGCCTCGCGCTCGCCGCGGGTGGTTGTGGCGCGCGGCAGCATGCCGTACTCGGCCGTGACCCAGCCCTTGCCGGTGTTGCGCAGGAAGCCCGGCACCCGCTCCTCGACGCTCGCCGTGCACAGCACGAGCGTGTGGCCCATGCGGACGAGGCAGGAGCCCTCGGCGTGGCGGCTCCAGCCGGGCTCGAGCACGGCCGGCCGCAGCTCGTCGGCACGGCGGCCCGAGGGTCGGAGGAAGCCGCTCACGCGGCCTTCGGCACGGTCGGACCGGGCGGCAGCGTCGGGCCGGGCGGCAGGGGCGGCAGGCGCTCCATCAGCTCGAGGGCGTCGTGGCGGACGTGGTTCCTGGCCATCTGCTCCTCGAGCAGCGCCCGGTCGACCAGGCCCTGCTCCAGGCACTCGCGCAGGAGGCCGAAGAAGTACCGCTCCTGCTCGCTGTCGGGGTGCCGCTTGTAGTGGCCGAGCAGCGCGTACTCGCCGAAGAGCCGCCGCCGCGCCCGCTTGAGGAAGGCGAGCCCCGGGATGATCGAGCGCTCCGCCGGCACGAAGTCGACCGGCAGCCCGGTCTTCCAGGGCTGGGTCATCCGCCGGGTGTTGTGCAGCATCTTGGTCCTGGGCGTGAGCTTGTCGAAGTCGTTCCACTCGGGCTCGAACAGGGCGATCGTGGACTTGTCCTCGTACTCGAGGTTCATCCAGTCCTTGTAGTCGCGCTCGCGGCGGAACAGCCGGTCGAAGTCCTCCGCGAGCTTCCAATGGCCCAACTTCGCGCAGTCGAGCAGCATCACGCTCGAGGCGAAGTGCGCGAGCAGGCCGGTACCCCGCATCCGGCACAAGATCGCCTTGCCCTGCATGTCGCGGTTCAAGAGCTCGGCGACGTCCTGGACGGCGAACACGTCGGGATCGACCACCACGGCCCTGCCGCGATAGCCCATGAGCTCGGGCGGCATGAAGCGCAGCGGCGTGAAGGACTGCAGATCGTCGTTGAGCCAGGTGCGGGTCGAGCCGTCGCGCAGATACTCCCGCCCCTCGTAGCGGTCGAACAGGTCCTTGTGCTTCTCGTGCTCGATCAGCCGGACGTCGAACGAATCGGGGCTGCGCGAGTTGCGCCGCATCGACCAGGCGGAGACGATCGCGCCCACATACTGCTTGTGGTTGGTGTGGATGAAGACGCAGGGCCGCATGCTGCACTCCCCCGGCTGCCCGCTCCCGGACGGCCGGACGAGGTAGCACGCGGGCCGGCCACGCCTCAACCGCGCGGTGGGGAGCCGATCGTCGCGGCCGGGGTGAGCAGCGCCCGCACCCGGGAGGCCGCGATCGCCAGCTCGTCGGCCGGCAGCGAGCCCACCTCGGGGAACGGCTCGCCCAGCCGGACCGCGCGGCCGGCCGCGATCAGCCGGGCGTGGACCGCCTCGAGGTCGCGCGCGAAGCCCAACAGGCCCGCCCGGCGCAGCGCGGCACCCGGCCCGGCGAGCCGCCCCTCCGGGCCGAGCGCGCGGCCGATCGCCCGGCGCACCCGGGTGAGCGGGTCGGCGCGCACCGGCAGGGGGGCGATCGCGAGCGGCCGGGCGAGCCGCGCCACCTCGACCAGCATGGAGACGCTGTCGCCGGTCACCACGAAGCGGTCGGCGCCGGCCAGGAGCGCCGCGTAGGGGTTGGCCTCGGCCGGCTCGTCGGGGCGCCAGCGGTGCAGGAGCGTCCCGGGCGGCAGGCTGCGGGCGAGCGCCTCGGTGACCGCCGCACCGGTGCGCCGGCTGGTCGTCACCCAGAGCGAGCCGCCGTCGCGCTCGCGCAGGGCCGCGAGCTCGCCCGCGAGGCGGCGGGCGACCGCGGCATCGAGGCGGAACGGCTTGGTCTCGCCGCCGATGAGGACCGCGGTGAGCGGCCGCGGCAGCGCCGCCAGCCGCTCCTGCCAGGCCCGCGCCGCCGCGGCCAGCCGCGCCGGGTCGGGGCGCAGCAGCGGCAGCTCGAGCCGCAGCACGTTCGGGCCGGGCGGCACCGCGTACTGGGCCGGCGCCACGATCAGCGCGAAGCGCTCGGGCCAGCGCTTCGGCCGGCCGACGATCACGAGCCGGGTCCGCCCGCCGCTCCGCTCGGCGAGCCAGAGTGCCGCCATCGACGGGCGCCGGCCGATGGTCAGCACGAGCTCCGGCCAGGGCGGCTCGAGCGGGTCGGAGCGGGCCGGGTCGAGGTGGTCGAGCGTCGGCCGGAAGCGCGGCTTGCCGAGCACCCATTCGGGCCGCGGGATCAGCCGCCGGACCGCGAAGGGCTCGCCCAGCGCGCCGGCCAGCGCCAGCACCTGGGCGTTGTCGCCCGGCTTGTCGCCGAGCAGGAGCCAGAGCCGGGCCGGCTCGGTGGGCGAGGGCGGGCCGCCATCCTCCACGCGCATGGCGCGACCCCTAGCAGGCCGCGGGGGCGGCCGTCCCCTGCGCAGCTCCGCGCAGGGGCGTCCGGGCGGGTTCGCCGGCCCGGGGCGGGCGCGGATCCTCTGCCCGGCCGCCCGCCGGGGCGGCCGGGCCGGGGGGCGGGGCGGAAGCGGGCGCGCCGGCGCGGGCGCCGGCGTGCGCCCGGCGGTCCGGCCTCCGGCCGCTCCGGCAGGGCCCCCCGCCGCTCCAGCCGGGCCCCACACCACTTCGGCCGGGCCGCGCGCCGCTCCAGCCGGGCCCCTGGCCGATTCTGCCGCGGTCGCCGGCGCTCAGGCGGCCCGGCGGGCCTCGAGCGGCTGACGCAGCGGCAGCCGCGGATCGGCCAGCACGAGCTGGCGGGCGGTCCGCCGGGCGGTGTCGACCACGAGCGGCGCCCGCAGGTTGACGAACGCCTCGCGGCCGCCCGGGGTCCCGGCCAAGGTCACGATCAGGAGGAACAGGAGGTCGGCCTCGGCGGTGCCGAGTGCCGCGGCCGCCTCCGCGACCGCGGCCGCACCCAAGACCGCGCCCGGCTCGCCGACCGGCATCACGACGAAGCGGGGCCCGGCCGGGGCCTCGGCCTCGAGCAGGGCGAAGGCGCCGGCGCCGGCCAGCCGGCCGAGCCGGCAGGTGCGCAGTTCGGGAAAGCCCGGCAGGCCCGCCGGCAGGAGCAGGGGCCCGAGATCCTCGCCGCCGGGCGGGTCCGAGGTCGGCTCGGAGGTCGGGCCCCGGGTCGGCTCCACGGCCCGGACACCCGGGCCCGGCTCGACCGGGGTGGAAGGGGAGAGGTGCATCGCGGGTCTCCACGGCCGCTCGACATCGGCGCGAGCCTAGCGCCCAACGGTTAACGGCGCGTCAACGACGCTCAGCGCAGATAGTCGGCGAGGCTCAGCTGGTTGAGCCGCGCCACGACGAGGTAGGTGGCCTCGAGGTTGGCCTGGTCGCGGGCGAGCCGCGTGGTGGCGAGCGCCACGTCGGTGTCGGCGATCGCGCTCTCGAGCTCCTGGAGGTAGGGGATGGTGGCGCGGTGCACCTCGACGACGCTCTCGAGCCGGGCGCCGGCCACGCCCACCCGGCCGCGCTCGTCGGCCAGGCCCTCGAGCGCGCCCGCGGCGGTGGCGAGCGCCTGCTCGAGACCGGCCCGATCGTCGGCGAGCTGCGCCGCGCGGGCCTGGCCGAGCGCCGCCACGAGCTCGGCGAAGGGCTCGGCCGCGGCGGTGGTGCCGTAGTCGATCTCGACCGTGGTGTCGGCGCGCACGCTCGGCGCCACGGCGTCGCCCTGGTAGTAGAGGGTCGGGTCGGCGGTGGTCGGCAGGGGGTCGGGCAGGGCCACGGGCTGGGTGGTGTCGCGGCTGCCGGCGAAGAGATAGCGGCCGTCGAGCTGGCGGTTGAGCAGCGATTCGAGCTCGGCCGCCATCTGGTCGACCTCGGCCACCAGCGGGATGGCGCTCCGGCCGGGCTCGCCGAGCCGCGCCACGAGCAGGGTGCGGAACCGCTCGGCGAGCTCGCCCATGCCGGCGAGGGCCGCGTCCATGGCCTGGATGCGGCCCTGCACCTTCTCGCTCTCGGCGACCAGCCGCTCGGCCAGCACGCGCTGGTCGCGGGTCGCCTCGAGCAGCCCGGCGCGATCGCTGATCTCGTCCCAGCGCTGCGCCCGCGTGCCGCTCGCGATGTCGAGCTGGGCGTCGCGGATGCGGCCCTGGGTCTGCAGGACGAAGCCGCCGAGCCGCTGGCTCTGGCCCAGATCGCCGATGCGGATGGCCAAGGCGGTCCCCCTCAGCGCGCCAGCTCGACGAGCTCGTCGAACAGCTGGTTGGTGATCTGCACGATCCGGGCCGACACCGAGTAGGCCTGCTGGTAGAGCACCAGCCGCGCCAGCTCCTCGTCCATGTTGACGCCGGAGACCTCGGCGACGCGGCCCTCGAGATCCTCGACCATGGCGCGGTCGGTGCCGGCGGCGGCCGTGAGCTGGGAGGCCCGGACCGCGGTGGTGGCGAGGAGCTCGGAGGCGTAGCCGGATATCGTCGCCTCGGTCACCCCGAGGCTGCCGCGCGGCACGGTGGTGACGCGCTCCTGGAAGGCCGCGGCCAGGCCCTGGGCGCCGCGGCCGTCGCCGGGGCCGCCGAGCGTCGCCACCGGCGGCGGCCCCACCTCGACGTCGAGAAGCGCGGTCGCGAGCCGGGCCGGGTCGGCCGCGAGATCGGCCTGGACCGCGAGCTCGGTCGGCCGGTCCGGATCGGCCGTGAGAAGGTCATTGAGGCCGAAATAGTGCGCGAAGCCGTAGGACCAGGCGTGGCCGAGCGCATCGGTCACGGCGACCGTGCCGTCGCCGTCGGCGAGCGCGATGCCGTTGCCGGCACCGAGCGCGAGGCTGAGCCGGCCCTCGGCGTCGATCGCGGCCGAGCCGTATCCTGCGAGATCGGCGTCGAGCTGGGCCACGAGCGTGGCGAGGTCGGCCGAGAGGTCGATCGCCACGGTGTGCAGGGTCTGGCCGCTCGCCCGGTCGACCACCGCGAGCCAAGCGGTGCCGCTGCGGCTCGCGGCGTCGAAGGTGCCGTCCTCGATCCGCGAGCCGGTCAGGGTCTCCGGCGGCGGCCAGGCGTTGGCGGCGTTGTGCGCGGCGTTGAGGGCGAAGCGGGCGATCCGGGCGAGCTCGTCGAGCTGGTCGGCGAGCTCCGGCAGGTGGCGGTCGCGCGCCTCGAGCAGACCCTGCAGCTCGCCGGTCACGAGCGGCGAGCGCACGATCAGGTCGTCGTCGGCGGGCGTGCCGGTCACGAGCTCGGGCGGCAGCTCGGCGCGGAGCCCGCCGCTCACGAGCTCGACGCCGACGGCACCGGCGACCGGCTCGCCGGTGGCGGGGTCGATGTCGCCGTCGGCGTAGAGGCGGATCGGGGCGAACAGGGTGGCGCTGCCCACGGCCGGCGCCGGCTCGTAGACGAGCACCCGCCGGCCGCCCTCGAGCAGCGGCTGGCCGCCGCGCAGATAGACCGCGACGCGGCCGTCGTCCTGGCGGTAGGTCGAGATGTCGATCTTGCGGGCGAGCTCGCCCAGGAGCCGGTCGCGGCGGTCCTCGAGCTCGGCGCTCGGCCGGCCGCGGGCCAGCTCCTGGTTGACCCGCTCCAGGGCCTCGACGTCGAGGTTGATCCGATCGACCAGCTGGTCGAGCCGCTGGTCGGCGTCGCGGCGCAGCACCTGGACCTGCTCGCCGGCCCGCACGAGCTCGCCCGCGAGCGCTTCGGCGGCGCCCAGCACCTGGGCGCGCTGGGCCGACTTGGCGGGGTCGTTGGCGAGCGATTCGAGCGCCGTGGCGAGCCCCCGGAGCCGGCCCTGGACGCCGACCCCGGTCTCGCCCGGGGAGCCGAACAGCCGGCTCTGGGCGCGACCGATCAGCTCCTCGACCGTCTCGCTGCGGCCGAGCCGGCCGCTGTGCTGGCGCAATTCGGCGCTCAGGAACTCGTCGACGATGCGACGCGGCGCCAGGGCCTGGGCACCGGCGCCCTGACCGTCGTGGACCACGGTCTCCTGGGTGTGGACCTTGCGGACATAGCCTTCGGTGGTGGCGTTGGCGACGTTGTGGGCGGTCACGCCGAGCGCCCGCTGGGCGGTGCCGAGCCCGGTCGTGGCGGTGCGCAGGGTGGCCGCGAGGCTCATCGCCGTCTCCTCACACGTGCCGGTCGAAGCTCACGGCGATCACCCGGCCGCCGTGCGCCGGCGGCCGCGCCGCGACGCGCGGCTCGGCGGCGAGCGCGTCGGCGACCCGCCGCAGCAGGCGCTCGGTGACGGTCTTGGCGGCGAGCAGGACGTCGGCGTTGCGGCGGGACGCCGCCTGCAGCCGGCGCATCGCCTCCTCGAGCTGGCGGCGCGCCTCGAGCGGCAGGCCGCCGACCGCCTCGGGGCTGCGGCGGAGCGCGCCGAGCTCCTTCTCGTAGGCCTCGGCCAGGAGGCGCTTCTCGTCCTGGACGTCGCCGATCCGGTCGATCGCCATGCGCCGGACGCAGTCGTTCTCCTGGCCCATCACCTCGCACAGGCGGTCGATCAGGGTGATCAGCACGGCGATCCGCTCGAGCCCGCTCACGGCGCCGCCTCCTGCAGGCGCAGGAGCTCGCGCCGGGTCGCCGCGGCGATGCCGATGCCGCCGGCCCGCGCGATCACCCGGGCGTACTCGTCGCCGAGCAGGCTGCCGAACGGCTCGCGGCCGAACAGGCCGTCGGGGCCGAGCCCGCTGCTCATGCCGCGCAGCATCTCGGACAGGAACACCGCCTCGAACTCGACCGCGGCGTCGCGGATCCGGGCCTCGGTCCCGGCCGCGGCAGCCGGCGGCCGCAGGGGAACGGCGCGAACGTCCATCACATCACCTCGATCTCGGCCTGGAGGGCGCCGGCGGCCTTGATCGCCTGGATGATGGCGATCATGTCGCGCGGCCCGACGCCGAGCGCGTTCAGGCCGTCGACCAGGGCGTCGAGGGTGGCCGCCGGCTCGAGCACCACCATCTTGCGGTCGGGCTGGTCGTCGACCTCGACGTTGGTGCGCGGCACGACGACGGTCTCGCCCTGGGCCAGGGGGTTCGGCTGCGCCACCTGCGGCGTCTCGGTGACCCGCACCGTGAGGTTGCCCTGGGCCACGGCCACCCGGCTGATGCGCACCCGGTCGCCGATCACGATGACGCCCGAGCCCTCGTCGATCACGATCCGGGCCGGGGTGTCCGGCTCGACCGGCAGCTGCTCGATCTCGCTCAAGAGCAGGGCGGTGCGGCCGCGGTAGGCGGCCGGCACCGGCAGGCGCACCGTCGCCGGGTCGACCGCGCGGGCGGTCTCGCCCGGGATCCTGGCGTTGATCGCGCTCGCCACCCGCTGCGCCGTCGTGAAGTCGGGGTTGCGCAGGGCGAGGCGCAGCTCGGGCAGCGAATCGAGCGCGAAGGGGACCTCGCGCTCGACCAGGGCGCCCGCGGGGACCCGCGCCCCGGTCGGCACCCCCCGGGTCACCGACTGGGCGTCGCCCTTGGCCTCGAAGCCGCCGACCGCGAGCCCGCCCTGGGCCACCGCGTAGACCTCGCCGTCGGCGCCGAGCAGCGGCGTCGCGAGCAGGGTCCCGCCGAGCAGCGACTTGGCGTCGCCGAGGGCGCTCACCGTGACGTCGATGCGGCTGCCCTGGCGGGCGAAGGCCGGCAGGCTCGCGGTCACCATGACCGCGGCGACGTTCTTGGTGTTGAGGTTGGCGCCGCGCGTGCCGACCCCGAGCCGCTCGAGCATCGCCACGAGGCTCTCCTGGGTGAACACCGCGTTGCGGAGGGAATCGCCGGTCCCGTTCAGCCCGACGACGAGCCCGTAGCCGATCAGCACGTTGTCGCGGACGCCCTCGAAGTCGGCGACGTCCTTGATGCGCGAGGTGGCGGCCTGGGCCGCCGGCGCGCCGGCGAGCAGGCCGACCCCGGCGAGCAGGCCGACCAGTGCCAGCGCGCGCCACGCCGTCCGCACCACCGCCCGGCCGCCGCCGGCTCGTCCGCCCGAGCTCCCCGGTCGCCGCACCCGTCCCTCCCGGTCCCCGCGATCGCGCCTGCGGCGCCGCTCCGAGGCTCGGGCAAGCGAGTCGCGTGCCAACCGCCGGCCGACGGGTCGCGGCGCCGTCTCCGACCGGGCCGCCGAAGGTCCGCCCCGGCAACTCCTGCCGACCCCGGGCAAAGCCTGCCTGGCTTAACCGGATCTTAGTCGGGTGGAGCCAGAGTGCCGCCCGTCCGAACCCTGGAGGAGCGACGGCGGATGCGGATCGAGCGGGCGGGCCGGGGCGCACCGGGCGCAGCGCCGCGGCCCTTGGGCGAGCGTGCCGCGGCGGCCGCCGGATGGTCGGCGCCGACGCCCGCGGCGGCACCCGGCGGGCCGGTCGCCACCGCCCGTCTGGCGCCGCTCGCCGGGATCGAGGCGCTGGTGGCACTCCAGCAGGTCGAGGGCCCGCCCGAACGCCGGCGGCGGGCGGCGCGGCGCGGCCTGACCTTGCTCGACGGCCTCGCCGAGCTGCAGCAGGGGCTGCTCGCGGGGGCGCTGCCGGAGCGCACGCTGCTCGCCCTCAGACGCGGCCTGGGCGAGCTCGAGAGCGTGCCCGAGGACCGGGCGCTGCAGGCGGTCCTGGTCGAGATCGCGGTGCGGGTCGAGGTCGAGCTGGCCAAGCTCGAGGCCCCGGGCGCGGCGGCGTCGGCGCCGGCCGCGCGCCCGCCACCCTGAGGGACCGGGGAGCCGGACCGGTGCGCCCGACCGGCGCGGTTCTGCGCTCAGCCGCCCTCGACCCCCTCCACGATCGCTCCCTCCGGCGGCGCCGGCGGATCGCGCGGGGCCGCCTCGAGCGCGTCCAGGGCGCGGCGCAGCAGGCGATCGAACTCGTCGCGGTCGTAGATCCCCGTGTGGGTGGCGCCGGGCACGCTCGCCACGAGCACCGGCCGCGCCAGGACACGGACCAGCGCCTCGGTGCGCTGCGGCGGCACGATCCGGTCGTCGGACGCGGCGATCACCGCGACCGGCAGGTCGAGCCCGCGCAGCTGCGCGTCGGTGCGGAAGCGGTGGCGCAGGAGCGCGCCGACCGGCGCCCAGAAGTAGCGCTCGCGGGCGACCGCCTCGATCGAGTCGAACGGCGTCACGAGCACGAGCCCGTCGAGCCGGCGGTTGGCGGCGAGGAAGCCGGCCACGCCCGAGCCCAGGCTGAGCCCGACCGCCACCACCCGGCGCGGGGCGAGCCGCGCCACCGCCCAGTCGTGCACCAGGAGGGCGTCGGCGCAGAGCGCCGCCTCGCCGGGCCGGCCGCCGCTCGGGGCGTAGCCGCGGTAGTGGAACACGACGATGTCGTGGTCGGGGGCGCGGCGGCCGAGGAACACGAGCAGGTCGTCGGCGTTCCAGGCATTGCCGCCGAAGCCGAGCAGCAGCCCGCGGCTCCGGCCGGCGGCCGCCAGGAGGGTGCCCACGAGACGCTCGCCGTCGGCCGAGGCGAGCTCGACCCGCTGGGCGCGCTCGGGCAGGCTGTAGGCGGGCGCCCGCGCCGCGCCGCGCGGGAACAGGAGGCTCTCCTGCAGCAGGTAGAGGCCCCCGACCGCGAGCCCGTAGGCCGCGGCACCACCGATCAGCAGGTTGAGCACCGGCCGCGCTCCGCTCCGCGTCCGTTATCTGGGCACGAGGAGCCCGGGGTCCAGATCCCGGGGCGGCGGGCGCGGCCGCCGGTCGGCGTCAACGCGGCGTTAACCTTTGGGCGCTAGAGCTCGAGCGGCGCGGCCCGGCGGGCTGCGGGAGCAGGATGCCAAGCGTGTCGACGGACGCCCGAACCACCGCCCTCGCGACGATCGACTGGCTGACCGCGCGGGCGATCCCGCCGACGCCCGAGCATTTCCGCGTGGCGTTCGCCCATCTGGCCGGCGAGGACCCGACCCTGAGCGCCGCGGTCGAGGCGATGGCACGCGACGGCACCGGCCCCGACGCCATCCAGCTCCGGCTCCTGCACGAGCGCTTCTTCGAGGGTCAGGAGGCCCGCCTGCTGCTCGAGCACGGGCGGCGCCTCAACGAGATGGCGCGGAGCCTGCAGGGCGAGCTGGCCGAGGCCGGCAAGCAGACCCGGCACTACGGCTCGGCCCTGTCGACCATGCGCGCCGCGGTCCACCGCGAGCGCGACCTCGCCCGGGTGGCCGACCTGCTCGGCCGGATCGCAGAGGAGACCGGCCGGATGCAGGAGCTGGCCGGCCGACTCGAGGGCGGGCTCGCCTCGGGTGTCGCCGAGATCTGCGAGCTGCGCCGCTCGCTGCACGCCGCCCAGCAGGCGGCGCTCACCGACCCCCTGACCGGGCTCGCCAACCGCAAGCGCTTCGACCTGGCGCTCGCGAGCCTCGCCGCCGAGGCGCGCGAGGAGGGCAAGCCGATCACCGTGATCATGGCCGACATCGACCATTTCAAGTCGTTCAACGACCGCTACGGCCACCGGATGGGCGACCTCGTGCTCAAGCTCGTGGCCGAACTCCTGCTCGACCATTTCAAGGGGCGCGACGTGGTGGCCCGCTACGGCGGCGAGGAGTTCGCCGTGATCCTCGCCGACACCCCGCTCGAGACGGCACTCAAGCTCGCCGATCGGCTGCGCGAGACGCTCGCCACCCGGCATCTGCGGACCCGCGACAAGACCCTGATCGGCCGCATCACCCTCTCGCTGGGGCTGGCCGAACTGGCGCCCGAGGAGGCGTTGTCGCGTTGGGTCGAGCGGGCCGACCGGGCGCTCTACGCGGCCAAGCGGGCCGGTCGCAACCGGGCCCTGGCGCTGGCCGCGGCGGATGCCTGAGCGGCCGGTCTCAGGCGGCGGGCGGGTCGGCCCGCCCGACCGCCTCGCGCAGCCAGCCGGCGCAGGCGTCGGGCGGCAGCGGTGGGCAGCTCGTGACCGCGAGGACGGCGTCGCAGCCGGCCGCCTTGGCCAGCGTGAGCTGGGCCGGCGTGTCGACGCCCTCGGCCACCACGCGCAGGCCGAGCTCCTTGGCGAGACCGATCAGGGCCCGGGCGAAGTGCGCGTGGTGCGGCTCCTCGGGGGCGGCGCGGAGCACCTCGCGCGCGATCTTGAGGGTGTGCACCGGGGCGTCGCGCAGGAGCCGCAGCGAGGCGACACCGGCGCCGAAGCCGGCGAGCGCCACCTTGAGGCCGAGCTCGGCGAGCGGGCGCAGGCCGCCCCCGCCGGCCTGGACCTCCTCCAGGAGGAGCTGCTCCTCGAACTCGAGCTCGAGGGCGGTCCGCGGCAGGCCGGCACGCTGCAGCGCCGCCAGCACGCGCTCGCCGAGCGTGCTCCACAGCAGCTGGCGGCGCGACAGCACCGGCAGGCTCGCCTGGATCTCGCCGAGGCCCGCCTCGCGCCAGGCGCGCAGCTGCTCGCTCGCCTGCTCGAGCAGCCAGTCGGTGAGCGGCTCGACCAGCCCCGATTCCTCGGCGACCGCGCGGAACCGCTCGGCCTCGATCAGGCCGAGCTCGGGATGTCGCCAGCGCGGCAGCGCCGCCACCCCGAACGCAGCACCGCGCAGCGCCACCTGCGGCTGGTAGTGCAGCACGAACTCGCCCCGCTCGAGCGCCCGCCTGAGGTCGCTCTCGAGGATCGCACCGCGCCGCATGCGCTGGTCGAGGCGGGCGTCGTGGAACCGGCAGTCGCGGCCGCCGGCGGCCTTGGCCGCGTACATGGCGGCGTCGGCGAGGCGCAGGAGTGCCGCCGGATCCTCGGCGTCGCGTGGGTAGAGCGCGGCGCCGATGCTGGCCCCGACGCGGGCCTCCGCGCCGTCGACCTGGACCGGCGCCTCGAGCGCGTCGAGCAGCTTGCGTGCGACCAGCGCCGCATGCTCCGGCCGCACCAGGTTCTCGATCACGAGCGCGAACTCGTCGCCGCCCAGCCGCGCCACCGTGTCGGTCTCGCGCACCCGGTTGCGCAGCCGGTCGGCGACCGCCCGCAGCAGCCGGTCGCCGGCGGCGTGGCCGAGCGTGTCGTTGACCGCCTTGAAGCCGTCGAGATCGAGGATCATGACCGCGACCTCGCTGCGGTGCCGGCGGGCACCGGCGAGCGCCCGCTCAAGCCGGTCGCGCAGCAGCGCCCGGTTGGCGAGGCCGGTCAGATCGTCGTACTGGGCCAGATGGTCGAGCCGGTCGGTGAGCGCCTTGCGGGCGATCGCGAAGCGCAGGCAGCGGACCAGCCGCCCGACCTCGAGCTCCTCCTTGGCGATCAGTTCGCCGACCCCGAGCTCGATCGCCGCGCGCGGCTCGAGCTGGTCCAGATCCTCGCTCAGCAGCACCACGGGCGTGCGGAAGCCGCGCCGCTGCGCCACCCGCACGAACTCGGCGCCCTCGCGATCGGGCAGCTGCTCGTCGACCACCGCGACGTCGTAGTGGCTCGCGGTCAGGCGGCGCAGTCCGGCCTCGCCGCCGCTCGCCCACTCGACCCGGTAGACGGTCTGCTCGGCGCGGGCCAGGAGGTCGCGGACGATCGCGAAGGTCTCCTCCTCGGCCGCCACCACGAGCACCCGGCAGGGCTTGCCGGTCGCCACCGGGCCCGGCGCCGGCTCGCTCGCGGCGAGGCTGCGGCGGTGCTCGTCGAGCGCCACCACGGCCCCCTCGCCGCGGAACGCGACGACCGCCTCAGCGAGGCCCCGGGCCCGCTCGCCCGAGGGCGCGGGCCCTTCCGCCGACGCCTCCTGGTCCGTCGCCATGCCCCCGTCCCGGGGCCCGTCCGCGAGCCCCCGGAGGGTGTAGCCCGAGTGACGTCGTATGTAAACCTTTGGTCGATAAGCTGGCCGACATCTGCGCCCCGAGGTTGCTCGAGCGCCCCAGGGTCACCCCCCGGCCCGGCTCACCACCAGCCGCGCCGGTGCCGGCTCGACCAGCCGCAGCCCCTCGCCCGTGAGCTCGAGGATCGCCAGGGCGTGCTCGGCGAGGCCGTCGGCGCGGAGGCGGAACGGGCCGAGCGCCCCGAGATGGCCGGCCGGGTCGAGCAGGGAGGCGGTCTCGAGCCGCCCCGGGGCACGGCCGGCCGCCAGGGCCAGGACGGTGGCGTCGTGGGCGAGCGCGGCGCGCGGCTGCGGCGGTCGGCCGAAGGCCGCGGCGAAGCGCCGGCGGAAGGCCGCCTCGACCTCCGGGTCGACGCCCGCCAGCCGGGCCCCGCGCAGCGCGGGGTCGCGCAGCACCGCCGGATCCTCGGCCCAGAGCGAGGTCCCGAGCAGGCGGGTGAGCGCCGGGTCGACGTCGAAGAACGCCAGGAGCGCCGCCACCTGCCGCAGGCGCAGGCCGCCGTCGGCGAGCAGCAGCGCATCGAAGGCCGGCGGGCCCGGAGGCGCACCCGGCGTGGCGCCGTGCCGGCCGAGGAAGGAGCGGACCGCCGCGGTCGGATCGCCGCTCGCGGGATACACCCCGACGGCCTCGGCCGACGGCTCGCCGAGCCCGGCGAGCACGCGGCGCCAGGCCGCCCCGGCCCGCGCCCCGTAGCCGTCGTCCGGCGCCAGCAGGCCGAGCCGGCGCCAGCCCTGCCCGAGGGCGTGGCGGACGATCCGCTCGACCTGCTCCTCCGGCCGCCAGCCGAGGACGAACAGGTCGCTCGCCGCGACGCTGGCGTCGTTGGAGAAGGACAGCACCGCGAGCCCGCGCTCGCGCGCGATCGGGGCGACCGCCGTGGCCGAGGCCGCGAACAGGGGGCCGATCAGGAGCTCGGCGCCGGCCGCCACGACCTCCCGCGCCGCGGCCCGCGCACCTTCGGCGGTGCCGCCGGTGTCGCGCGGCAGCAGCACGAGGTCGGCCGCGGTCGGCTCGAACAGCGCGAGCTGGGCGGCGTCGAGCAGGTCGCGGCCGAGCGAAGCGGCGGGGCCGGCGAGCGGCACGAGGAGGCCGACCCGGCGCGGGCCCTCGGGCACCGGCGGCGGCAACGGCCGGACCACGGGCGCCGGCGGCCGGCTCGATTGCGGCCCGGCGGTCGGCGTGGTTTGCTCGGCCGGGACGCAGGCGGCCGCGAGCAGGAGCAGGACGACGCAACGGAGGCCGGAACGGCGCGCACGGGGCATGGACGGAGCCGAGCTGCGCGGCCGGCAGCCGACCGCCCTGACCCTTGCTACCGGAGCCGACCCGGCTCGTAAACTCGCGCCCGGGCTCTACGTGGTGGCGACGCCGATCGGCAATCTGGGCGATCTCGGGCAACGGGCGCTCGCCACGCTCGCCCAGGCCGACGCCGTGGTCTGCGAGGACAGCCGGGTCACCGGGCTCCTGCTGCACCGGCTCGGGCTCCGCCGCCCGCTCCTGGTCTACAACGACCACTCGGCGCCGCGGCTGCGGCCCGAGCTCCTGGCCCGCCTGCGGGCCGGCGAAGCCCTGGCGCTGGTGAGCGACGCCGGCACACCCACGATCAGCGATCCCGGCTACCGGCTGGTCAAGGAGGCGCTGGATGCCGGCCTCGCGGTGCGCACCGTGCCGGGTCCCTCGGCCCCGATCGCCGCCCTCTCGATCGCCGGCCTGCCGACCGACCGCTTCCTGTTCGCGGGATTCCTGCCGGCGCGCGCCGCGGCCCGTCGCCGCGAGCTCGCCGAGCTCGCCCCGGTGCGCGCCACCCTGGTCCTGCTCGAGAGCGGCCCGCGGCTCGCGGCCCTCCTGGCCGATGCCGCCGAGCTGCTCGGCGACCGCCCGGCGGCGGTCGCGCGCGAGCTCACCAAGCTGCACGAGGAGCTGCGCCGCGGCCGGCTCGCCGAGCTCGCGGCCGAGGCCCGCGCCGCGCCGCCGCCGCGCGGCGAGCTCGTCGTCCTGATCGGCCCCCCCGAGCCGGTGGCGGCCGCCGCGGGCGAGGAGCTCGACGCCGCCCTGCGCGCCGCGGCGGCCCGGCTGCCCCCCGGCCGGGCGGCCCGGCTCGTGGCCGGCGTCACCGGCCGCCCGGCCGACGAGCTCTACCGGCGGCTGCAGGAGCTCAGGCGTGCCGGGCCCGAGCGCTGACCGGCACGGCCGGAGCGGCGAGCGGCTGGCGACCTGGCTGCTCCGGCTCAAGGGCTTCGCGATCCTCGAGCGACGGTTCGCGACACCGCACGGCGAGATCGACATCGTCGCCCGGCGCGGCGACCTCCTGGTGTTCGTCGAGGTCAAGCGCCGGCCGGACACGGCCGCCGCACTCGGCGCGCTCGGCGGGCGCCAACGGGCGCGCATCGCGCGCGCCGCGGCCGCCTATCTGCAGGCCCGGCCGCGGCTCGCCGGGCTCGCCTGCCGGTTCGACCTGATCGCCGTCGGGAGGGTCGGCTGGCCGGTGCACCTGGCCGACGCCTGGCGGAGCTGACGGCCCCTCCCCCGCGCGCCGGCGCCGGCTCCACCCGCCGTGGCGCCGGAGCTCGCGCGTCGGCGTGGGCAGGGCGGCGGCGCCCCGGGCGGGCGCCAGGAGCGCGCATCGCGCGCGCCGCGGCCGCCTATCTGCAGGCCCGGCCGCGGCTCGCCGGGCTCGCCTGCCGGTTCGACCTGATCGCCGTCGGGAGGGTCGGCTGGCCGGTGCACCTGGCCGACGCCTGGCGGAGCTGACGGCCCCTCCCCCGCGCGCCGGCGCCGGCTCCACCCGCCGTGGCGCCGGAGCTCGCGCGTCGGCGTGGGCAGGGCGGCGGCGCCCCGGGCGGGCGCCAGGAGCGCGCATCGCGCGCGCCGCGGCCGCCTGTGTGCAGGCCCGGCCGCGGCTCGCCGGGCTCGCCTGCCGGTTCGACCCGATCGCCGTCGGGAGGGTCGGCTGGCCGGTGCACCCGGCCGACGCCTGGCGGAGCTGACGATCCCTCAGCCGGGCGCCGGCGGCGGCTCCACCCCGCCGTGGCGCAGGAGCTTGCGCGTCAAGGTCGGCAGCGCCGCGGCGGCCAGCTCGGCGGGGCCGAGCCACATGCCGTCGGCCGGACCCTCGGCGGTCGCCCGCAGCAGCCGCACCCGCAGCGCCAGATGGGTGAAGAGGTGGCGCACGCTGCCCTCGACCGGCTCCCACGCGGTCTCCGCCGGGGCGTGCCGCAGGCTCCAGGCGAGCGACCGCTCGGGCCCCCAGGGCGTGCTCGGCAGCTCCATCATGCCGCCGAGGAGCCCGCCCTCGGGGCGCCGCCGCAGCAGCACGGCACCGTCGCCGCGGCGGAGCAGGAAGGCCACCGCCGCCCGCTCCGGCCGCTCCGGCCGGGCCGGGCGCCGCGGCAGCCGCTCCGGCCGACCGGAGGCCGCGGCCCGGCAGTCCGGCCGCCAGGGGCATTCGGCGCAGGCCGGGGCGGCCGGCCGGCAGACCAGCGCGCCGAGCTCGATCACCGCCTGGGCGAGGTCGCCGGGACGCGGCCCTCGGGCGAGCGGGGCCAGCGCCGCCGCCACCGCCGGCCGCAGCGCCGTGACCGGCGCCTCGAGGCCGAGCAGCCGCGCCCCGACCCGGGCCACGTTGCCGTCGACCGCCAGGACCTCGCGACCGAAGGCGATCGCCGCCACCGCGGCGGCGCTGTAGGGGCCGAGGCCGGGCAGCCCGGCCAGCGCCTCGGGCTCGGCCGGCACGCGGCCGCCATGGTCCGCGACGATCGCCCGGGCGCAGCCCTGCAGGGCACGGGCGCGGCGGTAGTAGCCGAGCCCCTGCCAGGCGTGCAGCACGGCGTCGAGCGGTGCCTCGGCGAGCACCGCCGGGGCCGGGAAGCGCGCCAGGAAGGCCGCGAAGCGGCGGGAGACGGTCGCGGCGGTGGTCTGCTGCAGCATGACCTCGCTGACCAGCACCGCCCAGGGATCGGCCGCCGCTCCCGGCGGCGCCCGCCAGGGCAGCGCGCGCCGGGCCCGGTCGTACCAGGCGAGCAGGGCGGCGCGCAGCCGCGCCGCCTCCGCCGCCGGAAGGATCGAGGTTGGTCGCCGGGGCGCGCCCATGCTATCGGGATCCGTGCGAGTGCCGACCCGGGGAGAGCTAGGCCGTGGCGGAGCGTCGGAAAAGCGCCGGTGCCGCGGAGCGCCGCCGGGGGAGCTGCCGGGTGGGCGTGCTCCTCGGCGCCGTGCTGCCGCCGGCGGCGCGCCGGCGCGGTCTCGCCGAGGCCGCCATCCTGGCGGAATGGGCGACGATCGTCGGCCCGGAGCTGGCGGCGCGCTGCCGGCCCCTCTCGGTACGGTCGCCGCCGGGCGGGCGCGGCGGCGCGGTGCTCGAGCTCGCGAGCGGCGCCGCCGCCGCCCTCGAGCTGCAGCACGCGGCACCGCAGCTGATCGAGCGCGTCAACGGCCATCTGGGCTTTCCCGCGGTGGCGCGGCTGCGCCTGCTGCGCCGCGCCCCCACACCGCCCGCGGCGGACGCGCCGGCGGCTGCGGAGGAGGCGCCCGACCCGGCCGTGGCGGCGGCGCTCGAGAGCGAGCTCGCGGACGCCACGGCGGCGCTGCCCGAGGGCGAGCTGCGCGCCGCCCTCATGGCCTTGGGCCGCACCCTCCTGCGCCGCCCGGGTCGCCGTCGGTGAGCCCGGGCCGACCGGCCCGCCGGCCGCTCGCCGGCCTGCTCCTCCTCGCCGCCTGCGCCGCGCCCGGCCGGCCGCCGCCGGCGCCGCCGCCGCCCGTCGACCCCCGGGAGGCGCGGCTGGCCGAGGCGCGGCGGGCCGAGGCGGCGGGCGACGTCGCCCGCGCCGTGGCGCTGTGGCGCGAGCTGGCGGCCGAAGGCTCGGCACCGGCCCAGCTCGAGCTCGCGGCGCTGCACCGGCGCGGGCGCGGCGTGCCGCGCGATCCGGCCGAGGCCGCCCGGCTGCTCGAGATCGCCGCCGCGAGCGGCTCGCCGCCGGCGCTCCGCGAGCTGGGCGAGCTGCTCCTCGACGACACCGGCTCGGGGCGGGATCCGGGCCGCGGCCGCGCCCTGCTCGAGCGCGCCGCCGCCCAAGGCGACGCCGGCGCCCGGTTCCGCCTGGCGCTGCTCGCCGCCGAGGACCCGGCGGCGACGCCCTCGGCCCGGGCCGAGGGCGAGGCGGCGATCGAGCGGATCGCCCGCGAGGGCTACGTGCACGCCCAGCTGACCCTGGCCGACCGGCTGGCCGAGGGCCGCGGCCGGCGCGCCGACGCGCTCGAGGCGGCCCGCTGGTACGCGGTCGCGCTCGAGCCCTTGACCGCGGAAGCGCGGGCCGGCGACCCGCGCGCCCAGGAACGGCTGGGCGATCTCTACCGCGACGGGCGCGGCGTGGCGGCCGACGGCCGGACCGCGGCCGAGTGGTACCGCCGGGCCGCCGAGGCCGGCCGGGCGAGCGCCCTGATCCGCCTCGCCCGGCTGTACGAGCGCGGCGCCGCCGAGCTGCCGGCCGATCCGGCCGAGAGCGTGCGCTGGCTGGCGCTCGCGGCCGAGCGCGGCGACGCCGTGGCCGCCTACGACCTCGCCCGCCGGCGCCTGTCCGGCGAGGGCGCGCCGGTCGACCCGGCCGCGGCACTGGCGCTCTTCGAGCGGGCCGCCGAGCTCGGCGAGCGGCGCGCCTGGCGCTGGCTCGGCGAGCTGCACGAGGACGAGCGCGGCCCGGCGCCGGATCTGGCCCGGGCGGTCCGGTTCTACGAGCTCGCGGCCCGCACCGGCGACGGCAAGGCGATGTTCAAGCTGGCCGAGCTGCACGAGCGTGGCCGCCTCGCCGACGCCGACCCGGTGGCGGCCGCCGCCTGGTACCGGCTCGCCGCCGAGCACGGCTATGCGCGCGGCGCCGAGCGGCTGGCGCGCCTCGAGCAGCGGCTCGAGCCGCCGGCCCGCCGCCGCGCCGAGCAGCTCGCCGCGGCCTGGCGCCGGCCGGGTGCCACGCCCCTGGCGGCGGCCGATGCCGCACCCCCTGGCCAAGCGCCCGGCGCGCGCTAGGCTCGCCCGCGGCTGGACTGGACGGAGGTCTCGGGATGGCGCTTCGCACAGGAGCCTCGCTCGGCAGGCGGGCCGCGCTCGCGATCGCGGGCAGTGCCGCCGTGGCGCTCGGGGCGCGTCAGGCGGCGGCGGCCGGGGTGGCCGAGCGGGCGATCGGCGAGCCGCAGGCGAAGCTCACGGTGGTCGAGTGGTTCTCGATGACCTGCCCGCACTGCGCCGCCTTCCACCTCGAGACCCTGCCCGAGATCAAGCGGCGCTACCTCGACACCGGCAAGGTCCGGCTCGTGGTGCGCGACTTCCCGACCGACGCCGTGGCGCTGCGCGCGGCGGTGCTGGCGCACTGCGCCGGGCCCGATCGCTACTTCGCCTTCGTGGATGCCCTGCTCGCGAGCCAGGCGCGCTGGGCCGGCGCCAAGGACCCGGCCGCGGCGCTGCGCCAGATGGCCAAGCTCGGCGGCCTCACGGACGCCCAGATCGACGCCTGCCTCGCCGACACCTCCCTCGAGAACGCGGTGCTGCAGGCGCGGCTCGAGGCGCAGCAGAAGCACGACGTCCGCTCGACGCCGAGCTTTCTGATCGACGGCAAGGTGCACGCCGGCAACCGCAGCCCGGACGACTTCGGCAAGCTGCTCGACCCGCACCTGCGCTGAGCGCGGCGGGTTCCCGCGCCCGCCGGGCGCTGCTATGAGCGGCGCCACCGCGACCAGCGTGTGACGGCCAGATTGCAGCTCACGAGGCTCCGCCTCCGCGGCTTCAAGTCGTTCTGCGACCCGACCGAGCTCGAGATCGCCCCGGGCCTGACCGGGATCGTCGGGCCGAACGGCTGCGGCAAGTCGAACCTCGTCGACGCGCTCCGCTGGGTGATGGGCGAAGCCTCGCCCAAGGGCCTGCGCGGCGCCGAGATGGACGACGTCATCTTCGGCGGCTCGGCGGCCCGGCCGGCCTTCGACCTGGCCGAGGTCGGGCTCGGCGTGGAGGGCCCGGTCGAGGGACCCCTGGTGCTCGCCCGGGGCGAACGGGCCGAGATCGTCCGGCGGATCGCCCGCGGCGCCGGCTCCTCCTGGCGGATCGACGGGCGCGAGGCGCGGCTGCGCGACGTCCACCACCTCTTGGCCGACGCCGCTGCCGGCGCGCGCGGCGCCGCCATCGTCGGGCAGGGGCAGATCGGCCTCCTGGTCGACGCCCGGCCGGACGAGCGGCGCCGTCTGCTCGAGGAGGCGGCGGGCATCGCCGGCCTGCAGGCCCGCCGCCGCGAGGCCGAGCTGCGGCTGCGCCAGACCGAGGCCAACCTCGCCCGCGTCCAGGACCTCGCCGCCGAGCGCGCCGCAAGGCTCGCCGAGCTCGAGCGGCAGGCCCGCGAGGCCGAGCGCTACCGGCGGGTCTCGGCCGAGCTGCGGGCGGTCGAGGCGACGCTCCTCCTGCGCCGGCACGGCGAGGCGCGGGCGGCGCTGCGGCAGGCCGCGGCCGAGCTCGAGCGCGCCGGCCGGGACGAGGCGGAGGCCCGCACGGCGCTCGACGCCGCCCGCGCCCGGCGCAGCGACGTCGCGGCCCGTCAGGGGGCGGCGCGCGACAGCGTCGAGCGCACCGCCGCCCTGGCGGCGCGGCTGGCCGAGCGACTGGCCGCGGCCGAGGCCCACTCGGCCCGGGTCGCGGCCGAGCGGGTCGAGCGCGAGCGCCGCCGGCAGGAGGCGCTGGCCGACCGGGCGGCGCTCGAGGTCGAGGCGGCGGCGGAGGCCGAGCGCGCCGCCACGCTCGCGGCCGAGCTCGACCGGGCGAGGGCCGAGCGGGCCGGCCTCGCGAGCGCGGCCCTGGCCGC
>CAZDFD010000029.1:0-46941 GCA_964504655.1 uncultured Geminicoccaceae bacterium
ACCGCCGCGTCCCGCACGTCCCCTGGGGCGAGTGGCTGCGCTTCCAGCACCTCCTGCCCGAGCTGCAGGCCGCGGCCGCCCGCGCAGCCGAGCCGGCCCGGACCGAGCGGGCGGCCTGACGTTCGGGCGGCCTGACGGGGGCCTCACTCGATGGTTGCGTCGGCCCGGGCCAGGAGCGCTGGCGGGAGGGTGAGCCCGAGCGCCCGCGCCGTCGCGAGGTTGACGGCGAGCTCGAGGCGGGTGGGCTGCTCGACGGGCAGATCCTCGGGCCGGGCGCCCTTCAGGATGCGGTCGACGAAGGCGGCCGCCCGGCGGAACTGCGCGTCCAGGTCGGGACCGTAGGAGAGGAGGCCGCCCGCCTCGACGAAGTCCCGGCTGCCGTACATGGCCGGCAGCCGGGCCCGGGCGGCGAGCTCGACGATCCGCGAGCGCTGCGCCACGAACACCGGATCGGCGAGCACCAGCACCCCGCCGACCCGCTCTCCGGCCAGGCTCGCGAAGGCCCGATCGAGCTCGCCCGCATCCCGCGCCTCGAGCGGCCGCAGCCCGACGCCGAGGGTCCGGGCCGCGGCCCGCGTCCGCCGCAGCATCTCGCCCTGGAACACGGCGTTCCCCGGGTTCCAGAGGACCGCGATCTCGGCCAGCCCGGGGAGCGCCTCGAGGAACAGCTCGAGCGCCTTGCCGGCGAGCTCGGCGTTCATGCCCGAGGTTCCCGTGACGTTGCCGCCGGGCCGCGCCAGACTTGCCACGAGCCCGGCCCCGACCGGGTCCGAGACGCCCGCCATGACCACGGGAATGCGCGTCGTCGCCGCCCGGGCGGCGAGCGAGGCCTGCGTCACCGCGCCGACGATCACCTCGACCTCGAGCAAGACGAGCTCGGCCGCGAGCTCCGGCAGCCGCTCGAAGCGGCCCTCGGCGAAGCGGTACTCGACCAGGAGGGTGCTGCCCTCGACGTGGCCGAGCTCGCGCAGTCCCTGCCGGAAGGCCTGGTCGCGGGGCGAGCCGCCGGCGGGCCCGGGCGAGAGATAGCCGATCCTCGGGACCTTCCCGGTCGGCTGGGATCGGACGGCCCGGGGCACGAGCGCGACCGCGACGGCGAGGCCCGCGAGCGACCGCCGCGTGCGGCACCGCGCCCGGGCCCCGGCCGGCCCGCATCCAGCTCCGCGGCCGGCCCCGGCCGCGGGTCGCCTCGCCTCCACCTTCTCCGCCATCGACCCGTCCCGCGCCGACAGCCCGAGCGGGTGCCATGCTAGCCCCGGACCGTCGGCCGGGCCAGCCGCTCGGCGGGCAGGGTCGCCCTTCAGAGCCCGATATAGGCCTTCTTGATGTCCTCGGAGGCGAGCATGGCGGCGGCCGGGCCCTGGCCGCGGATCCGGCCGGTCTCGAGCAGGTAGGCGCGGTCGACGATCTTGAGCACCTGCTGGACGTTCTGCTCGACGATCAGGACCGTGAGCCCGGCCCGGGCGATCCGCTGCACGAGGGCGAAGACCTGCTGGACGATCACCGGGGCGAGGCCGGCCGAGGGCTCGTCCAGGAGCAGGAGCCGCGGCCCGGACATGAGGCCGCGGCCGATCGCGCACATCTGCTGCTCGCCGCCCGAGAGCGTCCCGGCCGGCTGGCGGCAGCGCTCCCGAAGCCGCGGGAACAGCTCGTAGACCTGCGCCAGCCGCTCGGCGAAGCGGGCCCGGGCGCCGGGCGTGAAGGCGCCCATCTTGAGGTTCTCCTCGACCGTCAGGCGCGGGAACAGCCGGCGGTTCTCGGGCACGTGCGCGACGCCGAGCTCGACCAGCCGGTGCGGCTCGACCGGGGCCAGATCGCGGCCCTCCAGCCGGACCCGCCCGGAGCGCGCCGGGACGAGCTTCGAGATCACCCGCAGGAGCGTCGTCTTGCCGGCGCCGTTGGGGCCGATCACCGCCACCGCCTCGCCGGCCCCGACCGCGAGGCTCACCCCGAAGAGGGCGGTGAAGCCGCCATAGCCGGCGGTGACGTCCTCGAGCTCGAGCAGCGGCTCAGCCACGCTGCGCCACCCGCTCCTGCACGGCCGCGGCCTCCTGGCCGAGATAGACCTCGATCACCCTGGGGTCGTGGGCGACCTCGGCGGGCAGGCCCTCGGCGATCTTCTCGCCGTGGTCGAGGACGATGCAGCGGTCGACCACCCGCATCAGGACACCCATGATATGCTCGACCCAGACGATCGTGATGCCCTTCTCGTCGCGGATCTTCTTGAGGTTGTCGGCGGCCTGCTCGATCTCGAGCTCGTCGAGCCCGCCCAGGGACTCGTCGGCGAGCAGCAGCCGCGGCCGGGTGGCGAGCGCCCGGGCGAGCTCGAGCTTCTTCAACCCCGCCGCGCCCAGCTGGTCGACCGCGGCGGTGCGCTCGGTCGGCAGGCCCACGAGCTCGAGCGCCTCGCCGGCGTGGCGCTCGGCGGTGCGCCGGTCGATCCGCTCGCCGTGCCCGTAGAAGGCGGCCACCAGCACGTTGTCGAAGATCGACAGCTTCTTGAACGGCCGCGGGATCTGGAAGGTGCGGCCGATCCCCTTGTGGCAGACCGCCACCGGCGAGAGGCCGGCGATCTCCTCGCCCCGGTAGCGGATCGAGCCGGCGGTCGGCTGGAGGGTGCCGGCGATGCAGTTGAAGGTGGTGCTCTTGCCCGACCCGTTCGGCCCGATCAGGCCCAGGATCTCGCCCTCGCGCAGCTCGAAGCCGACCTCGCGGACCGCGGTGAAGCCGCCGAACCGCTTGGTCAGCCCGCGGACCTCGAGCACCGCCCCGCCTCAGGGCGCGTAGGTGTGGCCCTTGGGCAGCGGCAGCACCGGGTCGACCGTGGCGATGGCGGTCGGCCAGGCGATCTTGGTCTTGCCGTCGATGTACTGCATCACCACGGGCGAAGAGCGGTCGTTCTGCCCGGACATCGGGTGTCCCGGCGGGTTGAACTTGACCCCGTAGCCCTGCATCGTGCCGCCCACCGGGATGTCGATCTCGAGCGCCGCCTTGCGGAGCGCCTCGGGGCCGAAGCCGCCGTGCTTCTCGATCGCCCGCGGCAGCACGTGCTCGAGGAAGATCCAGGTGTTGTTCCAGCCCATCGACACGTGCGGCGGCAGCTCGCCCGGCCCCTTGATCGCCTGGTAGCGCCTGATCATCTCCTGGGTCAGATCGCCCAGGCCCGGCGCCAGCGACTTGGGGTCGAGCAGCTGGGCCGCGACCGGATCGACGTTGTAGAAGTAGTTGACGTCCTCCTTGAAGGTCTCGCGCAGCTTGTCGATCTGGCCGTAGCCGGCGCCGTGCCCGATCAGCGCCTTGAACTTGAGCCCCTGCTCCTTGGCCTGGCGCAGGAACAGCGTGATGTCCGGGTTGTAGCCGGTGTGCAGGATCACGTCCGGGCGGGCGCGGCGCAGCTTGGTCACGAGCGAGGAGAGGTCGGGTGCGGAGGCGGCGTAGCCCTCCTTGAGCACGACCTGCATCCCCTTCTCCTTGCAGGTCGCCTCGTTGCCGGCCGCCACCCCGGCGCCGTAGGGGCCGTCCTCGTAGAGGATCGCCACCTTGAGGTCCTTGGGCTCGAGGCCGAGCTTGGGCTTGGCGCGCTCGGCCAGGAAGCTGCAGGAGGCCCAGCCGAACTGGTCGGTGTGGACCTGCGGGCGGAACACGTAGTCGAGGCCCTTGTCCTTGAACACGGCCGAGGCGGTGCACACCGTGGCCCACATGAACTTCTTGGCGGCGTTGACCTTCTGCGCCATCGGCACGCAGTGGGCGCTCGAATAGACGCCCAGGATCAGGTCGACCTTCTCCTGGTTGAGCAGGCGCTCGGCCTCGGCGATCGCCACCTCGGCCTTGGACTGGGCATCGGCGTAGAGCGCGTTGATCTTGAGGCCCTTGACCCCGCCCTTCTCGTTGTAGAGGTCGATCAGGGTGCGGGTGCCGATCTGCGCCGGCTCCGACCCGCCGGCCGCGAACGGCCCGGTCAGATCGTAGATGACGCCGATCTTGATCTCCGTCGGCTGTGCCTCGGCGCCGCCGGCATACGCCAGCAGCACCGCCAACGCCGCCCCCGCCCCGAGCCCCCGCCTGAGCCTGCCCATCGACCCGCCCCCCTCTCGCCGGTGGCGGCGACTGTCCGGGCAGCCCCGCGGCCTGTCAAGCAGCCGGCCTCAGCCGCCCACGACGAGCGGCCCGGCCAGGCGGCGCAAGGCCGCCGTCACCGCCATCGCCACGAGCACGCCGGTCTTGGGGTTGGCCGCGGTCGGCCGGATCGCCTCGCGGAACGCGAAGCTGCCGAACGCCCCGCTCGCCTCGATCTCGACCACGTGCTCGGAGATCCCCGGATCCGCCACGATCACGAGCTCGGTGGCATCCAGGCCGGCCCCGGCGAGCGCCGCGGCGGCTGCGATGTTGACGTTCTGCGGGTAGAGCCGCGCCCCCTCGCGCACCGGCCCGGCATAGAGCGTGGCCGGTGCCGCGAGCCGCGCCAGGTCGACCAGCCCCTCGCCCGGCGTGCCCCACCAGGCCGAGGGATCCTTGCGCACGGTGACCCGCACCGAGTCGAGCCCGCCCACCGCGGCCGCACCCAGGATGTCGAGCGCGCCGATCCCGGCCGACAGCACCACGAGCCGCCGGCCGGCGGCCCTGGCGGCGGCCAAAAGGCCGTCGCGGACGGCGTCGTCGACGAGCGCCCCGGCCGAGGTCAGGAGGAGGTCGGCGCCGGCCGCGAGGCAGGCCGGTCCGTGCTCGCGGAGCGCTTCGTGGCCCGCCACCTCGAGCACGACCTCGGGCCGCTGCGCGAGGAACGTGCCGCGCACGGTGGTGGCGAGCGGCTCCTCCGGTCGCGGCCGGCGGGCCAGCACGGCCACGAGCTCGAGGCCGGGGCCGAGCCGCCCGGCCCGCGCCGCGGCCAGGACCTCGGCCCCGATCGCGCCGAGCCCGATCATGCCCACCCGCATCGCCGCCTCCTTGCCAAGCCCCGCTGCGCCGCGATGATGGCGCCGCGGCCGGGCCGGGGAGAAGGGCGGTGAGCGAGCTGCAGACGCTCCGCGAGCGGGTGGCCTTCCTCGAGGACCAGCTCCTGGCGGCGCACCAGGGCCGCGGCCTGGTCTATGCCGCGCTGTTCGACGAGCTCGCCCGCCGGTTCGGCGAGGCCGAGGCCGAGGCGATCATGAAGGCCGCCATCTATCGCCGCGGTGCCGAGGTCGGGCGGCGCTTCGCCGCCTTCGCGCCGGCCGATCTCGAGGGCCTGTGCCGGGCCTTCCTCGACTTCGTCCCCGACCGCGGCCGGCTGTTCGAGCCCGAGGTGCGGCGCTGCGACCGCGAGGAGCTCGAGATCCACATGCATCGCTGCCCGCTCAAGGAGGCGTGGCTCGCGGCCGGTATCCCCGAGGAGCGCGTGGCCACACTCTGCCGGATCGCCGGCCATGTCGACGACGGCACCTTCGAGGCGGCCGGCTTCGGCTTCGCCGCGACCACCTGGCGGCCCGGCCGGGAGGGCTGCTGCACGCTGCGGGTGCGGCCCGGCCCGGACGCCGGCCGCGGCGGGCGGGCGCCGGGGTGAGGCTGTCCGAGCTCGAGCAGGCGATGCTCGGAGGCGCCCTGGGCGAGCCGCGGCGGCTGGCCCTCGAGCAGCAGCTCGCGGTCGGCCGCTTCTTCGACGCCCCGGACATGATCGAGGTGAGCCAGGCGCATCTGATGGCCGACGGCGAGGCGGTGGGCGAAGCCGGCCTGGCACTGCTCGAGCGGCTGGCCTCGGCGCCGCCGGCCGAGCGCCGGGTGCGGGTGCCGACCGTGACCGACCCGCGCGGCGTCGATCCCGGGGCCTGCGCCTGGCTGCGCCAGCCGGAAGCGGCGCCGGCGCGCGAGGCGCGCATCGTCCGGGCGCTCGAGGCCCTGGGCGTGCTCCTGACCAACACCTGCGTGCCCTACCAGGTGGTGGCGCCGCCGGTGGCGGGCGAGCATCTGGCGATGGGCGACACCGGCTCGGCCATCTACGCCAACAGCGTGCTGGGTGCCCGGACCAACTTCGAGGGCGGCGTGGCGGCACTCTGGGCCGGGCTCACCGGCCGGGTGCCGCGCTACGGCATGCATCAGGACCGCCACCGCCGCGGCACCGCCCTGTTCGAGATCGACCTCGAGCCCGGCGACTGGGCCGAGTGGGGGGCGATCGGCGCGCTCGTCGGGCGGCACATGCGCAGCTACTTCGACGTTCCGGTGCTGACCGGCCTCGCCATCCGGCCGGGCTCGGACGAGCTCAAGCATCTGGGTGCCGCCCTCGCCTCCTTCGGCTCGACCCCGCTCTTCCACCTGGTCGGGACGACGCCCGAGGCGCCGGACCTGGCCGCGGCGTTCGACGGCCCGCCGCCGGCCGCCGTGCGGCTGACCCGCGCCGACCTCGAGGGCTTCTTCAGGAGCTTCCGCGAGGGCGGCGACGCGGTCGATCTCGTGGTCTTCGCGGCCCCCCAGCTCTCGCTCCTCGAGGTCGAGCGCATCGCCCGGCTGCTCGACGGCCGCCGGGTCGATCCGGGCGTGGCGCTGCTCCTGGCCCTGCCGCCGGCGGTGGCCGCGGAGGCCCGCCGGCTCGGCCTCGCCGGGCGGCTCGAGGCGGCCGGCGCCCGAATCCTCGAAGGCGTCTGCTTCTACCAGATGTACGCCCGCGAGATGGGTGCGGCCATGGGCTGGCGGCGGCTCGCCACCAACTCGGCCAAGCTCGTCAACATCATCCAGGGCTACGGCTACGAGCCCGTGCTGCAGCCGACCGAGGCCTGCGTCGAGGCCGCCTGCAGCGGCCGCCTGCCGTGAGCGAGCTCCGCGGCCATCCCGGCATCGGCCCGCCGGCCCGCGGCCGCGCGCTCGTGGCCAAGGACGGCTTCTCGGCGCGCTACGATCTGGACCGCGAGGCCGGCCGGTTCTCGCGCCCGTCGCACCGGCTGTTCGGGCGGAGCTATGTCGGCCGGGTGCTGGTCCTGGACCAGGCCAAGGGCGGGGTGGCGTCCGCCTGGATGCTGCAGGAGATGGTGGCCTCTGGGCGGGCCCCGGCGGCGCTGCTCCTGAACGCCGCCAACCCGGTGCTCGCCCAGGGCGCGGCGCTGGCCGGCCTGCCGCTGATCGACCGCTTCCCCGTGGACGTCACGGCGGCGATCCCGGACGGTGCCCTCGTCGAGGTCGAGCCCCTGACCGGCACGGTGCGCCTGCTCGCGGGCTGAGCCGGCTCAGCCGCGCCGCCACGCCCGCGGCAGGAGCCGATCGCGCAGCCGGCGGGTGTAGGCGGAGAGGTCGAGCGCGCCGCGCGCCCCGGGTGGCTCGGCCAGATAGCCGGCCCGCACCGGAGCCGCGCCGGCCGGGCCCGCGGCCGCCGCGGGCGGCCCGCCGAGCCGGTCGGCGAGCCCGAGGGCGCGGACCAGCCAGCGCGCGATCGCCCGCAGCTCCAGGTCCTCGGGCGATCCGGCCGACCGGCAGGCCCTGCGCGAAGCCGCGCTCGTGGCCGGGGCGCAGCCGCAGCGGCGGGGTGAGCGCCACCCCGAGCGGCGCCAGCCGGTCCTCGTGGTCGCGCGCCGCCGGGTTCAGCACGGCGAGCCGGCACGGCACCACCGCCAGCCGCGGCAGGTCGTGGCCACGCCGGGCGCGCGCCCGCTCGAGCCAGCCGAGCGTGCTCCGCGCCGCCTCGAGCTCGAGCCCGGTCGGCGCCACCGGCAGGAGCACGAGGTCGCTCGCCAGGGCCGCCGCCACGAGCGGCACGGGGTCGGCCGGCGGCAGGTCGAGCAGCACGAGCTCGGCCGCGGCGCGGGCCGCCTGCAGCTCCTCGAGCCAGCTCCGCAGTGCGGCGGGTGCCGCGATCGGCCGGGCGCGTACCGCCGCCGCCAGGGGCCCCGGCCCGAGCCAGCCGCAGGCGGCGCCGGCCCGGTCGGCGTCGAGCAGCAGGGCGCGGTAGCCGGCCCCGACGAACGTGCCCAGCAGACCGACCGCCAGGGTCGTCCGGCCGCAGCCGCCCTTGAGCCCGGCGACGGCCACGAGGGCGCCGGCCATCGGGCGGGCGAGCGCATCGGTCGGTTCGGCTGTGCGCATGGCTCCTCGCTGGCGCGCCGCGCCCTAGCAGGGATCGGGCCGGCCGTCCCGCGGCCGGCGGCGGCCGGCGTACCGGCGAGCGGCCGCGGCGTTAACCCGGAGTTCACGCCGGGCGTTCAGGATCGCGGCCGTCGCACGGCTGCCGAGCGGAGTGGGAGCGCGATGCCGGACTCGAGACCTGCGCTGGCCGCGCTCGGCCTCTGGCTCGGGCTGCTCGCCGCGGCGACCGGCCCGCAGGCGGCCACCATCAGCCTGCGGGCCGATCCCTGGTGCCCCTACAACTGCCGGCCCGACGCCGAGCGCCCGGGTTACCTGATCGAGCTGGCGCGGGCCGTGTTCGAGCCGCTCGGCCACCGCATCGACTACCGCACCCTCGGCTGGAAGCGCACCATCGAGGCGGTCCGCCGGGGCGAGGTCGACGGGCTCGTCGGCGCCGGGGTCGAGGACGCGCCGGACCTCGTGTTCCCCGACGAGCCGGCGGGCGTGGCCGAGCCGGTGATCGCGGTCCGCCGCGGCGAGGCGTTCACCTTCACCGGCCCCGACTCGCTCGAGGGTCGGGTGATCGGGGCGATCCTCGGCTACGAGTTCGGCGGCCCGGTCGAGGACCATCTGCGCCGGCACGCCCGCGACGGCCGCCGCGTCCAGTGGGTGTCCGGCACCGACGGGGCGGTGCAGAACCTGAAGAAGCTCCTGGCCGGCCGCATCGACGGCGCGCTCGACGACCGCGCCGTGATCGACCACTACGCCCGCGAGCTCGGCATCGGCGAGCGTCTCGAGCTGGTCGGGCTCGGCGTCCGCCAGCCGATCGGTCTGGCCTTCTCGCCGCGCCGCCCCGAGGCCGAGGCTCATGCGCGTGCCTTCGCCGACGGCGTGCGGCGGCTGCGGGCGAGCGGCGAGCTCGCCGCGATCCTCGCCCGCTACGGCCTCGCCGACTGGCGGGCCGAGCCCGGGTCCGGCCGCTGACCGCCGCACCGAGGGAGGGTTCGCCCGACCCGCCGGGGCGCCCGGCCGGGCCGCGGCGGTTCGGCCTGCGCGAGCGCATCCTCCTGCTCTCGAGCCTGATCGTCGCGGGCGTCCTGCTCGTCGACGGCGTGAGCTCGATCCGCACCCGCAGCGAGGAGCTGCGCGAGCAGCTGCGCGCCCGCGTCGAGCTGCTCGCCACCGTCCAGGCGGACGCCCTTGCCACGGCCCTCTGGGACTTCGACGACGACAAGGCGCTGGCGCAGTTCGCCGCCCTCGAGCTCGACCCGGACCTGGCGCACGCCCGCCTCCTGGATCCCGCGGGCGAGATCCGCTGGCACCGCGGCCGCCGCCCGCCGGCCGCGAGCGACCTGCGGGTGCGCCGCGCCATCGTCCGCCGGCAGGACGAGGAGCCGGTGCCGCTCGGCGAGCTCGAGCTGTTCGTCTCGACCGCCCGGGTCGAGGCCGCGGTGCGCAGCGCCGTCGAGCGGCGGGTGCTGCTCCTGGCCCTGGTGCTGGCCTCGGTGCTCGGCACGATCGTGGTCGGGTTCCGCCACGTCGGCCGGCATCTCGATCGGATCGCTTCGGTCGTGGCCCGGCTCGGCCGCGGCGAGCACGGCGTGCCGGTGCCGGGCGTCGAGCGTGCCGACGAGATCGGGGCGGTGGCGCGCGCCATGGAGGCGCTCCGGCTGACCGTGCAGGAGGCCGAGCGGCTGCGCGGCGACGAGGCGCGGGCGTCGCGCGCCGCGCTCGCGCGGATCCGCGCCGCGGTCGAGAGCTCGGGCGACCCGATCGTGATCCTCGAGCCGAACGGCGCGCCGGCCTTCGTCAACGGCGCCGCGGAGCGGCTGCTCGGGCCGCTCGACGGCCGCGGCGCCGGCCGCGGCGGGCTCGCCCGGTTGATCCTCGACCCGCGGCGCCGGCGCGAACTGCTCCGCTCCCTGCGCGGCTCGGGCGCCTACATGGCCGAGCTCGAGGTCCGGGCCCGAGGCGGACCGCTGCCGGTCGAGCTCCGGGTCGACCGGATCCTGGCGCCGGACGGCGCGCTCGCGGGCTTCGTGGCGATCGGCAGCGACGTCAGCGAGCGGCGCGCCACCGAGCGGCGGATCCGCCACCTCGCCCACCACGACCCCCTGACCGACCTGCCGAACCGCACGCTCTTCCGCGAGCGGGTCGAGCAGGCGGCCGCCGCCTCGCTGCGCTCGGGCGGGCGGGTCGCCTTGATGCTGGTCGACCTCGACCGCTTCAAGGAGGTCAACGACTCGCTCGGCCATCCGGCCGGCGACGCGCTCCTGTGCGCGGCCGCCGGCAGGCTGCGCCGGATCGCCCCGCCGGACGCGCTCGTCGCCCGGCTCGGCGGCGACGAGTTCGCGCTCCTCCTGCCCACCCTCTCCGACGACGCCTCCCTGACCGGCATCGCCGAGCGGATCGTGCGCGCCCTGGCCGAGCCGTTCGCGCTCGCCGGGCGCTCGGTCCGCAGCGGCGCCACGATCGGCGTGGCGATCCTGCCGGACCACGCCCGAAGCCCGGACGGTCTGCTCCAGCACGCCGATCTGGCGCTCTACCGCGCCAAGGCCGAGGGGCGCGGCCGGCTGCGGCTGTTCGACCCCGAGATCGCCCGCGAGCTGCGCGAGGGCCGCGAGCTCGAGGCCGATCTGCACGACGCGATCGCCGCCGGCCAGCTGCACCTCGTCTACCAGCCGCGGGTCGAGATCGCGACCGGGCGGCGGGTCGGCGCCGAGGCGCTGCTGCGCTGGAACCATCCGCGGCGCGGCCCGATCGCGCCCGCGAGCTTCGTGCCGCTCGCCGAGGAGCGCGGCCTGATCGTGCCGATCGGCGCCTGGGTGCTCGAGGCCGCGGCCGCCCAGGCGGCGAGCTGGGCGCGCCTCGGAGGCCCGCCGCGGGTCTCGGTCAACCTCTCGCCGGTGCAGTTCCGCGAGGTCGACCTGGCCGGCCTGCTCGCCGCCACCATCGCCCGGCACGGCCTCACGGCCGACCGCCTCGAGGTCGAGATCACCGAGGGGGTGCTGCTGCAGGACACCCCGGGCGTGCTCGCCACGCTCGACCGCATCCGGGCGCTCGGGGTCGGGGTCGCGCTCGACGATTTCGGCACCGGCTATGCGAGCCTCAGCTACCTGCGCAAGTTCCGCCTCGACCGGCTCAAGCTCGACCGCAGCTTCGTGTGCGACCTCGAGGCCGACGGCTCGGCCCGGGCGGTCGCCCGGACCGTGGTCGAGCTCGGCCACTCGCTCGGCATGCGGGTCACGGCCGAGGGTGTGGAGACCCCGGGCCAGCTCGCCTGCCTGCGCGCGCTCGGCTGCGACGAGGCGCAGGGCTTCCTCACCGGCCGGCCGGTCGCCGCCGACGCCCTGGCCACGGCCGAGCCGGCGCGCCGGCCGCCGCGGGTGCGCCGCCCGGCTGTGGCGGCGCGGGCACGCTCGCCGGCTTGCGGCGTGTCGTCGCGGCCGCCATGATCCGCGCATGGACGGCCACGGCGACGGGCTCCGGGCGTGACGGCCGCCGGTCAGCCGGGCCGGCCGCTGCGCGGCGCCGACTTCGTTCCGGTGTCCGAGGGCGTCGCCCACGTCACCCGTTTCGCGCCGAGCCCGACCGGCCATCTGCATCTCGGGCACGCCTACGCGGCGCGCTTCGCCTTCGACGCGGCGCGGCTGACCGGCGGCCGCTTCCTGCTGCGCCTCGAGGACCTCGACCCGCAGCGCTGCCGGCCCGAGTTCGCCCGCTCGATCGTGGCCGACCTCGCCTGGCTCGGCCTCCGCCCGGACGGCGCCCTGGTCCGCCAGTCGGAGCGGCTCGGGCTCTACCGCGAGGCGTTGGCGCGGCTGCGGGCCCTGGCGGTGCTCTATCCCTGCTTCTGCACCCGGCGTCAGGTCCAGGCCGAGGTCGAGGAGGCGGCGCGGGCGCCGCACGGGCCGTCCGGCGAGCGGCTCTACCCCGGCACCTGCCGGAGCCTCGACCCGGCCGAGCGCCAGGCCCGGATGCGGGCCGGCGAACCGTTCGCCTGGCGGCTCGACGTCGCGGCGGCGCTGGCGCGGACCGGCCCGCTCGCCTGGTACGACGTGCGCGCCGGCTGGGTCGCGGCCGAGCCGGGCCTGCTCGGCGACGTGGTGCTCGCCCGCAAGGACGTGCCGGCCAGCTACCATCTGGCGGTGACCGTCGACGACGCCGCCCAGGGGGTCACGCTCGTGACCCGCGGCGAGGACCTGTTCCACGCCACCCACGTCCACCGGCTGCTGCAGGCGCTCCTGGGCCTGCCGGTGCCGCGCTGGTACCACCACAACCTGATCGGCGACCGCACCGGCGCGCGGATGGCCAAGCGCACCGGCGCCCTGACGCTGCGCCATCTGCGCGAACACGGACACACCCCGGCGGCCATCTGGGGCATGATCGGCCAGGGGGTCCTGCCCGGGCGCCCGGCCGAGCCGCTGCCGGCGCGGCCCTGACCCGCGCCCGGTGGCGGTGGGGAGGGTCCCGGCCGAGGCGCGGGTCCGGGCGGGCCGTCGGCGGACGCCGCGTGCGGCGGTGGCGGCGCTCGGCCTCCTGGCCGGCTGCCTCGCCGCGCCGCCGCCGCCCGCGCCCGTGCCACCGGCGCGGCTCTGGGAGCCGGCCGGGACGGTGCGCGCCCAGCTCCTGGCGCTGCACGGCTTCGGCGACCACAAGGGCGCCTTCGACGGGCTCGGGGCGTTCCTCGCCGGCCACGGGATCCGCACCCTCGCCTACGACCAGCGCGGCTTCGGCGAGCAGCCGGACCGCCTGTTCTGGTCGGGCCCGGAGGCGCTCGCCGCGGACCTCGTGCGCGCCGTCGAGCGGCTGCGCCGCGAGCGGCCCGGGCTGCCCGTCCTCGTGCTCGGCGAGAGCATGGGCGCGGCGGTGGCACTCCTGGCACTGGCCGGGCCCGGGGCGCCCGAGCTCGACGGCGTCGTGCTCGTGGCGCCGGCGGTCTGGGGCGGCACGACGCTCGCACCCCTCTACCGCGGGCTGATGCACGGTCTCGCCGCGGCGCTGCCGGGGCTGCGGCTGAGTGGCCGCGGCCTGCCGGTGCGCGCCGCCGAGGACGCCGGCCTCCTGCGCGCGCTCGCCCGGGATCCGCTCTACATCCGCGAACCGACCGCGGCTTCGGTGGCCGGCCTGATCGAGCTCATGGACAGGGCCCGCGCCGCCGGGCCGGCGCTGGCGGCACCGACCCTGGTCCTGGTCCCCGGCCGCGACGACATCGTGCCGGCAGCCGTGCAGCTCTCCTTCGCCGCCACCCTCGGCACGCCCGACTGCCGTCTGATCCGCTACCCCGAGGCCCGCCACCTCCTCTTGCGCGACAGCGGCCGCGAGCGGGCCTGGGCCGACCTCCTGGCCTGGCTCGAGCGTCGCGAGCCGCCCTCGGGCCTCGCCGGGCCGTGCCGGGCGCCCGATCCGGCGGGCTGAGGGCGCTCGGCTCGGAGCTCGGCAGGAGCGCCCGCGCGGCGCCGGAGCGCGTGCCCCTCGAGCCCCGCAGATCGGTCGGGGGCGTGGCGAGTTCGCCGGAGCCGGCGAGCCCTCCCCGGGAACCTCGTCAGCGGACGAACCGGCCGGCGTGGCCGGGCACCCCGTTGCGGCGCGCTCCGAGTCGGCCGGCGCCAGGAAGGGCATCGTCGCACGGTACCGCGCCCGGGAGCCGCCCGCGCGGCAGGCCGTGGACACCGGACGGGCATCACGCGAGCCGGCGCCGGAAGCCCTGGAGCCGCTCGGGCTCGAGCCGCAGGCCCCGGCACCCGCGCAGATCCCGTGCGCCCGGCCCAGGCCACCCGACCGACCCCGAAGCGCTCGGGCAGGCTCGCGGGCACCCCCTCGCCGGTACTTGCTCCGGCTCCGATCCGCGGCCTGCAGGTGCCCAGGGTCGACAGGCCGCCATCAGCGCAGGGGGCGATGCCGGTATCGCGGCCGATCACGTAGACCCAGAGACGTAGCTCGTCACCCGTCGCCCATCTCGCGGATCGTCGAGACGAGCCAGGCCAGCGCGTCGGGCCGGTCGCCGACGTCGGCCACGAACTCCTGGCCGCGCGAGGCGATCCGACAGCGACCGGGCGACCAGCGCGCGGCCGAGCCGTGGTAGGTGATGCCGACCCCGCCCTCGGACGGATGGAGCCAGGCCGGCACCGCCCAGAGCGACGGCGGCCCGCCCTCGATACTCAGCCGAAGGTGCCGTGAGGCGCGGCGGGCGAGGCCGAAGCCGGGCAGTGCCGCACCCGAAAGGCCGAGCTCGGGGTTCGCCAGATAGAGGGTGTTGTTGGCGTTCCAGCCGGGTCCCAGATGCGGGTGCCGGGCGAGGTCGGGGAAGCGCTCCCGGGCCCAGCTCCCGTCCGCGCCGAGCCGGACGATCCGGCCGATCTTGAGCCAGCCGAAGAGCCGGTGGTGCGACGGAGCGCGCGGGTCGAAGCGCGGCGCCGGAGCCCCTGGGTCGAGCTCGCGGAACAGGCCGAAGAAGAGGAAGACGTCGCCCTCCCGCACGCCCTGGTTGGCGAGGTGGCTCTGGGCGGCGCCGGTCTGGCCGAAGGCGCCCCGCTCGAGGTCCGGGTCGAGATGGCAGAGGGTCGATCCGGGAACGGCACCACGCGTGAGCGCCTCCACGAGCCCGCCCAGGCCCAGATCGGCGAACCGGGTCGCGGAGCGATCGCGCGTGGGGATCGGCAGGCCGATCGGCCTTCCCTCGCGGATCGGGCTCGGGCAGCCGCCGGCCGTGCTGTCGAAGCCCTTGCGCGAGAGCACGATCCGCATCGTCGACGGTCCCCGGGCCGAGGCTGCCGCAGGTCCGTCCGGCGATCCAGGCCCCTCGAGGGGCTGCGGCACGCAGGCACGCCGGCTCCGGCCGCGGCCCCGGCGGCTCAGAGGAGGTAGAGCGTCGCCAGGCCGAGGAAGGTCAGAAAGCCGATCGCATCGATCGTGGGCGTCACGAAGACCGAGGAGGCGATCGCCGGGTCGAAGCCGAGCCGGTCGAGCAGCAGCGGCACGGCGACGCCGATCAGCGCCGCCACCGCGATCGTGACCACGATCGAGAGCCCGAACACGAGGGCGAGGCCCGGCGCGCCGAACCAGACCAGGGTCACGGCCCCGGCCACGGTCACGAGCACGCTCGCGTTGAGGAGCCCGACGAGCAGCTCCTTGGCCAGCACCTTCCAGGCGTTGGCGCGGGTCAGCTCCTTGACCGCGAGGGCCCGGACCACGACCGCGAGCGTCTGCACGCCGGCGTTGCCGCCGAGCGCCGCGCCGATCGGCATCAGCACGGCGAGCGCCACGAGCCGCTCGATGGCGTGGCCGTAGGCCTCGATCACGGTCGCCCCGAGCATCGCCGAGACCATGCTCACGAGGAGCCACGGCACCCGCCGGCGGGCCGATTCGAGCGGGCTCGCGAAGACGTCGGTCTCGCTCACGCCGCCGAGCTTCAACAGATCGTCCTCGGCCTCCTCGTCGATCACGTCGACCACGTCGTCGACCGTGATCATGCCCAGAAGCCGGCCCTCCGGGCTCACCACCGGCGCCGAGACGAGGCCGTACTGCTTGAAGAGATAGGCCACCTGCTCCTGGTCGGTGTCGGCCGCGATCGCGTGCAGCGCCTTCATCGAGAGCGCGCGCAGGGGCGTGCCGCGCGGGCTCCTGACCACGCGCGACAGCGGCACCGCGCCGACCGGACGGAAGCGGACGTCGACGATGAACAGCTCGTAGAAATCGTCGGGCAGGTCGGCGTGCCCGCGCAGGAAGTCGATCGCCTGGCCGACGGTCCAGTAGTCCGGCAGCGCCACGAACTCGCGCGCCATGAGCCGGCCGGCCGAGTATTCGGGGAAGGCCAGGCCCTGCTCGAGGAAGGCGCGCTCGGCGAGTGGCAGGGCCTGCAGGATGGCGCGCTGCTCGGCCGGCTCGAGATCGGAGAGCACGGCCACCGCGTCGTCGGTCTCGAGCCGGCCGACGATGCGCGCCGCCGCCGCCGGGCCGAGCGCGCCGATGAGCGCCGCGCGGACCTCGGAATCGAGATAGCCGAGGGTGTCGGCGGCGAAGCCCTCGCCCTGGGCGCGCACCAGCGCCTCGCGCGCGGCCGGCTCGAGCCGCTCCAGGAGATCGGCCAGATCGGCCGGGTGGAGCGGCGTGGCGAGCCCGGCGGCCAGATCGCCGCGCCCGTCCGCGAGCGCCTCCGCGACCTCGGCCAGGAGCGCCTCGCTCAGCCCGAGGGTGGCGCCGGCCGCGCCCGGGGCCGCCTCAGGCTCGCCGGCGCCCGGCTCGCTCACGCCGCCCCGGCCTGGCTCCGGGCGAGCGCGTCGACGCAGGCCACCGCGCTCATGTTGACCACCCCCCGGCTGGTCACCGAGGCGTTCAGGACGTGCGCCGGCCGGCTCGGGCCGATCAGGATCGGGCCGATCGTGACCGCCTCGGTCACCGCCTTGACGAGATTGTAGGCGGCCGAGGCGGCATCGAGCGTCGGCATCACGAGCAGGTTGGCCTCGCCGGTGAGCCGGGCGCCCGGCAGGAGCCGGCGGCGGATCGTCTCGGAGAGCGCGGTGTCGGCCTGCATCTCACCGTCGGCCTCGAGGTCGGGGGCGAGCCGGCGCAGGATCGCCAAGGCCTCGCGCATCTTGGCGGCCGAGGCGGTGTCGCGCGAGCCGAAATTGCTGTGCGAGATCAGCGCGACTTTGGGCTCGACCCCGAAGCCGCGGACGATCTCGGCGGCCCTGAGCGCGGTCTCGGCGACCTGCGCCGGCGGCGGGTCCTCGGCCACCGAGGTGTCGGCGATGAACAGCCCGCCGCGGTCGAGCACGATGCCGTGCACGGCCGAGGCCTCGCTCATCTCCGGGCGCAGCCCGAGGACGTCCTTGATGTGGCGCAGATGCGCGAGGAAGCGGCCGACCGGCCCGGCCAGCATCGCCGCGGCCTCGCCGCGCGCGACCATGATCGCGCCGATCACCGTGCGCCGGGTGCGGACCGTCTCGCGCGCCACCTCGGGCGTGACGCCGTGCCGGCCCATCCGCTCGAGATAGTGGGCGACGTAGTCGTTGAAGCGCGGATCGCTGTCCGGGTTGCACAGCTCGACGTCCTCGCCCGGGCGCAGCCTGAGCCCGAGCCGGGCGATCCGGCTCGCCACCACATCCGGACGACCGATCAGGATCGGACGGGCGAGGCCCTCCTCGACCACCACCTGGACGGCGCGCAGCACCCGCTCCTCCTCGCCGTCGGTGTAGACGAGCCGCTGCGGTGCCGCGCGCGCCCGCTCGAACAGCGGCCGCATGATGAAGCCCGACTTCCAGACCCGTTGGCCGAGCCGCCGCCGGTAGGTGGCGAGGTCGGCGATCGGCCGGGTGGCGACGCCGCTCGCCATCGCCGCCTCGGCGACCGCCACCGGCAGCTCGACCACGAGGCGCGGGTCGAACGGCTTGGGGATCAGGTAGTCCGGGCCGAAGCGGAGCTCGCCCTGGCCGTAGGCGGCGCTCACCGCCTCGGGCGCGGGCTCGCGGGCCAGCCGGGCGAGCGCCTCGACGCAGGCGATCTTCATACCCTCGTCGATCGTGGTGGCGCCGACGTCGAGCGCGCCCCGGAAGATGAACGGGAAGCAGAGGACGTTGTTGACCTGGTTCGGATAGTCGCTCCGGCCGGTGGCGACGATCACCTCCGGCCGGGCGGCCTTGGCGACCTCGGGCAGGATCTCGGGCACCGGGTTGGCGAGCGCGAAGACGATCGGCCGTGCCGCCATCCGGGCCAGGAGCTCGGGCCGCAGCACGCCGGGCGCCGACAGGCCGAGGAACACGTCGGCGCCCTCGATCGCATCCGCGAGCGTGCGCGCCGCGGTCGGCCGCGCCCAGCGCGCCTTCCAGGGATCCATGAGCCGGCTGCGGCCCTCGAACACCACGCCCTCGATGTCGGTGACGATGACCTTGGCCGGATCGAGCCCGAGCCGGGCCAGGAGGTCGAGGCAGGCGAGCGCCGCGGCGCCGGCGCCGCTGGTCACGAGCCGGACCTCGGAGAGCCGCTTGCCGACGAGCTCGAGGGCGTTGGTGAGCGCCGCGGCGACGATGATCGCGGTGCCGTGCTGGTCGTCGTGGAAGACCGGGATGCGCATCCGCTCGCGCAGCCGCCGCTCGACCTCGAAGCACTCGGGCGCCTTGATGTCCTCGAGGTTGATCGCCCCGAAGGTCGGCTCGAGCGCCGCCACGATCTCGACCAGCCGATCGACGTCGCCGGCCGCGAGCTCGATGTCGAACGCGTCGATGCCGGCGAACTTCTTGAAGAGGACCGCCTTGCCCTCCATCACCGGCTTCGCGGCCAACGGGCCGATCGCGCCCAGTCCCAGGACCGCAGTCCCGTCCGTGACCACCGCCACGAGGTTGGCGCGGGCGGTGAGCTCGGCGGCGGCGAGCGGGTCGGCGCGGATCGCCTCGCAGGCGGCGGCCACGCCCGGGGAGTAGGCGAGCGACAGGTCGCGCTGGGTGGCCAGTGGCTTGCTCGCGGCGATGGCGAGCTTACCCGGGACCGGGTTCCGGTGGTAATCGAGCGCGTCGAGGCGCAGGCGATCCTCGGTCATGCGCGTCGTCCGGATGTCGGGCCACCCGACCCGGGCGGGTCGAGTTGGTGCGGTCGAGAAGACTCGAACTTCCACGGCCCGAAGGCCACCAGCCCCTCAAGCTGGCGCGTCTACCAATTCCGCCACGACCGCACTATGAGGGCGCCGCGAGGGCGCGGCGTGGCGGGCGATCTAGCAAAAGGGTCGGAGCACGGCAAGACGGCCGGGGACGCGCCGCCGGAGTGGCGCGTGTCGCCCGGGCTCGTGCCCTATCCCCTGGCCCTGGCGGCGATGGAGGCGCGGGTGGCGGCGATCCGCGCCGATGCGGCGGCCGAGCTCGTGTGGCTGCTCGAGCACCCGCCGCTCTACACCGCCGGCACCAGCGCCGATCCGGCCGAGCTCCTGGAGCCCGGCCGGTTCCCGGTGTTCCGGGCCGGCCGCGGCGGCCGCTTCACCTATCACGGGCCGGGCCAGCGGGTGGTCTACGTCCTCTTGGACCTCGAGCGGCGCGGCCGCGACCTGCGGCGCCACGTCTGGCGGCTCGAGGAGTGGGTGATCCGCACCCTGGCCCGGCTCGGGATCGCGGGCGGACGGCGGGCCGGCCGGATCGGCGTCTGGGTCGAGCCGCCCGAGGGCGGCGAGGCCAAGATCGCCGCCGTCGGCGTGCGCGTGCGCCACTGGGTCAGCTATCACGGGCTGTCCCTGAACGTCGCCCCCGACCTCGGCCACTTCGCCGGGATCGTGCCCTGCGGCCTCGCCGGCTTCCCGGTCACCTCGCTCGCCCGGCTCGGCCGCGACCTGCCGCTCGCCGAGGTCGACCGCGAGCTCGAGGCGACCTTCCCCGAGGTGTTCGCGGACGCGGGCGCCGAGGTGTGCGCGGACGCGGGCCCGCCCCGTTGAGCTCGGCCGCGATCGACCCATGTTGGAGCACGGATGACCAGGATCCCGCACGCCCCGCCGGCTCGCGCCGGCCACGCGGTCCGGCTCGCGGCCCTGGTCGGGGTGGCGGCGCTGGTCGCGACGCTGGCGCCCGGAGCACCGCGGCCGGCGCTCGCCGCCTGCACCGACATGGCCGCACCCGAGGTCGAGTGGCGGCGCTGCCGGATGGACGGTGCCGCCCTCGACGGCGTCGACCTCGGCCGGGCGCGGCTCGCCGACACCTCCTTTCAGCGGGCGAGCCTGGTCGGGGCCCGGCTCGCCGGGGCCGACGCCCGGCGCGCCCGCTTCATCTCGGCCGACCTCTCCGCCGCGGTGCTCGACGGCGCCGATCTGACCTCGGCCGACCTCACCAGCGCGCGGCTCGCCGGCGCCTCGCTCAAGGGCGCGGTGCTGCGCCGGGCCCGGCTGTTCCGCGCCGACCTCAAGGGCGCCGACCTCACGGGCGCCAACCTCGACGGCACCGACCTCCTGCACGCCGAGCTCGCCGGCGCCCGCTGGATCGACGGGGTGAGCGTCTGCGCGGAGGATTCGGTCGGTCGCTGCCACCTGCGACCGGCGGCGCCGGCGTCCGACACCCTGGCCCCCTCATCCGCCGTCGGACAATAGGAACTCCTCGCCCTCGAGGCGGCCGTCGCGGATCACGGTGACGACCTCCTCGGGCGGCAGCGCCCGGCTCACCAGGAAGCCCTGCATCTCGTGGCAGCCCATGCGGCGGAGCTGGCGGAGCTGCTGGCTGGTCTCGACGCCCTCGGCCACCACGGTGAGGCCGAGCGACGCGCCCATCGCGACGATCGCCTGCACGATCGTGGCGCTCGACGGATCGCGGTCGACGTCCTGGACGAAGGAGCGGTCGATCTTCAAGGAGCGGATCGGGAACGAGCGCAGATAGGCGAGCGAGCTGTAGCCGGTGCCGAAATCGTCGATCGCGAGCGCCGTACCCAGCGTCGTGAGATCGCGCATCCGGCGCATCGACTCGCTCGCCTCGCGCATCACCACGCTCTCGGTCAGCTCGAGCTCCAGGCTCGTGGCCGGGAAGCCCGTGCACTCGAGGATCTGGGCGATCCGGGTGGCGAGCTCGGGGTGCTGGAACTGGCGCGCCGACAGGTTGACGCCGAGGCGGAGGCCCGGCCGGTCGAGCTCCGCCCGCCAGGCCTGGACCTGGGCGCAGGCGGTCTCCATGGCCCAGAAGCCGATCGGCAGGATCAGCCCGGTCTCCTCGGCCAAGGGGATGAACTCGGCGGGCGGCACGAGGCCCAGCTCCGGGTGGAACCAGCGGACCAGCGCCTCGACGCCCACCACCTCGCCGGTCCGCAGCGAGACCTGCGGCTGGTAGTAGACCACGAGCTCGCCGTTCTCGAGCGCCCGGCGCAGCCGGTTCTCCAGCATCAGCCGCTCGAACGCCTGGGCGTTCATGTCGTTGGTGTAGAACTGCACGTGGCTGCGGCCGAGCTCCTTGGCGCGGCCGAGTGCGGTGTCGGCGTTCTTGATCAGCAGGCTCGGCTCGTCGCCGTCGTGCGGATAGACCGCCACCCCGATGCTGGCCGTGGGGCTGAGCTCGTGGCCGTTGACCGAGAGCGGCGCCTGCAGGGCCTGCAGGAGCTTGTGCGCGACCTTGACGATCGGGTCGGGCTGCTCGAGGCCGGTCAGGAGGACGACGAACTCGTCGCTCGCCAGCCGGGCCACGGTGTCGCTGCGCCGGAGCGTGCCGACCAGCCGCTCGCCCACCGCCTTGAGCAGCTGGTCGCCGCGCTCGAGGCCGAGTGAATCGTTGACGAGCTTGAAGCGGTCGAGGTCGACCAGCATGACCGCGAGGAGCTGGCGGGCGCGCCGCGCCCGGGCGATCGCCTGGCCCAGCCGGTCCATGAACAAGAGGCGGTTGGGCAGGCCGGTGAGCGGGTCGAGATAGGCGAGCGTGCGCAGCGTCTCCTCGGTGTGCCGGGCGAGCGTGGCGTCGCGCAGGGTCAACAGCACGAGCGGCTCGCCCGGCCCCGCGACCCGGATCGCGGCCACCTCGAGCGGCAGGGGCTCGGCCTCCTCGCGCCGGCCCTGCAGCTCGCGCACGCCGCGGCCGCGCGGCAGCTGCTCGAGCAGCAGCACGCGCAGCGCCGCCTCGCTCTCGGCACCGCCCAGGACCGATTCGATCGGCCGGTCCAGAAGCCGCGCCCGGTCGACCCCGAGGAGCCGCTCGGCCGCCTCGTTGGCGACCCGGATGCGGCCCTGCGGATCGATCCCGAGCAGGGCCGCGGCGACGGCGTCGAGGAGCGGCGTCGAGGTCGCGGGCGGCGCTGCCGCGGCCTCGGCGAGCCCGGCCGGCGCCGGCACCGCCGCGGCCGGCCACGCCACGGGCTCGCCCGACGGTGCACCCTCGACGCGCAGCAGGGCCAGGAGCAGGCCCGGGCCGAGCGGGCTCAGGGCGGCCTCGAGACTCTCGCCGCCGGGCAGCGCCAGGCGGCCCTCGACCGGAACCCCTTCGGTGAGCGCGCGGTCGACCAGCTCGAGCCAGAGGTCCTGCTCGCGCTCGCCGAGCGGCCCCTCGAGGGCCTGCGGCAGGCCGCCGCGCAGCAGCTCCGCGAGGCCGCCCGCGCGCCCGTTCGAGGCCCAGCGCACGAGGCCTCGTTGGTCCACCAGGCAGACCAGGTCGGAGACGCGCCGGGCCAAGGCCGCGGCCAGCCGCTCGAGCAGGCCGCGGGCGGACGCCTCCGGCACCTCCCCGGCGGCCTCGGCGAGCGCGCCCGCGACCAGCCGGACGATGCCCCGGGCGTCGAGGATCGGGCGGGTCGCGTCGCGGACCGTCCGCACCGTGCCGTCGGGCAGCTCGATCCGGTAGCGGACGGCGGTCTCCGCGCCGGCGAGCAGCCGCTGGTCGCGGCCGCGCAGCACGTCCCGGTCGGCCGGCAGGGCGAGCCCAGCCGGGCCGCGGGCGAGCGCCGGCGCGCCGACGGCTTGGCCGAGCAGCGCGTGGAAGCGGTCGTCGGCCCAGACCAGACGCTGCTGCAGCCCGTCGTCGACCGCGAGCAGGTAGAGCCCGTCGCTCGCCAGTCCCGACCAGGGCCCGGCCTGGCGGGCCAGCGCCAGGGGCTCGGCGGCAGCCGCAGCGCCGGCCGGCTCGGGTGTCAGCCAGAGGATCGCCACCGCCTCGAGCCCGGGCGGGTGCTGCAGGCGGGCGTGGACGACGAGGTCCGGGCCGTGCGCGGTGGCGAGGGCCAGCGGGCCGGCGAACGGCGTCCGCGTGGCGATCGCGACGAGCAGGTCCGCGAACGGTTCGCGGGCGCCGTCGCCGCGCAGCCGGCGTAAGGAACGGCCGGCGAGCGCCGCCGGATCGTGGCCGGTGAGCGCCGCCAGCCGGCGGTTGACGAGCAGGATCTCGGGGCCGGGCGCGCTCGAGGCGCCGGCCCGCACGACCACGGCGGCCTCCTCCGCCGTGTCGAGGAACGCCCGCAGGTCGGGGCTCAGCGTGACCGACACGACCGCCCGGGGCGCGGCGGCGTGCGCCGGCCGGCGCGTCCCCGACCGACCGCGGGCCCGGCGTGGCGGGCGCGGTCGGGCACGGGGTCGGGACGGCGGGCGAGGTCCGGGCGCATCGTCTCGTCGGCGGCGGCCGGTGGCGGCGCCGCGGCCATCTTTCCGCCATTCAACCAGAAAGAAACCGGGCTCGAAAGGTCACCCGCGCAGGGCGTCCGTGCGGCCGGCCCGGCCGTGCCGTGGCGGCCACGCGCTCACCGACCGAGCGCGGCGAGCACCGGCGGGATCGCGTCCGGCAGGTCCTCGGCGATGAGCCCCGGCCCGACCCGCTCGCCGCAGCGGGCGTGCAGCCAAGCCGCGGCGGCCGCCGCCTCGAACACCGGCACCCCCTGCGCCAGGAGGCCCAGGACGAGGCCCGCCAGCACGTCACCGGTGCCGGCGGTGGCGAGTGCCGCGGGCGCCCGGTCGAGGATGGCGGCTCGCCCGTCGGGCGCCGCCACGACCGTGTCCGCGCCCTTGAGCAGCACGACCGCGCCGCTCTCCCGCGCCGCCGCCAGGGCCCGGGCGAGCCGGTCGCCGCTGTGCCCGAAGAGCCGGGCGTACTCGCCGTCGTGCGGGGTGAGCACGCAGCCGCCGTGCAAGGCCCCGAGGAGCGCCGTTCGATCCGCCGCGAAGGCGCTCAGCGCGTCCGCGTCGAGCACCAGCGGGCGGCCGGAGCGCAGCAGGATCGAGACCGCGTTGCGGGTCGCCTCGCCGGTGCCGGCACCCGGGCCGATCAGCCAGGCGTTGAGCCGCGGATCGGCGAGCAGGTCCAGGAGCGCCTTCGGGTCCGCGCAGGGCCTCGTCATGACGGTGGTGAGCGCGGCGGCGTAGACGGGCAGGGCGTCGGGCCGGGCGGCGACGCTCACGAGGCCCGCGCCCACCCGGATCGCCGCGCGCGCCGCGAGCCGGGTGGCGCCGGTGGCGTGCGCCGGCCCGCCGACGACGACGGCGTGGCCGAAGCGGTACTTGTGGGCGGTGCCGTCGCGCCGCGGCAGGGCGGCCGCCCAGACCGCCGGGACGTTCCGCCGCAACCCCTCGTCGACCGCCGCCACCACCCGGTCCGGGATGCCGATGTCGGCGATCACGAGGGTGCCTGCGAGGTCGCGCCCGGGCAGGAGGACATGGCCGGGCCTGGGCCGGCAGAAGCCGACGGTGAGCGAGGCCGGGGCGGCGGCGCCCAGGACCGCGCCGCTGCCGCCGTCGACGCCCGAGGGGACGTCGATCGCCACGATCGGGCCCGGATGCGCGCGCAGCCGCTCGACCCAGGCGCGCGCCGCACCCTCGAGCGGCCGGTCGAGCCCGGCCCCGAACAGCGCGTCGACCACGAGCGTGGTCGGGTCGAACGGCGGCGGGTCGGCCGTGCTCCAGGGCCCGGCGTAGCGGGCGAAGGCGGCCGCGGCGTCGCCCCGGAGCCCGGCCGGATCGACCAGGCTGTGGGCCGCGACCGGCCAGCCCAGGGCGGCGAGGCGACGTGCCACCACCCAGCCGTCGCCGCCATTGTTGCCCGGCCCGCACAGGACCAGGACCGGGCCCGGCGGGAACCGCGCGGTGACGGCCCGCACCACCGCCCGCCCGGCCTTCTCCATGAGCACGATGCCGGGCGTGCCGGCGGCGATCGTGGCGGCGTCCGCGGCCGCCATCGGCCGCGGCCCGAGCAGCACCGGATCGCTCGGGAACGCCGCCGCCATGCCGGCGCCGCCGGGGCTCAGACGGCGCGGTGGCGGGCGCGCGCCGCCCGCTCGATCGCCGCCGCCACGAGCGGATCGAGCTCGAGCCGCTCGCGCAGCATGCCCAGAAGGCGCAGCTCGCTCTGGCTGGCGCCGCGGTCGGCCGCGACGACGTCGCAGGCGAGCGCGTAGGCGGTCTCGCGCAGCGGCACCGGCAGCGCCGCCGCGATCCGGCCGAGCGCCACGTCGAGCCCGTCGTCGCGCTGCAGGAGATCGACGCATTCGCGACCGATCGCCGCGATCCGCGAGCGGTCGAAGCCGTCGAAGGCCGGCAGCGAGCCGACCAGGCGGGTCATGGTGTCGATCTCGGCGTCCGACATGCGGCCCTCGGCCGCCGACATCAGCACCATGGTCGTGATCAGCGCGGCATGGCGGTCGAGACGATCGGACATGGAGGCTCCGGCGTGGTGATCCTGGACGGCGCGTGGCCGCCGCGACTGTGGGACGGCGCGGGCCGCGGGGCAACAGCGGGGCGCCCGGCGGCCGCCGGCACGCGGTTCGCCCTCTATCCGATTGATATAAATAGATCTTGACGAATATCTCCTTATAGGCGAATAGCCGCCGGGATCCTCCGCGGAGGAACGACCGCCTCGATGGACGGCAGCCCCGGCCCGCAGCGACGTCGCCTGCTGATCGTCGGCGACCCGGCGCTCAGCCGCGGCCTGATGCGCATGGTGCTGAGCCGGCTCGGCTACATCGTCTCGGTGGTCGGCAGCGGCACCGAGGCGCTGATGATGCGCGCCCACACCCGCTTCGCGCTGGCGCTGGTCGCCTCGAGGCTGCCCGACATGGCGGGGATCGTGCTGGCCCGCCATCTGGGCGAGCCCGCGACCAGCGCGCCGATGCCGGTGCTGCTCTTCGGCGACGTGCTCGACCAGCCCTCGGTCGAGCGCGACGGCCGCCCGGCCGGGCTCGCGGGCTTCCTGGTCAAGCCGATCTCGATCGGCCGACTGGTCGGGGCGGTGCGCGCGTTGACCGAAGGAGGTGGCGTGCCCACCAGCGCAGCGGAGGTCGTGATGCCCATCCCCGCCCCGATCGATCTGGCGCGGCTGCGGGAGTTCACCGACGGCGACCACCAGCTCGAGCGCGAGCTGAGCGCGCTCTATGTCGAGACGGCGGCGGTCTACATCGGCCAGATGCGCTCGGCGCTCGACGACGCGGAGGCGTGGAGCAAGGCGGCGCACGCCCTCAAGGGAGCCTCGGTCAACATCGGCGCGGTCGAGCTGGCCGACACCGCGGCCCGGGCCGAGCGCGCCGAGCCGAGCGCCGAGCTCCTGGACGAGCTGGCGAACCGCCTGGTTGCCGTGCGCAGCTTCCTCGAGGCGCGACCGCGCGAGCCGGCGAGGCAGCCGTCCTGATCGGCACCCGCGCGCCACGGTCGGCGTTGGTGGCCGGCAACACACCCTGAAGGTTGCGTGGCCGAGCCGCCCGTCGGCCTTGCGCGACCGCGACTTTTCCCTTGAGATCGCTCTACTGTCTCAAGTCGGGCGAGGTCGGGGCCGTCAGCGCCGCGCGAGGCTCGATCCGGCGGGCACAACGTCCTAGGGGATCCGCGGGAATGGTCGCGAGCAGCCGTGTCGCTCTTCTCTTCGGGGTGGTGCTGGCGGTCGTCGGCTGCGCGGCGCCGGACGGCAAGATCGCCTCGCCCGAGCCGGTGCTGCTCGACGATGCCGACTTCCGCTACGTCGAGCTCGACGCGGTGCGGGCGATGGTCCCGCAGGGAGCGCCGTTCAGCCAGGGCCTGCGGGTCGGCTATCTCGACCTCGCCGAGGAGGCCGGCGGCCGCTTCGACCTGTTCGACCGCGGCCATTTCGCGCGCAAGGCGGTGGCCTCGGCCAAGGGCCAGAACGTCCAGCCCGACATGCTGGCGCTGCGGCGGATCCCGCAGGCGGCGGCCGGCGAGCTCGAGGCCGCCCGGGCGCGCCTGCTCGCGGCGCTCGATGCCAACGGCCGGCGCACCGCACCGGCCGACGCCGCCAAGGCGCAGACCGCCTTCGATTGCTGGCTCGAGCGGACCGAGGCCGGCGACCAGGCAGGCATCGCCGCCTGCAAGGCCCGCTTCGAGGAGGCGATCGCCGCGGTCGAGCGGGCGCTGGGCCCGGGTGCGGCGCAGCAGTACCTGATCTTCTTCGCCTGGGACCGGGCCGACATCAGCCCGGTGGCGCTGCAGGTGATCGAGCAGGTGGCGGCCGACTTCAAGGCCGGGCGGATGGTCCGCCTGCACTTGGCCGGCCACGCCGACCGCTCGGGTCCGGCCGACTACAACATGCGGCTGTCGGAGCGGCGGGCGCGGGCCGTGGCGCGCGAGCTCGAGCGGCTGGGCGTGCCGACCGGCGCGCTCGACCTCAAGTGGTTCGGCGAGACCCGGCCGAAGGTGCCGACCGCCGACGGCGTGCGCGAGGCGCAGAACCGCCGGGTCGAGGTGACCTGGGACTGAGGACGGGGGCCCGCCGCCCGGGTGGCGGCGGGCCGGTCACTTGGCCGGGGCGGCCGGGGCGATCTCGCTCCGGCCGCTGGCGTCTCAGCCGCCGGTGACGCTCATGTGGCGACCGACCGCCGGGCGGTTGTGGCGCCGGTCGATCACGAAGTCGTGGCCCTTGGGCTTGCGCGCGATCCCGTCCAGGATCGCCTGGCGGAGCAGCTCGTTGCCCTCCGAGGCGCGCAGGGCCGCCCGGAGATCGGCCTTGTCCTCCTGGCCGAGGCACATGAACATCGTGCCGGTGCAGGTGACCCGCACCCGGTTGCACGATTCGCAGAAATTGTGCGTGAGCGGCGTGATGAAGCCGAGCCGGCCGCCGGTCTCGGCGACCCGCACGTAGCGCGCCGGCCCGCCCGTCCGGTAGTCGATGTCCTCGAGCGTCCAGCGCTCGGCCAGCCGCGCCCGGACCAGCGACAGCGGCAGGTACTGCTCGGTGCGGTCGCCGTCGATCTCGCCCATGGGCATGGTCTCGATCAGCGTGAGATCGAAGCCCTCCTCGCCGCACCAGGCGATCATCCGGTCGAGCTCGTCCTCGTTGACGCCCTTGAGGGCCACGGCGTTGATCTTGATCGCCAGCCCCGCGGCCTTGGCCGCGGCGATTCCGGCCATCACCTTGCCGAACTTGCCCCAGCGGGTGATCGCCTCGAACTTGGCCGGATCGAGCGTGTCCAGCGAGACGTTGACCCGGCGCACCCCGAAGCGGTGCAGGTCCTGGGCGAAGCGCTCGAGCTGGCTGCCGTTGGTGGTGAGCGTCAGCTCGTCGAGCCGGCCGGACGCCACCTGCCGGCCGAGCTGCTCGACGAGCCACATCAGGTTGCGGCGCACGAGCGGCTCGCCGCCGGTGAGGCGGATGCGGCGCACGCCGAGCTCGACCAGGACCCCCACGAGCCGGTCGATCTCCTCGAGGGTCAGGAGTTCGGCCTTCGGCACGAAGGTCATGTTCTCCGCCATGCAGTACACACAGCGGAAGTCGCAGCGGTCGGTGACCGAGATCCGCACGTAGCTGATCGCGCGACCGAACGGGTCGATCATCGCCGCCTCCTCCCGGGCCCGCGCCGTCGTCGGCCGTGCGCGGGCCGCACGCCGCACCTTTACGGGTATGGTTCGGCCGGGCGATCCTCGCAAGGGGCGGCGCGCGCCGGCGACGCCCGGAGCCCGGACCGGCCATGCGGATCGCCTTTCTCGCCGCCGACAGCCCCGAGGCGCAGCGCGCGCTCGGCGAGCTCACCGGCCGCTACCGCCATGTCACGGCGGCCGAGGCCGATGTGCTCGTGGCGCTCGGCGGCGACGGCTTCATGCTCGAGACCCTGCATGCGAGCCTGCAGCGGCGGCTGCCGATCTACGGGATGAACCTCGGCACGGTGGGCTTCTTGTTGAACGAGTACCGGCCCGACGGCCTGCCCGAGCGGATCGCGGCGGCCGCGGCGGTCGATCTCTACCCCTTGCGGATGCGCGCGACGCTCGCCTCGGGCGAGATCCGCACGGGCCTCGCCATCAACGAGGTCTCGCTGTTCCGCGAGACGCGCCAGGCGGCTTGGCTCGCGATCGACATCGACGGCATCTGCCGGCTGCCGCAGCTCGTCTGCGACGGCGTGCTGGTCGCCACCCCGGCCGGCTCGACCGCCTACAACCTCTCGGCGCACGGCTCGATCATCCCGCTCGGCGCCGAGCTCCTGGCGCTCACGCCGATCAGCCCGTTCCGCCCGCGGCGCTGGCGGGGTGCGCTCCTGCCCTCGGCGACGCGCTTCACGATCCGCGTGCTCGATCCGCACAAGCGCCCGGTCGGCGCGGTCGCCGACCAGACCGAGGTGCGCGACGTGGTCGAGGTCGAGATCCTCGAGGACCGCGACGTCGCCTGCCGGATGCTGTTCGACCCGGAGCACAATCTCGAGGAGCGGATCCTCAAGGAGCAGTTCATCCCCTGAGCCGCAGGGCGGCGGCGCGCTCAGCCCTCGAGCTCGAGCAGGGAGCGGGCCGGGACACCCAGCCGCTGCATGCCGCCGAGGCCGGGGAGCTCGATGAAGAAGGCGGCGCCGACCACCTCGGCGCCGACCTTGCCGAGCAGCGCCACGGCCGCGCGGGCGGTGCCGCCGGTGGCGATCAGGTCGTCGACCAGCACGGTCCGCGCGCCGGGCCGCACCAGCCCCTCGCTCACCTGCAGCGTGTCGGAGCCGTATTCGAGGTCGTAGGAGTGGCTCACCACCGCGCCCGGCAGCTTGCCGACCTTGCGGATCATGACGAGCCCGCGCCCGGACCGGTAGGCGAGCGCCGAGGCGAACAGAAAGCCGCGCGATTCGATCCCGGCCACGAGATCGGGATGGAAGGCGTCGACGATGCGGTCCATCCGGTCGACCGCGGCGCGCCAGGCGACCGGGTCGGCGAGCACGGTCGAGATGTCGTAGAAGAGGATGCCGGGCTTGGGGAAGTCCGGGACCCGGCGGACGACCGCGGCCAGATCCGGCACCGCGCCGCTCACTGCAGGGCCTCGCAGGCCCGGACGATCCGCGCGCAGGCGTCCTCGAGGACCGGGGTCGCGGTGGCGTAGGAGATGCGGAAGTGGGGATCGAGGCCGAAGGCCGACCCGTGCACCACCGCCACGCCGACGCTCTCGATCAGGTAGCGGGCGAAGTCCTCGCTGGTCTCGATGGTCCGCCCCTCGGGCGTGCGCCGGCCGATCGCCCCGGCGCAGGAGGGGTAGACGTAGAAGGCTCCCTCCGGGGTGTGGCAGCGCAGCCCGGGCGCCCGGTTGAGCTCGCGCACCACGAGGTCGCGGCGCTCCTTGAAGACCCGGTTGTGCGCCGCGATGAAGCTCTGGTCGCCGTCGAGCGCGGCCACCGCCGCCGCCTGGCTGATCGAGCAGGGGTTCGAGGTCGACTGCGACTGGACCATGGCCATGGCCTTGATCAGCTCCGGCGGGCCGCCGGCGTAGCCGATCCGCCAGCCCGTCATGCAGTAGGCCTTGGAGACACCGTTGACCGTCAGGGTCCGCTCGTAGAGCCGCGGCTCGACCTGCGCCGCGGTGGTGAAGGCGAAGCCGTCGTAGGTCAGGTGCTCGTACATGTCGTCGGTCAGCACCCAGACCCGCGGGTGGCGGACGAGCACGTCGGTCAGCGCCTCGAGCTCGGCGCGGCTGTAGGCCGCCCCGGTCGGGTTCGAGGGCGAGCAGAGGATCACCCAGCGGGTGCGCGGCCCGATCGCCGCCTCGAGGTCGGCCGGCTGCAGCTTGAAGCCGGTGTTCTCGGGGCAGCGCACGAACACCGGCGTCCCGCCCGCCAAGAGCACCATGTCCGGGTAGGACACCCAGTAGGGCGCCGGCACGATCACCTCGTCGCCGGGGTTCAGCGAGGCCATGAAGGCGTTGTAGAGCACCTGCTTGCCGCCGCTGCCGACCGACACCTGGCCGGGCCTGTAGTCGAGCCCGTTCTCGCGCTTGAACTTGCGGCAGACCGCCTCCTTGAGCTGCGGGGTGCCGTCGACCGCGGTGTACTTGGTTTCGCCGCGGCGGATCGCGGCGATCGCCGCCTCCTTGATGTGCTCGGGCGTGTCGAAGTCGGGCTCGCCGGCACCCAGGCCGATGATGTCGCGCCCCTCGGCCTTGAGACGCCGGGCCAGATCCGTCACGGCGATGGTGGGCGACGGCTTGATGCGCGACAGGCTCTGGGCGACGATCGACATGCACGGGCTCCGGCGGGCAGCGCGGCGCGGACTTTAGAAAGCCGGCCCCGAGGCGGCAATCGCCGGCGACGCCGCCGGGCCTCACTCGGCGGCGCGCAGCAGTGGTGGTGCCAGATGCGCCGCCAGGCGTCCGACCAGCTCCTCGAGCAGCGCCTCGAGCGCGACCAGGCCGCCGGTCGGCGCGCCGGTCGCCTCGTCCATGAACAGCGAACGCCGCAGCTCGAGCTGGAGGGCGTGGCGGCCCTGCTCGGGCCGGCCGTAGGTCTCGGTGATGTAGCCGCCGGCGTAGGGCTGGTTGCGGGCGCAGCGCAGCCCGGCCGCGGCGAGCGCCGCCTCGACCTCGGCCGCCAGATCGGGTGCGCAGCTGCGGCCGTGGCAGTCGCCGAGCGCCACGTCGAGGGCGCGCCGGCCGCGCGCCAGCGTGACCTCGGTCGGCATCGAGTGCAGGTCGAGCAGGAGCACCGCGCCGAACCGGGCGCGGCGCTCGCGGCACAGCGCCTCGAGCCGGCGATGGTAGGGCCACCAGGCCGCGGCGAGCCGGTCGGCCACCTCGGCCGGGCCGAGCGGTCGCCGCCAGAGCGGGCTGGTCCCGAGCCGGCTCGGGATCACGCCGAGCCCCGCCTTGACCCGCACGCTGGCGACCAGCCCGGCGATCGGGGCGGCGTCGAGCAGGTCCGGATCGAGCTCGCCCGGCGCGCGGTTGAGGTCGACCACGACGCGGGCGTAGCGGGCGCAGAGCGCCGTCGCCCCGGCCCGCGCCGCAGCCGCGGCGAGCCGGTCGAGCGGACCGTCCTCGAGCGCGCGCAGCTCGCCCGGCGTGATCTGGAGGAGTGCCGCGAGCTCGGCCGGACAGGTGGTGCCGCTGTGCGGCGAGGACACCAGAAGCGGGGTTGGTGCCGCGACCGCAGCGAGCTCGGCGAACGGCGGATCCAGAGGGGCCATGCGCTCCGCGCGGCTCGGGGTGCGACCGCCCCGAGCCAACCACAACCCCGGGGCCCGTTCAATGCGCCCGCGCCCTTGCGCCGGGTCCGGAAATACCCTACCTGCCCGCGCCGGGGCGCGTAGCTCAGCGGTAGAGCACTACGTTGACATCGTAGGGGTCAGAGGTTCGATCCCTCTCGCGCCCACCATTCCTCCGCACCGTCCGGCCTCAGGGGTAGTCGAGGAGCGTCGCGAGCACGCGGTCGATCAGCGGCCGCGCCTCGGCCGCGGTCGCGAGCCGGACGTTGGGCGGCGCCGCGTCCCGGATCCCGCCGGTGCCGGCCAGCCGCTTGTTGCGCAGGTCGCAGACGGTCATGCCGCGGGTGTGCTCGCCGCGGAGCTCGACCCGGACGGCGGTCGGCCGGTGCTCGATCAGCCCGGGCGCCACGAACGGCACGATCGCGCAGACATCGTGCATCGGCGCGATCTCGAGGCCGAACACGCGACGCTGGCGGTCGAGGTAGAACTGCAGGAGCTCGGCCACGGTGGCCGCGACCCGACGGCCCGAGCCGCGCAGCCGGTCGATGTCGCCCTGCTCGAAGCCGATCTGGCGGGTCAGGTTGTAGCCCACCATCCAGACCGGCAGGCCGGCCTCGAGCACGACGGCCGCCGCCTCGGGATCGCACCAGACGTTGAACTCGGCCGCCGGCGTCACGTTGCCGAGCGTGGCCGAGCCGCCCATGATCGTGATTGCCTTGAGCCAGGAGGCGAGCTTCGGCTCGCGGCGCAGCGCCAGTGCCAGGTTGGTGAGCGGCCCGATCCCGGCCAGCACCAGCGCGCCCTTGCGGCGCTCCGCCTCGGCGATGATGAAGTCGATCGCGTGGCCCGCCGCCGGCGCGCGGTCGGGCTCGGGAAGTTCGGCCCCGTCGAGGCCGCTCTTGCCGTGAATGTCCGGGGCGTGGGTGCGGACGCCCACGAGCGGCTCCGCGGCGCCGGCCACCACCGGCACGTCCAGCCCGGCCAGGGTGGCGAGCGCCAGCGCGTTGCGGGTGGTCTGCGGCAGGGCGGCGTTGCCGTGCACGGTGGTGATGCCGACGAGATCCAGCTCGCGGGCCGCGAACAGGATGGCGATCGCGTCGTCGTGGCCCGGGTCGCAGTCGATCAGGACGGGCGTCGGCATGGCACCTCGCGGCGGCAGTGGCAGGGGGACAGTCGGGGCTCAGGGGTAGGAGAGCAGCGTGTCGACCAGCGTGTCGACCGCGGCCGGCACTTCGACCGCGACCGCCATCTCGACGTTGGGAGGCCGCGGCGCGCGGCCCGGCGGCAGCGCCGCACCCGGCAGGATGCCGCGGCGGTCCACCACCGTCATGCCGCGGGTCGGGCCCGGGGCGAGCGCCACCTCGAGCGCCACCGGCTCGTGCCGGACCAGGTCCGGCCGCAGCACCGCGAGGATGGCACCGGCATCGTGCACCGGCGCGCCGTCGATGCCGTAGAGGCGCCGGTAGCTCTGCCGGTAGAAGGCGAGCAGCTCGGCCATCGCCCGCGCCACCCGGCCGCCCTGGCGCAGCCGGGCGAGCTCGGCCTCGCGCACGAGCACGGTGCGGCTGGTCTCGTAGCCGAGCCAGAGGATCCGCGCCCCCGAGGAGAACACCACGTGCGCCGCCTCGGGGTCGGAGAACACGTTGATGCACGCCACCGGCCGCACGTTGCCCGGCCCGGCGCTGCCGCCCATGACGGTGATCGCGCGCAGCCACTCCACGAGCCGCGGCTCGAGGCGGAGTGCGGTCGCGACGTTGCTGTGCGCACCCAGGACCGCGAGCACGAGCTCGCCCCGATGGAGGCGCGCCGTCTCGACGATGAGTTCGACCGCGTGCACCGGCAAAGGCGCCCGCCGCGGCTCCGGCAGCTCGGCCCCGTCGAGCCCGCTCGCTCCGTGCGCCGCCGCGGCGAAGGGCGGCGCCTCGCCCAGATAGGGCCCGGCCATGCCCCGCGCCACCGGCACCTCGAGCCCGGCCAGCTCGAGCACGGCCAGGGCGTTGCGCGTGGTCGCCTCGACTGGGGCATTGCCGAACACGGTGGTGACGGCCAGGAGCTCGGCGTGGCGGGCGGCGTAGAGGATGGCCACCGCATCGTCGTGGCCGGGATCGCAGTCGATCAGGAGCTTGGTCACCGCTCTGTCACCCGGCTCTGCTGCAGGGTCGGGCGTTGACCGGCTCCGGACGCGTCGCCACGATCGCCGCCGCCCGGCCCGGACGACACCGGAGACCCTCGGGGAGATCGCCCAATGCACCGTCTCAACCGCCGCTCGACCCTGGGCCTCGGCCTCGCCGCCACGGCCGGTGCGGTCCTGGCCCGGCCCGCCCGCAGCCAGGCCGCCAGCCTGCGCGTGGTGTGGATGGGCTGGCCCGAAGGGCAGGTCAAGCCGCTCATGGACTCGTTCCGGGCGGCGCACCCGGCGATCGCCCTGCAGGTCGAGACGATCCCCTTCGTGCAGATCTTCCAGACCCTCGAGGTGCGCCTGCAGGCGCGGACCTCCGATCCCGACCTCTTCATCTGCGATTCGCCGCTCACCGCCTCCTACGCGGTCCGCGGCCACCTCCTCGACCTCACCCCGCACCTCGAGGCGGGGCGGTTCACCAAGGCCGCGCTCGATGCCGCGAGCTGGCAGGGCAAGCTCTACTCGGCGCCGTTCGGCAGCTCGATGCAGGTGCTGTTCTACAACAAGGCGCTGCTGCGCGCGGCCGGCATCGCCCCGCCCGAGCCCGACCCGGCCAAGCGCTGGACCTGGGAACAGCTCGTCGAGGCCGCCCAGAAGCTCACCGACCCGGCCAAGGGCCAGTGGGGCTTCAGCTTCGAGCAGCAGGAGCGGCCCTACCAGCTCCTGCCGCTCGGCCAGTCGCTCGGCGGCGTGGCGTTGAGCCCGGACGGCCTCAAGGCCACGGGCTTCATCGACGGGCCGGCCTTCGTCGAGGCCTACGGCTTCATGCAGCGGCTCTACACCGACTGGAAGGTCAGCCCTCCGGGCCTGTTCGACCCGAACCTGCCGGTCGAGCAGTTCGGCAACGGCCGGATCGCGCTGCTCATGGCCGGAACCTTCAACGCCACGGTCCTCGCCGACAAGTACAAGGGCATCGAGCTCGGCGTGGCACCGCACCCCTACTTCGCCAAGGGCAAGCCGGTCACGCCCACCGGCGCCTGGCACATCGGGGTCAACCCCCGGACCCAGCAGAAGGCGGCGGCCCTCGCCTTCATCGAGCACTTCATGAGCGACGAGCTGCAGGCGCAGTGGTTCAAGCTGCGTCCCTACCCGCCGGTGCTGCGCTCGATCTGGGAGAAGGAGGCCGCGACGTTCGATTCCGACATGTGGCGGATCGCCCGCCACGAACTCGATCACACCGCCGTGCCGCGGCCGGCGACGCCCGGCTTCCGCGAGTACGAGGACGTGCTGCGGGTGGCGCTGCGCGACATCACGACCGGCGCCGACGTCAAGGCGACGCTCGGAGCCGCCGCGCAGAAGATCGACCGCGAGCTGCAGAAGTACCGCTGAGCGGCGCGCGCGGGGGCCGGCCACCGGCGGGCCGGCCCCGGCCTTGAGCGCCGGCTTCCGCGTTCCGTGGTGGGTGGCGGCGGCCTTCCTGGCGCCGGCGCTCCTCCTGCTCGCGGTCTTCCGGCTGACCCCGATCGGCATCGCCACGGGCGGCAGCCTGACCGGGACGAGGCTCACCGGCGAGACCGTCTTCGTCGGCCTCGGCAACTTCGCGGGGCTCGCGGCCGACCCCTCGTTCTGGCGCTCGCTCGAGGTCACGCTGCTCTTCAACCTCGTGGTCAACCCGTTCCAGATCGTCTGTGCGCTCGGCCTGGCCCTGCTCGTGCTCCGCCCGACCCGGCTCGCACCGCTGTTCCGCGCCGCCTTCCTCGCGCCCATGACCGTGTCGATCGCGCTCACCTCGGTGCTCTGGGCGATCCTGCTCGAGCCGACCTCGGGCCCGGTCAACGGCCTGCTCAGGGCGCTCGGCCTGCCGCCGCAGCCCTTCTTCCGCAGCGAGCACCAGGCACTCCCGGCGCTGGTCCTGGTGGCGAGCTGGAAGGGCGTCGGCTATTGGATGATCTTCCTTCTGGCGGGGCTGCTCACCATCCCCCGCGAGCTCCACGAGGCGGCGGCGCTCGACGGCGCCGGGGCGCTGCAGCGCTTCTGGCGGATCACCCTCCCCTTGATGCGCCGGCCGCTCGCCTTCGTGCTGGTCGCCGACACGGCCGCCAACTTCCTGCTCTTCGCGCCGGTCTACGTGATCACCCACGGCGGCCCGAACGGTGCCACGGCACTCCTGATGTTCGAGGCCTACCAGGCGGCGTTCGCCTATCTCGACCACGGCCGCTCGCTCGCCCTCTCGACCGTGATCCTGCTGATCCTCGGCCTGATCGCCACGGCCGAGCTGCGCCTCTTCCGGGAGCGGCGGTGAGCCGCGGCCGGGCCGGCCGGCTCTTCGGGCGGCTCCTGCGCCACCTGGCTCTGGTGCTGGTCGCCACCCTCCTGCTCCTGCCGATCTGGTGGCTGCTCGTTTCCTCGCTTCGGCCCTCGGCGGACATCTTCCGCCACGCCGCCGAGGTCGGGCTCGCCACGATCTGGCCGGAGCGGATCACCTTCGAGCACTACGAGCGCGCCATGGCCGGCGACCTGCCGCGCGCGGTCGGCAACTCGCTCTTCATCGCCCTCTCGACGGTGGCACTCGGGGTGGTCGTCTGCTCGCTCGCCGGCTTCGCCTTCGCGGTGTTCGAGTTCCCGCTCCGGCGGACCCTGTTCGCCCTCGTGCTCCTCACCTTCATGATGCCGTTCGAATCGATCGTCATCCCGCTCTACGTGCTGATCCGCACCCTCGGCTGGACCAACACCTACGCCGCCCTGATCCTGCCCGAGGTGGCGAGCGGCCTGGTCGTCTTCCTGTTCCGCCAGTTCTTCGCCGGAATCCCCAAGGAGCTCTACGAGGCGGCCCGGGTCGACGGCGCCTCCTGGCTCGCGATCTGGGCCCGCCTCACGCTGCCGCTCTCGGGCCCGGTCGTGGCCACGGCCGCGCTCGTGCTCTTCATCCACCAGTGGGACGCCTTCTTCTGGCCGCTCGTGGCGGCGCCTTCGGCCGAGCTCGTCACCATCCAGGTGGCGGTCGCCCGCAACGTCACCCTCGAGGTCGCCAACTGGGGCGGCCTGTTCGCCTCGGCCTCGACCGCGATCCTCCTGGCCCTGATCCCCTTCCTCCTCCTGCAGCGCTGGTACATCCGCACCGTGACGCTCGGCAGCGAGCGCTGAGCTCGGGCCGGAGCCACGTCCCGGAAGGACGTCGGGCCGCTGGCGCAACCGCCCGCCTCTCGGCTAGCCTCCACACCGCCGGCGGGCGCGGAGGCGTCCGCCTGGGACGGGAGGCGGGGCGGATGCTGGCGGAGGCGGCCACGAGGCCGGTCGAGACGGCGGCGCGCGAGTTGGTGCCGCCCCTGCGGGCCGCCCTCGCGGCGGTGATCGTCGGCCAGCGCTACCTGCTCGACCGGCTGCTGGTCGGGCTGCTCGCCAACGGCCACGTCCTGATCGAGGGCGTCCCCGGGATCGGCAAGACCCTGGCGGTCACCACCCTGGCGCAGGCGCTCGACGCCGCCTACCAGCGCATCCAGTTCACCCCCGATCTCTTGCCGGCCGATCTCCTGGGCACCTTGATCTACCAGCCGCAGCGCGGCGAGTTCACCGTCCGCAAGGGCCCGATCTTCGCCAACTTCCTCCTGGCCGACGAGATCAACCGGGCGCCGGCCAAGGTGCAGAGCGCGCTCCTCGAGGCGATGCAGGAGGGCCAGGTCACGATCGGCAGCGAGACCCACCCGCTGCCCCGGCCCTTCCTCGTGCTCGCGACCCAGAACCCGATCGAGCACGACGGCACCTACCCGCTGCCGGAGGCCCAGGTCGACCGTTTCATGCTGAAGCTCAAGGTCGGCTATCCGAGCCGCGAGGAGGAGCTCGCCATCCTGGCCACGATGGCGCGCACCCGGCCGCGGGTCGACGTGCCGCGGGTGGCCGATGCCGCCGACATCCTGGCCGCCCAGGAGCAGGTCGACCGCGTCTACCTGGACGACCGGCTCGCCCGCTACATCGTCGATCTGGTCCTGGCCACGCGCGATCCCGCCGCCTACGGGCTCGACCTCGCCCCCCTGATCGAGTACGGCGCCTCGCCGCGCGCCACGATCTACCTCTCGCTCGCCGCCAAGGCCTTCGCCTTCATCAACGGCCGCAGCCACGTCACCCCGCACGACGTCAAGTCGATCGCCATGGACGTGCTGCGCCACCGCGTGCTCACGAGCTACGAGGCCGAGGCCGCCGGCCGGACCTCCGAGGACGTCGTCGGCGAGGTCCTGGCGCGCCTGCCGGTGCCCTAGGGCCGGCGATGTCGAGCGCGCGTCCGCGAGCCCGGGCTCCCGCCGCCCGACCCGGCCGCAGCCCGGCCCGCTCACCATGAGCCTCGCCGATCCCTGGGCGCTCACGCTGCTCCTGGCGCTGCCCTGGCTGCACCTGGCCGGGCGGCGCCGGGACCGCCCCCGGGCGCTCGGCTTCCCGGCCGCCGACGGTCTCGGCGAGCTGACCGCGACCCTGGCGGTGCGCGCCCGCCGGGCGCTGCCCTGGGTCCGGACCGTCTGCCTGGCACTCCTGATCCTGGCGCTCGCCCGCCCGCAATGGGGGGTCGAGGCGACCCGGCTGCGGCGCGAGGGCATCGCCATCGCGATGGTGGTCGACGTGTCGAGCAGCATGAGCGCCATCGACCTCGTGCGCGAGGGGCGGCCGGCCAGCCGGCTCGAGGTCGTCAAGGCCGCGTTCCGCAGCTTCGTCGCCGGCGGCGACGGTCTCGCCGGGCGCGCGCCCGACGTCATCGGGATGATCCGCTTCGCCCGCTACGCCGACGTCCTGGCGCCGCCGACCCTCGACCACGCCGCGCTCTTGGCGGTGCTCGAGCGGCTGGCCATCGTCGACTTCCCGCTCGAGGACGGCACCGCGATCGGCGACGCGATCCTGCGCGGGGTCGACATGCTCCGGCGCGCCCCGGCCAAGAGCAAGGTCATGATCGTGCTGACCGATGGCAGCAACAATGTCGGCCGCGCGGCGCCGCTCGCCGCGGCCCGCATCGCCGCGGCCCTGGGGGTGCGGATCTACGCGATCGGCGCCGGCACCAACGGCACGGCCGCGATCCCGGTGCGCAGCGAGGACGGCGTGGTCGAGTACCGGACCTCGGCGGTGACGATCGACGAGGAGACTCTCGAGCAGGTCGCAGCCGCCACCGGCGGCCGCGCCTTCCGCGCCACCGACGAGGCGGCGCTGCGGCGGATCTACGCCGAGATCGACCGGCTCGAGAAGTCGCCCGAGCTGGTCGACCATCTGCAACTCAGCGTCGAGCTGTTCCCGCTCCTGGCGGGTCTGGCCTTCCTCCTGCTGGCGGCCGAGCTCGGACTCCGGCTCACCCGGCTGCAGACCGTGCCCTGAGGTGACGATGCGCCTCGCCGCCTGGCCACTGCTGGTCCTGCTCCTGGCCGTGCCGGCGCTCTGGCTCGTCCACCGCCGCGCCGAGCGGCGGCGCGCCGCGCGCCTGGCCGCCCTCGTCGACGGCCCGCTCGCCTCGCTCCTCCCCCCCGACCGGCGTGCCGAGCACCGCCGTCGCGTGGCCCTCGGGCTGGGCGCGCTCGCGGCGATCGCCATGGCCCTGGCCCAGCCGCAATGGGGCCCGGGCGAGCAGGACCTCGTGCTGCGCGGCCGCGACCTCGTCGTGGTGCTCGACGTGTCGCTCAGCATGCTGGCCGAGGACACCCCGCCGAACCGGCTCGCGCGCGCCAAGGCGGCGGCCCGCTCGCTGGTCGAGAGCCTGGGCGCCGACAGCGGCCACCGGCTCGCCCTCGTGACCTTCGCCGGCCGGCCGGAGGTGAGCTGCCCGCTCACCCGCGACTGGCGGCTGTTCCTCGACCGGCTGGAGAGCGCCTCGGTCGACGACCTGCCGCAACGCGGCAGCGCGCTCGGCGCGGCGCTCCTGAAGGCGCTCGACATGCTGGGCGGCCCGGACCCGGCGTTCACCGACCTCATTCTGCTCACCGACGGCGAGGACCATGGCGGGCAGGCGGTCGAGGCGGCGCGGCTGCTCGCCGGCCGCGGCGTCGGCCTGCACCCGGTCGGGATCGGCGACCCGGCCCGGGCGGTGCCGATCCCGATCGAGGCCGGCGGCGGCCGGCCCGAGCACCTCGTCCACAAGGGCGTGCCGGTCGAGACCCGGCCACGGCCCGGACTGCTCGTGGCGATGGCCGAGGCCGCCGGCAGCCGCTACCTGGCGATCGAGGCGGGCGAGCCCTCGCTCGCCGAGCTCTATCGTCGCGCGATCGCCCCGAAGCCCTGGCGCCGGCTCGAGACGGCGAGCGGCGCCGAGCTCGGGCCGCGGTTCCAGCTCGCGCTCGCCCTGGCCCTCGGCCTGCTCGCCCTCGACGCGCTCTGGCCGGGGCGCCGGGAGGACCCGAGGTGACGGGCCGGCGTCGCACCCGCAGCCGGCTCTGCTACGGCCTCCTCGGGCTCCTCCCGGCCATGGGCCCGCACGATCGCGCGGCCGAGGCGGTGCGCGAGGGCAACGCGCTCTACGCCACCGGGGCGTTCGACGCCGCCCTCGAGCGCTACGCCGCGGCCGAGGCGGCGCTGCCGGGCCGGCCGGAGATCGCCTTCGACAGGGCCACGGCCTGGGCCCGTCTGGGCGAGACCGAGCGGGCGCTCGAGCACTACATGGCGGCACTCGCGAGCGAGGATCCGACGCTGCGCAGCGCCGCCAAGTACGGGATCGGGGTGATCCGGCTGCGCCAGGCGATGGCGCCCGAGCAGTCGCTCGGGGACGCCACCTGGCAGGCCCAGGCGGCGATCCGCTACCTGCGCGAGAGCCTCGAGCTCGACCGCGGCCGGCACGATGCCCGCCACAATCTCGAGCTCGCCTGGCGCATCCTGCACGGGCTCGAGGCGCGGGCGGCGGAGCTGCGGCAGCGCGAGCGGCCCGAGGCCGACCGCACCAGCCATCGCCGCGGCCAGGCGCTGCAGGACCTCTTGCAGAACCAGGCGGGCGAGCAGCAGGCCAACCCCGACCAGCTCAAGGATCACCGACCGGAGGCGAGCGACCAGACGCCGGCCAACTTCTCCGCCCGCGAATCGCCCAAGCAGCGCAACGACACCAACCTGCCGGTGGCCATGGATCCGCAGGCTGCGGCCGATCTGATGGAACGGCTCCTGGACAAGATGCGCGAGGCCGAGAGCTGGCGGGTCGAGCAGCGCCGCGCCGCACTCCGGGCACCGGGCGAGCGCGAGCCGTGGTGAGCCGGGACCCCTCCCCCGAGGCCCCCACGGCCCGCGCCCGGCGGCTCGCGATCCGCACCCGCCGGCTGGTCGACGGGCTGCTCGCCGGCCAGTACCACAGCGTCTTCAAGGGCAGCGGCGTCGAGTTCGCCGAGGTCCGCGAGTACGTGCCCGGCGACGACGTCCGCACGATCGACTGGAACGTCACCGCCCGGCTCGGCACGCCGTTCGTCAAGCGCCACGTCGAGGAGCGCGAGCTCACCGTCGTGCTCCTGATCGACACGAGCGCGTCCTGCCGCTTCGGCAGCCGGAGCCGGCTCAAGGCCGCGGTCGCGGCCGAGCTCGCGGCGCTGCTCGCCGCGAGCGTGGTGCGCAACAACGACCGGGTGGGGCTGATCCTCTTCAGCGACCGGGTCGAGCGCTTCGAGCCGCCGAGCCGCGACCGCCACGCCGTGCTGCGCATCCTGAGCGATCTCTTGGAGGCGGTGCCGGGCGGGCAGCGCACCGACCTGGCCCCGGCGCTCGAGCGGCTCGAGACGGTGGTCCGCCGCCGCGCCGTGGCGTTCCTCCTCTCGGACTTCCAGGCGCCCGACTATGGCGGCCCGCTCCGCCGGGCGCACCGCCGCCACGAGGTCGTCCCGGTCTGCATCACCGACCGCCGCGAGCGCGAGCTGCCCGAGGTCGGGCTCCTGGCGCTGCGCGATCTCGAGACCGGCCGCGAGGTGCTGATCGACACCGCGAGCGCCCGGGTCCGCGCCGAGCACGCCGCCCGCTTCGAGCGCGCCCAGGCGTCCCGCCGCCGGCTGTTCGCGACGCTCGGCATCGATGCGATCGAGGTCGACACGGCGGAGGATCCGGTCCGCCCGCTGCTGCGCTTCTTCCGCCGCCGCCGGGCCCGGCTCGGAGCCGGCCGATGAGCCGGGCGGCGCCTTCCGTCCCGGCCTTGCCGGCGCTCGCCGCGCTGGCGCTCGCCCTCCTCGCCCGGCCGCTCGAGGCCGGGCCCGCGGCGGTCGAGCGGATCGCCCGCGCCGACGGCGTCGAGCTGCGGGTCGAGCTCGATCGGGCGGTGCTCGAGATCGACGAGCGGGTCGGGCTCCGGCTGCGGGTCGAGGCGCCGGGTGCCCTCGGCATCGAGCTGCCCGAGGTCGAGCCGGCCGCTGGCGGGCTCGCCCTGGTCGAACGGGTGCGCAGCGAGCCGCGGTCGCTGCCGGACGGGCGGCGGCTCTGGGAGGAGCGGATCCTGCTCGAGCCCACGGCGACCGGGACGCTGCCGCTGCCGCCGCTCGCCGTGGGCTACCGCGCGGCCGACGCCACGACCGCGCGGCGGCTCGTGGTGGAGCCGATCGCGGTCGAGGTCCGCTCGGTGCTGCCCCCGGGCGAGGCGCAGCCGGCGCCGCGCGAGGTCGCCCCGCCGGTACCGCTCGCCGATCCGCCGGCGGGCCTGGGCCCCTGGCTCGGTGTGGCGCTCCTGGCGCTCCTCCTCGGGCTGGCCGTGGTCCTGATCCGAGGCCGGAGGCGGCCGGCCGCAGCGGTCGAGGCCGAGCCGGACCCCGAGGCCCGCGCCCTGGCCGAGCTCGCCCGGCTCGAGGCCGCGGCACCGTCCGCCACCGAGCCGGTCGAGGAGCAGCATGTGCGGCTCGCCCGGATCCTGCGGGACTATGCGCGCGGCCGGCTCGGCCTCGATGCGCCCCGGCTCACGACCGAGGAGCTGAGCGGCGGGCTCGCACGGCTCGGTCCGCGGCTGGCCGCCCCGGCCGGCGTGCTGACCGGGCTCCTCGCCGCCTGCGACCGGGTCAAGTTCGCCCGGCACCGGCCGAGCGTGCCCGAGCTGCGCGCCGATCTCGCGACCGCCCGCACGCTGATCCACGAGACGGCCGCGGCGGTCGCGGAGGCGGGTGCCGCGGCGCCGGCCGGCCGCTGAGCGCCGGGCACCGCCGGGTCGGCGGCCCTCACAAGCTTGTGGCACCTTGTGCCGGGCGGCCGAAGCTCGCCACTCTCCGGGGATCGAGAGGGTCCCGTGATGCCTGCCGCCTCCCTGCCGCTGCCGCTCTCCCGCCACCGGCTGGTCTTCGTGCCCGAGGCGCCGATGCGGCTGCCGGCCTTCGCCGGCTCGGCCTGGCGCGGCGGCCTGGGCTGGGCCTTGAAGCGGCTGGTGTGCGTCATGCGCCTGCGGCCGTGCGAGGACTGCCCGCTCGAGCATTCCTGCATCTTCCCGACGGTGTTCGCCGCCCGGCCCGACGAGGACGCGCAGAAGATGCGCCGCTACGAGCGGGTGCCCAACCCCTTCGTCCTGCACCAGATCCACCCGCGCCGGACCACGGTCGGCCCCGAGGACCGGGTCGTGCTCGAGCTCGGCCTCGTGGGTCGCGCCTGTCGCCAGATCGCCTATCTCGTGCGCGCCCTCGACCAGGCGGGCGAAGGCGGCATCGGACCCGACCGCGGCCGGCTCGGGCTCCGGGCCGTCACTCCGGTCGAGGCGCCCTGGGCGCCGCTCGAGCTCGAGCCCGCGAGCCAGGCGATCCGCGCCGAAGGGAGCATCCCGGTGGTTCCCGAGCCCTGGCCGCGGGCCGAGCTCCGCCTGCGCACGCCCCTGCGCCTTCAGGCCGAAGGCCGGCTCGTGGGGCCGCGCGAGTTCCGGCCCGCCTGTCTGGCGACGGCCCTCGTCCGCCGCGTCTCGATGCTCTGCCACCACCATGGCGAGGGCGATCTCGCGGCCGACTTCGCCGCCCTCAAGGCCCGGGCCGAGCGGATCGGGGTGCTCGATTCGCAGCTCGAATGGACCGAGCAGCTGCGCCGCTCCGCGCGCCAGCAGGCGCTCGTGCCGATGGGCGGGCTCGTGGGCCGGATGGTCCTCGATCTCTCCGGGGCCCCCGACCTCTGGCCGTTCCTCTGGCACGGCCAGTGGCTGCACGCCGGCAAGGGTGCGACCATGGGGATGGGGGCGTATCGGCTCCTTCCCGTCGGATGAGCGTCGTGGTGGAGCCCCACGCCTTCCCCAGACGCGCGCTCGTGAGCGTCGTGGGTCTGACACCGCAAGTCGTGACCGAGACGCTCTGGGCGCTCGCGGTCGACCGTCGGCCGCCCTTCGCGCCGACCGAGCTCGCGATCGTCACGACCGCGGAAGGCGCCGAGCGGATCGAGCTCGTGCTGTCCGACGGCCGGCGGATGCTCGAGGCCTTGGCGCGCGACTATCCGCATGCCGGGCTCGCCGGCCTTGCCGCGCGGACGAGCGTGCACCAGGTGCGCGATCCGGCCGGCGGGCCGCTCGCCGACATCGCCTCGCTCGAGGCGAACACGGCATTGGCCGACCTCCTGGTCGAGGTCGTGCGACAGCTCACCGCCGACCCCGCCTGCGCGCTCCATGTCTCGATCGCGGGCGGCCGGAAGACCATGGGGTTCCTCGCCGGGTACGCGCTCTCGCTGTTCGGGCGCCCGCAGGACCGACTCTCGCACGTGCTGGTCGACCCGGCCTTCGAACAGCACCCCGAGTTCTTCTATCCGCCGCCCGAGCCCCAGGTGCTGATCGCCCCGGGCAAGGACCAGAAGCCGATCCGGACCGACCGCTGTAACCTCGTCCTCGCCGACATCCCCTTCGTGCGGCTGCGCGAGGGGCTGCCGCAGGATCTCCTGGCCGGCCGTGCGAGCTTCAAGGATGCGGTCGACCGGCTCCAGGAGCGGTTCCGTCCGCCAGAACTCGTGATCGACCTCGAACGGCGCAGCGTCCGCGCGCACGGCCGCCCCGTACCCTGCACGCCGATCGAGCTCGCCTTCTGGGCCTGGCTAGCCGAGCGGCGCGCGATGCTCGGCGAGGCGGCCGCCGTGCGGCGCGACGATCGCGAGGCCCTGGGCCGGTTCCTCGCGCTCTATCGCAGGGTCGCCGAGGCCGAGCAGTTCGACCGCACCGTCCGGGCCCTCGGGGACGATGCCGAAGGCGCCTGGCTGTCCGAGCGGGTCGCCCGGCTCAACAAGATTGTCGAACGGGCACTCGGGCCGAGCTCTGGTCTATACCGCGTCGAGCGGGTCGGCCGGCGGCCGCGCAGCGGCTGGCGCTTGGCCACCCCGCCCGAGGCCATCCACCCGATCCCGGCTTCGAACGACGAGAGCAGCGCATGAGCGAGCCGCCTTCCGAGCTTCCCACCTGCGACGAACTCGCGCTCGGCGCCTTCCTGCACGATGCCGGCAAGCTTTTGCAGCGCGCCCTCGGCACCAGCCGGGCTCTGCCCGAAGCCGTGCAGGCGCTCGAGGGCACCCTCTGCCCCAAGGCCCACCAGGGCACGCACTACACCCACAAGCACGTGCTCTTCACCGAGCTCCTGTTCCACGACGTCGAGCAGACGGCGCGAGACCGGCTGCCCGGTGGTCTGCGGCTGCCGTTCGTGCGCGATGCCGCGGTCTTCCACCACAATCCGCGGCCCGAACGGCCCTGGGACCTCTTGATCGTCGAGGCCGATCATCTCGCTTCCGGCATGGATCGCAAAGAAAAAGACCTGTCGCTCGAAGGCCCGGACGAGCAGCGGAGCTGGGACCATTTCCGCAAGGTGCCGCTCACGAGCATTCTGTCCGCGGTTACCCTGCCTGATCCCGACGGTCGGCCGCGGCCGCCGCATTCGAAAGTCGTGCATCGGCCGCGGGCGGCGGGTCCCGAGAGCATCGTGCCGGAAGCGCCGGGGCCGGAGCTCGAGCGCACGCTGCCCGAGGACTACCGGTGCGCGGGCGAGGCGTTCCGGGCCGCCTGGAAGAAACTCTGTGCCGACCGGCGCCAGAACGCCCACCTCCTCCACGAAGGGGCGATCGGTCTCGGCGAGCGGTTCTGGTGGGGCGTACCCTCCTCGACCCGCGACGAGCCGGACGTCTCGCTCCTCGACCATTCGCTCGCGGTGGCGGCCTTCGCGGCCTGTCTCTTCCGCCACCACGAGGCCCGGGGTGAGCTCTCGGACGCGGCGGCGATCCGCGATCGGACGCGGCCCAAGTTCCGGCTCCTGCGCGGCGATCTCTCGGGCATCCAGAGCACGCTCTTCCGCCTCGCGAGCGAACAGGTGAAGGGGGTGAACCGGATCCTGCGCGCGCGGTCCTTCCTCATGGGCCAGCTCGTCGAGGCGGCGGGGCTGTTGATCCGCCGGCGGCTCGGTCTCCCGCCCTACGTCGCGCTGATGCGCGCGGGCGGCCAGCTCACGCTCCTGCTCCCGGAGCTTCCGGGGATCGAGGAGCAGGTGGCCGAGCTCCAGGGTGAGATCGACCGCTGGATGGCGACCCGCTGGGCGGGCGAGCTCGCCCTCGTCCTCGGGCTCACCGAGCCGCTCGCGCCTGAAGATTTCCTGCGCGGGCGGATCGCCACGACGCTCGATCGGCTCCGCGCCGCGACCGAACGGGCGAAGCAGCAGCCGCTGCACGCGTTCCTTTCGGGCAACGGGCCGATCCTGAAAGAGGACTACGAGGAAGGGGCCGACGGTTACTGCCCGGCCTGCGGGGTGCGGCCGCGCAAGCCCGTCTTCACGAGCGGCGGGGTGATGCGCTGCGAGGCCTGCCACCACGAGCACGCGCTCGGCGCGCGCTTGCCGAAATTGCGACAACTCCTTTGGCTCGACGGCCCGGGCGACGAGCACGGCCTCTCGCTGTTCGGCGCGGTTCGGCTGCGCGCGGTGGCGGGCTGGGAGAACCCGTTCGAGCCGGGCGGCAACGTGGTCTCCGCCTGGAAGCCCTGGAGCGCCGATCCAAATTGGCCGATCGCCGCGCGGCCGATCGCCAACCACGTGCCGACCTTCCGCGACCGCGAGTGGGACGAATCCCGCTACCGCGACATCCCCGAGGATGTCCGCGACATCGA
>CAZDFD010000030.1:0-46090 GCA_964504655.1 uncultured Geminicoccaceae bacterium
AGTTCCTTGGTGAAGAGGGTCTTGCCGTCCAGGTCCTCGAGGCGGACGGTCATGGCCTCGGTCCGGCCGTCGATGTCGACCCGGCCGAAGAACTGCAGGCCGGCCGAGGGCGGCAGGTTCGACTGGCCGGCGGGCGGCGCCTTCACGAACACCACCTCGGGGCCGAAGGTGCGGTCGAGCTCGTTCGGGCCGAAGCTGCCGGCGTTCAAGGGCCCCGAGACGAACTCCCAGAAGGGATGGAAGTCCTGGAAGGCCGCCTTGTTCGGATCGTAATAGTGCGCCGCGGTGTAGTGCACGTCGGCCGTCAGCCAGACCACGTTCCTGATCCGGTTGTCGCGGATGAAGCGCAGGAGCTCGGCGATCTCGAGCTCGCGGCCCTTGGGCGCGCCGTGCTCGCCCTGCGCCACCGCCTCGGCACCGCGGCGGTTCTGGAAATCGTCCCAGACGATCAGGCCCAAGGGCATGTCGGAGGCGATCACCTTCCAGGTGGCGTTCGAGGCGAGCAACGCCTGCTTCAGCCAACGGACCTGGGCCTCGCCCAGGATCCGGGTCTCCGGTGCGAGCACCGTCTCGAGGCCGTCGCTGTTGGCACCCCGATAGGAGCGCATGTCGATCCGAAACACCTCGAGCGAGGGACCGTAGCGGAACGAGGTGTAGAGCCGGTCCTGCTCGAGCGGGTGGCGGCGGGTCGGCATGTAGTCGTGGAAGGCCTTCATCGCCCGGGTGGCCATCACCGCCACCGAGCCTTCCTTGTAGCGCTGGTCCTTGTCCTTCCTGAGCTCCCAGTACCAGTTGTTGGTGACCTCGTGGTCGTCCCACTGCGCCAGCATCGGCACGGCCGCGTTGAAGCGGCGGACGTTCTCGTCCATGAGGTTGTAGGCGTAGTTCATGCGGAACTCGCGCAAGGTCTCGGCGACCTTCTGCTTCTCCTCGATCGCGACGTTCTTCCAGATGCCGCCGTCCGGCAGCTTGCGCTCGGCCGGGATCGGGCCGTCGGCGTAGATCGTGTCGCCCGAATGGATGAAGAAGTCGGGCTCGAGCCGGCGCATCGCCTCGTAGATGCGCATGCCGCCGAACTCGGGGTTGATGCCGTAGCCCTGGCCGGCGGTGTCGCCCGACCACAGGAAGCGGATGTTGCGCCGGCCGGCGGGCGGGGTCGCGAAGCTGCCCAGGACCGGCTCGCTCCGGGTCTTGAAGTCGCCCAGATCGAGGAAGCTCACGCGGTAGAAGATCCGCTGACCCGCCGGCAGGCCGGAGAGATCGAGCTTGGCGCAGAAGTCGGTGTCCTCGGCGACGTTCGGGCCGACCACGGTGCGGGCGTCGGTCATGCCCTCGGTGGTCGCCCACTCGACCAGCATCCGCGCCTCGCGGTCGGCCCGGGCCCAGAGGATCGCCCGGTCGGCCGAGAGATCGCCCACCTGCACGCCATAGGGCACCTTGATGCGCATCCGCTCGCTCACGATCACCGCCGGCGCCTGGGCGAGCGCGCGCAGGGGGCTCGCGGCCAAGGCCAGGCCGGTGCCGGCGGCGGCCCCCTGGGCGAGCAGGCGGCGGCGGGCGAGGGGTGCGCGATCGATCCGCGACATCCGTGTCATCTGGACCTACTCCGGTTCGAGGGACGAGCCCGATTCCTGCGCGTCCCCCTCGACACGCGCTGGGCACGACCATGACCGCGGCGTGACCGCCCGCCTCGGGGCCTCGACCCTGGCGTTCCGGGCGGAGGCGGGCCAGGATCGCGCCGGCTGCCCGCGGAGGCCCCCTTGGCCTGCATCGATTCCCCGGCCACCCTGCCCGACTGGCCGATGCCCTGGCCGGAGTTCGCGGTCGACTGGCAGCGGGCCGGGCTGCTCCTCGTCGACCTGCAGAACTATGGCTGCAACCCCGCCATGGGCGTGGCGCGGATGCTGGCCGAGCGCTACCCGGCGATCGCCGCCTACTACCTGCCGCGGCTGACGGAGGTGGTGATCCCCGCCGCCCGCCGCCTGCTCGACGGCTTCCGCGCCGCCGGCCGGCCGGTGCTGTTCACCCGCCACGGGCCGCTCCTGCCGGACGGCAGCGATCTGATCGCGCGGCGGCGGCGGCGCGACCGGGACGCTCTGACGCTCACCGGCCGGCCGACGCTCTGGCACCGCGGCACGCCCGAGCACGCGGTGATCGAGGCCCTGGCGCCGCGCCCGGGCGAGCTCGTGATCGACAAGAACAGCTCCGGCGCCTTCAACTCCTCCGGGATCGACGCCTGCCTGCGCAACCTCGGCCTCGAGACGCTCGTGGTGGGCGGCATGGCGACCGAGATGTGCGTCGAGACCACGGCGCGCGACGCCGCCGACCGCGGCTGGAACGTGATCCTGGTCGAGGACGCCTGCCTCACCTTCCGCCCCGAGGACCACCGCGCCTCGCTCTCGGCCATGGCGCGGGTCTTCGCCCAGGTCTGGCCGAGCGGGCGGGTGCTGGCCGAGCTCGGCGCGGCGCCGGCCGCTATTTCACAAGATTGCGATGCACAATAGCGCCATTCGCGCTTGCATTTCGATGTATGTGGCCCCACATCCGGGCGAAAGCCAGGAGAGCGACCCATGGCCGACCAGCCGACCGCCGCGTCCGTGCCGCCGCCCGTCCGCCTCGACCCGCCGGGGCGCGGCCGGATCTACGACAGCATCACCGAGACGATCGGCAACACGCCCTTGGTGCGCGTCCGCCGCCTGGCGGCCGAGGCCGGGGTCGTGGCCGAGCTCTGCCTCAAGCTCGAGTTCTTCAATCCCCTGGCCTCGGTCAAGGACCGGATCGGCGTCGCGATGATCGAGGCCATGGAGGCGGAGGGCCGGCTCGTCCAGGGCGGCACCATCGTCGAGCCGACCTCGGGCAACACCGGGATCGCCCTGGCCTTCGTGTGCGCCGCGCGCGGCTACCGGCTGATCCTGACGATGCCCGAATCGATGTCGATCGAGCGCCGCAAGATGCTCAAGCTCCTGGGTGCCGAGATCGAGCTCACGCCGCGCGAGAAGGGCATGAAGGGCGCCATCGCCCGGGCCGAGGAGCTCCTGCGCGAGATCCCGGGGGCGGTCATGGCCGGGCAGTTCGACAACCCCGCCAACCCGGCGATCCACGTGCGCACCACGGCCGAGGAGATCTGGGCCGACACGGGCGGAAAGGTCGACGTGGTGGTGGCCGGCATCGGCACCGGCGGCACGCTCACCGGGGTGGCGCGGGCGCTCCGGCCGCGCCGGCCGGGGCTCCAGATGGTCGCGGTCGAGCCCGAAGCGAGCCCGGTGCTCTCGGGCGGCCAGCCCGGCCCGCACCCGATCCAGGGGATCGGCGCCGGCTTCGTGCCCTCGATCCTCGACACCAAGGAGATCGACCAGATCGTGAAAGTGGCGAGCGAGACCGCCTTCCAGACCTCGCGCCTTCTGGCCCGGACCGAGGGCATCCCGGGCGGGATCAGCTCCGGCGCCAACCTGGCGGCCGCGATCGAGCTCGGCCGGCGGCCGGAGATGAAGGGCAAGCTCGTCGTGGTGATCCTGCCCTCCTTCGCCGAGCGCTACATCACGACGGCGTTGTTCGAGGGTCTTTGAGCGCGCCCGTGCTGCGGCCGCGGGCCAGAAGGCCCGCCTCGAGGGCGTAGCGCGAGACCGAGGCGAGCCAGTCGGTGCGCGGCGGTGGCGGGGGCGGCGGGTGGCGGAGCGCCCAGCCCGGCGGCGGGGGCGGCTCGGGAGCCGCGTGCGCCGGCTCGACCGCGCCCGTGGGCGGCGCCGGCGAGGGGGCCTCGGGAGCCACGTGCACGGGCTCGCCGGGCCGCACCCGCGCGGGCTCGGGAGCCGCGTGCGCGGCTCTGGCCGGGCGGCTGTCGCGGAGTTCGGCGAGCTCGTCGGCCAAGACCGCATGGTCGGCCGCGAGCCGGGCGCGGTAGCGGGTCAAGGTCGCGAGCGAAGGCAGGCCCGGCACGGCCACACCCCGGCCGAGCGCGCGCAACACCTGCTCCTCGACCGCCTCGAGCCGCCAGCGCCGCCAGGCGCGGCCGACCACCGTGTCGGCGGCGGCCCGCTCGGCCTCGTCGACCGGGCGGATGCGGGCGTGCCAGTCGCGGCGGAGCGCGCGGTAGAGACCGGCCTCGGCCGGGTCCAGGGCGGCCAGGAGGCCGGGCGGCCCGGCCGAGGGCCGGGGCACGGGCCGGGTGCCGCTCGGGGGCCCCGGGGCGGGACGGGGGAGGGGGGAGGGTGACGGCAAGGCGGTCACTCCCTGCTGGTTCCTGTCGAGCTTATTATCCTATAATAGGTCCAAGATCAAGATGCCGGGCGACGCTCCCGGCCGGTGGGGGACGGCCCCGCGCCGCGGCCGGTAGGCGCCCGCCCGGCGGGCCTCTAGAGTGCGCGCCCCGGGCAGAGGTGAAGGGAGGATCGGCCGTGGCGGAGCGTTCGAGGATCGCGATCGTGACCGGAGCGGGCAGCGGGGTCGGGCGCGCGGCGGCGCTCGCCCTCGCGGCCGAGGGGTGGAGCGTGGCGCTCGCCGGCCGGCGCCGGGATCAGCTCGAGGAGACGGCCGGGCTCGCCAAGGGTGCGACGACGCTCGTCGTGCCCAGCGACGTCACCGACCCGGCCTCGGTCGAGGCGCTGTTCGCCGAGGTCGTGCGGCGCTTCGGCCGGCTCGACCTCCTGTTCAACAATGCCGGGGTGGGCGCGCCGGCCGTGCCGATCGAGGACCTGCCGCTGTCCGAGTGGCGCAAGGTCGTCGCGACCAACCTCGACGGCATGTTCTACTGCATCCAGCAGGCCTTCAAGATCATGAAGGACCAGGACCCGCGCGGCGGGCGGATCATCAACAACGGCTCGATCTCGGCCTACGCGCCCAGGCCCAACTCGATCGCCTACACCGCGACCAAGCACAGCGTGACCGGGCTCACCAGGACGGCCTCGCTCGACGGCCGGCGCCACGACATCGCGGTCGGGCAGATCGACATCGGCAACGCCGAGACGCCGATGGCCGCGCGCATGCGCAACGGCGTGCCGCAGGCCGACGGCTCGATCCGCCCCGAGCCCTTGATGCCGGTCGAGAACGTCGGGCGGGCGGTGGCCTTCATGGCGAGCTTCCCGTTGGACACCAACGTCCAGTTCCTGACCATCATGGCGACCAAGATGCCGTTCGTCGGGCGCGGCTGAGCCCGGGCGGCGCGGCCAGGGCGATGCTGTCCTACCGGCACGGCTTCCACGCCGGCGGCTTCGCCGACGTCCTCAAGCACGTCGTCTTCCTGGCGGCGCTCGACCGACTCCTGGCCCGGCCCGAGCCCTTGCTCGTGATCGATCTCATGGCCGGGGCCGGGGTCTACGACCTCGGCAGCCCGATGGCGCGCAAGACCCGCGAGGCCGAGCAGGGGATCGGCCGGCTGCTCGCGGCAGCCGGGCCACCGCCGGCGCTCGCCGCCCCGCTGCTCGAGGCGGTCCGCGCCCTCGACCCCGCGGGCCGGCTCTATCCGGGCTCGCCCGAGCTCGCCCGCGGTCGGCTCCGGCCGGGCGACCGGCTGGTCCTGATCGAGCTGCACCCGACCGACCACGCTGCCTTGGCCGCGCGCTACGGCCGGATCGACGGGGTCGAGGTGCGGCGCGAGGACGGGATCCGGCTCATGGGCCGCAACCTGCCGCCGCCCGGCCGGCGGGCGCTCGTCCTGGTCGATCCGGCCTATGAGCTCGCCGAGGAGGAGGAGCGGGTGGCGGCGGCGCTCGAGGCGGCGCTCGCCCGCCAGCCGGCGGCGGTCTACCTCCTCTGGTACCCGGTGCTCGAGCGGGCGCGGAGCGAGGAATTCCTGGCGCGGCTCGTGCGGGCCGGGATGGGCGGCGCGCTCCGGGTCGAGCTCGGCCGGCTGCCGGACGGGGCGGCGCGTGGGCTCACCGCCTCGGGGCTGGTCGTGGCCAACGCCCCGCGCGGGCTCGCGAGTGCCGTGGCGGCGGGCCTGCCGGAGCTCGCCCGGGCGTTGGCTGCGCGCGGCCCCTGCCTCCTCGCCCGGCTGCCCGGGCCGCCGGCGCCGCGCCGGCCGCGCGGGCTCGCCGCTCCGCTCAGCGGTGCGCGGCGTTGAACTTGGCGAGGGCCGCCGGGCCCGGGCAGAGCTCGGCTTCGCCCAGCCGGTTCAGGGGTGTGGCGACCGTGCCGAGCTCGGCGTGCAGGTCGGTCGCGTGCGGCTCGACATAGAGGAGCCCGGTCACGATCTCGCCCCGCGCCTGGTGCTCGAACAGATAGTCCATCGCCGCCACCCGGTCGGTCGGGTCGTAGTCGGCCTCGAGCTTCAACAGGCGCAGGATCGAGCCGTCGTGCTGCGGCACGTCGACGGTCTCGCCCTCGGCGTAGGCGGTCGTGATCGGGTCCTTGGGCAGGATCACGTCCAGCCGGTTCACGGCGTCGTTGTGCTCGCGCACGAAGTCGAAGCTCTTGGTCGAGCCCTTGTGGTTGTTGAAGGTCACGCACGGGCTGATGATGTCGAGGAAGGCCGCCCCCTTGTGGCGGATCGCCCCCTTGATCATCGGCACGAGCTGCGCCTTGTCGCCCGAGAAGCCGCGGCCGACATAGGAGGCGCCGAGGAGGAGGGCGAGCGCCACCAGATCGATCGGGCTGTCGGTGTTGAGCACGCCCTTCTTGCTCTTGGTGCCCTTGTCGGCGGTCGCCGAGAACTGGCCCTTGGTGAGCCCGTACACGCCGTTGTTCTCGACGATGTAGACCATGTCGACGCCGCGGCGGATGCAGTGCGCGAACTGGCCGAGGCCGATGCTGGCCGAATCGCCGTCGCCCGAGACGCCGAGATAGATGAGGTCGCGGTTGGCGAGGTTGGCGCCGGTCAGGACCGACGGCATGCGCCCGTGCACCGAGTTGAAGCCGTGCGCGGTGCCGAGGAAGTAGGTCGGCGTCTTGCTCGAGCAGCCGATGCCCGAGAGCTTGGCGATCCGGTGCGGCTCGAGGTCGAGCTCGAAGCAGGCCTGGACGATCGCCGCACTGATCGAATCGTGGCCGCAGCCGGCGCAGAGCGTCGAGATCGAGCCCTCGTAGTCGCGGTGGGTGAGGCCGAGCGCGTTCTTGGGGAGTGCCGGGTGGTGCAGCTTGGGCTTGGGCAGGTAGGTCACGACACGGCCTTCCGGAAGGGCACGACCCGGGCGTCGGAGAGGCGCTCCATCACCGCCCCGGTGAGGAAGCGGGCGGTCAGGGGCGTGCCGTCGTGGTGCAGGACCGGCCACAGCCGGGCCGGGTCGATGCCGCACTCGTTGACGAGGAGCTGGCGGAGCTGGCCGTCGCGGTTCTGCTCGACCACGAACACCCGCTCGTGCGCCGCCATGAACTCCTCGACCGCGCGGGCGAAGGGGAAGGCGCGGACCCGGAGCGTGTCCAGGTGCACGCCCTGGGCCGCCAGGGCCGCGAGCGCCTCGCGCACCGCCGGCATCGAGGAGCCGAACGCCACGAGGCCGAAGCGGCCGGGCTCGGCCGCGGGCAGGAGCTCGGGGGCCGGCAGGAGCTTCTTGGCGGTCTCGAGCTTCTTCAACAGCCGCTGCATGTTGTCGACATAGGCGGGCCCCTCCTCGGTGTAGCGGGCGTAGCGGTCGCGCGAGGTGCCGCGGGTGAAGAAGGCGCCCTTGGAGGGATGCGTGCCCGGATAGGTGCGGTAGGGGATGCCGTCGCCGTCGACATCGAGATAGCGGCCGAACTCGCGGCCCGACTCGAGGTCCGCGAAGGTCATGACCTTGCCGCGGTCGTAGCGCCGGCCCTCCGGCCAGGTGAGCGGCCGGCACAGCCACTCGTTCATGCCGATGTCGAGGTCCATCATGACGAACACCGGCGTCTGCAGCCGGTCGGCCAGATCGAAGGCGTCGGCCGCCATGGCGAAGCACTCGGCCGGGTCCTCGGGGAAGAGGAGGACGTGCTTGGTGTCGCCGTGGCTCGCATAGGCGCAAGCGAGGATGTCGGACTGCTGGGTGCGGGTCGGCATGCCGGTCGAGGGCCCGCCGCGCTGGACGTCGAACACGACGGCCGGGATCTCGGCGAAGTAGGCCAGGCCCAGGAACTCCTGCATCAAGGAGATGCCGGGCCCGGAGGTGGCGGTGAAGGCGCGCGCACCGTTCCAGGCGGCGCCGATCACGATGCCGATCGCCGCGAGCTCGTCCTCGGCCTGGACGATGGCGAAGCGCTTCTTGCCGGTCTCGGGTTCGACGCGGAAGCGCTCGCACTGGCGCATGAAGGCTTCGGCCACGCCGGTCGAGGGCGTGATCGGGTACCAGGCGCAGACCGTGGCGCCGCCATAGGTGCAGCCCAGGGCAGCCGCGGTGTTGCCCTCGAGGAAGATCCGATCGCCGACCGCGTCCGAGCGGCGGACCTCGAGGGCGCAGGCGCCGGCGAGCTCGCGGCCGGCCGCCTCGAAGCCCAGGTGCAGCGCCTCGACGTTCGGCTCGATGAGCTTCTCCTTGCCCCTGAACTGCTCCTGGAGCAGCCGCTCGAGCTCGCCCATCTCGATCCCGAGCAGCCGGGCGAGGGCGCCCACATAGACGATGTTCTTGAAGAGCTGGCGCTGGCGCGGGTCGCCATAGTGCTCGTTGCAGATCGTGGTGATCGGCAGGCCGAGGCGGGTGACGTCGCGGCGGAAGCGGCTGTCGGGCAACGGCCGGGTGCTGTCGTAGAAGAGGTAGCCGCCGGGCTCGATCTCGGCCTGGTCCTTCTCGAAGGTCTGCGGGTTCATGGCGACCGCCAGATCGACGCCGCCGCGCCGGCCGAGCCAGCCGGCCTCGCTCACCCGCACCTCGTACCAGGTGGGCAGGCCCTGGATGTTGGAGGGGAAGATGTTGCGCGAGGCGACGGGCACGCCCATCCGCAGGATCGCCTTGGCGAACAGCCGGTTGGCACTCGCCGAGCCGGACCCGTTGACGTTCGCGAACTTGACGACGAAGTCGTTGACCGCGGCGAGCCTCTGGGTCATCGGCCGCACCCCGGCATCGACCCGCCGCCGGCCTTGGCGGTCTCGAGCAGGAACTTCTGCATGTCCCAGGCTCCGGTCGGGCAGCGCTCGGCGCACAGCCCGCAATGCAGGCAGACGTCCTCGTCCTTGACCATCACCCGCCCGGTCTCGAGCGCGCCCGAGACGTAGAGCGCCTGCTCGGGGTTGGGCGCCGGGGCGTTCAGCCGGGTCCGCAGCTCCGCCTCCGGCCCGTTGCGGGTGAAGGTGATGCAGTCCATCGGGCAGATGTCGACGCAGGCGTCGCACTCGATGCAGAGCTGGCGGGTGAACACCGTCTGCACGTCGCAGTTGAGGCAGCGCTCGGCCTCCTCCCACGCCTGCTCGAGGTCGAAGCCGAGCTCGACCTCGGCCTCGAGCGAGGCCAGGGCGCGCGAGCGCGGCAGGTGCGGCACGCGGCGGCGCGACTCGAGCGAGACCTCGTTGTCGTAGGACCACTCGTGCAGCCCCATCTTCTGGCTGGTGCGCCAGGTCAGGGGCGGCGGCCGGCGGCCGAGGTCCTGGCCGCGGCACAGGAGGTCGATCGAGACCGCGGCCTCGTGGCCGTGCGCCACCGCGGTGATCACGTTCTTGGGCCCGAACGCCGCGTCGCCGCCGAAGAACACCTTGGGATGGGTCGAGCGGAAGGTCAGGGGATCCACGACCGGCAGCCCGTGGCGGTCGAAGGCCACGCCGATGTCGCGCTCGATCCAGGGAAAGGCGTTCTCCTGGCCGACCGCGACCAGGACCTCGTCGCAGGGGATGAGCTGGTCGGGCTCACCGGTCGGCACGAGCCGGCGCCGGCCCTCCGCGTCGCGCTCGGTGCGGACCCGCTCGAACAGCACGCCGGTGAGCCTTCCCTCCTCGTGGGTGAAGGCCTTGGGCACCATGTGGTCCTGGATCGGGATGCCCTCGGAGAGCGCGTCCTCCTTCTCCCAGGGGCTGGCCTTCATCTCGGCGAAGGCCGAGCGCACGGCGACCGTGACCTCCTCGCCGCCCAGCCGGCGCGCGGTCCGGCAGCAGTCCATGGCGGTGTTGCCGCCGCCCAGGACCACGACCCGCCGGGCGATCCGCCTGACGTGGCCGAAGGAGACCGAGGCCAGCCACTCGATGCCGATGTGGACGTGCCCCGCCGCCTCCCGGCGGCCCGGCACCTCGAGGTCGCGGCCCCGGGGCGCCCCGGTGCCGACGAAGACCGCATCGAAGCCCTGATCCAGGAGCGCCTTCAGGCTGTCGACCCGCTCGCCCAGCCGGAGCTCGGGCTCGAGGCCCAGGATGTAGCCGACCTCCTCGTCGATCACCTCCTCGGGCAGGCGGAAGCGCGGGATCTGGGTGCGGATCATGCCGCCGGCGCGGGCGTCCTGGTCGAACAGCACGCACTCGTAGCCGAGCGGCAGGAGATCGCGCGCCACGGTCAGCGAGGCCGGGCCGGCGCCCACGAGTGCCACCCTCGAGCCGTTCCTGGCGGCGGCCGGCCGGGGCAGGCGGTCGCGGATGTCGTCCTTGCAGTCGGCGGCGACCCGCTTGAGGCGGCAGATCGCCACCGGCTCCTGCTCGACCCGGCCGCGCCGGCAGGCGGGCTCGCAGGGACGATCGCAGGTCCGGCCGAGGATGCCGGGGAAGACGTTCGACCACCAATTGACCATGTAGGCATCGGAATAGCGCCCGGCGGCGATCAGCCGGATGTATTCCGGCACCGGCGTGTGCGCCGGGCAGGCCCACTGGCAGTCGACCACCTTGTGGAAGTAGGACGGATCCTCGATGTCGGTCGGCGGCAGGCCGACCTCCACCACGCCCTGGCGCCGCGCGACGGCCGCCACGTCCCTGATCTCGTTCACGTCGGGCCCGCCCGAGAAGGCCTCTTCATGACCAGAGGCGGCTATCCCAACACCACCCGCCGGGCAAGTGAAACCGGCGGGCCGGACGTCCCGGGGTCCGCGTCCGTGGGGCGGCGTGACCCGAGCCGGCCCGGGCTCACCCCGTGGGCTCGGCTGCGAGGCGCACGAGGAGCTTGCCGCGATTCTCGCCCTCGAGGAGGCCGACCAGGGCCGCGGGTGCCGCCTCGAGGCCCTCGCGCACGTCCTCGAGCCAGGCGATGCGGCCGTCGCGCACGAGTGCTCCCACCTCGGCCCGGAAGTCGCCCTCGGGCCGGTCGGTCACGATGAAGCCCTGGACCAGGAGCCGGCGGGTCAGGACCAGGCGCAGGAGCGCCGGCAGCCGGTCCGGGCCGGGCGGCGGCTCGGTCGCGTTGTACCAGGCGACGAGCCCGCAGACCGGCACCCGGGCGAAGTCGTTCAACAGCGGCAGGACCGCCTCGAGGACGGCGCCGCCGACATTCTCCCAGTAGACGTCGATCCCGTCCGGGCAGGCGGCGGCGAGCCGGCCGGGGAGATCGGGGCTGCGGTGGTCGAGGCAGAGCTGGAAGCCCAGCCGCTCGACCGCGAGGCGGCACTTCTCGGGCCCGCCCGCGATCCCGACCACCCGGGCGCCGGCGAGCCGGGCGAGCTGGCCGACCGTGCCGCCGACGGGCCCGGTCGCCGCCGCCACGACGAGCGTCTCGCCGGGCTTCGGCCGGGCGATGTCGCGCAGCCCCACATAGGCGGTGAGCCCGGGCATGCCGAGCACGCCGAGCGCGGTCGAGAGCGGCGCCAGGGCGGGGTCGACGGCGCGGATCTCCTGGGCGCCGAGCACCGACCACTCCTGCCAGCCGCCGCGGCCGACCACGAAGCCGCCGGGCTCGATCCCGGGGACGTTCGATTCGACCACCCGGCCGACCGTGCCGCCGACCATGACCTCGCCGATCCCGACCGGGCGGGCGTAGGAGCGGCCCTCGCCCATCCGCGCGCGCATGTAGGGGTCGAGCGACAGCCAGAGGTTCTGGACCAGCACCTGGCCCGGGCCGGGCCGCGGCACCGCCACCTCCTCGAGGCGGAAGTCCTCGGGGCGGGGCCGGCCCTCCGGCCGGCGGGCGAGCACGATCCGGCGGTTGACGGCCATGGCGGTCTCCCTGTGGCGGGTCAGGCGGCGGCCGGCGCCGTGGCCGGCTCGGGGCAAAAGCCACAGGCCCGCAGTGCCTCGAGCATGTGGGCGGGCGGCGGGGCGGTGACCTCGAGCGGCGGCCGGTGCTCGGAGAGCGGCAGGACGATCGCGCGGGCGTGCAGGTGGAGCGGCGGCAGGGGCGAGGGCTCGCGGTCGCGGCCGTAGACCGGGTCGCCCAGGACCGGGCACCCCAGCGCCTCCAGGTGCACGCGGATCTGGTGGGTGCGGCCGGTCAAGGGCCGGAGCTCGAGCCAGGCGAGGCCGTCGGCGGTGCCGAGCACCCGCCAGAGGGTGACCGCCGGCTGGCCCGCGGGGTCGACCTTCATCCACCAGCCGCGCAGGGCCGAGCGCTTGGCGAGCGGCAGGTCGATCCGGCCCTCCGCACCGTCGGGGCGGCCCTGGACGATCGCCCAGTAGGTCTTCTGGACCTTGCCCTCTGCGAACAGCCGGCCGAGGCGGCGGAGCGCCTTCGGGTGGCGGCCGAGCACGAGGCAGCCCGAGGTGTCGCGGTCGAGGCGGTGGGCAAGCGCGGGCGGGCGCGGCAGGCCGAAGCGCAGCGCGTCGAGGTAGAGCTCGAGGTTGGGCCCGCCCTTGGGCCCGGCATGGACCGGCAGGCCCGCGGGCTTGTCGAGCACGAGCACGAGCCCGTCGCGGTGCAGGACCCGGCGCTCGAGCTCGGCCGGGCTCAAGGCAGGACCCACACGGCCAGGGGCGGGATCGGGACGATCTCGTCGTCGGCCGGGGTGCCGTCGCGGTGCATGAGGATGGCCATCGTGGCCGGCCGGTCGAGGACGGTCATCGCCTGGTGCCAGACGCCGCGGGCATAGGTCAGCGCCCGGCCGGGGCCGGCCAGGAAGGCCCGGGCGCGGTCGGGATCGGGCCGCCCGTCCGCGGCGGCGGGGGCCACGACCACGAGGAAGCGGCCGACCTCGAGGGGCAGGAAGGTCTGCGAGGTCCGCGGATGCCGCTCGAGCGCGCCGACCCGGAGCGCGTCCAGCGGCGTCGGCGCCAGCCGCAGGAGCGAGAGGCTCGGCCGCAGCCCCGCTTCGCGATCGGCCAGGGCCTCGTCGAGGTAGAGCCGGCCGGGCTCGGAGGGCGCCGGGTCGACCCGGCCGAACGGGGCGAAGGCCGCCTGCTCGAGGGGCTGCGCGAGGATCGTCCGCATCGCTCGGCCAATCCGCTGTCCGGGTCCGGCCCCGAGCGTGCGGCCGGGTGCACGGGCAGGCAAGGGGGCGGGCTCAGCCGGCGAGCTTCAGGAGCACGATGCCGGCCGCCACGAGCGCCGCGGCGGCGATCCGCCGGCCGCCGAAGGGCTCGGCCAGGAGCCGGGTGCCGATCCAGGCGGCGAGCACGACCGAGGTCTCGCGCAAGGCCGAGACGAGCGCCATGGGCGTGGTCGCCATCGCCCAGATCACGAGCGCGTAGGCGGCGAAGGAGAGGAGCCCGCCGAGCGCGGCCGGGGCCAGCCCGGGGGTCGCGAGCCCCTGCAGCCGGTGGCGCTGCAGCCACAGGACCGGCAGGCCGAAGGGCAGGCCGTCGAGGGCGAACAGCCAGAGGATGTAGCCCCAGGGCTCGCCCGCGGCCCGCACCCCCTGGCCGTCGGCGAGCGTGTAGAGGGCGATCGCCACCCCGCACCCCGAGGCGTAGAGGAGGCTCCGGCGCTGCGCCCGTGCGACCCGGCCGAGGCCCAGGAGCACGAGGATGCCGGCCGAGACGACGGCGACCGCGGCGAGCCCCTCGGGCGCGAGCCGCTCGCCCGCGACGAGGAGGCCGAGGAGTGCCACGAGCGGCGGCGCCACGCCGCGCGCCATCGGGTAGACGAGGGAGAGATCGCCGCGCAGATAGCCGAGGCACAAGAGCCAGTCGTAGGCGATGTGCACGGTCACCGAGGCGAGGAGCCAAGGCCAGGCGGCGGGAGGCGGCGGCTCGACCAGGGGCAGGAGGGGCCAGCACACGAGCGAGCCCGTCAGGATCACCACGGCGAGCCTGAGGAACGGGTCGCCGCCCTGCTTGACGAGCGCGTTCCAGGCGGCGTGCAGCACCGCCGCGGCGAGCACGGCCGCGAACACGGAGGCGCTCACGGCCGGGCCCCGGGCGGGGCTCGCCCCGGGCCGGTGGGCGGTCTATCTGCCCGCAGGGGCAGGGCGCGAGCGGAGGGGTGGTGCATGTTCGTGGCGATGAACCGGTTCAAGATCCAGCCCGGCCGCGAGGCCGAGTTCGAGGAGGTGTGGCGGCGGCGCGAGAACCGGCTCGAGGGCGTGCCCGGGTTCGTCGCCTTCCACCTCCTGCGCGGCCCGTCCGGCGCCGAGCACACGCTGTTCGCCTCGCACTCGGTCTGGCGGTCGCGCGCCGACTTCGAGGCCTGGACGCGCTCGGAGGCGTTCCGCGCCGCGCATCGCGGCGCCGGCGAGCATCGCGAGCTCTATCTGGGCCCGCCGCAGCTCGAGACCTTCGAGGCGGTCGCGGGCGTGCGCTGAGCTTGCGGCCGGCGCCGCGGGCATTATAATGCGCATGGCAATGGGAGAGCCCGGATGGTTCGGCTGAAGCTGCGCGCGATCGGCACCTCGGTGGGGGTGATCCTGCCCAAGGAGGTCCTGGCCCGCCTCAAGGTCGGCAAGGGCGACGAGCTGTTCGTCACCGAGGTGCCGGGCGGCATCCGCCTGACCGCGCACGATCCGACCCTCGAGGAGCAGGTCGAGCTCGGCCGGGAGTTCATGAAGGAGTACCGCGAGACCTTCCGCGCGCTGGCGCGGTGATCGAGCCGGCCTGGATCGCGCTCGAGGCGGTGCTGCTCCTGCACGAGGAGTCGATCGCCGAGCATGGCGGGCTCGCCGGGGTGCGCGACCTCGGCCTGCTCGAATCGGCCCTGGCCCGACCGCAGAACCTCTTCGCCTACGAAGGGGTGAGCGACATCGCCCGGCTCGCCGCGGCGCATGCCGCGGGCATCGCGCGCAACCACCCGTTCGTCGACGGCAACAAGCGCGCCGCCTTCCTGGCGCTCGGCCTGTTCGTCGCGATCAACGGCTGGCGGCTCGTGGCCGACAAGGCCGAGGCGACGGCCGTCATGCTCGATCTGGCCGCGGGCGAGCTCTCCGAGGAGGCGCTCGGGCAGTGGATCCGCGCCCGCCTCGAGCGGCGCCCGGCTCAGCCCTGACGCCCGAGCCGCTCGGCCACCTCGAGCGCGGCGTAGGTCAAGATCCCGTCCGCCCCGGCGCGCTTGAAGGCCAACAGGCACTCGTCCATGCAGCGCGCCCCGTCGAGCCAGCCGCGCTCGGCCGCGGCCTTGACCATCGCGTACTCGCCCGACACGTGGTAGGCGAGGGTGGGCATCGCGAAGGCGTCCTTGACCCGGGCGATCACGTCCAGATAGGGCAGCCCCGGCTTGACCATCACCATGTCGGCGCCCTCGGCGATGTCGAGCGCCACCTCGCGCAGCGCCTCGGCGCCGTTGGCCGGGTCCATCTGGTAGGTCTTCTTGTCGGCCTTGCCGAGCGCCCCGGCCGAGCCGACCGCGTCGCGGAACGGCCCGTAGAAGGCCGAGGCGTATTTGGCGGCGTAGGCCAAGACGATCGTCTGGCTGTGGCCGGCCTCGTCGAGCGCCCGGCGCAGCGCCCCCACCCGCCCGTCCATCATGTCGGAGGGCGCCACCACGTCGCAGCCCGCCTCGGCCTGGCAGAGCGCCTGGCGGACCAGCGCCTCGATGGTCTCGTCGTTGAGGATCACCCCGTCCTCGACGATGCCGTCCTGGCCGGTGGTGGTGTAGGGGTCGAGCGCCACGTCGCCCATGAGCCCGACCTCGGGAACCTCGCGCTTGAGGGTGCGGATCGCCCGGCACAGCAGGTTCTCGGGGTTCCAGGCCTCGCGCCCGTCGACGCTCTTGCGGTCGGCCGGGGTGCAGGGGAACAGCGCCACCATGGGGATGCCGAGCCGGGCGCAGCGCTCGACCTGGCGGACCAGGAGGTCGACCGACAGCCGCTCGACCCCGGGCAGCGAATCGACCGGCTCGCGCCGGCCGTGGCCGTCGAGCAGGAAGAAGGGCTGCACCAGATCGGCCGGCCGCAGGCAGTGCTCGGCCACGAGGGCCCGGCTCCAGCCGGTGCGCCGCAGCCGGCGCAGGCGGGTGCGCGGGAACGGCGGCTGGTCGGGGAGGTGGTGCGGTGCGCCCATGGGCGGCCTCGCTGCGTGACGAGCTTGTGACGACCCGTTGGGATTTCTCTAAGACCCGTTCCAGGGACTGGCAACCGAACCGCGCGGGCGGCCGGCGCGCGGTTGACCGGGGGGCGCGCGCTGGCTACCCCGGCCGGGTGGCGCGGAGGGGTCGTTGGCGATCGAGCTCGAGCCGAGCGAGGAGCAGCAGGCGATCGCCGAGCTGGCGCGCGACTTCGCCAGGTCCGAGCTCGCCCCCTTCGCCGCCGCGTGGGACCGCGACCACGTCTTCCCGGTGGCGACGCTCAGGAAGGCCGCGGCCCTGGGCCTCGCCGGGATCTACGTCGGAGAGGAGGTCGGCGGCTCCGGGCTCGGCCGGCTCGAGGCGGCGCTCGTGTTCGAGGAGCTGGCCAGGGGCTGCACCTCGACCGCCGCCTATCTCTCGATCCACAACATGGTCGCCTGGATGATCGACGCGCACGGCGACGCCGAGCAGCGCCGTGCCTTCCTGCCCGATCTCTGCACGATGGCGCGGCTCGGCTCCTACTGCCTGACCGAGCCCGGCTCGGGCTCGGACGCGGCCGCGCTCAAGACCACCGCCCGTGCCGACGGCGCCGACTACGTCCTCGACGGCAGCAAGGCGTTCATCAGCGGCGCCGGCGAGGCCGACCTCTACCTCGTGATGTGCCGCACGGGCGGGCCCGGCCCGGCCGGCATCAGCGCGATCCTGGTCGAGAAGGGGACCCCGGGCCTCTCCTTCGGCAAGCCGGAGGAGAAGCTCGGCTGGCACAGCCAGCCGACCGCCATGGTGATCCTCGAGGGCTGCCGGGTGCCGATGCGCAACCGGATCGGCGCCGAGGGCCAGGGCTTCAAGATCGCCATGCGCGGGCTCGACGGCGGCCGGATCAACATCGCCGCCTGCTCGCTCGGCGCCGCCGCCGAGTGCCTCGACAGGGCGCTCGCCTATTGCCGCGAGCGGCGGCAGTTCGGCCGGGCGATCGGCGAGTTCCAGCACACCCAGTTCACGCTCGCCGACATGGCGACCGAGCTCGAGGCGGCCCGGCTCCTGGTCTGGCGGGCGGCCACCAGGCTCGATGCCGGCGCCGCCGACGCCACCCAGGCGGCCGCCATGGCCAAGCGCTTCGCCACCGATCTCGGCTTCGCGATCGTCGACCGGGCGCTGCAGCTCCACGGCGGCTACGGCTACATCCGCGACTACGAGATCGAGCGCTATCTGCGGGACACGCGCGTGCACCGGATCCTCGAGGGCACCAACGAGATCATGCGGCTCGTGATCGCGCGCCGGCTGCTGGCGGGGACGCCTTGAGCGGCCGGCCGCCGATCCGCTTCCTGCGGGAGGGCCGGCTCGGGATCGTCGTCCTCGACCGGCCGCAGGCGCTCAACGCGCTCACCCGGGAGATGGTGCGCGAGCTCTCGGCGCACTTGGCCCGCTGGAAGGACGATCCCGAGCTCGAGGCGGTGCTGGTCAAGGCGGTCCCGGGCCGCGCCTTCTGCGCCGGCGGCGACGTCCGCGCGGTGGTCGAGGCGGTGCAGTCCGACGGCGTCGCGGCGGCGATGCCGTTCTTCCACGACGAGTACCGGCTGAACTGGCGGATCGCCCGCTTCCCCAAGCCCTACGTGGCGCTCTTGAACGGTGTCACGATGGGCGGCGGGTGCGGGATCTCGCTGCACGGCAGCCACCGGGTGGTGAGCGAGCACGCCCTTCTGGCGATGCCGGAGACCTCGATCGGCTTCTTCCCCGACGTCGGCGCCACCTGGTTCCTCGGCCACTGCCCGGCCGGGGTCGGCCCCTATCTGGGCCTGACCGGCGCCCGGTGCGGTGCCGCCGACGCGCTCACCGCCGGCCTCGCCACCCACCACGTCCCGGCCGCCCGGCACCTCGAGCTCGAGGAGCGGCTCGTGGCGGCGGGCCCGGGCGAGGTCGCGGCCTCGCTCGGCCGGGCGCTCCGCGAGCTCGGCACGGCGCCGGCCGAGCCCGGCCACTTGGCCGAGCGACTGCCCTCGATCCGCGACGCCTTCACCGCGCCGAGCTTCGCCGAGCTCCTGGCGCGGCTCGCGGACGAGCCGACCGCCTGGGGCCCGGGCCAGATCGCCCTCCTGCGCGAGCGCTCGCCGCTCGCGGTCCGCCTCACCTTCGCGCAACTGCGCCGCGGCGCCGGGCTCGAGCTCGAGGAGTGCCTCGGGCTCGAGTACCGGATGGTCCGGCACGTGCTCGAATCGGGCGAGTTCGCGGAGGGCGTGCGCGCGCTCCTGATCGACAAGGACAAGCGGCCGCGCTGGCGGCACGATCGCCTGGAGGCGGTCGAGGAGGCGGAGATCGAGCGCTTCTTCGCGCCGATCCCGGAGGGCGATCTGACGTTCGACTGGGAGGGGATCTGAGGGAGGGGGGCATGGCCAGGATCGCTTTCCTCGGGCTCGGCAACATGGGCGGCCCGATGGCCGCCAACCTGGTCAAGGCCGGGCACAAGGTGCTGGGCTTCGACCCGGTGCAGGCGGCGCGCGAGCGGCTGGCCGCGGCCGGCGGCGGGATCGTGACGCGGCCGGCCGACGCCGTGGCCGGCGCCGAGGTGGTGATCTCGATGCTGCCCGAGGGCCGCCAGGTGCGCCTCGCCTACACCGATCCGGGCGGCGTGCTCGAGGTGGCGGTCGACGACGCGCTCCTGATCGACTGCTCGACGATCGACGTGGCGACGGCGCGGGCGGTGGCGACCGCGGCCGCGGCGAGCGGCCGGGCGATGCTCGATGCACCGGTCTCGGGCGGGGTCGGCGGTGCCACGGCCGGCACGCTCACCTTCATGGTCGGCGGCAGCGAGGCCGCGTTCGCGCGCGGCAAGCCGATCCTCGAGGCCATGGGCAAGGTGGTGATCCACGCCGGCCCCGCCGGCACCGGCCAGGCCGCCAAGATCTGCAACAACCTGATGCTCGGCATCCAGATGATCTCGGTGTGCGAGGCGATGGCCTTGGCCGAGCGGCTCGGGCTCTCGCAGCAGACCTTGTTCGAGATCAGCTCGAAGAGCTCGGGCCAGTGCTGGTCGTTGACGAGCTACTGCCCGGTGCCGGGGCCGGTGCCGTCCTCGCCCGCCAACCGCGGCTACGCACCCGGCTTCACGGTGGCGATGATGCGCAAGGACCTGAAGCTCGCCCAGGAGGCGGCGCAGGCGGTCGGCGCGCGCACGCCCCTGGGCGCGGAAGCGTATCAGCTTTACAACTTGTTCGCCTCGGCGGCGACAGAGGGGCTGGATTTTTCTGCAATCGTGAGGATGATCAGGGGAAAGGATGATTAAACGAATGCGCTAGGGCGTGCACCTCCGGATGACCGCGGCCGCCGCCCGGCGCGCACCCGCGTCGAGGCCTTCGTGAAAGAGCATTACCTCCAGACGACCCGTCTCATCGAGCGGCTGCATCGTCGGTTCCTCGACGTCATCAAGGCCGAGCTCGACCGCCTGGGCATCCAGGACATCAACAACGTCCAGACGCTGATCCTGTTCAACATCAACGTCGATCAGCTGACCGTGGGCGAGCTCACCGCCCGCGGCTACTATCTCGGCTCGAACGTGTCCTACAACGTCAAGAAGCTCGTCGAGAACGGCTATCTCTTGCAGGAGCGCAGCTCGCACGACCGGCGCATGACGCGGGTCAAGCTGTCGCAGAAGGGGCTCGAGCTGACCGCCAAGATCGACGAGCTCTACGGCCGCAACGCCGCCCAGATCGAGGGCAAGATCGCGACCGCCGAGGAGCTCAAGCAGCTCAACCAGACCTTGACCGGGCTCGAGCGCTACTGGAGCAACCTGGTGAGCTTCGCGCTCTGAGCGGCGCTCCGAGCGGTCGGGCCGGGCGGCGGCACCGCCCTCAGGTGGGCCCGGGCTCGTCCTTGCGGGCCACCCGGGCGAGCTGCTCGAGCTGGCGCTGCACGCTCTCGAGGCGGTGCTGCAGGTCCTGCATCTGCGAGCCGAGATCGGCCGGCGCCGGGGCCTGGGGCGCGGCCGGCTCGCGGCCCGCGGCCTCCTCGCCGGCGCCGGCCGGGAACGGCCCGAACATCGAGGCGGCGCGCTGGAACATGGCGAGGTTCTGCCGGGCCATGTCCTCGAGCGGCCCGAACGGGAAGAAGCGGCCGAAGGTCTGCTCCATGTAGGCGCGGATCTGGTCCTGGTGCCGCGCGAAGTTCTCCATGCTCATCTCGAGGTAGCGCGGCAGGAAGGCGTGCAGCTGGTCGTCGTAGAAGCCGATGAGCTGGCGCAAAAAGCCGATCGGCAGGAGGTTCCTGCCCTTGGCGTCCTCCTCGAGGATGATCTGGGTCAGGACCGAGCGGGTGATCTCGTCGCCGCTCTTGGCGTCGAAGACCACGAACTCCTGGCCGGCGCGGACCATCTGGGCGAGCTCGTCGAGGGTCACGTAGGAGCTCGTTGCGGTGTTGTAGAGGCGGCGGTTGGCGTACTTCTTGACGACCGCCACGGGCTTGCCGCCCTCCGCCTCGCCCGGACGCGCCCCGGCCATCGGCCCCTCCCCCGCTGCCGCCACCCCCGCTGCCGCCGGGCGGCTCAGGCGTTCTCGCCCAGGAGATCCTCGAGCCCGAGCTCGCCCTCGCTCGGCACCGGCGCCTTGCCGGCCTGGATGTCGGCCTCCTCGAGCGAGCGGGCGATGTTGACCGTGACCGCGACCTCGACCTCGGGGTGCAGGGCGACCGTGACGGTGTGCAGGCCGAGCGTCTTGAGCGGCTGCTCGAGGCGGATCTGCTGGCGGTCGAGCTTGACGCCGGCGGCGGCGAACGCCTCGGCGATGTCGCGGGCGCTCACCGAGCCGTAGAGCTGGCCGGTCTCGCTCGCCTGGCGCAGCACGGTCACGCTCTGGCCGTCGACCTTGACCGCGACCGCCTGCGCCTCCTGCTTGCGCTCGAGGTTGCGGGCCTCGAGGTCGACCCGGCGCTGCTGGAACTCGGCCAGCGCCCGGTCCGTGGCGCGCAGGGCCTTGCCCCTGGGGATCAGGAAGTTGCGGGCGTAGCCGTCCTTGACCTTCACGACCTCGCCCATCTGCCCGAGCTTGGGCACGCGCTCCAACAGGATGATCTGCACGAACCTTCCTCCGATCGGACGGGCGAGCGCGCCGGCCGGCACCGCCTCCGGGCGCGGACCAGGGTCCCGGCCGCCCTCAGTGCGCCACGTAGGGCAGGAGTGCCAGCTCGCGCGCCCGCTTGATGGCGAGCGCCAGGGCGCGCTGCTCCTTGGCGGTCACCGCGGTGATCCGCCGCGGCACGATCTTGCCGCGCTCCGAGACGAAGCGCTGCAGGAGCTTGACGTCCTTGTAGTCGATCCGCGGCGCCTCGGCGTGGGCGAACGGGCTCGCCTTGCGGCGACGGAAGAACGGCCGCCGGATGGTGATGTTCGGCGGCTCCGCCGACCGCCGGCGCTCGCCGCGGCCCTCGCCGCCCTCGCTCTCCTCGTTCATCCGGGCATCCTCCGCATCGACGCAGCGTCCATGAGATCGGGCACGGGATCAGGCCCGCTCCTCGCGCGGCTCGCGCTCGCGGCGCGGCTCGCGGTCGTCGCGGTCGCGCCGCGGCTCGCGCTCGTCGCGGTCGCCGCGCGGCTCGCGGTCGCCGCGGAACTCGCGGTCGCGCCGCGACCGCTCGTCGCGGCTGGCCTTGGCGAGCATCACCGGCGAGGGCCCGTCCTCGAGCTTGTCGACCCGCACGGTCAAATAGCGCAGCACGTCCTCGTTGATGCGCTCGGTCCGCTCGAGCTCGGTCACCGCCGCCGGCGGCGCGTCGAGGTTGAAGTGGAGATAGTGGCCCTTGCGGTTCTTCTTCACCCGGAAGGCCAGGTTGCGCAGACCCCAGTATTCGGTCTTGGTGATCTTGCCACCCTGCTCGGCGATCTGCTGGGCGATCGTCTCGCCGAGCGTCTGGGCCTGCTGGGAGGTGAGGTCGGGACGCGCGATCAGCGTGTGCTCGTAGAAAGGCATCGAGGCTCCCACCGGTCTCGAAACGCACGAACGGAGCGCCGACCCCTGTCGCCGCTCCGTCCGATCGGAGCACCGCGCCTCGAGGCCGTGGCAGGTCGTCCCGCCCCGCGCGGTGGCGGCGGGACTATACAGCCCGGCGGCCAGGGCGCAAGGCCGTCGCGTGGCGGCTTCTTGACAGGCGCCGGCGGCTCGCTACTTGCGCTCCATCCGCCGCCCGCCTCAGGATCGCGACCTTGACCCGACCCGCCGCCGTGTTCCCCGGTCAGGGCTCGCAGTGCGTCGGCATGGGCCGGGCGCTCGCCGCCGCCTCGCCCGCCGCCCGCCGCGTGTTCGAGGAGGTCGACGAGGCGCTCGGCGAGCGGCTCTCGGCCGTGGCCTTCGCGGGCCCGATCGAGACCTTGACGCTCACCCGCAACGCCCAGCCGGCCCTCCTCGCGGCCTCGATCGCCGCGCTGCGCGCGCTCGAGGAGCGCCTCGGCCGGCCGCTCGCGGCCCGCCTCGCCTGCGTCGCCGGCCACTCGCTCGGCGAGTACTCGGCCCTGGTCGCGGCCGGCGCCCTCGAGCTCGCCGACGCCGCCCGGCTCTTGCGGCTGCGCGGCGAGGCGATGCAGCGTGCCACCCCGCCCGGGACCGGCGCCATGGCGGCGATCCTCGGCCTCGAGGCAGCGGTGGTCGTGACCGTGGCGGCCGAGGCGGCGCAGGACCAGGTCTGCCAGCTCGCCAACGACAATGCCGACGGGCAGGCGGTGGTGAGCGGCCACGTGGCGGCGGTCGAGCGGGCGGTGGCGCTGGCCAAGGCGCAGGGCGCCAAGCGCGCCATCCTCCTCCAGGTCTCGGCCCCGTTCCACTGCGCGCTCATGGCGCCGGCCGCGGCCGAGCTCGCCCCGGCGCTCGAGGCGACCCGCTTCCGGGCGCCGGCGGCGCCGCTCGTGGCCAACGTGTCGGCCGAGCCCGTGAGCGATCCGGGGCTCCTGCCCGAACTGCTCGCCCGCCAGGTCACCGGCCGGGTGCGCTGGCGCGAGAGCATGGCGACCATGGCCCGGCTCGGGGTCGACCTCGTGCTCGAGCTCGGCGCGGGCAGGGTGCTCTCCGGCCTCGCCAAGCGCGGGGTCCCGGGCGCCCAGGTGCTGGCGCTCGGCGAGCCGGCCGAGCTCGACGCCGCCGCCGCGGCGCTCGCCGGCTGAGGGCCGCCCGGTGCTCGATCTGTCCGGCAAGGTGGCGCTCGTGACCGGCGCCTCGGGCGGGATCGGCTCGGCGGTGGCGCGCGCCCTGCACGGCGCCGGCGCCACCCTGGTGCTCGCCGGGCGGCGCCGCGAGGCGCTCGAGGGGCTCGCGACCGAGCTCGGCGAGCGCGCCCGGATCGCTTTGGGCGATCTGGCGGAACCGGGTGCGGCGGACGCCCTCGTGGCGGCGGCCGAGCAGGCGGGCGGGCTCGACATCCTCGTCAACAACGCCGGCGTCACCCGCGACCAGCTCGCGGTGCGGATGAAGGACGAGGACTGGCAGATGGTGCTCGACACCGATCTGACGGCCTGCTTCCGGCTCGCCCGCGCCGCCCTCAAGGGCATGATGCGGCGGCGCTCCGGGCGGATCGTCAACATCGGCTCGATCGTGGGTGCCACGGGCAATCCCGGCCAGGTCAACTACGCCGCCGCCAAGGCCGGGCTCGTCGGCCTGACCAAGGCCTTGGCGGCCGAGGTCGCGAGCCGCGGCATCACCGTCAACTGCGTGGCGCCCGGCTTCGTCGTGACGGCCATGACCGACGCGCTCGGCGAGAAGCAGCGGGCGGCCCTGATCGAGCGCATCCCGCTCGGCCGGCTGGGCACGCCCGAGGACGTGGCCGCGGCGGTGCTCTATCTGGCCTCGCCCGGGGCCGGCTGGGTCACCGGGCAGACCCTGCACGTCAATGGCGGGATGGCGATGATCTGAAGCCGGGGCGGGATGGCGATGATCTGAGGCCGGCCCGCGCTGTTCAAGCCCCGGGCCCTCGTGTACAAGCCCGGCCGTCCCGAGCGGCCGGGCCCGACCAGCGGAAGCGCTTCCTTCGGAGAGCACTCATGAGCGATGTCGCCGAGCGCGTGAAGAAGATCGTCGTCGAGCATCTGGGCGTCGACGAGGCCAAGGTCGTCGAGACCGCCAAGTTCGTCGACGATCTCGGCGCCGACAGCCTCGACACGGTCGAGCTGGTCATGGCGTTCGAGGAGGAGTTCGGGGTCGAGATCCCGGACGACGCGGCCGAGAAGATCCAGACCGTCAAGGACGCGATCACCTTCATCCAGGAGCATTCCTCCTGATCCGGTGAGTGCCGTGATCGGGGAGGCCCAGGTGCGGCGGCGGGTGGTGGTCACCGGCCTCGGCCTCGTCACGCCGCTCGGCGCCGGGGTCGAGACCTCCTGGCGGCGGCTCCTCGAGGGCCGAAGCGGGCTGCGCCGGATCGAGCATTTCGACGTCTCCGACCTGCCGGCCAAGGTGGCCGGGCTCGTGCCGACCGGCGACGCGCCCGGGGACTTCCGGGCGACCGACTTCGTCGAGCCCAAGGACCTGCGGAAGAACGACGCGTTCATCGTCTACGGCATCGCCGCCGCGACCGAGGCCCTGCGCGATTCCGGCTGGCGGCCGGCGAGCGAGGAGGAGCGCGAGCGGGCGGGTGTGCTGATCGGGTCGGGCATCGGCGGCCTCAAGACCATCGCCGACACCGCCCTCGAGCTCGAGGTCAAGGGCCCGCGCCGGGTGAGCCCGTTCTTCATCCCGGCCTGCCTCATCAACCTGCTCTCCGGCCAGGTGTCGATCCGCTTCGGCCTCAAGGGCCCGAACCATTCGGTGGTGACCGCCTGCTCGACCGGCGCGCACGCGATCGGCGACGCCGCCCGGCTGATCGCACTCGGCGACGCCGACCTCATGGTGGCGGGCGGCGCCGAGGCCGCGGTCTGCCGGCTCGGGATCGCCGGCTTCGCCGCCGCCCGGGCGCTCTCCACGGGCTTCAACGACACGCCCGAGAAGGCCTCGCGGCCCTGGGACCGCGACCGCGACGGCTTCGTCATGGCCGAGGGGGCGGGCGTGGTCGTGCTCGAGGAGCTGGAGCGGGCCAAGGCGCGCGGTGCTCGGATCTACGCCGAGATCCGCGGCTACGGCCTGTCGGGCGACGCCCACCACGTGACCGCGCCGGCACCCGACGGCGACGGCGGCTTCCGTTCGATGCGCGCGGCGCTCAAAAGCGCCCGGCTCGAGCCGTCCGACATCGACTATGTCAACGCCCACGGCACGAGCACGCCCTTGGGCGACGAGATCGAGCTCGGCGCGGTGCGGCGGCTGTTCGGTGAGGCCGCCGGGCGGCTCTCGATGTCCTCGACCAAGTCGGCCATCGGCCATCTCCTGGGTGCCGCCGGCAGCGTCGAGGCGATCTTCTCGATCCTGGCGGTGCACGAGGGGGTGGTGCCGCCGACCCTGAACCTCGAGAACCCGTGCGAGGGTGCGGAGGGGATCGATCTCGTGCCGCTGCGGGCGCGGCGGCGCCTGGTGCGGGCGGCGCTCTCCAACAGCTTCGGCTTCGGCGGCACCAACGCCAGCCTGATCGTGGCCCGCCCCGACCTCGGCTGAGGCCGCCGTGCGCCTGCTCGGGCGGGTCGCGGCCGGTCTTTCGGCCCTCCTGCTCGTGGCGGCGGTCCTGGCCTTCGCCGGCTGGCGCTGGCTCGAGCGCTGGCGCATCGAACCCGGCCCGCTCGCCCTCGAGCGCGTGCTCGTCGTGCCGCGCGGCGGCCTCGCCGAGATCGCCCGCACCCTCGAGGCCGAGGGGGTGGTGAGGCCGGGGTGGGCGCTCGAGCTCCTGGCCCGGCGCGACGGCCTCGAGCGGGCGCTCAAGGCGGGCGAGTACCGGATTCCGGCCGGTGCGAGCCCGCAGGCGGTCCTGGAGCTCCTGGCCTCGGGCCGGGTGGTGCTGCACCGGGTCACGGTGCCCGAAGGGCTCACCACGGTCGAGGTGCTCGAGCTCCTCGAGGCCGTCCCGGTGCTCGAGGGCGAGCTGCCGCCGCCCGGCCCCGAGGGCACGCTCCTGCCCGAGACCTGGCTCGTGCCGCGCGGCGAGCCCCGGGCGCGGCTGGTCGAGCGGATGCGGGCGGCGATGCGCACGACGCTCGAGGAGCTCTGGGCGAAGCGCGCCGCGGAGCTGCCCTACCGCGAGCCCGCCGAGGCGGTCGTGCTCGCCTCGCTGGTCGAGCGCGAGACCGCCCGCGCCGAGGAGCGGCCGCTCGTGGCGGCGGTGTTCGTCAACCGGCTCAAGCGCGGCATGCGGCTGCAGAGCGACCCGACCGTCATCTACGCGCTCTCGGGCGGGCGGAGCGCGCTCGACCGGCCGCTCGCCCGTAAGGATCTCGAGCTCGACCACCCGTTCAACACCTACCGGATCCCGGGCCTGCCGCCGGCGCCGATCGCCAATCCCGGGCGGGCGGCGCTCGAGGCGGCACTCGCCCCGGCCGCGGTCGACTATCTCTACTTCGTCGCCGACGGTTCGGGCGGCCACGCCTTCGCGCGCACCCTCGCCGAGCACAACCGCAACGTCGCCCGCTGGCGGCGGCTGCGCGACGGCGAGCGCCCGGACGGCTGAGGCGGCCGCGGCGCCATCGCGTCTTGGTAGAACGCTCCGCGGCGGCTAGAAGGCGGGCCTGGCCGCGCCGGAGCCTGCCCGTGACCCAACCGAGCCCGCCCGAGGCCCCGCCCCGCCCGCAGCGGCGCGGCCTCATGCTGGTCCTCTCCTCGCCCTCGGGCGCCGGCAAGACCTCGATCGCCCGGGGTGTGCTGGCACGCGAACCCGAGGTCGAACTCTCGGTCTCGGTCACCACCCGGCCGCGCCGGCCGGCCGAGCGCGACGGGGTCGACTACCACTTCATCGACGCCGCGCGGTTCGAGCGGATGGTGGCCGAGGGCGAATTGCTCGAGCACGCGCTCGTCTACGGCCACCGCTACGGCACGCCCCGGCGGGCGGTCGAGGCGGCGCTCGCCCGCGGTCGCGACGTGCTGTTCGACATCGACTGGCAGGGTGCCCAGCAGCTCCGCGGGGCGGCGGCCCAGGACGTGGTCGGGGTGTTCATCCTGCCACCCTCGGTCGGGGCCCTCGAGCAGCGCCTGCGCACGCGCGCCCAGGACAGCGAGGAGGTGGTCCGCTACCGGCTCGCGCGGGTCGCGGCCGACGTCACCCACTGGGCCGAGTACGAGTACGTGCTGATCAACGAGGAGCTCGAGGCGAGCATCGCCGCGGTGCGCGCGATCCTCGCGGCCGAGCGGCTGAAGCGCCGCCGGCAGCCCTACCTCTCCGAGCTCGTGCAGCGCTTCCGGGCCATCCCCGGCGCCTGAGGCGGCGCCGCCGCGGCTCGGAGCGCCCGGGCGAGGCGCAGGAACAGCTCGGGCGGGAGCGTCTCGGCGCGCGCCTCGGGGGCGATGCCGAGCGGCGCCAGCGCCGCCTCCGGGGCCGCCAGCACCGGCCGCAGGCTCTGCCGCAGCATCTTGCGGCGCTGCCCGAAGGCCGCCGCGGTCAGCCGCTCGAGGCGCTCCAGGAGCTCGGGCGGCGGCCGGTCCGGCCGCGGCACGAGCCGCACCAGGCTCGAGGTCACCTTGGGCGGCGGCCGGAACGCCGCGGCCGGCAGGTCGCGCAGCCGCTCGACCCGGCAGACGAGCTGCGCCAGGACCGAGAGGCGGCCATAGTCGGCCGTGCCGGGTGCTGCCGCGAGGCGGAGCGCCACCTCCTTCTGGAACAGGAGGACCAAGCGGGCGAAGGGCTCCGGCCGGCGCAGCCAGGAGATCAGGAGCTCGGTGCCGACATTGTAGGGCAGGTTGGCGACCACCACGAGCCGGCCGGGCGGGGCGAGGCCGGCGGGGTCGAAGGCAAGCGCGTCGGCCAGGACCAGCTCGAGCCGGCCCTGCGCGGCCTCGACCAGCCCGGCGAGCGCCTCGATGCAGCGCCGGTCGCGCTCGACCGCCACGAGCCGCGCCGCGCCGGCGCGCAGCAGCGCCCGGGTGAGCCCGCCCGGCCCGGGCCCGACCTCGAGCACGGTCGCACCCGCGAGCGGTGCCGCCGCGGCCGCGATCCGATCGAGCAGGACCGGGTCGAACAGGAAGTGCTGGCCGAGCCGCCGGTCGGCCGCGAGCCGGTGGCGGCGGACGAGCTCGGCGAGCGGCTCCAGCCCGGCGAGTGCCGCGAGCGGCGCGCCGTCCGGCTCAGGCGCGGATATCGATGAACGCCCGGCGGCGCAGCTCGCGCAGGCGGCGGTCGGCCAGCCGCTGCAGCTGCTCGTCCTCGAGCCGGCGGCGGACCCGCTCCTCGCGCTCGGCCGGCGAGCCGCCGGCGGCGACGGCGCGGCGGTCGCGCACGAGCAGGAGGTGGACGCCCTGCGGGCTGCGGATCGGCGCCGACACCCGGCCCTTGGCGAGCGTCGCCAGGGGGGCGCGGAACTCCGGCCGCAGGTTGGCGAGGCGGACCCAGCCGAGGTCGCCGCCCTCGCCGGCGCTGGGTGCGGCCGAGATCTGCCGGGCCAATGCCGCGAAGTCGGTGTCGCCGCGCAGCGACTGCAATAGCCCCTCGGCCTCGGCCAGGACCGAAGCCTCCTGGTCGGGGCCGTAGACCGGCAGCAGGATCTCGCTCAACAGGAGCTCCTCGTTGGCGCCCTCGCCGGCCGCGAGCTCCTGCTCGACCTGCTCGCGGCCGACCACGACGCGCGGCCTGAGCTCGCGCTCGACCACCTTGCTCCAGGCGATCTGCGCCGCGATCTGCTGGCGGTAGACGGCCGGATCGACGCCCATGCCGCGCAGCGCCCGCTCGAGGCCGGGCACGTCCAGGCGGTTGCGCTCGGCCACGGCCGCGAGCGCCCGCTCGACCTCGGCGTCGGCGGCGCGCAGCCGCAGCCGGCGCGCCTCCTGCAGCTGCAGCCGCTCGTCGATCAGCCCGCGCAGGACCTGCGGGGCCAGCCGGCGCTGGGTGTCGGCGGTATCCGGCAGGCCCGAGGAGGCGATCGACAGGCGGATCCGGTCGGCCAGGTCCTGGCTCGTGATCGCCTCGCTGTTGACGACCGCCACGATGCGGTTGAGGCCGGCCGCCCCCTGCGCGCGGGCCCGGACCGGGCCCAGGGTCAGCGGCAGCGCTGCGAGCAGCGCGCGTCGATCGAGGCGGACCCCTCTCAAGCTCGTGCTCCCGCTCACTCCACGTCCGCAGCCGGGGTCGCCGGCCCGCCGAGGTTGGTGAGGCTCAACCGGACCTTGAAGCTGGTCTCGTCGTCGAGGTCGCCGGTCTGGGTGAAGCGCTGCTCGAACCCGGCCACCAGGACGAAGCAGGGGTGCGTATAGAGCAGACCGACCAGGTTGGACACCGTCTCGCCCTCGTTGAGATCGCGCCGGGTGCGGGCGGCGATCGCCAGGCTGTCGAAGAGCTGCAGCCGCACACCGGCGCGCAGCTCCTCGCGCGAGCGCGGGCCGAGCCCGGTCGGCTCGTCCGACAGCCGCAGCCAGCCGAGGTCGAAGCGCAGCCGGGGCGGCCCGAAGGTGGCGAACAGGTCGCTGCGCCGGAACTCGTAGTCCTGGCGGTCGATGCGGAACCGGTAGGCCAGGTCGAGCAGCGGGCTCGGCCGCAGGTCGAGGCGGCCGACATAGTCCGAGAGGTTCTTGTTGACCCCGGAATCGGCGGGCAGGGCGTCGTTGCGGCGGAACTGGAAGCTCTGGCCGAACAGCGCGCTCGCCTCGATGCCCTGGTCGGCGCGCGAATCGAGCCGGAGCCCGTAGGCCAGCCGGGTGCCGCCGTCGACCCGGTCGAGCCCGGTGAAGCGCGAGGGTTCGAACAGGTTGGTCTCGTCGAACTCGAAGACCTGGCTGTCCTCGTTCGGGATGTCGTCGTCGTCGCCGCTGTCGGGGGCGAGCTTGAAGGCCACGACCGGCTCGACCACGTGGCTCCAGCCCGGGGTGCGGCCAACCAGCGGCCAGCTGCCGTCGAGGAGGAGCCGCGGCACCGCCCGGCCCTTGCCCTGGGTGCCGCCCTCGCTGCCGAAGCTCGCCGGGTCGCCGTTGTAGAGGTAGCCGTCGAGCCGCCCGTCGACCCGCAGCCGCCAGAGGTCGCCGACCTGGCCGAGCCAGGGCAGCTCCCAGCCGAGCATGCCCGACAGCCGGCGGGTGTCGAGCCCGCTCGAGCGGGTCAGCGCCACGAGGCTCGTGTCGGCGGTGAGCAGCGAGCCCCAGCGCAGCGGCGAGCTCACGAGCCTGGCCTCGGCGAGCGGCAGGACCAGGGGGATGGTGCCCTGCTCGTCGTCCTCGCGGAGGCCCTGGAAGGCGTAGGCGCGCAGCGCCAGGTAGTCGCGGCCGACCACCCGCTGCAGGAAGGCCTGGTTCTCGAGCACGTCCTCGGAGCCGAAGCCGTAGCGCTTGCGGTAGGTGTTGTCGGAGGACAGGCGCAGGTCGAAGCCGGCATCCCAGGCGGGCCCCGCGCGGTAGCGGCCGCGCCCGTCCAGATGCCCGCGCGGGTCCTTGCCCTCGGGCTCCCGGCCCTCGCGCGCATAGGCGTCGGCGTAGGTGATGCTGCCGCTCGCCCGGCTCTCGCCGACCTCGCGCAGCTCGCGGTACTCGCCGGCCAGCACGGGGCCCTGCTTGCTGGTCAGGATCGGCGTCAGCGTGACGTCGCGGTCGGGGCCGATCACATAGTGGAACGGCACCTCGAGGGTGAGGCCCAGGCTCGAGCTCGAGCCGGCGGTCGGCACGAGCACCCCGGAGCGGCGCTCGACGGTCGGATCGGGATGGCGGAACCAGGGGGTCCAGAGCACCGGCACGCCCGCCACCTCGAGCCGGGCGTCCTCGTAGGTGACGTCGCGGGTGGCCCGGTCGTGGGTCACCCTGCGGGCGCGGATCTGCCAGGCCGGCGGGCGGCCGCTCCCGGCGCAGAGCGGGCAGGGGCTGTAGACCGCGTCCTCGAGCACGGTCTCGCGGCCTTCGCTGCGGGTGCCGCGGCGCGCCGCGATCCGGGCGCCGCCCTTGAGCAGCACGCGGAAGCGTTCGACCGCCCCGGTCGCCAGATCGCCCGTGACCTCGAGGCTGTCGCCGAAGGCGGCGTCGCCCGTGGGCTCGATCAGGACGACGTTGCCGCGGGCCCGGACCTTGCCCTCGCGCTCGCTCCAGCTCACCTCCTCGGCGAGCAGCCGGCGGCCGCCGCGGCTGAGCTCGACGTCGCCGCGCGCCGTGACGAGCCCGGTCTGCCGTTCGTAGACGATCTCGCGGGCGGTGAGCACGGCCGGCTCGGCGGCCGCCAGCGGCGCCGCCGCGAGGCCGGCCAGGGCGAGCAGGAGCGCACCGAGCACGCGGCCCGCGCGACGGCGCGGACCGGAGGACGGGGCGGGCGGGCGCATGCCGCGGGCGCGTCTCCGGGCTCGTGGCTCGCCGCCTTCTAGCCGCCCGCGGCGGCGACGTCCACGCGACCGACGGCCGGTTGACAAGCGCCGCCGGCGGCCGACAGGTGGGTCCGTACGGGCCGCCGACGAGGATCGAAGCCATGCGTGTGAGCGTCACCGCCGCCCCGTTGCCGGAGCAGGGCGTGCTCGTGGTTCCGGTCGGCCGGGACGGGGCGCTCTCGGCCGCAGCGGCCGAGCTCGACCGGCGCGCCGACGGGCTCCTGCGCCGGGCCCTGGCGCTCGGCGGCGCGCCGCCCAAGCACGGCGAACTGGTCGAGCTGCTCCTGCCGGCCGGGCTGCCGCACGAGCGCCTGCTCCTGCTCGTGCTCGGCAAGCCCGAGGGCACGACCCGGCTCGACCTCGAGGAGGCGGGCGGCGGGCTCGCGACCCGGCTCGCGGCGCTCAAGGTGGCGCGCGCGCACCTGGCCTCGGCCGAGGGGCTCGGGCTCGGCCATTCCGCCGAGGCGGTGGCGGTGGCGCTCGCCACGGGGTGCCGGCTGCGCGCCTGGCGGTTCACCCGCTGGCGGCACGACAAGCCCGAGGAGGCGCCCGGGCGGATCGAGGAGCTGAGCCTGCACCTCGATGCGGCGGCACTCGCCGCGGCCGAGCCGGCACTGGCCCGGGCCGAGGCGGTCGTGGCCGGTGTGCTCCGCGCCCGCGAGCTCGCGAGCGAGCCCGCCAACGTGCTCTACCCCGAGAGCTTCGCCCAGGCCTGCCGGCAGCTCGAGCGGCTGGGCGTCGAGGTCGAGCTGCTCGACCGCGAGCGGCTCGAGGCGCTCGGGATGGGGGCGCTCCTGGGCGTGGCCCAGGGCAGCGCCCGGCCGCCCTTCGTCGTGGTGATGCGCTGGCGCGGCGCGGTCCGCGACAAGCCCCTGGCGCTCGTCGGCAAGGGCGTGTGCTTCGACACCGGCGGGATCTCGATCAAGCCGGCCCAGGGCATGGAGGACATGAAGTACGACATGGCCGGGGCGGCGGCCGTGGTCGGCACGCTCGCCGGCCTCGCGCAGCGCCGCGCCGCGGCGGATGTGGTGGGCGTGGTGGGCCTGGTCGAGAACATGCCCTCGGGCACCGCGCAGCGGCCGGGCGACGTGGTCCGCTCGATGTCCGGCAAGACCATCGAGGTGATCAACACCGACGCCGAGGGCCGGCTCGTGCTGGCCGATCTCTGCTGGTACACCCAGGACCGCTTCAAGCCCGCGGCGATGATCGACCTGGCGACGCTCACCGGCGCCTGCGTGGTGGCGCTCGGCCACGAGCGGGCCGGGCTGTTCGCGAGCGACGAGCGGCTGGCCGAGACGCTGCTCGGGGCCGGCGAGGCCACCGGCGAGCTGCTCTGGCGGCTGCCGCTCGGCAAGGCCTACGAGCAGCACGTCAAGTCGGAGGTGGCCGACCTCAAGAACGTCGGCCGGGCGCGCGAGGCCGGCGCCACCGCGGGGGCGGTGTTCATCCAGCAGTTCACGGGCGGGGTGCCCTGGGCGCATCTGGATATCGCCGGCACCGCCTGGAGCGGCCGCGACCTGGCCCTGGCCGGCAAGGGCGCCACCGGCTTCGGGGTGCGGTTGCTCGACCGGCTGGTGGCCCGCCACCACGAGGCGGACGCGGCCACGGCTTGAGCGAGGTCGGCTTCTACCATCTGACCCGCAGCACGCTCGAGCAGGCGCTGCCGCGGCTGTTGGAGAAGGTCCTCGAGGCAGGGCTCAGGGCGGTCGTGCGCTGCCCGGGACCGGAGCGGCTCGAGGCGCTCGACCGGGCGCTCTGGACCACCCCGCCCGACTCCTTCCTGCCGCACGGCAGCGCCGCCGACGGGCACGCCGCCGAGCAGCCGATCTGGCTCACCACCGGCAGCGACCGGCCGAACGGTGCGGAGGTCCTGGTGCTGGTCGAGGACGCGGCCGAGGACGGGCTCGAGGCCTGGCCGCGGGTGCTGGTGCCCTTCGACGGCGCCGACGCGGCGGCGGTGGCGCGGGCGCGCGAGCGCTGGCGGGACTTCAAGGCGGCCGGCCACCGCCTGGTCTACTGGCAGCAGGACGAGCGCGGCCGTTGGGTCAAGGCGCGCGAGGGCTGAGCCGGGGCCGGTCAGGGCGCGAGCGCGATCCGGGCGGGGGCGTCGGTCAGGAGCACGAGGCCCTCGCCGGAAGCGGGCTCGAAGCGGCGGACCGCCTCGAGCGCCCGGGTCAGGGCCTGCTCGGCTTCCATGATCGGCTCCGGGCAGGCCATCATGGTCGAGGCGACGGGCCCGAGCCGGAGCTCCTCGCCGGACAGGCGATAGGAGCCGAGCAGGCGGTTGCAGGGACCTTGACCCGCGAACCGGCCGCCGGTGCCGAAGGCGAGCGTGACGGTGCCGCGCAGCGCCGCGAGCGGGGCGCCGTCGAGGCTCGTCACGCGCCACTCGCGCCGGCGCAGGACGGCGCCCGGATCGCCGCCGCAGCCCTCGAGGGTGCGGCCGTCGAAGCTGACGGCGACCCGGGCGGGGTAGGGCATGCCGGTCATGCTGTCGCGGCAGATCTCCGGGCGGATGCGCACCGCGATCGGCCGGCCGGAGGCCTCGGCGGTCCAGGTGAGGGCACCCTCGGCGATCGCTGCCTGCGGCTTCGGCGCCGTGAGCGGCGGCTCGCCGAGCCGGTCGAGGAGGAGGGTCTCGGCGTCGACCCGGACCCGCCAGAAGGGCTCGTTGCCGCCCGCCGAAAAGGGACCCTTGGGCGCGCATTCGGGCAGCTCCGTGCCGGCGAGAACGAGGGTGCCGCGCTCGCCCCTGCTCCAGAACGAGGTTCCTGGATCGCCGGGCTTCTCGAAGCGGGCACCGGAGGCCGCGGGCACGGCCACGAGCTCGTGGCGTTCGAAGCCCGCGAGCAGGTGGAGGCCGCCTCCCCGAGGCGTGATCTCGACCTCCTGCTCGCCGCAGCGCAGGAGCACCGGCAGCCCCTCGAGCGCCCGGGCGGCGGACGGCAGGCCGAGGAGCAGGCTCAGGAGGATCGGCAGCGGGCGCACGGCGGGTCTCCCTCAGTTCACGAAGCCGAACTGGCGCGGCAGCCAGAGGACCAGCTCGGGCACGAAGGTGACGAGGAATAGGGTGGCGATCATGACCGCGAGCAGGGGCAGCATGGGCTTGACCACGGCGGTGATCGGCAGGCCGGCGATCCGGCAGCCCACGAACAGCGAGGTGCCCACGGGCGGGGTGATCAGGCCGAAGGCGAGGTTGACGACCATGAGGACGCCCAGATGCACGAGATCGATGCCGAGCTTCTGCGCCAAGGGCAGGATGATCGGCACGATCATGATCAGGGCCGGCGTCATGTCGATGAACATGCCGGTCACGAGCAGGAGGAGGTTCAGGAGGACGAGCAGCATCCAGCGATCGTCGGCGAGAGCCAGGAAGTTCTCGGCGACCCAGGCCGGCACCTTCTCGTAGGCGAGGATGAAGGAGAACACCGAGGTGGTGGCGATCAGGAACAGGACCACGGCGGTGGTCAGGCAGGTCTCCCAGAGGATGGCGGGGAGGTCGCGGACCGACAGCTCGCGGTAGACGACGATGGTGAGGAAGAGCGCGTAGAGGGCGGCGATCGCGCCGGCCTCGGTGGCGGTGGTGATGCCGAAGGTGATGCCACCCAGGATGATCAAGAGGGTCGCCATGCCGGCGAGCCCGGCGCCGATGCGCCGCAATTTCTCGCCCCGCGGCAGGGCGGGCGTGCGGGTCGGGTGGTAGAGCCGGCCGTGCACATAGGCCACGACGAGCTGGCCGAGGCCGATCAGGATCCCGGGCACCACGCCGCCCAGGAGGAGGCCGCCCACGGACACGTTGCCGGCCAGATAGGCGAACAGGATCATGGCGATCGAGGGCGGGATGATCGGCCCCATGGTGGCCGAGGTGAGGGTGATCGCGGTGGCGAAGCTCTTGGAGTAGCCGTCCGCCACCATGGCGGTGATCATCATCCGGCCGATCGAGGAGACGTCCGCCACGGCCGAGCCCGAGACGCCGCCGAAGAACATCGAGGAGAGCACGTTGATCTGGGCGAGCCCGCCCGGGAAGCGGCCGACCAGCACCTCGGCCATGGCGACCAGCCGCTTGGCCACCCCGCCGTGCGCCATGATGGCACCGGTGAACACGAAGAAGACCACGGCCAGGAGCGGGAAGCTGTTGATGCCGAAGAGCATCTTCTGGACGAGGGTGACGTTGTCGATGACGAACGGGTTGCCCATCCAGGCATAGCCGAGGGCACCCAGCGCGGCGGCGATGCCGATCGCAAACGCGATCGGCACGCCCAGGAGCATCAGGAGGACGAACGAGCCCACCAGGATCAGGACGATCATCGCGGGCTCAATCCGCCGCGGTCAGGAGCTCGAGGCGCCTGGTCCTGAGCTCGGGGGCCAACCAGACGTTGAGGAGGTCGCGCAGCGCGAAGAGGGCCACGAGCGCGCCCGCGATCGGCAGCGCGCTGTAGTACCAGACGTTGCGGAAGGGGATCGATTCCATGAGGTCGGAGCCGAACTCCTGGACGAACTGGACGCCGAACACGAGCATGACCAGACCGAAGCCCAGGATCGCCAGGTCGACGAGGCCGTGCAGCAGCCGGCCCAAGGTGCCGCCCGCCTTTTCGAGGAGCACGTCGAGGGCGATGTGCTCCTTGAGGTCGACGCCGCAGGCGGCCGCCATGAAGCCGATCCAGATCAAGAGGTAGCGCGGCACCTCCTCCGACCAGGAGGGCACCTTGCCCACGGTCGAGCGCAGGATCACGGTCGCGATCACGACCGCGAAGAGCGCCGTGGCGAGGAGCAGGGTCCAGGCGCGCGCCACCCCCCCGATCAGGTCGCAGATGCGGTTGAAGGCGCGCACGCCGGGCCTCCCGCGCGAGCGCCGGCCGCCGGCCGGCGCCGGCGCCTCGGGCTCGGCAACTCGTCCGCCTGGGCTCAGAAGTTCTTCTGGGTGTCGAGCAGGAACTTGACCTCCTCGGCGACGCCGAGGCGCTTGCCCTCCTTGTCGAGGAGCTCGCTCACCGCCTTGACGAACGGCGCCTTGTCGACGTTCGCCACGACCTTGAAGTTGGGCAGCGTCTTCAGGAAGTTGAGCGAGGCGGTCTCGTCCGCGGCCCAGGCGCCGCGCATGTAGGCCTCGGCCTCGCGGCCGGCCTGCAGGATCGACTCGCGCTGCTTGGGCGAGAGCTTGTCGAGCACCCGCTTCGAGCCGATCAGGATGTCGGGGATGCGGGCGTGCTCGTTCAGGACCAGGACCTTGGTCACCTCGTAGAACTTCATCGAGCGGACCGAGGGCGGGTTGTTCTCGGCGCCGTCGACGACGCCGGTCTGCAAGGCGTTGTAGAGCTCGCCCCAGGCGACCGGCACGCCGGTGCCGCCGAAGGCCTCCATCATGGCGATCTGCACCGGGCTCGCCATGGTGCGGATCTTCTTGCCGGCGAGCTTCGCCGGATCGGTGATCTCGTCCTTGGCGAAGAAGCTGCGGGCGCCGCTGTCCATGAAGCCCAGCACCACGATGCCCTTCTCCTCGAGCGGCTTGACGAAGTTGCGGCCGCGCTCGGAGGTCAGATACCACCAGTAGTGGCGGGCGTTCTTGAACAGGAACGGCAGCGAGAACATGTCGATCCGCGGGTCGACCTGCGAGAGGTTGGCCGCCGAGACGGTGAAGAAGGCGATCGTGCCGTTCCTGACCGACTGCACCGATTCGACCGCGTCGCCGAGGCCGCGGGCGTGGTGCACGTCGAGCTTGATCTCGCCGTTGGTGAGCTGGTTGACCCGGTCGGCGAAGAAGTCGTGGGTCATCGACAGCGCGTGGTCGGGGGCGTGCAGCCCGTTGATCTTGAGCTCGATCGCGGCCCGCGCATCCGCGCCCCAGAAGAGCGCGCCCGCCGCGAGCGCGCCGATCGCCAGCCGTCTGGCCACCATCCTCGAGCCTCCCCAGGCTGCGGCCGCCCGAAGGCGGCCGCGGGTCGTCGTCCGGGCCGGGACGCTATCGGCTCGCGCCACGCCCGGCAAGCGCTCGGCTCAGCGGGCCAGATCCGCCGGCTGCGCCCCGGCCACGGCCAGGAGGTCTGCGGGCGCCAGCTCGAGCTGCAGGCCGCGCCGGCCGCCGTTGACGAGCACGGTCGGATGCCCGAGGGCGGCGCGGTCGATCAGGAGCGGCAGGGCCCGGCGCTGGCCGAGCGGGCTGATCCCGCCCTTGACGTAGCCGGTCGCCCGCTCGGCCGCCGCGAGCGGCGCGAGCTCGGCCTTCTTGGCGCCCACCGCGCGCGCCAGCGCCTTGAGGTCGAGCTCGCGGTCGCCGCCCAGGAGCACCGCCACGAGCCGGCCGTCGTCGAGCGCCGCGATCAGGCATTTGAGCAGCCGGCCGGGGGCCACGCCGAGCCGCTCGGCGGCGGCCAGCGCGATCGCCCCGGGGGCGTCGTCGAAGGCGTAGCCGTGCGCCCGGAACGGCACCCCGCGCGCCTCCAGGAACGCGGTCGCCGGCGTGCCGCCGCCCGGCCGATCCCCTCGCGCCATCCGCACGCGCTCCCCTGGCCGCGCTCCCCTGGCGTCTCCCGCGGCCGCATGCTAGCGGCGCCGTCGATGCCGACAACCGCACGCTCCGGGACCGCGCGCGCGCTCTGGTGGACGCGGCCCATGGCCGCCGCCCTGCTCGAGGAGAGCCTGCCCGCGCCGGGCGAGGGCGAGGTCCTGGTGCGGGCGCTCGCGAGCGGTGTCAGCCGCGGCACCGAGGCCCTGGTCGCGGGCGGCCTCGTGCCCGAGGGCGAGCGGGCGCGGATGGCCTGCCCCAACCAGGCGGGCGCCTTCCCCTTCCCGGTCAAGTACGGCTACGCGCTCGTCGGCCGCGTCGAGGCCGGGCCCGAGGAGCTGCTCGGCCGCGAGGTGTTCTGCCTGCACCCGCACCAGGACCGGGTGGTCCTGCCGGCCGCTTCGGTGTTGCCCCTGCCGGCGGGCGTGCCCGTGGCGCGGGCGGTGCTGGCGGCCAACCTCGAGACCGCCTTGAACGCGCTCTGGGACGCGCCGGCGCTCCCGGGCATGCGGATCCTGGTCCTGGGTGCGGGCGTGGTCGGCGCCGCGGTCGCCCGGCTCGCCTCCCGGCTGCCCGGCGCCGAGGTGACGCTGGTCGACCGCGACCCCGCCCGGGCCGGGCTCGCCCGCGCGCTCGAGGTGGCCTTCGCGGCACCCGAGGCGGCACCCGGGGAGGCCGACCTCGTGGTCGAGGCCACCGGCCGGCCCGAGGCGCTCGCCACCGCCCTCGCCGGCGCCGGCAGCGAGGCGAGCGTGCTCGTGCTCTCCTGGTACGGCGGGCGGGCCGCCCCGGTGCCCCTGGGCGGCGCCTTCCACAGCCGCCGGCTGCGGCTCGTGGGCTCGCAGGTCGGGGCCGTGGCGCCCGCCATGCGGCCGCGCTGGCCGCACCGGCGGCGGCTCGCCAAGGCCCTCGAGCTCCTGGCCGACCCGGCGCTCGATGCGCTCGTCGACCGCGAGCTCGAGTTCGCCCGGGCGCCGGCCGAGCTGCCGTCGATCCTGGCCGCGCCGAGCGGCCTCTGCACCCGCATCACCTATTGAGGAGGGCTCGATGTACAGCGTCCGCGTCCGCGACCGGGTGATGATCGCGCACAGCTTCCGGGGCGAGGTGTTCGGCCCGGCGCAGCGCCTGCACGGCGCCACCTACCTCGTGGACGTCGAGTTCCGGCGGGCCGAGCCCGACCCCGACGGGATCGTGGTCGACATCGGCCGGGCCCTCGAGGTGCTCGGCCAGACGGTGCAGACGATCGCCTACCGCAACCTCGACGAGATGGCCGAGTTCGCGGGCGTCAACACCACGACCGAGTTCCTGGCGCGCTGGTTCTACGACCGGATCCGCGCGGCGGTGCGCGACGGCCGGCTCGGCCCGCACGCGGGCGGGCTCGCCAGCCTCAAGGTCGAGCTCGCCGAGAGCGACGTCGCCTGGGCCGCCTTCGAGGGCCCGCTGCCTTGACCGCAGGCCGACTGGTCCTGGCCGTCCCGGGCGATCCCGAGCAGCGCACCGGCGGCTATCTCTACGACCGCCGGCTGGCCGAGAGCCTGCGCGCGATCGGCTGGCGGGTCGACCTGCTGCGGCTGCCCGAGGGCTTCCCGTTCCCGGACGCGGAGGCGCTGCGGGCGAGTGCCGCGGCGCTCGGCGGGCTGCCGGACGGCACCCTGGTCCTGGTCGACGGGCTGGCGCTCGGCGTGCTGCCCGATCTCGCGGAGGCCGAGGCCGGGCGGCTGCGCCTTCTGGCCCTGGTCCACCACCCGCTCGGCCACGAGGAGGGGCTCGCAGCCGAGGCGGCGGCCCGGCTGCTCGCCTCCGAGCGGCGGGCGCTCGCGGCGGTGCAGGGCGTGCTGTGCACCTCGACCACCACCGCCGCCACCCTCGAGCGCGAGCTCGGGGTGCCGGCGGAGCGGATCCGGGTGGTCGAGCCGGGCACCGATCCGGCGCCCCTGGCGCCGGGCTCGGGCGGTCCCGCGCCGCGTCTGTTGGCGGTCGGCGCGGTGATCCCGCGGAAGCGGCTCGACCGGCTCGTGCGGGCGCTCGGCCGGCTGGCCCATCTCGCCTGGCGGCTCGAGATCGTGGGCTCGCTGTCGCGCTCGGGCGAGGCCACGCGCGCGCTCGGCGCGGCGATCGCGGGCTCGGGCCTCGCCGGCCGGGTCGAGCTGCGCGGCGAGCTCCTCGGCCGCGAGCTCGAGCAGGCCTATGCGCGCGCCGACCTGTTCGTCTCGGCCTCGGGCTACGAGGGCTACGGCATGGCCCTCGCCGAGGCGCTGGCGCGCGGCCTGCCGATCGTGGCGGCCGCCGGCGGCGCCGTCGCCGACTGGCTGCCGGCAGCGGCGGCGCTGCTCGTGCCGCCCGACGACCCCCCGGCCCTCGAGGCGGCGCTCGCCCGGGCGATCGGCGATGCGGCGCTGCGCGCCCGGCTGCGCGAGGGCGCGCTGGCGGCGCGGACCGAGCTGCCCTCCTGGGAGCACCAAGCGCGACTGGCGGCCGAGATCCTGGCCGCCGAGGCTGACCGGTGAGCGGGTTCGCGGCCGACTGGCTGGCGCTGCGCGAGCCGTTCGACCGGGCCGCCCGCGCCCCGGCGCTCGAGCTGTCGCTCGCCCTCTGGGCGCGCGGCCGCGGCGAGCTCCGGGTGGTCGATCTCGGCGCCGGCACCGGCAGCAATCTCCGGCATCTGGCGCCGCGCCTTCCGGTCGAGCAGCGCTGGACCCTGGTCGAGCACGACCCGGCCCTGATCCTGGCCGGGCGCGGCCTCCTGCCGGCCGGGGTCGAGGCGAGCTACCGGCGGGCCGATCTCGCCCGCGAGCTCGAGGCGGTGCTCGAGGAGCCGGTCGACCTCGTCACCTGCTCGGCGCTGCTCGACCTCGTCTCGGCCGCCTGGCTCGAGCGGCTGGTGCGCATCGTGCGGGCGCGCGACTTGGCGCTGCTCGCGGTGCTCTCCTACGACGGCCGGGTGACACTCGAGCCGGCGCTCGAGGCCGATGCCCTGGTGATCGGGCTGGTCGACCGGCACCAGCGGACCGACAAGGGCTTCGGCCCGGCGCTCGGGCCCGACGCCGCGCTGGCGCTCGGCCGCGCCCTGCACGCCGCCGGCGAGACGCCGCTGGTCGCCACCTCGGACTGGCGGGCCGGGCCGGCCGATGTCGGGCTGCAGCGGGCACTGGTCCCGGGCTGGGCCGAGGCCGCCCGGGCGATCGCGCCGGAGCGCGCCCCGGCGATCGATTCATGGGAGCGCCAGCGGCTCCAGGCGATCGCGGCCGGCGGCGCGAGCTGCCGGGTGGGCCATCTCGACCTCCTGCGCCTGCCCTGCCGGGAGGAGCGGGCGGCGTAGCCGGCAGTAGAACAGCCAGTCGGATCCGAGCGGCAGGACCTCCGGGGCGAGGCGGATCGCCTCCTCCATCCGCGCGATCGCCGGCAGGCTCAAGGCGTCGCGGCCGGAGCCGATGATCACCGGCGCCACGCACAGATGCAGGGCGTCGAGGCAGCCGGCCGCGAGGAAGCGCGAGACGGTGACCCCGCCGCCCTCGACGAACAGCCGGCCGAGGCCGCGCGCCCGGAGCGCCCGGAGCACCGCCCGCGGTGCGAGGCCCGGGCCCTCGGACGGCACGCCCAGGACCTCGGCCGCGCCGAGCCGGGCGCGGTCCTGGCGGTCGGCGCGGCAGAGCAGGAGGGTCGCGGGCGGCGCCTCGCGCAGCACCCGGTAGTCCGGCCCGAGCCGGCGCTCCGGGTCGAGGATCACCCGCACCGGGCTCGGGCCCGGGACGAGCCGGGTGGTGAGCCGCGGATCGTCGTGCGCGACCGTGCCGGCGCCGACGAGCACCGCTTCGGCCAGCGCGCGGAGCCGGTGCATGTGCAAAAAGTCGGCCTCGCCCGTGACGAAGCTCGAATGGCCGGGCTCGGTGGCGATCCGGCCGTCCAGGCTCTGGCCCAGATGCGCCACCACCCGCAGCCCGTCGGCGGCGGGGGTGAGGAAGTCGCGGTAGACGGCCACCAGTCGCTGCTGGTCGGGGCCGAGCCCGTCGAGCGGCAGCCCGGCCGGGTCGGCGCCCGCGTGCGCGCAGGCCAGGAGCTGCTCCCAGGCACGCGCGAACCGGCGCTCGAGCGCCGCGGGGGGGCGCTGGGCCGGGCCCGGGCTCACTCGCGGATCGCCTCGAGCTCGATTTGGATCGGGATCTCGTCCCCCACCCAGCCGTTCTCGACCGCGTAGGTCGAGCCCCAGAGCGAGCGCCTGACGGTGGTGCGCGCGCTCACGCCCACGACGTAGTTGTCGCCCCAGGGATACTTGCCGATCTTGTTCAAGGTGACCTCGACCGCGAGCGGGAGGGTCCGGCCGCGCAGGGTGAGCTCGCCCTCGACCGTGCCGGTGGTGGCGTCGCGCGCCACCGCCCGGGTCATCTTGAAGGTGATCGCCGGGTTGGCCTCGGCATCGAGGAAGTCGGGCGAACGCAGATGCCCGTCGCGCGGGCCGTGGTTGGTGAACACGCTCTTGGCGGCGACCCGGAGCTCGACCGCGTGCAGCGTCCTGGTGGCCTCGTCGAAGACGAAGTGCCCCTCGGCCTCGAGGAACTGGCCGAGCACCTTGGAATAGCCGATGTGCGTGGCCTCGAAGGCGATCGCCAGGTGCTCGGGGTCGATCCGGTAGCGGCGCGGCTCGGCCTCGGCCGGCGCGGCCAGCGCCGCGAGCGCCGGGAGGCCGAGCGCCAGGGCGGCAGGCATCCCGGCACGGGGCGGGCGGGCGCGGAGCGGGCGGGCGAGGTCCATCGCACCTCCAGGTGGGACCGCGAGGCTCAGCCGGCGCCGCGGCCGAGCGGCAGCCCGCCGCCGAGGCCGGCGCCGAGGCTGCGCAGGAGGTGGCCGCTGCGGCGCGCCTTGGTCTCGAGGTAGAACAGGTTGTGCTGGTTGGCCGGCACGCTCGACGGCACCCGCTCGACCACCGCGACGCCGTGGCGGGCGAGCGCGTCGAGCTTCTCGGGGTTGTTGGTGATCAGCCGGAGCCGCTCGATCCCGAGCATGCGCAGCATGGCGGCGGCGAAGGCGTAGTCGCGCTCGTCGGGCAGGAAGCCCAGATGCGTGTTGGCGTCGACGGTATCGAGGCCCTGGTCCTGCAGCCGGTAGGCGCGGAGCTTGTTCAACAGGCCGATGCCGCGGCCCTCCTGGCGGAGATAGACGAGGACGCCGGCACCCTCCTCGGCCATCTGGGCGAGTGCCGCGTCGAGCTGGTCGCCGCAGTCGCAGCGCAGCGAGCCGAACACGTCGCCGGTGAAGCATTCCGAATGCAGCCGGACGAGCGGCGCCGCCTCGGCAATCGGGTCGCCGACCACGAAGGCCAGGTGCTCGACCGCGCCCGAGGCCGAGCGGAACAGGACGAGCCGGCCGCGCTCGGTGGCGGCCACCGGCAGCCGCGCCTCGACCAGCGGACGGAGCGTGGCGAGGTCGTCGCGCGAGCGGGCGAGGATCGCCCCGGCCTCGACCGCGACGTCGGCGCGGGCCTCGGGCGCGGCCGGGCGGGCCAGCACCGCCGGCATCAGCCCGGCCCGCTTGGCCAGATCGACCGCCGCCTCCTCGACCCGCGAGGCGAGCCGCAGCCGGCAGCCCTCGGGCAGGCCGCGGCCGGCCGTGGGCAGGCCCGGGCCGACCAGCGACAACAGACCCGCCGGCACGACGCCGACGCCGAGCTCGAGGGCGGCGCAGCTCGCCGCCGGGACGGCCAGGCCCAGCGCCTGGGCACGGGTTCCGGTGATCAGGAGGGCACTCGGCCCGTCGCCGGCGAGCCAGGCCGCGAGCCCCGACTCGTCGAGCGGATCGACGGCATGGATCACGATCGCGTGATCGGAATCCTGCACGAGGCAGGTACCGCCGCCGCTCAGGACCCGCTCGGCGGCCACCACGCGAGCGCGCGACGCCCTCGAGGCGGGGGTCACGCAGCACCTCGACGGGCTGGCGTTGTCATGGCTCTGATCGGTCCCCCCGCCGGTCCGGCCGTCGGGTCCCTCTGGAGCCCGCGGCTGCGGCCTTCGCTCGAGCGCTCGCACCCCGGCCGCTCTCTAGCACGGGGTCGAACAGCGGGAAAACTCCCCCCACCCGTGCTCAGGCGCCACGCAGCATACGGACGAGCGTGCGGTCCCGATCAATCACATGATGCTTCAGCGCCGCGGCCACGTGGAGCGCCACGAGTGCCGCGAGCGCCCAGCCCTGGACCCGGTGCGCCAGGGCGAAGGCGGCCTCGAGGGCGGCGTCGGGGCCGATCGGGTGTGGCACCGGCAGCACACCGAACAGGACGGTCGGGATGCCGAGCGGCGAGGCGGCCGCGGCGAGGAAGCCCGTGAGCGGCAGGATCAGGAGGAGCAGGTAGAGGAGGCCGTGGGTGAGGGCGGCGGCGCGCCGCTGCCAGGGCGGCGTACCCGGTTCGGGCCCCGGCCGCTCGCGGTCGAACCAGCGCCAGGCGAGCCGCACCAGGGTGAGTGCCAGGATCACCGCACCCAGCGACTTGTGGCGCTGGTAGAGGACGAACTTCTCGGCCACCGCCTCGGGCCCGAGCCCGGTCATGTACCGGCCGAGCAGCCACTGGCCCACGACCAGGAGGGCCGTCGCCCAGTGCAGCAGGCGGGCGGTCCGGCCGAAGCCGCGGCTGCTGCTGCGCCAGCTCACGGGCGGGTCGCGCGCAGGCTGAAGCGGACCCGGATCTCGGCGGCCAGGATCTGCTCGCTCTCGAACAGGCCGCTGCCGAAGCCGAACTCGCGCCGGCTGAGCGCCACCTCGCCCTCGGCCGTGGCCCGGTCGCCGTCGAGGACGATCCGCACGGTATGGGTGAGCGGCCGCGTCACCCCCTTCATCGACAGATCGGCGTCGACCTCGAAGCGGTCGCCGCCGAGCGCACGGAAGGCGCGCGTGCGGTAGCGGGCCTCGGGCGTGCGCGCGCTGTCGAAGAACTCGGCCGACTGCGCCTGCTTGTCGCGGGCGGGATCGCCGCTCGCCACGCTCGCGAGGTCGACCACGACCTCGACCGAGGAGCCGGCGAGGTCGGCAGCATCGAAGTGGATCCTGGCGGTCCAGCGGGCGAAGGCGCCCTCGATCGGCTGGGTGCCCTGGCGGGTGGTGAAGCCAAGCCGGCTGGTCGCGGGATCGACGGTCCAGGCCGGGGCGCCCACGGCCGAGCCGCCGGCCAGGGCGAGCCCGGCCGCGAGCACGACCGCGGCGAGGCGGCGGCGGACCATGCGCGGCGCTCCTCTCCGGCCGCCCAAGGGGATGGCGGCCGGGCCGAGACATCGTGCGCCGGGACGGCGCCGTCCAGGGGGTGCGCCGGGATGGCGCCGTCCAGGGGGTGCGCCGGGGCGGCGCCGTCCAGGGGGGTGCGCCGGGGCGGCACCGTCCAGGGGGTGCGCCGGGATGGCGCCGTCCAGGGGGGAGGGTGCGGCTCAGCCGCCCTCCTCGGCCAGGACCCGGCGGTAGGCCGGAAGGGTCAGGAACTCCTCGAACGCGTCGCGCTCGACCAGATCCAGGAACAGCCGGGCGGCGTCGTGGTAGCGGCCGGCCGCGACGCGCTCGGGGCCGAGCTCGCGGGCGATCGCCTGGAGCTCGCCCTCGACCGTGGCGCGGACCAGCGCCGCGTCGACCACGCGTCCGTCCTCGAGCCGGGCGCCGCGGCGGCGCCACTGCCAGACCTGGGCGCGGCTGATCTCGGCGGTGGCGGCGTCCTCCATCAGATCGTGCAGGGGCACGCAGCCCTGGCCCCTGAGCCACGCCTCGATGTAGCCGATGCCGACGTTGCAGTTCATCTTCAGACCGGCCGCGGTGATCGTGCCCGGCGGCGGCGCCAGGAGCTCCGCGGCGGTGGCGGAGAAGCCCGCCTGCTTGCCGCTCGCCACCTGGTTCGGGCCGGGCATCAGCCGGTCGAACACCTCCCGGGCGACCGGCACGAGGCCCGGATGGGCGACCCAGGTGCCGTCGTGGCCGTCCCCGGCCTCGCGCTCCTTGTCGGCCCGCACCCGGGCGAGGGCCGCCTCGTTCTTCGCCGGATCGTGGCGGATCGGGATCTGCGCCGCCATGCCGCCCATGGCGAAGGCGCCGCGCCGGTGGCAG
>CAZDFD010000031.1:0-22564 GCA_964504655.1 uncultured Geminicoccaceae bacterium
GGGCTCACCGGCACGGTCGAGGAGATCGAGGCGGTCAAGAAGGCCTGGCGGGTCTACGCCAGGAAGTCCGAGGAGAAGCGCGGCGAGGACTATCTCGTCGACCACTCGACCTTCACCTACCTGATGGGGCCGGACGGCCGCTATCTCGCCCATTTCGGCCACGGCACGAGCCCCGAGCGGATGGCCGAGCGGATCGCCGCGATCGTCGCCGGGGGCTCTTGACGCGGCCGCCGCCCACCCCACTTGCCAGCCGGGACCCGGGCCGCTAGACGGCCGGCCACGCGCCCGTAGCTCAACTGGATAGAGCATCAGACTACGGATCTGAGGGTTAGGGGTTCGAATCCTCTCGGGCGCGCCACTTCCCGTGTACCAAGGCCGGCAGCGTACCAAGGCCGGTGTCCGATGGTCCTGGCCGTGCATGGGCCACGAGGGCCCAGGCGACCCTCGGCGAGCCGGTGAGCCCGGCATCGTCTCCAAGGTGTGGCCATGGTCGCCACGGCGATTGATGACCTCTCGATGTCTGGTCCGTTCCGGTTCCGACGATCGGCAGCGCCGGCCCGACGGGCAGGAGTTCGCCGATTGCGGTCGCAGGGGCGCTCTTCGGCAAGGTTGCAATTAGGGCCTCTCGCGGACGTTACGCAGCAGACGGCCTCGACGAAGTCCCTTTGTACAAAGACGCCTCACCTCCGCGACGATGCCCGGACCGCCGATGCACCTTCTGGATGGCGTTCCATGCGCTTTCCCGTGGCACGACACGGGTACACCGGACAGCGTCGAGAGAGGGTGCGCGGATGTTGCACCTACTCTGCCCGCGGCGCGGCTGCCGAGCCCGCGAGGATGCCGCCATCGACGTGGATCTCGGCGCCGGTGACGTAGGCGCTTTCATCGCTCGCCAGCATCACGGCGATCGCGGCGACTTCCTCGGGGGTGCCGAACCGGCGCAGCGGCGTGTCGGCGACGAACGCGGCCATGTTCGCTTCACGCTCCGGTCCCTGGCCCAGCATCGGCTCCCACATCGGCGTCAGGATCGCGGCGGGGTGAATGGAGTTGCAGCGGACTTTGAGCCCCTGCGCGGCGCAATAGAGCGCGACCGTCTTGGTGTGGTTGCGGACGGCTGCCTTCGACGAGGCATAAGCGGCCGCTGCGGGAATGCCGACCATGCCGGAGCGCGAGGAGATGTTGATGATCGACCCGGTGCCGGTGCGTCGCATCGCGCGGATCGCGTATTTGCAACCCAGGAACACGCCGTCGAGATTGGTTGCGTGCACGGCGCGCCAATCGGCAAGCGACGCATGTTCCGGATCCTGAGCGGCCCCTGCCGTTTCGAACCCGGTGATGCCCGCATTGTTGACCAGAACGTCGAGCCGCCCGAACTTCTGCAGAATGAAGTCGTGTGCCGCCCGCCATTGATCCTCCTCGCGCACATCCAACGGCACCGCGATGGCATGGATCGCGTGGGCGAAGCGAGCGGCGCCATCGGCATCGATGTCGCTGACCACGACCTGGGCGCCTTCGCGCGCGAAGGCCGCCGCGATCGCAGCACCGATCCCGCGCGCGCCGCCGGTGACATGGGTGACCATTCCCTCGAGCCGCATCGCGTCTCCCCGCCGATCGTTGCCCCTTGCACCGCACACATCCCGTGCCGGACCATCAGGCCGCGCCCGGCTGTGATCAGGTATCGGACGCCGACCAGATGTTGGCGAGTTCCGGACGTCACGACGGCCCGGCGCCAGCTCCAGCCATAGACACCTCTGCTCGCCTCAGGGCGACCAGAGCCCGGGCTCCTGCCAGGCGGGCGGCGGCCGGAGCGGGCCCGCGAGCGCCGGGGCCCGCGGCTCCAGATCGAGCGACTGCCAGGCGTCCCGCCAGGCCTCGGGCAGGGGGTAGGGGGGTGCCACCCTGCGCTCCGGCCGGAAGCCGAGCCGGCCGTACCAGGCGGGATCGCCGAGCACCAGGACCTTGCGGAGGCCGCGCCCGCGCGCCCGCCGCAGTCCCTCTGCGACCAGGGCCCGGCCGATCCCCTGCCGCTGCCGGGCGGGTGCGACGGCCAGGGGCCCGAGCAGCGCCGCCACGTTCGGCCGATCGCCGACGCCAGAGGGCGTAAGGAGGACGTGGCCCGCGAGCTCCCGGCCGCTGCGGGCGGCGAGCGAGACGAGGCCGGGCTCCTCCTCGAGCAGCCGGCGGACGAGCGGGAGGAGGTCCTCCGCCGGGAACGCCGCCCGGTAGAGCGCCTCGAGCGCCGGCCCGTCGCCGGCCCCGGTCGCCCCGATCGCGACACCCTCGAGCATCGAGGAAGGCCCACCCCCGATCCAGGCTAGGTCGCCGGCCCGGCCGCCGCAACCCGCGGCCGCGCGGGCACCGCACGGCACCCGCTTACCGGCGGCCCGTGGCCGCGCTAGAAGCGGGGGGCGGCCCGGCTGCAGGTCCGGGCGAGGCGGCCGCCCGGCCAGCGGGCCGGCCAGCAGGGAGGTCCTCGAAGCATGATGCGCAGGCGTGAGGTCATGGCCGCCGGGGCGGCGGCGGGCGTCCTGGCGGCGACCGGCCGGCCGGCGGCGGCGGCGTCGGCCGCGGCCACCGCGGTCGAGGCGGCCAAGAAGCTCGGCCCCCAGGAGATCACCATCGTCTGGGAGGCGGGGCTGCAGTCGCTCGATCCCTTGAACTTCAGTGGACCGCTCTGGGAGAAGCAGACCGGCACCAAGGTCAAGGTGATCGAGGTCTCGACGGCCGAGATGTTCACCAAGATCCTGCAGGAGCACCGGGCCGGCACCGGCGCCTACGACGCCTTGAACGTGATCCCGGCCTGGATGGCGGATCTGGTGCGGGCCGGCGCGCTCGAGCCGCTCGACGCGCTGGTCGACAAGTACGGCTACCGCGACGAGCTCAAGGAGATCGCGCCGGTCTACCGCGACAACCAGATGACCGTCGGCGGCAAGATCTACGGCTTTCCCGACGACGGCGACGTCTTCGTGATGTACTACCGCAAGGACGTGCTCGGCGACCCCAAGGTCCAGGCCGCCTACAAGGCCAAGACCGGCAAGGACCTGCCGGTGCCGCCCAAGACCTGGGACGAGCTGTACGACGTCGCGGCGGCGATCAACGAGGTGACCGGCAAGAAGCCGCACGGGTGCGCCTTCTTCCGCGAGGCACCCTACATGCAGTTCATGTTCCAGGAGCGGTTCCGCAACAACGGCGGCAAGTTCTTCGACGCGGCGACGATGAAGGCCACGATCAACAGCGAGGCCGGGGTCAAGACCTTCCAGGGCTGGCTCAAGGAGAACAAGCTCGGGCCGGCGGGCATGGAGGCCTGGGGCTTCGTCGAGAACCTGGCGGCCTTCCTCAAGGGCGACAGCGCCATCACCATCTCCTGGCCGCCCTACGGCCGCTGGGCGGCGGGCTACGGCACCGACGAGAAGGCGCTCTCCTGGGTGCCCAAGTCGCAGATCGCGGGCAAGGTCGGCTACGCCATGCCGCCGGGCGGCCACCCGCAGCTCGCGGCCGGCTTCTCGCTCTGCGTCTCCTCCTCCTCGAAGAAGAAGGAGGCGGCCTATCTGTTCATCCAGTGGCTCAACTCCAAGGACACCTCGCTGCAGCGCGTCCAGCTCCCCTTCGCGCTCCGCGACCCGTTCCGCGACAGCCACTTCGCCTCGGAGGAGTACCGCCGGCGCTGGCCCGAGGCGCCCGAGTACCTGGCGGCGCTGCAGGCGGGTGCCGTCAACGGTCTCCTGGATCTGTCGCTGATCCAGACCGACAAGTACGAGGAGGCGCTGCGCCAGGGCATCTCGCGGCTCTGGGCGGGCGAGGATCCGAAGAAGATCCTCGACGACGTCGCCGCCGCCTGGGACCGGATCACCCAGCAGATCGGCGTCGAGAAGCAGAAGGCGGCTTATGCCGAGTGGGCCGCCAAGCCCAACGCCTATCCCAAGCTCTGAGCGGCGCGCCCGGCCGGGAGAGGAGCTCCCGGCCGGGCGGCATCCTCGGCGCTGGATCCTAGGCTAGGTCTGGAAGCCTGTCAAGGGAGGGAGCATGGCCGCGGCGGTCGAAGCGGCGGGGGTGCGGCACGAGCCGCTGCGCGCGGCCTGGGCCGACCGGCAGTTCCGCTGGCTGCTCGTCGCACCCGCGACCTTCGTGATCCTGCTCGTGGGCCTGTTCCCGTTCGTCTACACGCTCCTCGTGTCCTTCCAGAACATCACCATGCTGGAGGAGGACACGAGCTTCCAGGGGCTCGCCAACTACGCCCGGCTGCTCGCCGACCCGCGCTTCTGGGAGGCGCTCGGCCACACCCTCCTGTTCCTGGGCGTGGCGCTGCCGGCCGAACTCGCCTTGGGCTTCCTCCTGGCGCTCCTGTTCCTCGAGAGGATGCCGGGCCGGCAAGTGCTGATCGCCCTGATCGTCCTGCCGGTCGTGGTCTCGCCGATCGTCGCCGGTGCGACCTGGCGGCTTTTGTTCGACAACCGCTTCGGGCCGATCAACCAGATCCTGTCCTGGATCGCGGGCGAGCCGGTCACGATCCTCTGGATCAACAATCCCTCCTTCGTCTACCCGGCCATTCTGTTGGCCGAGATCTGGCAGTGGACGCCCTTCATGTTCCTGCTGCTGTGGGCGGCGTTGAACGAAGTGGACAGATCGCAGCTCGAATCGGCCGAGATCGACGGCGCCACCTGGCTGCAGCGGCTCTTCTGGATCGTCCTGCCGGCGATCCGCCCGGTCGTCGTCATCGCGCTTCTGATCCGCGGCCTCGACCTCTTCCGGCTGTTCGACGTGGTCTGGGGGCTCACCCGCGGCGGCCCCGGCACGATGACCGAGACGATCTCGATCTACGCCTACGTGGTGGGCTTCCAGCAGTTCGAGACCTCCTACGCGGCGGCCATGGCGCTGGTCATCATCCTGCTGCTCTCGGCGCTCGTGATGACCGCGCTCGACCGCGTGGCGATCGCCCGATGAGGGGCGTCCGATGAGGGCGGATCGCGGGCTCGGCCTCGCGCTGCGGACCGCGGCGGCACTCCTGGCCGTGATCTTCTTCCTGTTCCCGGTCTACTGGCTGTTCATGATCTCGTTCAAGACGCCGGACGAGATCTTCGCCTACCCGCCGGTCTGGTGGCCGGCCTCGCTGCAGACCGGCAACTACGCCGTCCTGTTCAAGGACGGCGACGCCTGGACGGTGTGGAACAGCCTCGTGCTCGCGACCACGAGCACGCTGGCCGCCACGCTGCTCGGCACCATGGCCGCCTACTCGATCGCCCGGTTCGGCACCGGCGGCAAGCATTACGCCAACTGGGTCATCTCCAACCGGATGATCCCGCCCATCGCGATCGTCTTTCCCGTCTTCTTGCTGTTCGTGAAGCTCGGCTGGGTCGACACCTATCATGGGCTGATCGTCCTCTACACGGCCTTCAACCTGCCCTATGTCATCTGGATGATGCGCGGCTACGTCCAGGACGTGCCCCTCGAGCTCGAGGAGGCGGCGCTGGTCGACGGCTGCACGCGCTGGCAGGTCTTGTGGAAGGTCGTGTTCCCCGTGGTCCGCGGCGGCCTCTTCGCCACCGCGGTGTTCACCTTCGTCTTCGCGTGGAACGATTTTCTGTTCGCCCTGATCCTCTCGCGCAGCAACGTGGTGACCTTCCCGGTCCAGGTGACCCACTATTTCGGCGGCCAGTCCAACTTCTGGGCCAAGATCGCGGCGATGAGCGTGCTCGGGACCTTGCCGATCTTCATCGTCGTGGCGACGCTGCAGCGGTTCCTCGTGCGGGGCATCTCCTTGGGGGCGGTCAAGGGGTAGGAGCGCCTCGGGAGGCGCGTGCCACGACCGCCGGTGCCGGCGGCCGTGGCCGTCCGCGACCCAGAGCCGCCCCTCGGGAGCCTCGTGCCGCGGGCGGCGTGGCGGGGTGGCGGGGAGGGGGTGAGGGTGCGTGTTGACAATCATCCTAGTATAGGATAGAAGGGCTGGGCAACCGGCGGGAGAGCTGCCCTTGTCCCTCGCCTCCACGGCCCCGGACGGGCCGGTCCTCGACGCGCTCCTGCCCGACGGGCCGGCGCGCGCCGCCTTCGCCGCGCTCCGCCGCGACTGGCACGCGCGCATCGCCCCGATCGACACCGCCGAGCGGGCGGTGGCCGATTCGGTGGCGGCCCTCGCCTGGCGGCGGCTGCGGCTCGACGCGGTCGAGGAGCGCCTCATGGGCGCGCTCCTCGAGGCGCGGCCGCTCGAGGGCTGGCCCTCGCTCGCCACCCTGCAGCGGGCCCGCCACCGCCTCGAGGCCGACCGCCGGATGCTCGGTTACGAGATGGAGGAGCTGCGCTACGGCCGGCCGCAGCCGCTGCCGGTCCCCGGGCTCAACCCCGACCGCCTCGAGTGGCTCGCCCGGAAGCTGCGCGACGGCACGCTCCGCGGGCCCGCGGCCCGGAGCCCCGAGGCGCGGACCGCCGACCCGGCGCCGCGCCCGGCCGCCGAGGCGGGGGCGTCGCGGCCCACGGCATCGGGGCGGTCCGCAGCAGGGCCGGCGGCGCGGTCGCCGGTGGCGGGACCGTCCGGAGCCGGGCCGGTGGCGCGGTCGCCGGTGGCGGGGCCGTCCGCAGCGGGGCCGGCGAACGGGCCGCGCCCACCGGCGCCGGGGCCGGGGCCGGGACCGTCCGGAGCCGGGCCGGCGGTGGACGGGCCGTTCGCAGCGGCGGCGGCGTCCGCGGCGGTCGGGCCTGCGGCGGCCGCGGCCGCACCGGTCGGGGCCGGGCTCTCGCGGTTCGCGGCGGCGGCGCCTTCCGATCCGCTCGCCGCGGCCTGCCCGTGGCCCGCGCGCCGGCGCACCGACTGGCTGGGCTCGGCCTCGACCTACGCGCTCGCGGTGGGCGCCATGGCCGGCGCGTCCGGGGCCGGCGGCTCGGGCCGAGGCGCCATGTCCGGCGGCTCGGGGGCCGGCGGCTCCGGCTGAGGTATCCTCGGCCCGGGAGCGGCCGCGGCTCACTCCCACTCGATCGTGCCGGGCGGCTTGCTCGTGACGTCGTAGGCGACGCGGTTGATGCCGCGGACCTCGTTGACGATGCGGTTGGCGACGCGGGCGAGGAAGGGCAGGTCGAAGGGGAAGACGTCGGCGGTCATGCCGTCCTCGCTCGTCACCGCGCGCAGCACGCAGGCCTGCTCGTAGGTGCGCTGGTCGCCCATCACACCCACCGAGCGGACCGGCAGGAGGACGGCGAAGGCCTGCCAGATCCGCTCGTACAGGCCGGCCCCGCGGATCTCCTCGAGGAGGATCGCATCGGCGCGCTGCAGGAGGGCCACCCGCTCGGCCGTGACCTCGCCCAGGATGCGGACGGCCAGACCCGGGCCGGGGAAGGGGTGGCGGCCGACGAAGGCCTCGGGCAGGCCCATCTCGCGGCCGAGCTCGCGGACCTCGTCCTTGAAGAGTTCGCGCAAGGGCTCGACCAGTGCCAGGCGCATCCGCTCGGGCAACCCGCCCACATTGTGGTGCGACTTGATCGTGACCGAGGGGCCGCGGAAGGAGACGCTCTCGATCACGTCGGGGTAGAGGGTGCCCTGGGCCAGGAAGTCGACCGGGCCGAGCTTGCGCGCTTCCTCCTCGAAGACCTCGACGAACAGCCGGCCGATCCGCTTGCGCTTCTCCTCCGGGTCGACGACGCCGCGAAGCGTCTCGAGGAAGCGCGGGCCCGCCTCGACCACGCCGAGCGGGACGTTGAAGTGGCCGCGGAACATCTCGACCACCTCGCGCGCCTCGCCCTGCCGCAGGAGCCCCGTGTCGACGAACACGCAGGTGAGGTGCTCGCCGATCGCCTCGTGGAGGAGGAGCGCGGCCACGGCCGAATCGACCCCGCCCGAGAGGCCCAAGAGCACGCGGCCCGCGCCCACGCGGGCGCGGATCTTCTTGGCCGCCTCCTCGCGGAAGGCGGCCATCGACCAGTCACCCGAGAGCCGCGCGACGCGGAAGCAGAAATTGGCGAGGAGGTCCCTGCCGATCGGCGTGTGCGCGACCTCGGGGTGGAACTGCACGCCGTAGAGGTGCCGGCGCTCGTCGGCGATCGCCGCGAAGGGCGAGGCGGGGCTCGCGGCCACGGCCCGGAAGCCCTCCGGGAGCGCCGTGACCTTGTCGCCGTGGCTCATCCAGACCTCGGCCCGCTCGCCCACGCGGAGGATGCCGTCGAAGAGGGGCGATTCGCACCCGAGCTCGATCGGGGCGCGACCGAACTCGCGCACCACACCGGGCTCGACCCGGCCGCCGAGTGCGGCGCACAGGGCCTGCTCGCCGTAGCAGATGCCGAGCACGGGCACGCCGAGCTCGAGCACCACGGGCGGGAGCTTCGGACTTTCCTCCTCGAAGGCCGAAGCGGGGCCGCCCGAGAGGATCACCGCCCGCGGCGCGAAGGCGCGGATCTCGGCTTCGGTCCAGGTGCAGGGGTGGATCTCGCAATAGACCCGGAGCTCGCGCAGGCGGCGGGCGATGAGCTGGGTGTACTGCGAGCCGAAGTCGAGGATCAGGACGCGCTCGCTCAAGCGATCCCTCCCGCCGGTGCCGCCGCGTCAGGCCTGCGCCGCCTCGGGCCGGCGGGTGCCGGCGCCCTGGGCGAGCGAGGCCTCGAGGAACGGATCGAGGTCGCCGTCGAGCACGCCCTGGGTGTCCGAGGTCTCGACCCCGGTGCGCAGGTCCTTGACCATGCGGTAGGGGTGGAGGACGTAGGACCGGATCTGGTGGCCCCAGCCGATGTCGGTCTTGGCGGCCTCGGTGGCGGCCTGCTCGGCGCGGCGCTTCTGCAGCTCGCGCTCGTAGAGCCGGGCTCGGAGCATGTCCATCGCCATGGCGCGGTTCCTGTGCTGGCTCCGGTCGGTCTGGCAGGCGACCACGATGCCCGTGGGCAGATGCGTGATGCGGACCGCCGAATCGGTCCGGTTGACGTGCTGGCCGCCCGCACCCGAGGCGCGGTAGGTGTCGATCTTCAAGTCCTTCTCGTTGATCTCGACCTGGATCCGGTCGTCGATCACCGGGAACACCCAGACCGAGGCGAAGCTCGTGTGCCGGCGGGCGGCACTGTCGAAGGGCGAGATCCGCACCAGCCGGTGCACGCCCGATTCGGTCTTGAGCCAGCCATAGGCGTTCTCGCCCAGGATGCGGATCGTGGCCGAGCGGATGCCGGCCTCCTCGCCGGCGGTCTCCTCGATCCACTCGACCTTGAAGCCGTGCTGCTCGGCCCAGCGGACGTACATCCGCAACAGCATCTCGGCCCAGTCGCAGGATTCGGTGCCGCCGGCCCCGGCATTGACCTCGAGGTAGCAGTCGTTGCCGTCGGCCTCGCCCGAGAGCAGCGACTGGAGCTGCAGCCGGGCGACCTCGGCCGCGAGCGCCCCGAGCTCGCGCTCGACCTCGGCCAGGATCTCGCGGTCGTCCTCGGCCTCGGCGAGCTCACCCAGCCCGAGCGCGTCCTCGAGCCGCTTCTCGAGGCTCCGCTGGCGCTCGACCGCGGCCGCGAGCCGGGTGCGCTCGCGCATCAGCGCCTGGGCCCGCTCCGGCTGGTCCCAGAGCTTCGGGTCCTCGCTCAGCGAATCGAGCTCGGCCAGGCGCAGGAGGGCGTTGTCCCAGTCAAAGATGCCTCCGCAGGAGGGCCAGGCCCGAGCGGATCGGCTCGAGATGCTGGGCGAGCTCGGCGCGCATGGCGGTTCTCCGGGAGGGTGGGTCGGGGTGGCGCGGAGCGGTCGGGCAGAAGCGGCCCGCTGTCAATAGAGGCCGCCGCCGGTGGCGCCGCCGGCGGCGGGCGGCCCGGCCCGGGCGTCGCCGGCGGCGGGCTCGGCCGCGGCCCTGGCCGGGCCCGGCTCGCTGCCGGGCAGGAAGGCCTCGGAGATCACCACCCGGCTGCCCGGGCCCGGGCGCTGGCCGGTGGCGGCGTCGATCTGCACGAGCAGGATCCCGGGCGGGGTGCGGAAGGGCACGGGCGGCGTGCCGTCGAGCGCGCCGCGCATGAAGGAGATCCACACCGGCAGGGCCACCGAGGCGCCGGTCTCCTTGGGGCCGAGGCTCGCCGGCTGGTCGAAGCCGACGAACACGGCGGCCACGAGGTCGGGCGAGAAGCCCACGAACCAGGCGTCCTTGGCGTCGTTGGTGGTGCCGGTCTTGCCGGCGAGCGGCCGGCCGAGCTCGCGCGCCGCCACGGCCGTGCCGCGCTCGATCACGCCCTGCAGCATGCCGACCATCTGGAAGGTGTGGCGCGGGTCGGCGACCTGTGGGCGGAGATCGGGCGGCTCGGGCGGCGGCTGGCCGCGCCAGTCCGGCTCGCGGCACCCCGCGCACTCGCGGCCGTCGCGGCGGAAGGTGGTGCGGCCGTGGCGGTCCTGGATGCGCTCGACGAGGAAGGGCTCGATCCGCCGCCCGCCGTTGACCAGCATGGCGTAGGCGGTGGCGAGCCCGAGCGGGGTCACCTCGTTCGAGCCCAAGGCGTTCGAGAGGTAGGGCTCGAGCCCCCGCTCGATGCCGAAGCGGCGCGCGAGCTCGATGATCCGCTCCATGCCGAGGTCCTGGGCGAGGCGGACGGTCATGAGGTTGCGCGACTTCTCGAGGCCCAGGCGGAGCGTCGAGGGCCCGTAGAACTGCTGGCTGAAGTTCTCCGGCCGCCACTTGGGCAGGCCCGGGCCCTGGTCGATCACGATCGGCGCATCCAAGACGATCGAGGCCGGGCTCATGCCCGCCTCGAGCGCCGCCAGATAGACGAACGGCTTGAACGCCGAGCCGGCCTGCCGCCTGGCCTGGGTCGCGCGGTTGAACTGGCTCTGCCGGTAGCTGAAGCCGCCGGTCATGGCGAGCACGCGCCCGGTGTGCGGGTCGAGCGCCACGAGCGCGCCCTCGACCAGGGGCCTCTGGCGGAGCGCGAAGCGGCCGGGCGTGGCGAGCGGCTCGACCAGGACAACCTCGCCCGGGCGCAGCACCTGGCGGGCCTCCCTGACCGGCGGGCCGAGCCGGCCGTCGGCCTCGACGCGGCGCGCCCAGGCGAGCTCGGCCAAGGGGATCTGGCCCTCCGAGCCGTCGGCCAGGAGCAGGCGGGCGGCCTCGCGCTCGGCGGTGCGGACCAGTGCCAGGCGCCAGCTCCCGAGCTCGAAGCCGGGGTCGATCCGGGCGAGGCGGGCGGCGGCGTCGGGTGCTCCCGGATCCAGGCTCGCGAGCGGGCCCCTAAAGCCGTGCTTGCGGTCGTAGGCCGCGAGCCCGGCGCGGAGCGCCTGGTCGGCCAGGGCCTGCAGGCGCGGCTCGACGGTGGTGCGCACGGCGAGCCCGCCCTCGTAGAAGCCGGCCTCGCCCAGCCGCTCGACCAGCTGGCGGCGGACCTCCTCGGTGAAGAACTCGGCCACGACCGAGGTCTCGGCCGGGCGCTGGCGGGTCACGAGCGGCTCGGCGCGGGCGGCGTCGTGCTCGGCGCGGTCGATGTAGCGGTCCTCGAGCATCCGCCCGAGCACGTAGTCGCGCCGCGCCCGGGCCTCGGCCGGGGCCCGGACCGGGTCGTAGCGCGAGGGGGCCTTGGGCAGGCCGGCCAGGAAGGCCGCCTCGCCGAGCGTCAGCTCGTCGAGCGCCTTGTCGAAATAGGTGAGCGCGGCGGCGGCGACGCCGTAGGAGCGGTTGCCCAGGAAGATCTCGTTCAGGTAGAGCTCAAGGATCTTCTCCTTGCTGAAGGTCCGCTCGATCCGCAGCGCCAGGACCGCCTCCTTGAGCTTGCGCTCGAGCGAGACTTCGTTCGTCAGGAAGAAGTTCTTGGCGACCTGCTGGGTGATGGTCGAGGCACCCTGCGGCCGGCCGCCCTCGCCCTCCTGCAGCCGGCGCAGATTGGCCAAGGCGGCGCGCAGGATGCCCGAGGGGTCGATCCCCGGATGCCGCCAGAAATGCTGGTCCTCGGCCGCCACGAAGGCCTGCCGCAGGCGCACCGGGATCGCCGGGAGGGGCACGAACACGCGCTTCTCGCGGGCGTACTCGGCCAACAGCCGGCCGTCGCCGGCATAGAGGCGGGTGGCGGTCGGCGGCTCGTAGCGGGCGAGCCGCTCGTGGCCCGGCAGGTCGAGCGCCAGCCGGTCGAGCGACCAGAGCAGCACGGCACCGCCGACCACCGCGGCGACCACGGTGGCGAGGGCGAGGCGGGCGAGCCAGCCGAGCAGGCGGAGCAAGGGCGCGATCCTGTGGGTCGGGCGGGCGTGCGGCTCTATTTGACGGCGCCGGTGTGCCGGTCAATGGCCGCCAGGATCGCCTGGGCGAGGCGGCGGCGGTGGCGCGGGTCGGCCAGCCGGCGGGCGTCCTCCGGGCTCGAGAGATAGCCGAGCTCGATCAGCGCCGAGGGCGTCTCCGGCGACTTGAGCACCGCGAAGCCGGCGAAGCGGCGATGGTTGCGCAGGAGCGGTGTGACCTTCTGCAGCTCGCCCGCGAGCGCCTGGGCGAGCTCGATCGACTTGTTCAAGGTGTCGCGCTGGGCGAGATCGATCAGGATCGAGGCCACGATCGGGTCGTGCCGGCTGAGGTCGGTGCCGGTCAGGATGTCGGCCTTGTTCTCCTTGGAGGCGAGCGCCGCCGCCTCCTCGTCCGAGGCGGTCTCGGAGAGCGTGTAGACCGAGGCGCCGGCCACCTGCGGGTCGGCCAGGCTGTCGGCGTGCAGCGACAGGAACAGCGCCGCACCGCCGTCCCTGGCGACCCGCATGCGCTCGCGCAGCGCCAGGCCCTCGTCGCTGCGGCGGGTCAAGAGCGCGGTGTAGCGGCCGCTCGCCTCGAGCGCCTCGGCGAGCTCGAGGCCCATGGCCAGGACGACGTCCTTCTCCTTGAGGCCGTCGACGCCGATGGTGCCGGGGTCGGGCCCGCCATGGCCGGGGTCGACGGCGACCACGGTGCGCCCGCCCGGCGGCCGGACCTGGCCGTTGCGGGCGGGCTCGCGGGCCGCCGCGGCCGCCGCCTCGACCGGCGCGGCAGCGGGCCGGGCCGCGGCGGGCTGGGCGGGGGCGGGCCGGGCGGCGGCGGCGCGGGCCGCCTGGAAGGCCGCCGCCGCGTCCACCGGCCGCGGTCGCGGCAGCGGCGGCTCGGGCTCGGCCGGGGGGGCGGGCCGGGCGGCGCCCTCGGGCTCGAGGTCGACCACGAGCCGCCAGGCGCCGCTGTGGGTGCCGGGCGGGATCCAGAAGCGGGCCACGAGCTCGGCCGGGCCGGCGAGCTCGACGGCGAGGCGGGTGCCGCCGCCGGGCAGCGCCGTGCCGCGCACGGCGCGCGCGAGGCCGCGCGGCCGCACCGTCGGCTCGAGGCGGACGCGGCCGAGCGGCTCCACGAGGTCGATCACGAGCTGCGCCGGCTGGCGCTCGAGGCGCGTCTCGAACGGCACCGGGCGGTCGAGGTCGAGCACGACGCGGGTGAAGCGGCCCTGCTGGCCGAGCCGGACCGCCGCGAGCTCGGCCGGCGGCGCCGCGACGCCCGGGGCGGGCTGGCCCTGGGCGGCGAGCTCGGGGGCGGGCAGGGCGAGCGGGCCGAGCAGTGCCGCCAGGAGGGCGAGCGCGCGCCCGAGCCGCCGCCCGGCCGCGAGCCGGGCGCGCGGCGGCGCGCCGAACTCGGTGATTGAGACCCTCGTCGCCACCGCTTATAAGTCAAGCGCCACGGCTCGAGCGCGGCAAGCGGAAACCGCCGCTTGGCCCGTTGCCGCCGTCCGGCATGGCCCGCCTGCATCGCGCCCGCCGAAGGGATCGGGGTCGCCGCGGGCGGGAGGCGGCCGCCCGCTCGCGGGTCGGCCCCGCCGGACGCTGCGACGGCACGCTCGACGACCCGAGACCAGTGGGCCGCAGGAGGAGGGGCCGACCCGAGCACGGGCGGCCGGTGGCGAGCGGCCCGCGACCCCTTCCAGCCCGCCGGGGTTCCGCGGCTCGAGCCGTGGGCGGCCCCGAGGCGGGCGGAGACCATCGTCCATGACGCTACGCATGCTGATCGACGCGGCCCACAGCGAGGAGACCCGCGTCGTGGTCGCCGACGACGGCCGGCTCGTCGACTTCGACTTCGAGAGCTCCACCAAGCGGCAGATCAAGGGCAACATCTACCTGGCCAAGGTGACCCGGGTCGAGCCGTCCCTGCAGGCCGCGTTCATCGAGTACGGCGGCAACCGCCACGGCTTCCTGCCGTTCAGCGAGATCCACCCCGACTACTACCAGATCCCGCAGGCCGACCGCGAGATGCTGGAGCGGCTCGAGCGCGAGGCGCAGGCCAAGGGGGCGGCCGAGCCCGAGCCCGAGGCCGCGGGCGAGCGCGGCCAGGGCGAGCGGGCTTCGGAGGAGCGCGGCAACGGCGAGGCGCCGCCCGAGGCGCCGCAGTCGGTCACCCAGGACGCCGAGGAGGAGACCGCCGACGTCGTCGACGAGCTCGCCCGCCGGCGCGCCCGGCTGCTGCGCTCCTACAAGATCCAGGAGGTGATCAAGCGCCGCCAGATCCTGCTCGTGCAGGTGGTCAAGGAGGAGCGCGGCACCAAGGGCGCGGCGCTCACCACATACCTCTCGCTCGCCGGCCGCTACTGCGTCTTGATGCCGAACACGCCCCGGGGCGGCGGCATCAGCCGCAAGATCATGAGCAACGAGGACCGCCGCCGCCTCAAGAGCATCGCCGGCGAGCTCGAGGTCCCGCAGGGCATGGGGCTGATCATCCGCACCGCCGGGGCGGAGCGCAGCCGGGCCGAGATCAAGCGGGACTACGAGTACCTGCTGCGGCTGTGGAACGAGATCCGCGAGACCACGCTCAAGAGCATCGCGCCCTGCCTGATCCACGAGGAGGGCGATCTGGTCCGCCGGGCGCTGCGGGATCTCTACACGCGCGAGATCGAGGAGGTGCTGATCGAGGGCGAGGGCGCCTACCGCACCGCCAAGCGCTTCATGCAGATGCTGATGCCGAGCCGGGCCCGGCAGATCAAGCTCTACGAGGACGAGGTTCCGCTCTTCTACCGCTACCAGGTGGAGGAGCAGCTCGACAAGATGTACCGCCCGGTGGTGACCCTGCCCTCGGGCGGCTCGATCGTGATCCACACGACCGAGGCGTTGACCGCGATCGACGTCAACTCCGGCCGCTCGACGCGCGAGCGGCACATCGACGAGACCGCCCTCAAGACCAACCTCGAGGCGGCCGAGGAGGTCGCCCGCCAGCTCCGCCTGCGCGATCTGGCGGGGCTGATCGTGATCGACTTCATCGACATGGCCGAGCACCGCCACCAGCGGACGGTCGAGAAGCGGCTCAAGGACGCCCTGAAGGCCGACCGGGCGCGCATCCAGCTCGGCCGGATCAGCATGTTCGGCCTGCTCGAGCTGTCCCGCCAGCGGCTGCGGCCGTCGCTGCAGGAGCTGTCGACCCAGGTCTGCGCGCACTGCGAGGGCATGGGCGTGGTGCGCTCGACCGAATCCTGCGCGCTGCAGGCGCTCCGGCTGATCCAGGACGCCGGCATCAAGCGCGAGGCCCGGCGGCTCAAGGTGACCCTGCCGCTCGAGGTCGCCTTCTACCTCCTCAACCGCAAGCGCGAGCTCCTGGTCCGCCTCGAGCAGCGCTACGACCTCAAGGTCGAGGTCCAGCCGGCCGAGCGGGCCGGCCCGTCGCGGGTCGAGCTCGAGGTGGTCGAGCGCCGCGAGGAGCCGGCCGAGGCGGCCGAGGCGGCCGGCGAGGCCGCCGGTGAGCCGGTCGCCGAGCGGACGGTCGAGTGGTCGGCCGAGCGGTCGGCCGAACGGGTCCCGGGACGCCCCGCGGCGGCCGCGGCCGAGGAGGGCGGCGAGGAGGGCGGCCGGCGACGCCGCCGCCGGCGGCGGCGGCGGCGGCGCGGCGGTGAGGGCGAGACCGTGGGCGCGGTCGCGGCCCCGGGCGCCAACGGGCACGACACCGCGGAGGCCACGGCCGGGGTGGTCGAGCCCGTGGAGGAGGACGAGGAGGAGGCCCCGGCCGAGCCCGTGGAGGCGGCCGCGGCGGTGCAGCCGGCTGCGCTCGAGCCGGTCGCGGGCGAGCCGGCCGAGGCGGAGCCGGCGCCCGCCGTGGCGCGGCGGGCCCGGCCCAGGCGGGCCGCCGCCGGGCGGTCGCGCGCCGCGGCCGAGCCGACGGCGGTGGAGGCGGCGGCCGAGCCCGGTCCGGAGGCGGTCGCCGAGGCGGCACCTTCGGACGAGGCCGAGGCGGCCGAGCGGCGGCCGCGGCGGCGCCGGCGGACCCGCGCCGCGGCCGAGCCCGCAGCGCCGGTCGAGGCTCCCTCGGGCGTCGAGGTCGCGGTCGTCGCGGCCGAGCCGGCCGCGGCGGAGGTGCCGCGGCCCGCCGCCGCGCCGCCGGTCGCGGTGGAGCCGGTCGCGGTGGAGCCGGTCGCGGTGGAGCCGGCGGCGCCGCCGGTCGAGCCGAGCCCGCGCGCCGCACCGCCGGCGCCGCCCGCGGTCGAGCCGGTCCCGCGCGCACCGCAGCCGCAGCTCGCCGAGACCGCCGAGGAGGCGGCCGGGCAGGGCCCGGCGCGGCCGCCGCGGCAGGGCTGGTGGAGCCGCTGGGTCCGCCCGGGCTGAGCCCGGCTCAGGAGCGGCCGAGCCAGGCGGCGAGCCGCTCGGCCGCGGCCGCGACCTCGGCCTCGGCGCCGGCGAAGGACAGCCGCACCCAGTCCTCGCCGCGCGCGCGGTCGAAGTCGGTGCCGGGGGTGAGCGCCACGCCGGTCTCCTGGAGCAGGCGCCGGCAGAGCGCGGTGGCCGGCTCGCCGCGGTCGCGGACGTCGACCCAGAGGTAGAAGGCGCCGTCGGGCGGTGCCACCCGGTCGAGCCCGCCGCCGGCGAGTGCGGCGAGCAGCCGGTCGCGGTTGCGGCGGTAGCCGGCCACCCGGAGATCGAGCTCGGCCTCGGCCTCGAGCGCCGCCAGGGCCGCGTGCTGGGCGATCGCCGGGGGGGCGATGAACAGGTTCTGGGCGAGCCGGGTGAGCGGCCCGAGCAGGTCCTCGGGCACCACCGCCCAGCCCAGCCGCCAGCCGGTCATGCACCAGTACTTGGAGAAGCTGTTGACGATCAGCGCCTCGTCCATCCAGGCGAGGGCGCTCGCGGCCGGCCGCTCGTAGGTGATGCCGTGGTAGATCTCGTCGGCGACGAGCCGCACGCAGCGGTCCCGGCACCAGCCGGCGAGCCGCGCCAGCTGGGCGTCCTCGAGCATGGTGCCGGTCGGGTTGGCCGGGCTCTGCAGGAGGAGGCCGGCGAGCGGGCCCGGGACCGCCTCGAGCAGCTCGACGGTCGGCTGGAAGCGGGTCTCGGGTCCGGTCGGCAGCGCCACCGGCTCGACGCCGAGGGCGTCCAGGATGTTGCGGTAGGCGGGGTAGGCCGGGGTCGCGAGCGCGACCCGGTCGCCGGCCTCGAAGGCCGCGAGGAAGCCGAGCACGAAGGCGCCCGAGGCGCCGCAGGTGACGGCGATCCGCGCCGGGTCGAGGGCGAGCCCGTGACGGCGGGCGTAGAGCTCGGCGATGCGGGCGCGCAGCTCGGGCAATCCCAGCGCCTCGGTGTAGCCGAGCCGGCCGCCGTCGAGGGCGCGGCGGGCGGCCTCCAGCACGGAAGCGGGCGGGCCGCCGCCGGGCTCGCCGATCTCGAGGTGGAACACCGGCAGGCCCGCGGCGGCGCGGCGGTTGGCCGCGGCCAGCACCTCCATCACGGTGAACGGAGCCACGGCGCTGCGCCGGGCCGGGCGGAAGGCTGGCATCAGGGGCCTCGCGAACCCATCTGAGGGATCGGTCGGCAGGTGGCCGCGGCCGGCGGGTCGCGTCAATCCTGCCCGGGAACGGGACGCATGCCGGTCGGTCGGGTGCTGCGGGCGGCGGGGCTCGCTCTTCTCGGAGCGCTGCTCGTGGCGAGCGACGCGGCGCGCGCGCTCACGATCGTGCGCGACGCCGAGATCGAGGAGCATGTCCGGGCGATCGCCGACCCGATCCTCGTGGCCGCCGGCCTCGTGCCCGAGGCGGTCGACCTCTACCTGGTCAAGGACGACCGGCTGAACGCCTTCGTGGCGGGCGGCCAGAACCTGTTCCTGCACACCGGGCTCCTGGTGCGGGCCGGCACGCCCGAACAGCTCGCGGGCGTGATCGCGCACGAGGCCGGCCACATCGCCGGCGGCCATCTGACCCGCCAGCTCGTGGCCCGCGACCGGGCCCTCGGCCAGATGCTGATCGGCGCCGTGCTCGGGCTGGCCGCGGCCGCGGCCGGGGCGCCGCAGCTCGGCACCGCGATCCTGGCCGGCGGCGCCACCGTCGCCCAGAGCGGCGTGCTCGCCTTCTCGCGCGGCCAGGAGCAGGCGGCCGACCAGGCCGCGGTCGGCTACCTGGCCGAGCTCAAGCTGCCGCCGCGCGGGCTGATCGAGTTCTTCGAGGTCCTCGACACGCAGGACCTGCGGATCGCGGGCGAGGGCAGCGTCTGGCGCCGCACCCACCCGCTGACGCGCGACCGGGTGGCGTTCCTCGAGAGCCAGGACGCGGCCTCGCCCTGGCGCGGCCGGACCCTGGGCCCGGCCCGCGCCCAGGCGCACGAGCGCGCCCGCGGCAAGCTCGACGGCTTTTTGGGCGATCCGGCGCGGGTGCTCGAGCGCTGGAGCGCGGACGGCGTGCCGGGGCGGATCGCCCGCGCCGCGGCCCTGCACCGGCGGGGCGAGCTCGACGGTGCCCTCGACCTCGCCCGCGGGCTCGTGGCGGAGCGCCCGAAGGACGCCTTCCTGCACGAACTGCTGGGCCAGATCCTGTTCGAGAACGGCCGGATCGAGGCGGCCGTGCCACCCTACCGGGCGGCGCTGGCGCTCCGCCCCGACGCCGCCCTGATCCGCCTGGGTCTCGCCCGGGCCCTGCTCGAGCTGCCGGGCGGCGGCGGCACCGAGGAGGCGGCGGCGCTGGCGCGCGAGGTGACCCGGGCCACGCCGCGCGACGCCGGCGCGTTCAAGACGCTCGGCATCGCCGAGGGCCGGCTCGGCCGGCTCGGGCCGGCCTCCTTGGCGCTCGCCGAGGCCGCGGTGCTGGTCGGCAACCGGCGCGACGCCGAACTCCATCTGGGCCGCGCCCGCCAGCAGATCCGCGCCGACGATCCGGCCTGGCTCCGGCTGCAGGACCTCGCCCGCGAGGCCGAGACGCTGCCCGAGCCGCGAGCCGAGGAGCCGCCGCGGCGGCGGCGCTGAGCAGGTGCCGGCGGCGGGCGGCTTTCACCCGGGCCGCGGCTCGGCTAGGAGCTGGGGCGCCCGGCCCGAGGGACCGGCCCTCTGGAGAGCATGCATGCGACGGCTCGCCCCGATCCTGGCGCTCCTGGCCGCGCTCGCCCCGACCGACCCGGCCCGCGGCCAGGGCGGCGGCCCGGCGCCGATGCCGGTCGGCGAGGTCGAGCGGATCGTCAAGGACTATCTCCTGCGCGAGCCCGAGGTGCTGTACGAGGCGCTGCAGGAGCTGCAGCGGCGGCGCGACGCGGCCGAGGCCGACCGCCAGCGGGCGGTGATCGCCGAGCGCCGGGGCGAGCTCGTCGGCCGGGCCGAGGACCCGGCGCTCGGCGATCCCGCGGGCGACGTCACCATCGTCGAGTTCATGGACTATCGCTGCGGCTACTGCCGCTCGATGGCGCCGGCGCTGCGCGCGCTGCTCGAGCAGGACCGCCGGGTCCGCCTCGTGGTCAAGGAGTTCCCGATCCTGGGTCCGGACTCGGTGACCGCCGCGCGGGCGGCGCTCGCGGCCAGGAAGCAGGGCCGCTACGGCGAGCTGCACTGGGCGCTCTACCAGGCCAAGGACCTGTCGGAGACGGCGATCCTGGAGCTCGCCCGGCGCCAGGGGCTCGACCCCGAGCGGCTCGCCCGCGACATGCGCGCACCCGAGGTCGAACGCGCGATCGAGCACAGCCGCGAGCTGGCCGAGGCGCTCGGGATCAGCGGCACGCCGAGCTTCGTCGTGGGCGACACGCTGATCCCGGGCGCCGCACCGGTGGCGAGGCTCGCCGAGCTGATCGCCAAGGCGCGCCGGCCGGGCGGCTGAGCCGCTGTTCACGCGGCGTTAACCCCGACCTGCGAGACTGGCCGCGGCGGAGGGACCTGGGCTGGAGCGGGCATGGCGGAAGCGGGGGTGCTCGTCCTGCAGCGGCCGGAGCGGGGGCCGCCGGGCGAGCTGTCGCGGCACGCACTCGGCACACCGCTCCTGGCGATCCGCGGTGCCGCCGAGCTGCTCCTGAGCGGTGCCGGCGGGCCGCTCGGCGGCGAGGCGCGCGAGCTCGTGGGCGCGGTCGGCGAGGCGGCGCAGCGGCTCGAGCGGCTGCTCGGACCGCTGCTCGAGGTGGCCGGGCGGGCCGGCGGTCCGCGGCGGCAGGGCCCGCTCGATCTGGGCGCGGTCCTGGCCGCGGCCGGGGTCCGGCTCGCCGGACCCGCGGCGGCGACGCTCGCCCGCGCCGATCCCTCGCCCCTGGCGGCCGCTCTCGGGCTGGCGCGGCGGCTCGTGGGCGGCCCGCTCGAGGCGCGGCTGCGGCCGGACCGGCGCGGCCGCCTGCTCCTGCTCGAGCTGGCCGCCTCGGGCGAGCCGGAGCGGGCCCTCGCCGCGGCCGAGGAGGCCGGGCTGCTCTTGGGCCTGCTCGCCCGGCTGGCGCGGCTCGCGGGCGGCCGGTTGACCCGGCCGGCGCCCGGTCGGCTCGGGATCGTGCTGCGCCGCGCCGGCGGGTGCGGCGCCGCGGTGACAGGGTGAGCGCGGCCGCGGCCCGGTGCCGCGCGGATCGCCGGCGTGGCGGCGAGGTGCTTGAATTTTCCCGCCCACCGGCTACGTGGAAGGTGTTCCAGACAAGCCGGGGCCGCGGTGCGGCGGGCGGGCGGCGGGCCCGGGCCGACGGCGCGTGCCCCGGACGGCCGGACGCCGCGCCCGCGCTCCGAGGCGGGCCGTCCGGACGGCCGGATCGGGAAGGTCCGGGGCGGGCCCGGGTCCGGAGCGCACGGGCGTCCGGAGCGGGCGGAAGTCCGCAGCCGGCGGCCGGGCGGATCGGGCCGACGGGGCGGGCGGCCGGAGGCGAAGGGAGGTCGCCGGCGCGGCCGAGCCGCACAGCCGGTCGCGAGGGCGGCGGGCGGCCGGGGGCGGCGGGCGGCCGGGCCGGGGCCCGGCGACGGCGAGCCCGGGGGCAGCGACCCCGCGGGCCCGGGGGGCGGACGGGCGCCGGCGCGCGGCGGCGAGGCGGCACGCACACGAGAGGCGGCACGCGCACGAGAGGAAGAGTGGATCGCATGTTCCCATATCGTCGCGGCGGCAAGAAGCGCGGCAAGGGCGGTGGAGCCGGTGGCGGACCGGCCGGCGGACGGCGCTTCGAGGCCGGCCGGCGCGGCCCGGGCGGGCTGCACGAGCTGATCGGCCAGATGCAGCCGGCGACCAAGGCGCTGGCGCAGGTGCTGGCCGGCAACGCCCGCGTCTCGGGCCAGCTCGCGCACGCCCGCAACCTTCTGGCGCAGGCCGAGCGGCTGATCGAGGAGCAGGGCGTCGAGCGGCTGCCGCCGGCGCATCGCGAGGAGCTGCTCGAGCAGCTGGCGCGGCTCAAGCTCACCGTGGCCGACGCCGACGCGGCGCTCGCCGGGCCGCCCGAGCCGGTGCCCGAGACGCCCGCCCGCCCGCCGGTGGCGATCGCCAAGGAACGGCTGCGCGAGCTCGCTTTGAGCCTCGCCGTGAGCGCGCCGCGCGAGCCGCCACCGCCGCCGCGGCTGGCCGAGATGGAGGAGGAGCCGGAGCCGGCCGAGCCGACCCCGGCACGGCCCGAGCCGTCGCCCGTACTGCCGCCCGGCTCGCCGCGCGCCGCCCGGCTGCGGCTCAAGGCCACCGTGATCTCGCGCGACCGCTGATCCAGGCGGAGGCCGATCCCGGGCGGGCGCCGGGCCCGCGCGGGCGGGAGGGTTCGGATGCTGCGCTCGCTGCTGATGGCGCTCGACGGCATCGCCGACCACGCGGCGGCGCTCGACACGGCGCTCGGCCTGGCGCGCGCGACCGGCGCCCGGCTCGAGCTGCGGCCGACCCTCGACCGCGCCCGGCTCGAGGCGCCCGAGGCCGTGCCGCTCGGCGGCGAGGCGTTCCGCCGGCACGCCGTCGAGACCCGGACCGCGCAGCTCGACGCGAGGCTCGGGGCGATCGCGGGCGAGCTCGAGGCCCGGCTCCGCAGGGAAGGCCTCGACGGCCACGTCGTCCGCCTCGACGGCGACGCGGTCCGCGAGCTCGCCTTCGCGGTCGAGGCGCACGATCTGCTCGTACTGCCCAACGCGCTGCGCCGCCGCCGTCTCGAGGAGGCGGCCGAGACCGAGCTGGCGCTGCCGCTCGAGGAGCTCGTGCCCGCCTGCGCGCGGCCCCTGCTCCTGGCCGACGCCCGGCCGCTCGCCCCGGGACCCGCGGTCGCCGCCTACGACGGCAGCCCGGGTTCCGCGCGGGCGCTGCACGCGGCGCTCCTCCTGGGCCTCCTGGCCGGCCGCGAGGTGCACGTGGTGACCGTCGCCGCGGCCCGCGCGGAGGCGCTCGGGCACGCCGAGCAGGCGGCGCTCCTCCTGGCCCGGCACGGGCTCGCGGCGCGGGCGCACGGGCTCGAGGGCCAGGGCGGCTTCGCCGACGAGCTCCTGGCGCGGATCGAGGCGCTGGAGCC
>CAZDFD010000031.1:22664-45664 GCA_964504655.1 uncultured Geminicoccaceae bacterium
TCCTGGCGCGGATCGAGGCGCTGGAGCCCGCGCTCGTGGTGATGGGCGCGTTCGGCCGGCGTCCTGGCGCGAGCGGCCGTTCGGTGCCGTCACCCATCACCTGGTCGACCGGGTCGAGGCGCCCTTGCTCCTGAGCAGCTGAGCGGGGCTGCGGATCGGGCCCATCGCGCGCCGGCCAAAGGTCGAGGCGCCCCGCCCCGCGGCCGGGCGGTGCGATGGTCCGGGCGCGCGGTCCGGCACCACCCGGGCCGGAGCGCCGGGCGAGCGGGAAGGGCCCGCGCCGGCGCGTCGCGCGCTCCACGTCCCCGCGCCGCCGGCCGGGCCGCTCGGCGCGACGGGCGCCGCGCGCGGCGGCCACGGGTGGAGCCGGCCACAGTGGGCCAGCCAACCCGGCCACGCCTCGCGGCGGCGGCAGGGTCGACGGCGTTCGACGTTTCATTGTGCCAGGTTCGGGCCGGGCCTCGCGGGGGCGGCAGGGTCCCGGGCCGCCGACACGGCGGTCCGGCCGGACCCCGGGCGGCGGCGCCGCGTGGCTCCGGGCGCGCGGACCGGGCCCGGACCCCTGGCTCGGGCTCGCGGTGCCGCGGTTCCGGCCCGGGACGGGCCCCCGGCCGACCTCCGTCCCGCGCCCACCCGCGCCGGGGCGGCCGGTCCGCCGCGAGCCCGGCCACGGTCGACGCGAGCGCGGCACCGGCCGCGTGCGCCGCGCCCCGCGCCGGCGCGCCCGGAGCGGGCCGGGGGTGCGGGTGCCGATCGCGGCGCGCGGCGGTCGAAGTCCGGCCGTCACGGTCGACCGGCCGGCAGCGGCGGGTCGGCCGTGGCGACGGTCGGCGACCACCCTCGACCCCGGCACCGGCTGCTCCTTCGGGCCGGCGGGCGCGCGTGCCCCGACGGCGGTCCGGGCCGTCGTGCAGGCGGGCCAGGCCGGCCGTGGCCGGCCCGGCCGCCGGCGGAGCGCCGGTCCAGCCGCGGAGCGTCGGTCCGGCCGGAGCGGCGCTCGGCGCGGGCGCGCCCGTCGCCACGTCGGAGCGGCGCGCGCCGCGGCTGCGTCCTCCCCCGTCGGAGCAGGCGCCGCCGCGGGCCGCGCGCCCGTCGCTTCAGGTGAAGAAGATCCAGCCGACGAGCGCGAAGACCGGCAGCAGGACGGCGCCCGACCACAGCATGTAGCCGAGGAAGCTCGGCATGCGCACGCCCATCTCCTCGGCCACCGCCCGGCACATGAAGTTGGGGGCGTTGCCGATGTAGGTGTTGGCGCCCATGAACACCGCCCCGGCCGAGATCGCCACGAGCGTGCTCGCGAGCGTGCTGGTGAGGACCCGGGCGTCGCCGCCCGCGAGGTTGAAGAAGACGAGGTAGGTCGGGGCGTTGTCGAGGAAGCTCGAGAGCGCGCCGGTGATCCAGAAGTACATGAGGTCGTACGGCCGGCCCTGCTCGTCGCTGACCAGCGCCACGACCGGCGCCAGGGCACCCGCCGGGCCGGCCTTGAGGATCGCCAGCACCGGCGCCATGGTGACGAAGATGCCGGCGAACAGCTTGGCCACCTCGAGGATCGGCGCCCAGGAGAAGTCGTTGGCGGCGCGGGTCGCGGGATCGGTCAGCCGCCAGGAGAGCGCGATCACGGCGAGGAGCGCCAGATCGCGCAGGAGGCCGGCCCAGGGCACCGGGATGCCGAGCAGGCTGAAGGCCGGACCGAGCTCGAGCGAGCCGCTCGCCAGTACGGCCAACAACACGGCCAGGAGGAGGGGCAGGTTGACGAGGCCCTCGACGCGCACCGGCTCGGCCGCGACCGGCGCCTCCGGCCGCGGCTCGCGCCCGGCGAGCACGCTGTCGACGGTCCAGAACAGCGCCAGCACGATCCCGGCCGCCACGAGCATCGGCAGGAACAGGTGCACGGTCGGCCAGAAGAACGGCACGCCGTGCAGGAAGCCCAAGAACAGCGGCGGGTCGCCGAGCGGGGTCAGGCTGCCGCCGATGTTGGCGACGAGGAAGGTGAAGAAGATCACGATGTGCGCCCGCCTCCGGCGCCAGGCGTTGGCGCGGATCAGGGGCCGGATCAGGAGCATCGCGGCTCCGGTCGTGCCGGTCAGGCTGGCGAGCCCGGTGCCGAGGGCCAGGAGCCCGGTGTTGAAGGCGGGCGAGCCGCTCATCGTGCCGCGCACCCGGATCCCGCCCGTGACCGTGAACAGCGCCCAGAGCAGGATGATGAAGGGCACGTAGTCGACCACGGCCAGGTGCACGAGCTCGTGCAGGGTGGCGTCGGGGCCGAGCAGGCCGGCCATCGGCAGGACCACGGCCAAGGCCCAGGCCGCCGCGATCTTGCCGTAGTGGTGGTGCCAGAGGGCCGGTGCCAGGAGCGGCAGGAGGGCGATCGAGAGGAGGATGCCGGCGAAGGGGACCGACCAGGCGAGGTGCAGGGCGGCGCCGTCGAGCGCCGCGCCGGCGGCGGCCGCGGCGCGGGCCGGCGGCGACGCCAGGAGGAGGCCCGGCGCGGCGAGGAGGAGACGCATGCGACGGCTCCGGCGCTTCGGGTCGGCTCGAGCCCGGCCGGGTGCGGCCGCGGCCGGGCCGTCATGGCACGCGGCCGGCGGCTTGGCCAGCGCCGCCCGCCGCCCGGGCGCGGCGCGGGGCCGACCGGGTCCGGCGGGGCCGCTAACGGATCGGCAACCTTCCTCGGGCATGATCGGTCCGGCGGGCGGAGCGGTGCGCGGCGGGCCCCGGAAAGGGGGTTTGTCAGGGGGAGCCGATGCGCTACCATCGCATCGCGGGTTGCATGGGGTCGTGCGGCACGGGCCATGAGCGAGGGCGGCAAGGACCGGGACGGTTCCACCAAGGGCGAGGTGGCGACCAGGACGCGCGCCCGCACGCAGCGGCCGGCGCTCTACAAGGTGCTGCTGCTCAACGACGACTACACGCCCATGGAGTTCGTGGTGCACGTGCTCGAGCGGTTCTTCGGCAAGAGCCGCGAGGACGCGACGCGGATCATGCTGCTCGTGCACCACAAGGGGGTGGGCGTGTGCGGCGTGTTCACCTACGAGGTGGCCGAGAGCAAGGTCGCCCAGGTGATCGAGTTCGCCCGCCAGAACCAGCACCCGCTGCAGTGCATGATGGAGAAGGAATGACGACCGCGCCCACGGCCACCGGTCGGTCGGCCCGCGGAGGTTCCGCCTGATGCCGCAGCTCTCGCGCACCCTCGACAAGACCCTGCGCCGGGCGTTCGCGCTGGCCAACGCCCGCCAGCACGAGTACGCCACGCTCGAGCATCTCCTCATGGCGCTGAGCGAGGACCAGGACGCGGCGGCGGTGCTGCGCGCCTGCGCCGTCGACCTCGAGCGGCTGCGCGCCACCCTGACCGACTTCCTCGACCACGAGCTCTCGGGCCTCGTGGTCGAGGGCATGGTCGACGCCCGCCCGACCTCGGGCTTCCAGCGCGTCCTGCAGCGCGCCGCGATCCACGTGCAATCGGCCGGCCGCTCCGAGGTGACCGGCGCCAACGTGCTCGTGGCGCTGTTCTCCGAGCGCGAGTCGCACGCCGTGTTCTTCCTGCAGGAACAGAACATGTCGCGGCTCGACGCGGTCAACTACATCTCCCACGGGATCGCCAAGAAGCCGGGCCTCTCCGAGGAGCGACGGGTGCGCGGAGCCGACGAGCGCAGCGAGGGCGAGGAGAAGAAGGAGCCGGGCGGCGAGGCCCTGTCGACCTACTGCGCCAACCTCAACCAGAAGGCGCGGGACGGGCGGATCGACATCCTGGTCGGGCGCGAGCACGAGATCGAGCGGACGATCCAGATCCTGTGCCGGCGCTCGAAGAACAACCCGCTGTTCGTGGGCGATCCGGGCGTCGGCAAGACCGCCATCGCCGAGGGCCTCGCACTGCGCATCGTCAAGGGCGAGGTGCCGGACGTCCTCAAGCACGCGGTCATCTACGCCCTCGACATGGGCGCGCTCCTGGCCGGCACGCGCTACCGCGGCGACTTCGAGGAGCGGCTCAAGGCCGTGATCTCGGAGCTCGAGGCCAACAAGAACGCGGTGCTGTTCATCGACGAGATCCACACCGTGATCGGCGCCGGTGCGACCTCGGGCGGCTCGCTCGATGCGTCCAACATCCTCAAGCCGGCCCTGGCCGGCGGCAGCCTGCGCTGCATCGGCTCGACGACCTACAAGGAGTTCCGCAACTACTTCGAGAAGGACCGGGCGCTGGTCCGCCGCTTCCAGAAGATCGACGTGCCGGAGCCGTCCGAGACCGAGACGGTCAAGATCCTGCAGGGGCTGCGCCCGTCGTTCGAGGCGCACCACGGCATCAAGTACACCGACGGCGCCCTCAAGGCCGCGGTCAAGCTCGCCACCCGCTACATCCACGACCGCAAGCTGCCGGACAAGGCGATCGACGTGATCGACGAGGTGGGTGCGGCGCAGATGCTCAAGCCCGAGGGCAAGCGCGCCAAGCTCGTCGGGGTCAAGGAGATCGAGGAGATCGTGGCCAAGATCGCGCGGGTGCCGATCAAGGCCGTCAACGCCCGCGACAAGCTCGCCCTCAAGAACCTCGAGGCCGACCTCCGCGGCGTGGTGTTCGGCCAGGACCAGGCGATCGAGGCGCTCGCCTCGGCGATCAAGCTGTCGCGCGCCGGCCTCCGCGACCCGCAGAAGCCGATCGGCTGCTATCTGTTCAGTGGACCCACCGGCGTCGGCAAGACCGAGGTCGCCCGCCAGCTCGCCAAGATCATGGGGATCGAGCTGGTCCGCTTCGACATGTCGGAGTACATGGAGCGGCACGCGGTCAGCCGGCTGATCGGGGCGCCGCCGGGCTATGTCGGCTTCGACCAGGGCGGGCTCCTGACCGACGCCGTCGACCAGCACCCGCACGCCGTCCTCCTGATGGACGAGATCGAGAAGGCGCACCCCGACGTCTACAACATCCTCCTGCAGGTGATGGACTACGGCAAGCTGACCGACAACAACGGCAAGACGGTCGACTTCCGCAACGTCATCCTGATCATGACCACCAACGCCGGCGCCGCGGACATGAGCAAGCCGGCCATGGGCTTCGGGCGGGAGGCCCGGGAGGGAGAGGACACCGAGGCGATCAAGCGGATGTTCACGCCCGAGTTCCGCAACCGGCTGGATGCGGTGATCGCCTTCCAGGGCCTGACGCCCGAGATCGTGGCCTCGGTCGTCGACAAGTTCGTCAAGGAGCTGGCGGCCCAGCTCGCCGACCGGCGCGTGCTCGTCGAGCTCGACGCGGCGGCCCGCGCCTGGCTCGCCGAGAAGGGCTACGAGCCCCTGTTCGGCGCCCGGCCGCTCGCCCGGGTGATCCAGGAGCACATCAAGCGGCCCTTGGCCGACGAGCTCCTGTTCGGCAAGCTCGCCAAGGGCGGCAAGGTCAAGGTCGGGATCGAGGACGGCAAGCCGGTGTTCAGCTTCGAGCCGGCCGAGCGGCCGGCGCGCCCGGCCAAGGGTTCGGCCGAGGACGAGGAGGAGGGCGAGGACGAGACCGTCGGCTGAGCCGAGGCTCGCGCTCCCTCGACCCGGCCGAGAGTTGGCGCGACGCGATCGGCGCCGCGCCGGGGCCCGGTCGACCGGTGGTTCGCCGTCGCCCGAGGATGACGGCAGGCTCCGGATGCCGCGGTAGGTGGATCCGGTCGGGGAACCGGCGGCCGCAACGCTTTCTTTACCGAAATCGGCCAAACAGGGGGGCGAGCTGGTGCGGAGCGTCGCCGGTTGCTCGTGGCCCTTCTTCTCGTCCTGTCGGTCCTGCTCGCCGCGGCCCTGGCCGCGGCGGAAGCCCGGGTCCGGGCCGAGGGCGTCGGGCCGCGGCCGCTCCGCATCGGGGCGCGCGCGCAGCGCGGCTCGTGCGAGGAGGCGCGCGGCCGATCCCGGCCGATCGAACGGGCCGATCGCCCGAGCCGGCGGGCGGCTGCGTCCGAGGGCCGGCCGGACGGCCTCGCCCGCGAGGCGGAGCCCGGAAGCCTGGAGGCGGGGGCGCGCCCGGACGGGCGGGCCGGTCGCGCGCCGCGACGGCCGTCGGTCGCTTCAGTCGAGCATCCGGCGCGGCAGCCAGAGCGCGATCTCGGGGAAGGCGATGCACAGCCCCAGCCCGATCAGCTGGAGCAGCACGAACGGCACGATGCCACGATAGATCTCGCCGAGCCGGACCTGCGGCGGGCAGGTGCCCTTGAGGTAGAACAGGGCGAAGCCGAACGGCGGGGTCAGGAACGAGGTCTGCAGGTTGACCGCCATCAGCAGCGCGAACCAGTAGACCACCTCGGTCTTCGGCACATGGTCGCCGAAGTCGAGGGCGCGCACGATCGGCGCGAAGACCGGCAGCACGATCAGCACGATCTCGACCCAGTCGAAGAAGAAGCCGAGCACGAAGATCACCGCCATCAGGAGGACGAGCAGCCCCCAGGAGCCGAGCCCGGAGGAGGTCAGCAGGTCCTCGATCACGTAGTCGCCGCCGAGCGAGCGGAACACGTAGGAGAAGGCGGTGGCGCCGATGAAGATGAAGAAGATCATGGCGCAGGTGAGGCCGGTCCGCTCCAGTACGTCGATCAGCGCCGCGCGGGTGAGCCGGCGGTTGACGGCGGCGAGCAGCAACGTGCCCGCGGCACCGACGCCGGCCGCCTCGGTCGGCGTCGCCCAGCCCGCGAAGATCGAGCCCAGGACCAGGAGGATCAGGAAGGTCGGCGGCAGGAAGCTGCGGAGGAGCAGGCTCGCGAGCTCGGCGCCTGTGGCCGGGCCCTCGCTCTTGGCGAGCGGCGGGGCGCTCGCCGGCCTGAGCGCGGCGAAGACGGCGATGAACAGGAGGTACAGCCCGGACAGCAGCAGCCCCGGGAAGACCGCGCCCACGAACAGGTTGCCGACCGAGAGCGAGAGCAGATCGGCCATGATCACGAGCATGATCGAAGGCGGGATCAGGATGCCGAGGGTGCCGGAGGCGGCGATCGTGCCGGTCGCGAGCTCGTGGCTGTAGCGCCGCTCGAGCATCACCGGCAGCGCCATCATGGTGAGCATGACGACCGAGGCGCCGACGATGCCGGTGGTGGCCGCCATGATCGTGCCCATGAGCGTGACCGCGAGCGCCAGGCCGCCGGGCACCCGGCGCAGGAGGATCTGAAGGGCGCGCAGGAGGTCGTCGGCGACTGCCGACCGCTCGAGCATCGTGCCCATGAAGATGAACAGGGGCACGGCGACGAGCACGAGGTTCTCGGCGATCCCGCCCCAGATCCGCGGCAAGAGGTTGAAGAACTCGATCGGCTTGAAGACGCCCATGCCCCAGCCGATGAAGCCGAAGAGGAGGGCCACCCCGCCCAGCACGAAGGCCACCGGATAGCCGGTGAAGAGGAGCACCGCCACGCTCGCGAACATCACGAGCGGCAGGAGGTCGACCGGGTCCAAGGGCTCCCTCCCTCAACGGCGCGGGGCAGCGCTGCCGCCCTCGGACGGCACCACCCAGAGATCGATCCGGTCCCGCCCCCCGACCAGATGTGCCAGGAGCCGCAGCAGGATGGCGAGGCCCGCGAGGAAGGCCAGAACGAGGCCGACGAGCAGCACCGACTTGATCACCCAGCGCTGCGCGATGCCGATCAACGACACCGAGGCCTCGGCATTGGCCCAGGAGGTCCAGGTGAAGTCGACCGCGAACCAGATCACGAGGGCGGTGTAGGGGAGCATGAAGACGAGGCAGCCGAACAGTTCGATCCAGGCCCGCGAGCGGGGTGCCAGCCGCTCGAGGACCAGGTCGACCCGGACATGGGCGTTCCTGATGTAGGCCCAGCCCAGGCAGAGCGCGAACAGCGCGGTGTGCAGGTGCCATTCGAGCTCCTGCAGGATCGTCGAGTTGGTGAGCCCGCCGCTGACGGCGAGGCCCCACTCGCGCAGCGCCGGGCTCTTCCGGCTCACCACGTCCCAGCAGGTGGCGAGGATCATCGGCAGCAGGAGCCAGCAGGCGAGCCGGCCGATGCGCTCGATCAGGCGACGCAGGACGTCGCTCAGCCGCAGGAGGCCGTCCATGCCGCGTCACCTCGCTCGGCGGGGAAGGCGGGGGCGGCGGCCGGCCGGCCGCCGCCCGGGTGGTCACTTGAGGTAGCCGACCTCGCGCCAGGTGGCGTACTTGGCGCGGAAGGCCTTGTAGTGGTCGTGGATCTCCTTGAAGCGCGGATCGGCCGCCGACTCCTCCTCGGCGACCTGCTCCCACGCCTTCCTGAAGGCGTCGAGGGTCTCCTTCGGCCACTGATGGACCTGCACGCCGTGGCTCTGGTGGAAGGCGATCGCGTCGCCCTGGCGCGCCTCGCCGGCCGCCATGAGCCAGAGATTGGCGTCGTTGCAGCCGACCTCGATCATCTTCTGATAGGACTTGGGCAGCTTGTTCCAGGCGTCGAGATTGATGATCACGTCGACGAACGAGGCCTGCTGGTGCCAGCCCGGGAAGTAGTTGTGCTTCGCGATCTGGTAGAAGCCGAGGTTCTTGTCGAGCGAGGGATACGAGAACTCGGTGGCGTCGATCACGCCGCGCTCCAGCGCCGGGTAGATGTCGCCACCGCTCAACAGCTGGGTGTTGACGCCGAACTTCTGCATCACCTTGGCGCCCAGGCCGAAGAAGCGCATCTTCAGGCCCTTGAGGTCGTCCAGGCTCTTGATCTCCTTGCGGAACCAGCCGGAGGATTCGGCGATCACGATCCCGCACTGGAAGCCCTTGATGTTGTGCTTGGCGAGCTCTCGGTCGTAGAGCTCGTAGCCGCCGCCGTGCTGGATCCAGGCGAGATACTCGTTGACGTTCGGCCCGAACGGCACCGAGGCGAAGAACACCAGATGCGGGATCCGCCCGGCGTGGAAGCCGGGCGAGGAGTAGGACATCTCGACCGAGCCCTTGGAGACGGCGTCGAACACCTCGAGCGCCGGGACCAGCGCCCCCGGCTCGTGGAAGCGGATGTCGAGATTGCCGTCGGTCATCACCTTCAGGTTGTCGAGCAACCGGGTGATGTTCTGGCCCAGCACGTCGAGCGTGCTGGCGTAGGAGCTCGCGAGCTTCCAGCGGATCTTCTGCTGCGCCGCCGCCGGCAGCGCCGCGAGCCCGACCGCCCCCGCGAGCAGAACCGCGCCCAGACGGCGCCGTGCGCTCGATGTCATGTCCGAGCCTCCCCGTTCTCGTCGGCGCGCGGAGCCTGCGGTCGGCGGAGCGGACCTGTCAAGGACGCACGGCGTCCCGGCCGGCACCGCGCCTCAGCCGGTGCTATGATAGGGGAGGGCCCGGGCGAGGCCCTCCATCTCGGCCTCGAGCCGCCGGGTCTCCTGCGCGAGGAAGCGCGCGACCGCGGCCGCGAGCGCCGGGTCGGCGAGCCGGTGGGCGCTCCAGGTCCAGACCGGCTCGTAGCCGCGCAGGAGCTTGTGCGGACCCTGCGCGCCGGCCTCGACGCGGGCGAGGCGGTGCGCGATCGCGTGCTCGATGGCGGCGTAGTAGCAGCACTCGAAGTGCAGGAACGGCACTTCCTCCCGGGCGCCCCAGAGCCGGCCGTAGAGGGTGTCGCCGCCCAGGAGGTTGAGCGCCGCCCCGAGCATCCGGCCGTCGCGCGAGGCGCGCACCAGGACGAGCCGGTCGGCGAGCCGCTCGGCGAGGCCGGTGAAGAAGGCCTCGCTCAGATAGGCCCCGCCCCAGCGCCGCTCGACGGTGGCGAGGTAGAGGGGGAAGAAGCCCCCGAGCGCCGCCGCCGCCGCGGCGCCGGTCAGGGTCTCGACCCGCACGCCCGAGCGGCGCACCGCCTCGCGCTCCTTGCGGATGGTCTTGCGCTTCTCGCTCCGCAGCGACCCGAGGAAGTCCTCGAAGTCGCGGTAGCCGCGGTTGTGCCAGTGGAACTGGATGCCGCGGCGCACGAGCCAGCCTCGGCCCGCCAGGAGCGCCGCCTCCTCCGCGCTGCAGAAGGTGACGTGCAGCGAGGACAGGGCGAGCCGTGCCACGGTCGCCTCGAGGCCGGCTGCGAGCGCCGTGCGTTCGGCCGGCCCGGCCGCCAGGAGCCGCCGCCCCGGCACCGGGGTGAACGGCACCGCCACCTGCAGCTTCGGGTAGTAGCGGCCGCCGGCCCGGGCCCAGGCCTCGGCCCAGCCCTGGTCGAACACGTACTCGCCGAAGGAGTGGCTCTTGAGCCAGAGCGGAGCCGCCGCCACCACGGTGCCGGCGCGGCGCAGCACGAGGTGGCGGGGCCGCCAGCCGGTGCGCGCGGTGGCCGAGCCGCTGGTCTCGAGCAGATCCAGGAAGGCGTGGCCGGTGAACGGGTCGTCGGCGCCCGCGAGCCGGTCCCAGTCGGCCGGGTCGAGCGCGCCGAGGCTCCCGAGGAGCTCGGCCTCGAGGTCCGCCTCAGCGGCCAAGGCTCGGCCGTCGGGGCCGGGCCGGGCGGTTGCGCGCGGCCGGCCTTTGCCGCAACCTCCGGCTCGGACCGTCGCCCCGGGGGGAGGAGCCCAGATGAGCACGCCGCGCGCCGACGGGCTCGCCATGCCCGCCGAGTGGGCCCCGCATCGCCGCTGCTGGATGGCCTGGCCCTGCCGGGAGGAGCTCTGGGGCGACCGGCTCCTGGCGGCGCGCCAGGCGACCGCCGAGATCGCCAAGGCGATCGCCGCCTTCGAGCCCGTGACCATGCTGGCGCGGCCGGACCTCGTGGCGAGTGCCTCGCTCGGCTGCGGGCCGGGCATCGCCGTCCTGCCGATGGCCCAGGACGACAGCTGGACCCGCGACACCGGGCCCACCTTCGTGACCGGCCCGGGCGGCCGGCTCGCCGGCGTCGCCTGGCGGTTCAACGCCTGGGGCGAGCAGTGGGAGCACTACGCCCAGGACGCGCTCATGGCGCGCCGGATGCTCGAGCATCTGGGCGTGCCGCGCTACGATGCCCCGATCGTGCTCGAGGGCGGGGCCATCGCGGTCGACGGCGAGGGCACCTGCCTCGTCTGCGAGCCCTCGATCCTCGACCCCAAGCGCAATCCCGGCCTCGACCGGGCGGCGATCGAGGCGGTGCTGGGCGACTATCTGGGCGTCGAGCTCGTGCTCTGGCTGCCGCACGGCCTGGTCGACGACGAGACCCGCGGCCATGTCGACAACCTCGCCTGCTTCGCCGGCCCGGGCCGGGTCCTGGCGATGGTCCGGGACGAGCCGGGCGATCCCGACCACGAGGGCCTCCAGGCCAACCTGGCGCTCCTGCGCGGCGCCAGCGACGCCCGCGGCCGCCGGCTCGAGGTGGTGCCGATCCAGGCGCCGCGCCCGCGCGCCCGCGATCGCGGCCGCCGCCAGACGCTCTCCTACGTCAACCTCTACCTCGCCAATGGCGGGGTGGTGATGCCGGCCTTCCACGACCCGGCCGACGCCGCGGCGCTGCGCGCCGTGCAGGCGGCCTTCCCCGACCGCGAGGTCGTCCAGGTCGAGGCGAGCGAGCTCCTTTGGGGCGGCGGCGGGATCCACTGCGTCACCCAGCAGGAGCCCTCGCCCGGGCCGGGCTGAGCCGGCCCGGGCGGGCGCTCCGGGTCGCGTCGGCCGGACCGGGCCGGCCGGCCCGGGCGGGCGAGCTCACCGGCCGGGCACGAGCTCGAGCTCGATCCGGCGGTTGAGGGCCTGCGCGACCGGGTCGTTGCCCTGGACCAGCGGCCGCTCGTCGCCCATCCCGGCGGCCACCAGCCGGCCGCCCGGGACGCCCGCCTCGATCAGCGCCTGGGTCAGGTTGAAGGCGCGCGCCAGTGCCACCTCGCGGTTGTTGTCGAAGGCGCTGCCGCGTCGCGGCGGCTGCCGGTCGGCGTGACCGGTGACCATGATCGTCCACGGCCGGTCGGCGGGCAGGCCCTGGATCGCCTGGGCGAGCTCGCGGGCGCGGGCCGCCCCGGCCTCCGACAGCCGCGTGCCGCCGCGGTTGAAGAGCAGGTCGGCCGGGATCACCACGCGCTCGCCGCTCACCCTGGCCGCCGGCGAGCCGGCCAGCACCGGCCGCAGCGCCGCCGGCAGGAGGCCCCGGGTCTCGGCCTCGCCGGCCGCCCGCCGCTCGATCTGGGCCTGCTGGCCCTCGAGCGCCTCGATCCGCGCCTGCGCCTGGGCGAGCGCCTGGCCGCGCGCCGCGGCCTGCTTCTCGGCCGCCTCGCGGGCGCTGCGCTGGGCCTCCATCTGGTAGGCCGCCTCCTCGAGCCGGGCGTCGCGCTCGGCGGAGGCCGCCTCGGCCGCCCGGAGCCGCTCGCCCAGATCGGCACGGGCCCGCGCCGCCTGGTTGAGGGCCTGCTCCATCTCCGCGGTCTTGGCCTTGAGCGCCGCCTGCGCGGCGTCGCGCGCCTTGCCGGCCTCGGCCAGCTGGCGCTCGAGCGCCTCGATCTGGGCCTGCGCCTTGGCGAGCGCCTCGCCGCGGGCGGCGGCCTGCTTCTCCGCGGCCTCGCGGGCGCTGCGCTGGGCGGCCATCTGGTAGTCGAGCTCCTCGAGCCGGGCGGCCTGCTCGGCCTCGAGCCGGGCGAGCCGCGCCTGCAAGGCCTCGACCGCGCGCTCGCGCTCGCGCACGAGCCCGGCCAGGGCCTGCTGCTCGCCGCTCGCCTGCTCGAGCCGCTGGCGCAGCGCCGCGGCCTCGGCGGCGGCGGTCCGGCCGGCGCCCAGGGCCGCCTCGAGCTCGCGCCGCAGCGCCGCCACGGCCTGGTCGCGACCGGCGAGCTCGGCGTTCAGGCTCTGCTTCTCCACGCCCCACTGCACCGCCCGCTGCTCGGCCTCGCGCAGCTGCGCCTGCAGCCGGGCGATGGCCTGGTCGCGGGCGGCGAGCTCGGCGGCCGCCTTCTGCTGCTCGTCGCTCGCCTGGGCCAGCCGCTGCTCGAGCTGCCGGGCGGCCTGGTCGCGCTCGGCCAAGGCGGCGGCCGTACGGTCGCGCTCGGCCACGGCCCGGCGCAGCAGCTGCTCGGCCTCGCCCTTGACCGCCGTGAGCTGGCCCGCGAGCTGCTCGCGCTGGCCGGCCGCCTGATCGCGCGCCGCCACCGCCAGCCGCAGCTCTTCCTGCAGCCGGGCGATCGCCTGGTCGCGGGCGACGAGCTCGGCGGCCGTCTTCTGCTGTTCCTCGCTCGCCTGGGCCAGCCGCTGCTCGAGCTGCCGGGCGGCCTGCTCGCGGCCCTGGGCGGCGGCCGCCGCTTGGTCACGCGCCGCCACCGCCTGGCGCAGCTCCTCCTGCAGCCGGGCCGCCACCTGCTCGCGCTCGCCGAGCGTCGCGGTGGCGCGGTCGCGCTCGGCCACGGCCCGGCGCAACAGCTGCTCGGCCTCGCCCTTGACCGCCGTGAGCTGGACCGCGAGCTGCTCGCGCTGGCCGGCCGCCTCGGAGAGCTCGGCCCGGGCCAGCCGCAGCTCCTCCTGCAGCCGGGCGATGGCCTGGTCGCGGGCGGCGAGCTCGGCGGCCGCCTTCTGCTGCTCCGCGCTCGCCTGGGCGAGCCGCTGCTCGAGCTGCCGGGCGGCCTGCTCGCGCTCGGCGAGCAGGGCGGCCGTGCGGTCGCGCTCGGCCACGGCCCGGCGCAGCTCGGTGGCCAGGGCCTGCAGGCGGCCGGCGAGCTCGTCGCGCTCGCGGGTCAGCGCCCCGAGCGCCTCCTCCGCGGCCGGCGGCGTCGCGGCGCCGCCCTGGGCCAGCGCCGGCGCGCCGGCCGGGGCGAGCAGCAGGGCGAGGACGGCGGCCGTGGCCGCGTTCGGTCGTGACAGGCTCATGAGGGGCACCCCGATCGTGGCTCGTCGGCCTTCGCTTGGCGCCCAAAGGCTAGCAGCAGCCCCGGCCACGGCGCCAGTCGGTTCCGGTCGGGCCGGCCGCGCGCCCGGCTCAGAGCCGCGCCAGCCGCTCCAGGAGGAGGTCGAAGAAGCCGTCGGCGTCGGCCTCGGTCAGGACCAGCGCGTTGGCCGGCCGCTCCGACCGGCCCCACCAGTCGACCACCGAGCGGCCCTGGCAGAGCCGACCCTCGGTCTCGATGTCGACCCGGCAGCGCCGGCCGCGGAACAGGGCGGGGCGGAGCAGGTGCGCGATCACGCAGGGATCGTGCAGCGGCGCGCCCGGGATGCCGTAGCGCTCCATGTCGTGGCGGTTGAAGAACTCGAGGAAGTCGTGCACCGCCCGGGCCAGGGGCGTGCCGAGTGCCCGGATCCGGGCGAGGCGCGGCGCGGTGACCAGCACCTGGTGGGTGAGGTCGAGGCCGATCATGGTGATCGGCGCGCCGCACTCGAACACGATCCGGGCGGCGTGCGGGTCGACCCAGAAGTTGAACTCGGCCGCGGCGGTGACGTTGCCGAGGTCCTTGGCGCCGCCCATGAGCACGATCTCGGCGAGCCTGGGCGCGATCTCCGGCTCCTTGAGGAGGGCGAGCGCCACGTTGGTGAGCGGCCCGGTCGGGCACAGCGTCACCGTGCCGGGCGGCCGCTCCATCACGAGCTCGACGATGGCGTCGACGGCGTGCCGCCGCTCGAGCGGCAGGCGCGGCTCGGGCAAGGTCACGCCGTTGAGCCCGGTCTCGCCGTGCACCTCGGTGGCGGTCTCGAGCGGCCGCAGGATCGGCCGCGGGCAGCCGGCGAACACCGGCACGTCGCGCCGCCGGGTCAGCTCGACCACCTGGCGGGCGTTGCGCTGGGTCAGCGCCAGGGGCACGTTGCCGGCCACCGCGGTGATCGCCAGGAGCTCGATCTCGGCGGGCGAGGCGAGGGCCAGGAGGATGGCCACGGCGTCGTCCTGGCCGGGGTCGCAGTCGAGGATCACGGCGCGCGCGCCCAAGCCGGCCTCCCTGGCGGTGCTCACCGCTCGGTGAGCTTGAACTCGATGCGGCGGTTGCGGCGGAAGGCGGCCTCGCCCTCGCCCGGTTCGAGCGGCTGGTGCTCGCCGAAGCCGGCGGCGGCGAGCCGGGCCGGCGGGATGCCGCCCTCGCGGATCAGGAACTCGACCACCGAGATGGCGCGCGCGCTCGACAGCTCCCAGTTGGAGCGGAACGGCGAGCCGGCGCCGACCGGCCGCCGGTCGGTGTGGCCGTCGACCCGGAGCACCCAGTCGACGTCCTTGGGGATGGTGGCCGCGACCTCGCGCAGCGAGGCCGCGAGCCGGCGGAGCTGCGCCTCGCCCTCGGGCTCGAGCCGGGCCGAGCCCGAGGGGAACAGGAGCTCGGAGGGGAACACGAAGCGGTCGCCCACGATCACGACGTCCTGACGCTCGCCCAGGACCTGGCGCAGCCGGCCGAAGAACTCGCTCCGGTACTGCTCGAGCTGCTCGACCTGCTCGAGCAGGGCGGCGTTCAGGCGCTGGCCGAGGTCGGCGATGACGAGCTTCTGGCCCTCGACCTCGGCCTGCGAGCGCTCGAGCGCGCCCGCGACGCGCTGCAGCTGGCCGGTGGTGGCGCCGAGCAGCCGGGTGAGCCGGTCGATCTCGCCGGCCGAGGCGCCGAGGCGGGCCTCGCCCTGGCCGAGCCTGGCCTCGAGCTCGACGATGCGCTCGCCGCGGCGCACGAGCTCCTGCTCGAGCGAGGCCAGCCGCTCGCGGTCGGAGGCGCGCGCGGTCTCGGCCGCGGCCAGCCGCTCGCCGAGCCCGGCCTTGTCCCGCTCGAGCCCGGCAAGGAGGGCGTTGAGCTGGTCGAGCCGGCTCGCGAGCTCGCGGATCCGGCGGTCGCGCTCGTCCTCGACGGTCTCGAGCCTGGCCTGGAGCTGCTCGCGGTCGGAGGCGAGCGTCTCGACCTTGCTCTCGAGCTCGGCCTTGCTCTGCCGCAGGCTCTCGGCGGTCTGCCCGCTCGTCGACAGCCGCCCGGTCGCAGCCTCGATCTGCTGCTCGAGGAACTTGAGCGCCTGGTCGCGCTCGGCACTCGCCGCGGTCATCCGCTCGAGCTGTCGCTGCATGCGCGCCAGGAGCGCCTCGACCTCCTCCGCGGAGGGCGCCTGCTGGGCCGCGGCCGGTAGCGCGACCGCGAGGGCGAGCGGCGCGAGCAGGAGCGCGCGCACGATGGTCGATCCCACCTCGGCGGGGACGGCGGCCACGATAGGCGCCCCGCCGGCCGGAGCAAGGTGGCGCGGCCCGGCGACGACCCCGGCCGATTGTTCGGTGTGCGTCAAAATGTCGGATCGCTCGGCGGCGGCCAGAAGCGCTGCATGGTCCAATGGGCTCCGGTTCGTGATCCGGAGCCCGCTGTGGAAAGGGGGAGACGATGGCGGTCCTCAGGGGCACGCTCGGGCCCGACCGGTTGGTCGGCACCGGCGCGGACGATACGCTCATCGGTTTGGGCGGGGACGATGTTCTGATCGGAAGTCAGGGCAACGATCTGCTGAACGGTGGCACGGGTCTCGACACCGCCGTGCTCGCCGGCTCGGTGCTCGAGACGACCGTCAGCCCTCGGGGGATCGGCTCGGCGAACCCCGTCGTGACGACCGGGCCCGATGGCACCGACCGGCTGGTCCTGGTCGAGCGGATCCAGTTCGACGATTATCTCTACGACTTGGTCGGCAACAACGTGCCGTTCCTCGGGGCCGACGCGGCTTCGACCGGGGAGGACCGGGCGGTCGAGATCCCGATCGCCACGCTCCTGGCCAACGACCACGAGTTCGACGGCGACCCGCTCGCGTTCCAGGGCGTCGACACGACGGGCACGTTGGGCACGGTGACGGTCGTCGACGGCAGCGTGCGCTACGATCCCGCCGGGCAGTTCGACGCGCTCCGCACCGGCGAGACCGCGACCGACACGTTCCGCTACAGCGTCAGCGACGGCAAGGGCGGCCTCGCCTCGACGACGGTGACGGTGACGATCGAGGGGCTGAACGAGCTCGACCTCGATCTCGTGATCGCCAATTACGACCTGCAGCCGAACGTCTGGTTCGCCAACGACGGGTCGGGTGTGTTCGGTGCGGCCACCAATCTGCCGAGCCTGATGGGCGAGGCCGACACTCCGGCGATCAGCATCGGCGACGCCGACGGGGACGGGGACCTCGACCTGTTCGTGGCGAACGACGGCGGGCGCCCCAACCTGCTGCTCCTCAACGATTCGACCGGGTCGTTCTCGGCCGTCGAACTGCCGGGCGGCGCCCTCGCCAGCCGCGAGATCGCGCTCGGTGACGTCGACGGGGACGGCGATCTCGACGCGGTCATCGCGAACAGGGGCAGCAACCCGCAGTTCCTGCGGAACATGGGGGGCGAGCCGGGCGGGACCGAGGGGGTGTTCCGCCTCGACCAGACGCTCCCGTCGCTGGCCTCGGGGGGTATCGACGACCAAGCCTTAGCGGTCGCGCTCGGTGATCTCGACGGCGATGGGGATCTCGACGCCGTGTTCGGGACCGGCCTCTTCGGCAGCGAGGGCGAGGCGGGCACGCGGATCGCGATCAACCGGGGCGGCGGCGCGCCCTTCGATCTCGACCCCCAGGCCTTCGCCGGTGGCTCGACGCGCGACGTGAGCCTGGCCGACGTCGACCTCGACGGCGATCTCGACATCCTCGTCGGCAACGATCGCCTCCAGTACAGCTACGTTCTCCTGAACCAGGGGGCGGACGGCGGCGGCTTCGTCGATTTCGAAGCCTCGGCCTTGCTCGCGGCCGGCAGGACCCGCTCGTTCGGGATCGCCCTGGGCGACGTCGACGCCGACGGCGACATGGACGCGCTGGTCGCCAACCGCGATCAGGGCAGCACCCCGAGCGATCTGCTGCTGCTCAACCAGGGACTGGACGGCAACGGCGCCTGGCGGGGCTTCGCCGCCGGGACTGCGTTGAACTCCACGAACTCCGACAGCCGCAGCTTCGCGCTCGGCGACCTCGACGGCGACGGCGACCTCGACGCGATCCTGTCCAACCGCCCGGGCAGCGCGAACGAGGCCTATCTCAATCTGGGCGGGGTCGGCGCGGCCTGGGCGGGCTTCGCCGCGCCCTATCCGGTGGGCCAGCCCATGGCGAGCGAGGATCCGGCGCTGGGCGATCTCGACGGCGACGGCCGGCCGCCGGCCGCGGGCCCCGACGGCCTGCCGGTGCTGGCCGCCGACATGGATCTGCTGCCGTCCATGACCGTGCCGATCGCCTGAACGCGATCGGCCACCGTGCGCGGCCCGGGATCTCCTGCGCGATCACGGGCCGCGCCCGGTGAGCGGGCCGCTCAGCGGCCGCGGTGGGCGAAGCGGACGGCTTCCTCGGCGGCGCGGACGAGCGCACGGGCCTTGTTCAGGCACTCCTGGTGCTCGGCCGCGGGGTCGCTGTCGTGGACGATCCCGGCACCCGCCTGGACGATCATCCGGCCGTCCCGGACGAGGGCCGTCCTGAGCGCGATGCAGGTGTCCATCGAGCCGTCGGCCGCGAAATAGCCGATCGTGCCGGCGTAGAAGCCGCGCCGGACCGGCTCCAGCTCCTCGATGATCTCCATCGCCCGGACCTTGGGGGCACCCGACACGGTGCCGGCCGGGAAGCCCGCCATGAGCGCATCCAGCGCGTCGAGGCCCGGACGCAGCATCCCCTCGACGTTCGAGGAGATGTGCATGACGTGGCTGTAGCGCTCGACCACCATCTGCTCGGTGACCCGGACCGTGCCGATCTCGGCCACCCGGCCGACATCGTTGCGGCCGAGGTCCAAGAGCATCAGATGCTCGGCCCGCTCCTTGGGGTCGGCCAGCATCTCGGCCGCGAGCGCCTCGTCCTCCTCGCGCGTGGCGCCGCGCCGCCGCGTCCCGGCCAAGGGGCGGATCGTGACCTTGCCGTCGCGCAGGCGGACCAGGATCTCCGGGCTCGAGCCCACGAGCGCGAAGCCGTCGAGGTCGAGGTAGAACAGGAAAGGCGAGGGGTTGAGCCGGCGCAGCGCCCGGTAGAGGGCCAGGGGCGGCAGCGCGAAGGGCACGGTGAAGCGCTGCGAGACCACGATCTGGAAGGCGTCGCCGGCGGCGATGTAGTCCTTGCAGCGGCGGACCATCGCCTGGAAGGCCTCCGGGGGCATGCCGGGCTCGGGCACGACCGCGGCCGCCTCGCGCAGCGGCGGCTCGTGGCGGACGCCGCAGTCGAAGTCCTCGACCGCCTCGGCGAGCCGCTCCTGGGCGAGGTCGAAGGCGCGCGCCCCTTCGATGCCCGGCTCCGGCCGGACCGGGGTCACGAGCGTCACCGTGTCGGCCAGGCTGTCGAACACCGCCACCACGCTCGGGCGGACGAACACCGCGTCGGGCAGGCCGAGCGGGTCGGGCGCGGTTGCCGGCAGCCGCTCGATCAGCCGCACCATGTCGTAGGCCATGAAGCCGAACAGCCCGGCGGCCGGCGGCGGCAGGCCGGGTGGCATCGCGATCCGGCTCTCGGCCACGAGCGCGCGCAACGAGTCGAGGCTCGGCAGGGGCTCGGGCTCGAAGGCCAGCCGGTCGGCCCGCGCCCGGCGGTTGATCTCGGCCCGCTCGCCGCGGCAGCGCCAGACCAGGTCCGGGCGCAGCCCGATGATCGAGTAGCGGCCGCGCACCGCCCCGCCCTCGACGCTCTCGAGGAGGAAGCTCCAGGGCCGGCCCTCGGCGAGCTTGAGGAGGGCCGAGACCGGCGTCTCGAGGTCGGCCACGAGCGTGGTCCAGACGACCTGCGGGCGGCCGGCCGCGTAGGCCTCGAGGAAGCTGGTGCGGTCGGGTGCGCTGCGCATCGGCGGGGCGCCCGGGGGGCTCAGCGGCCGAGGCCGTCGAGCAGCCGGGCGAGCGCGCGGCCGTCGGTCTCGACCGGGAAGCGACGGCGCAGCGCCTGCTCGTAGCCCACGAGGAGGGCCTCGCCGAGGCCGCTCGCGAGCTCCCGGCGCACCGTCTCGAGGTCGAGCTCGGCCGCGGCCGCGGGCAGGACCTCGAGGGTCGCCACGACCGCCGCACCGTCGGCGGTCGGCACCGGCTCGGCGGCGGTCCGCCCGGGCTCGGTCGCGAACAGCGCCGCCACCACCTCGGGGCCGAGCGGGCTCGGATCGCCGCGCCGTCGCAGCGGCCCGAGCTCGACCAGCGCCAGGCCCGGGTTCTCGCGGGCGAGATCCAGGAGGTCGGCGCCGCCGGCGGCGCGGGTGGCGAGCCCGGCGGCGCGCGTCCGGGCGAGCTCGCGCTGCCGGTCGAGCCGCCAGCCGGCCTCGACCGCGGCGCGCACCTCCTCGAGACGGCGCGGCCGCGCCGGGGTCAACCGCTCGACCCGGACGACGAAGTAGCGGTCGTCGCGGCCGTGCACCACGAGCGAGGTCCGCCCGGCCTCGGTGGTCGCGATCTCTTGCAGCATCTCGGGCGAGAGCTGGATCCCCTCGAGCGGCCGGCCCTCGGCGTCGCGGCCGGAGGGATCGACCGCCGGAAGGACCAGGTGGCGGGCGCCGACCGCGGCCGCGGCGCGGGCCAGGGGCTCGCCCGCGGCGAGCGCGTCGTCGAGGCGCTCGGAGACCTCGGGCAGGCGGTCCAGCGCCCTCTGCCGGGCGAGCTCGAGGGCGAGCCCGGCGCGCACCTCCTCGAACGGCCGCACCACCGCCGGGGTGACGGCCTCGAGGCGCAACAGATGCCAGCCGAACGGGCTCTGCACGGGCTCGCTCGTGGCTCCCGGAGCGAGCCCCGCCAGCACGCCGTCGAGCGGCGGGGGCAGGAGTGCCGGCTCGACCGGGCCGAGCGTCGCCACGGTGACACCGCGGCCCTCGAGGGCGGTCGCGACCTCGGCGAGGCTCCAGCCCTCCGCCACCAGCCGGGCGGCCTCCTCGGCGGTCGCCCGGTCGGGGGCCAGGAGCTGCAGGGCGGTGCGCTGCTCGGGTGTGGTGAGCGCGTCGCGGCGCTCCGCATAGGCCGCGCGCAGCGCCGGCTCGTCCGGCGCCGACTCCTCGAGCAGGTCCTCCACACCCAGCACCACGAGCTCGACCGCGCGCAGCTCCGGCACCGTGAAGGCGGCGGCGTTGGCCTCGAGCCAGGCCTCGAGCTCGGCCGGCTCGGGCGCGGGCGGCCGCTCCGCCGCGGCCGGCACCACGAGCGCCCGGCCGCGCCGCCGCTCGGCGCGGTGGCGGGCGAGCTCGCGGGCGAGCGTGTCGGGTGCGGCGACCGCACCGCTCACCGCGTCGACCAGCCGGCCGCGCAGGACGTCGCCGCGCAGCCGCTCGACATAGCCGGCCTCGCCCAGCCCGAGCTCGCGGATCACCCGCTCGAAGCGCTGCCGGTCGAAGCCGCCCGGCCCCTGGAAGGCCGGATCCTCGCGCACCATCCGGGCGAGCGTCGCGGGATCGACCGCGAGCGCGAGGTCGCGGGCGTGCAGGTCGACCAGCCGGCGCGCCACGCTCTGGCCGAGCGCCTGGCGGAGGAGGCTCTCCATCACCGGCGGGCTGCGCTCGAGCTGACCGCCCAGCTGCTCGCGCAGCACCCGGAAGCTGCGCTCGGTGTCGCGCACGACCTCCTCCGGGCGGACCGCCTCGCCGCCGACCCGGGCGACCGCGTCCGGGGTGGCCCGGCCACGGAAGATGTCACCGATGCCCCAGATCGCGAAGCTCACGACCAAGAGGACGAGGAAGCCCTTGACCACCCACCCGGTGGCCTGGCGGCGCATCGCGTCGAGCATGGTGGGGACGCGGATCCTTGAAGCCTGCGGCGGCGAGCATAGGCCGACGCGGCCGGCGGCCGCAACCGGGCAGGGCGGGCGAGGCTTTCGGCCGCCCGGGGGCTGTGCTACCGAGCGCCCGGCGTGCGCGGCGGGCGGAACGATGCGGCTCGGACGGCCGGTGGTCTTCGGCAACTGGAAGATGAACGGGCTCCGGGCGGAGGGGCTCGCCACGGCCGGTGCCTTGGCCGAGCGGGCGGTCCGGCTGACCGGCACGCTCGGCCTGTTCCCGCCGGCCACGCTCGTGCACGCGGTGGCGCAGCGGGTGGCCGGGACCGGCATCCTGGTGGGCGGCCAGGACTGCCACGAGCGCGCCGCCGGCGCCTTCACCGGCTGCGTCTCGGCGCCAATGCTGGCCGATGCCGGCGCCCGGGCGGTCATCCTGGGTCACTCCGAGCGCCGCCACGGGCTGGGTGAGAGCGACGCGCTCGTTCGCGCCAAGCTGCGGGCGGCGCGCGCCGCCGGGCTCCTCGTGGTGCTCTGCATCGGCGAGACCGAGGCCGAGTATCTCTCCGGCCGGCGCGGCGAGCGGCTCGCGGCGCAGCTCGACGGCAGCCTGCCCGAGGGGATCGGACCGGAGGGGCTCGTGGTCGCCTACGAGCCGGTCTGGGCGATCGGCACCGGGCGCACGCCGAGTGCCGAGGAGATCGCAGCGACGCACGCCGAGCTGCGCCGCGAGCTCGGCCGGCGGATCGTCGGCGGCGACGCCGTGCCGCTCCTCTACGGCGGCTCGGTCAAGCCCGAGAACGCCGCCGCGATCATGGCGACCGCGGCGGTCGACGGCGTCCTGGTCGGCGGCGCCAGCCTCGATGCACGGTCGTTCTGGTCCATCTACCAGGCGGGCGGCGGGGCCTGAGGCCCCGCTCCCCGGCCACGATCGACGGGACAACGGCTCACCATGGTACAGATCGTGCTCGTCGTGCACATCATGATCGCGGCCACGCTCGTGGCGGTGATCCTCCTGCAGCGCAGCGAGGGCGGCGGCCTCGGCCTCGGCGGCGGCACCATGGGCGGGCTGATGTCCGGCCGCGGCACCGCCAACCTGTTGACCCGCACGACCGCGGTGCTGGCCGGCTGCTTCATCCTGACGAGCATCGTGCTCGCCATCCTGTCGGGCAACACCGGGCGGCCGACCTCGATCCTCGAGACCGCGCCGCCGCCCGCCTCCCCGACCGCGCCGGCGGTGCCGACCCCGCCGGTCGCCCAGTGAGCGGCCGGCGAGTGAGCGGCCGGCGAGTGAGCGGCCGGCGCGGCGGCGGCCCGGCCGGGCGATGACCCGCTACGTGTTCATCACCGGCGGCGTGGTCTCCTCGCTCGGCAAGGGCCTCGCCGCGGCGGCGCTGGGTACGCTCCTGCAGGCGCGCGGCTACCGGGTCCGGCTCCGCAAGCTCGATCCCTACCTGAACGTCGATCCGGGCACGATGTCGCCCTACCAGCACGGCGAGGTGTTCGTCACCGACGACGGCGCCGAGACCGACCTCGA
>CAZDFD010000032.1:0-7144 GCA_964504655.1 uncultured Geminicoccaceae bacterium
GCGGCCGCGGCGGGCGGAGCGGCGGCAGCTCACCGTGCTGTTCGCCGATCTGGTGGGCTCGACGGCGCTCGCGGCGCGGCTCGATCCCGAGGAGACGGGCGAGGTCCTGAAGGCCTTCCAGGCGGCGGTCGCGGGCGAGGCGGCGCGGTTCGGCGGGTTCGTGGCCAAGCTCATGGGCGACGGGGTGCTGGTCTATTTCGGCTGGCCCGAGGCGCAGGAGGACGCGGCCGAGCGGGCGGTCCGGGCCGGGCTCGCGATCACCGCCCGGGTGGCCGGTCTCGTCACGCCCGCGGGCGAGCCGCTCGCCGGCCGGGTCGGGATCGCCACCGGGCTGGTCGTGGTCGGCGATCGGATCGGCGAGGGTCCGGCGCAGGAGGAGGCCGTCGTCGGCGAGACCCCCAACCTCGCGGCCCGGCTGCAGCAGCTCGCCCGGCCGGGCAGCGTGCTGGTGGCCGAGGCGACGCGCCGGCTGGTCGGCGAGCTGCTGCTCTGGCGGGAGCTGCCGCCCGCCTCGATCGCCGGCTTCGCCGAGCCGGTACGGGCCTTCGAAGTCGGCGGCGAGGGCCAGGCCGAGGACCGCTTCGCCGCCCGCCACGGCGCCGAGCTGGCACCGCTCGTCGGGCGCGAGGAGGAGCTGGCCCTGATCCTCGCCCGTTGGCGCCGGGCGCGCGAGGGCGAGGGCCAAGTGGTGCTGTTGGCCGGCGAGCCCGGCGTCGGCAAGTCGCGACTGGTGCGCGCGGTGCGCGAACGGCTCGCCGGCGAGCCGTTGACACCGCTCGTCCATTCCTGCTCGCCGCTCCACACCACGAGCACGCTTCACCCGGTGATCGGCCTGCTCGAGCGGGGCGCCGGCCTCCTCCGCGACGACCCGCCGGTGGTGCGGCTCGGCAAGCTCGAGAGCCTGCTCGCCGAGGCCACCGCCGATCTCGGCGAGAGCCTCCCGCTCCTGGCCGATCTGCTCGGGATTCCGGCCGAGCGGCCGGTGGCGGTGCTGGAGCTGCCCCCGCAGCGCCGCAAGGAGCGCACCCTGGCCGCGCTGCTCGACCAGCTGGCCGGCCTCGCCGCGCGGCGGCCGGTGCTCGCCCTGTACGAGGACGTGCACTGGGCCGACCCGACGACGCTCGAGCTTCTGGAGCTGGTGGTCGATCGGGTTCAGCACCTGCCGGTGCTGGTGCTGATCACCTCCCGTCCGGAGCTGGTGCCGCCCTGGCGCGGCCGGCCGCACGTCACCACGCTCGGGCTCGGCCGCCTGGGGACGCGGCGCGCCACGGCACTGGTGGCCGGGCTGACCGGCGGCCGGCGACTGCCGGGCGAGGTGCTCGAGCAGGTCCTCGCCCGCGCCGACGGGGTGCCGCTGTTCGTCGAGGAGCTGACCAAGCTGGTGCTGGAGTCGGGCCTGTTGCGCGAGGCCGGTGACCGCTTCGAGCTGGTCGGACCATTGCCTCCGCTCGCCATCCCGTCGACCCTGCACGATTCGCTGATGGCCCGGCTCGACCGGCTCGCCGCGGTCAAGGAGGTGGCCCAGATCGGGGCGGCGATCGGCCGCGAGTTCGGCCACGAGCTGCTGGCCGCGGTGGCGGATCTGGACGGCCAGGCGCTCGAGCGGGCGCTCGACCGGCTGGTCGACGCCGAGCTCCTGTTCCGCCGTGGCACGCCGCCGCGCGCTCTCTACAGCTTCAAGCACGCGCTGGTCCGTGACGCGGCTTACGAGAGCCTGCTGCGCAGTCGCCGCCAGGCACTGCACGCGACCATCGCCCGGGTCCTCGAGGAGCGCTTCCCGGAGACTGCGCGGACGGCGCCCGAGCTCCTGGCCCAGCACTGTGCCGCGGCCGGCCTGGTCGAGCCGGCGGTCGCCTGGTGGCAGAAGGCGGCCGGCCGGGCGCTCGCCCGCTCGGCCGACGCGGAGGCCGTGGCGCAGGCCCGGGCGGGCCTCGAGCTGGTGGCGCAGCTGCCCGAAGGTCCGCCGCGCTGGCGCGCCGAGCTGGCGCTCGAGGTGACCCTCGCGGCGGCGCTGCTCGCCACCATCGGCAACGCCGCGGCCGAGACCGGGGCGGCCTATGCGCGGGCCCGGGTCCTGTGCGAACGGCTCGGCGACCGCGAGACGCTGGTGCCGGTGCTGAGCGGGCTCGCCACCTTCCACCAGACCCGCGCCGAGTTCGCGGCACTGCGCGCCGCCGCCGAGGAACTGCTCCAGCTCGGCAAGGAGCGCGCGGATGTCGCCGCCACCCTCGTGGGCGAGCGCTCGGTCGGCCTGGCGCTGTTCCATCTGGGCGAGTTCCGGGCCGTCCGCGCCCGGCTCGGGCGGGTCCTGGCGCTCTACGATCCCGAGGCGCACCACCTGCTCAAGGCGATCGCCGCCTTCGACATGCGCAGCGTCGCCTTGACCTACGGAGCGTTCACGAGCTTGCTGCTCGGCCGCCCCGACGCCGCGGCGGCGATCAGCGCCGAGGCGTTCGGCTGGACCCGCACGCTCGACCATCCGCACACCTTCGCCTTCGTCCTGCACTATGCGGCGCTGTTCCGGGTGCTGCGCGGCGGCGAGCCGCCGGCCGGCGAGGCCATCGATGAGCTCCGCATGCTCGCCCGCGGGCACGGCTTCCCGGTCTGGCTCGCCGGCGCCGACGTGATGCACGGGCGGCGGCTGACGCTGCAGGGCCGCTCGCAGAAGGGGATCTCGCGGGCGCGCAAGGGCTGGGCCGATCGCGTCGCGACCGGCACGCGCTTCCACGAGACCTGCTTTCTTGGACTGCTGGCCGACGCCTGCCGCCTCGCCGGCGAGCTCGAGGAGGCCCTCGGCCATGTCGAGAGCGCGCTCGCGCGGGTCGAGGCCACGGGCGAGCGCTGGTTCGAGGCCGAGCTGCATCGAAGGCGTGCCGAGTTCCAGCTGGCCGCCGCGGACCGGACGGCGGCCGAGGCGAGCCTCGGGCGCGCCCTTGCGGTGGCCCGTACCCAGGAGGCCCGCTGGTGGGAGCTGCGCGCCGCCCGCGACCTCGCCCGCCTCTGGGCCGAGGAGGGTGAGCGCCAGCGCGCCCAAGACCTCCTGGCGCCCGTCTACGCCCGGTTCACCGAGGGCTTCGATACCCCCGACCTGATCGAGGCCAAGGCCCTGCTTGGCGCGCTCGGCTGAGCTCAGCCCTCGGGCGTCGGTTCCCAGCGATAGCCCTGCCCGCGTACCGTCAGGAGCCAGCGCGGCCGGGCCGGGTCCGGCTCGAGCTTCTGGCGCAGCCGGGTCATGCGGATGTCGACGCTGCGGTCGAAGGCCTCGAGCTCGCGGTCGTGCGCCAGCCGCACCAGCCGCTCGCGCGCGAGCACCTGGCGCGGATGGCGGGCGAAGACCGCGAGGAGATCGACCTCCATGGGCGTCAACGGGATCTCGCGGCCCTGGTCGTCGATCGCCCGTCGCGCCTGCAGATCGAGCCGGCCGCGCCCGAACCGCGGCAGCGCCCGCTCCGCCACGGGCTCGCCCGGCGCGGCCGGGGGCAGCCGGCGCAGCACGCTCCGCGCCCGAGCCAGGAGCTCGCGCGGCTCGAAGGGCTTGGCCAGATAGTCGTCGGCGCCGGCGGCGAGGCCCTCGAGCCGGGCCGGCAGGCCGTCGAGCCCGGTCAGGAGCAGCACCCCCGGGCGGCCCCCGGCGGCCAGCCGGCGCGCGAGCTCGAGCCCGTCGCCGTCCGGCAGGCGGCGGTCGAGCACCACGAGATCGGCCGGCGCCCGCGCGAGTTCGCTCCAGAGCCCGGCGGCATCGACCGCCAGACGCACCTCGAGGCCGCCCAGCCGCAGCGCCTCCTGGACCAGATCGGCGACCTCGGGCTCGTCCTCGACCACGAGCACCCGCTGCGCGCTCGCCATGGCCGCACCCCCCTCCCGCGACACGGTGGCGCCTTCTGCCAGCCGGAGGTGAGCGCGCGATCCCGTCGCCGGCGGTGGCGTGTTACGATCGTGTCGTGGCGCCCCGCCCGGCGAGCTCGCGGGCCAGGGCGAGCGCCGCGGCGCGCGGGTCGGCGGCGGCGGTGATCGGCCGGCCGACCACGAGCAGGTCGGCGCCCGCGGCCAGGGCTTCGGCCGGGGTGGTGACCCGCTTCTGATCGGCGCCCGGAGCGCCCGCCGGGCGGATCCCCGGCACCACGAGCAGGAGGTCGGGGCCGAGGGCGGCGCGGATCGCCCCGATCTCGAGCGGCGAGCAGACCACCCCGTCGAGCCCCGCCGCACGGGCGAGCCGGGCGAGCCGGACCGCCTGGTCGGCCGGCGCCGCGTCGATCCCGGTGGCGGCGAGATCGGCCCGGTCGAGGCTGGTGAGCACGGTCACGGCCAGGAGCCGCGGGCGGCCGGGGCCGCTGCCGGCGGCGGCGCGCGCCGCCTCGAGCATGGCCCGGCCGCCGGCCGCGTGCAGGGTCAGGAGATCGACCCCGAGCCCGGCCGCGGCGCGGACCGCTCCGGCCACGGTCGCCGGGATGTCGTGCAGCTTGAGATCGAGGAAGATCGGCAGGCCAACGGCCGCGAGCGCGCGCACCGCGGCCGGTCCCTCGGAGACGAACAGCTCGAGCCCGCACTTGAGGCCGCCCACGGCACCCGCGAGGCGGCGGGCCAGGGCGAGCGCGCCCTCGAGGTCGGGCCGGTCGACCGCCACGAACAGCGGGCCCGCGGAGCCGGCCCCGGCCCCGGCGCGCTCCGGCACCGGCGGGCCTCAGGCCAGCCGGCGCAGCGGCGCCGCCCCGGGCGCCTCGCTCTCGGCCAGCCGCGAGCGGCCGCGGCCGGCCCGCTTGGCGGCGTAGAGGGCGGCATCGGCGCGCGCGAACAGGCCGTCCAGGTCGAGCCCGGGCTCGAGGATGGCGATGCCGACGCTGACGCTCAACGGCACCGCCCGGCCGGCGCGGCGGAAGTCGGCGAGGCGCACCGCCGAGACGATCCGCTCGGCGACGAGGCTCGCCTCGTCCGGGGCGGCGCCGCGCAGGAGGAGGGCGAACTCCTCGCCGCCGATCCGCCCGACCAGATCGTACTGCCGGGTGGCGCCGAGCAGGGTGGCCGCGATCAGCTTCAGGGCCTCGTCGCCGGCGGCGTGGCCGTGGCCGTCGTTGATCAGCTTGAAGTGGTCGGCGTCGAGTACGAGGAGGGTCAGCGGCGCCGGCTGGTCGCGGGCCCGCTCGAGGGTCGCCTGGGCCAGCTCGAAGAAGGCCCGGCGGTTGAGGAGCCCGGTCAGGGGGTCGCGGCGGGCGAGCTCCTCGATCTCGCCCTTGGCGAGCGCCAGGCGGCGCAGCAGCTCGAGCAGGTAGGCCACGATCGGCGTCGCCATGACGAGCGGCGCCGCGGCCGCGAAGGCCAGCCAGAAGGGCTCGATCGAGCCCTCGCGCAAGAGCGCGATGCCGGCGAACAGGCCCATCGAGACGAGCGAGGAGAGCCCGCTCACGAGGATCGTGCCGAGCACGACGTCGCGTCCCGACCGGACGAGCATCGGCGCACCCCGTCTGGCGGTTGACCCCGGGTGGTCAGAATAGCAGCAGTCGGTCGACGGATACAGGGCAAAGAGCAACCCCACGGAGAAGTGATGTCGGTGCCGGTCGCACGGCGGGCGAGCCCTGCGTGCCGCGCGCAGGCCGGCCCGGCCGCTGCCGCTTCGCCCCGGGCGGTGCCCGATGCTATGGCGGACCGGTCATGGAGGTGCGCCGATGACCAGCGACCGTGCGCCGAGCCTGCGGTGTCCGCCCGGAGCGACCGACACCCACATGCACTTCTACGGGCCCTATGCCCGCTTCCCGCTCGCCCCGACCAGCCCCAACGCGCCCCCCGAGGCGCTCGTGCCGGCCTACCGGGCGCTCCAGTCCCGGCTCGGGCTCGAGCGGGTGGTGGTGGTCCAGCCGGCCGGCTACGGCTGCGACAATCGCTGCACGCTCGAGGCGGTGGCCGAGCTCGGGGCCCGCGCCCGGGCGGTGGTGGTGGTGCCGCTCGGCACCGGCCGGGCCGAGCTCGAGCGCCTCGCCCGGGCCGGCGCGGTCGGGCTGCGGGTGTTCCTCCTGCCGGGCGGCGTCTTCCAGTGGCAGCAGCTGCCCGAGCTCGCGGCCATGGCGCGCGAGGTCGGCTGGCACCTGCAGCTCCAGTTCAACGGCCGCCTCTTCCCGGAGCGGTTCGAGCTCCTCGCTTCGCTCGACGTCCAGCTCGTCGTCGACCATGTCGGCCGCTTCATGGATCCGGTGCCGGTCGAGCACGAGGCCTTCCGCTGCCTGCAGCGGCTGGTCGACAAGGGCGCCTACGTCAAGCTGTCGGCGCCCTACGAGAGCTCGCGCGCCGGCCCGCCGGGCTGGGACGACGTGGCGCCGCTCGCCCGGGCGCTGGTCCGCCAGGCGCCGGAGCGGATGCTCTGGGCGTCCAACTGGCCGCATCCCGGGCGGGCGCCGCAGGACGAGGCGGCGTTGTTGGACCTGCTGCTCGACTGGGCGCCGGAGGAGGCCGACCGGCGCCGGATCCTGGTCGACAATCCGGCCCGGCTCTATCGCTTCGGTTGAGAGCGGCGGGTCGCGCGGGGCGGCCGCCGCTCCTGCCGAAGCTCGGGAACTCGTGTCCCGACCGGGCGCCGCGGACCGCCACCCGGCGGCTGTCGAAGAGGGCTACGCGGGCACCCGGGTCGAGCCGAGCGCCGCGGCCGGCCGCTCGCCCCGAGCTTCAGGGAGAAGCCGGTGCGCGCTTGAGGGGACTGTCGATCGCCACGGCGACGATCACGCCGAACTGCTTGTTCGTGCCGCCGACGTTCCGGAGACCACCGGCGGTGAACGCGAAGTCACCGCTGGCCACACCTTGGGCGGTGTTGGTCGCCTCCGCGTCGCCGGTCGTCGACGTCTCGCCCTTCACCACGCCGATCGTCACCGAGATCGGGTCGCTGCCGGAATAGTCGCCGCCGATGGTCAGGACCTTGCCCTGCTGCGCGGCCGAGGCGGTGTTGCCCTGGCCGTCGTCGACACTGCCGCCCTGGAAATAGTCGCCCTGCGTCGAGGTCTGTACGGTGGCGGAACAGCACGAGTTGGCGGCTCGGCTCAGGGCGCGGACCGACGTGATCGCCCCGGCGGTCACGCCGTCGAGCTCGAGGTCGGAGAGCTGGACCAGGTCGCCCGCCTGGGCCGGTGCCGCCAACGCCAGCGCTGCGGCCAACAGGCCGCCC
>CAZDFD010000032.1:7244-43864 GCA_964504655.1 uncultured Geminicoccaceae bacterium
GGCCAAGGGCGCCATGGCGACGAGGCCGTCGAGGAGCCCCGGTTCGCCGCCTGCAGGGTCACCTCCAGCATCGCGGCGGTCACGGGTGCCGCCAGGGCCGGATCGATCGGCGTGGCCGCGGTGGACGGCACGGTGGTCGCGGATGCCACCTCGAGCGGGCGAGGCGGCGCTTCTGGACCCGCTGCCCGACCGGGCGCCGGAGGGGGCCGAGCGGCCCCGGATCCTGGTTGATGATCCGGATCGTCTATCGCGCTTCGGTTGAGAGCGGCGGGGCGCGCGGAGCGGCGCCGGCGCCACGCAAGACCTTGGGAAATGGTGTCCCGGCCGGGCCCTCCTCCTGCCCGGCCGCCCGCGCTATTGGTCGAGCGGGCCCGCATCTCCGAGAGTATTGTGCGAGTGACGCGGCTCACAAAGGATTTGCGCGTATGTTCGGCTCGCGGATACCTTCCGGCTTTGGATTTTCTGTAGATCGCGGACGGGTCGCACGGGTGGCGCGCGATTTTTCCAATATTCGCGTCGACTTTTATTGATCGGTTCGTGAATTCGTAGGGGTCGGCCCCAAGAAACGCTTGCAAGTTCTCTTGGCGGCCATATAAGGCCCGCGAGTCGGCGGAGCGGCACGACGGCCGCGCCCCCCGGCCGCCGGGAGAAGCTGATGCTCGATCTCGAGCCCACCGAGGCGCTCCGCCCTCCAAGTACCGACGACCCTGCGCGGTCCGCTCCGGCCGGCCTTCCGGCCGTCGCGCGCGCCGCCCGGTCGCTGCCGCCCGGCGCCCAGGCCCAGGCGGCCCGGCCGCGGCGGCGCGAATCGTTTCCGATGGGCCCGCAGAGCCTCGCCTTCAAGCGGCGGCTGTTCCCCGAGGCCGGCCGTGCGGAGTGGGACGACTGGCGCTGGCAGGCGCGCAACCGCCTGCGCACGCTGGCCCAGCTCGAGCGCGCCTTCGCCCTGAGCGAGGACGAGCGCGCCGCGGTCCGCCGCCACCAGGGCGCCCTGCCGGTGGGCATCACCCCCTACTATGCCGGCCTGATGGGCCGCGACGATCCCATGGAGCCGCTGCGCCGCACCCACGTCCCGGTCGGCGACGAGTACGTCCGTTCGCCCGGCGAGGCCGACGATCCCCTGGGCGAGGACCACGACGCCGCGGTCCCGGGCCTCGTCCACCGCTATCCCGACCGCGTGCTGTTCCTCGCGACCGGCTTCTGCTCGACCTACTGCCGCTACTGCACCCGCTCGCGGATGGTCGGCGAGACCGGCGGCGAGTACCACTTCGCCTACGCCCAGTGGGAGAAGGCGCTCGCCTACATCGAGGCGACCCCGGCGATCCGCGACGTGCTGATCTCGGGCGGCGATCCCCTGACCCTCGGCGACGACAAGCTCGACTGGCTCCTCGGCCGGCTCAAGGCCATCCGCCACGTCGAGTTCGTGCGGATCGGCACCAAGGTCCCGGTGGTCCTCCCGCAACGGGTCACCCGCGGCCTCGTGGCGGTGCTGCGCCGCCACCGCCCGATCTGGATGAGCCTGCACTTCACCCACCCGAAGGAGCTCACCCCCGAGGTCGCCGAGGCCTGCGACCGGCTGGCCGATGCGGGCGTGCCGCTCGGCTCGCAGACCGTGCTCTTGAAGGGCGTCAACGACGAGGTCGCGACGCTCGAGGCGCTCTTCCACGGCCTCCTGCGCAACCGGGTGCGGCCCTACTATCTCTACCAGTGCGACCCGATCACGGGCTCGGCGCACTTCCGCACGCCGGTCGAGAAGGGGCTCGAGATCATCGAGGGCCTGCGCGGCCACACCTCGGGCTACGCGGTCCCGAGCTACGTGATCGACGCGCCCGGCGGCGGCGGCAAGATCCCGCTCCTGCCCGACTATCTGGTCGGCCGCGACGGCGACGACCTGCTCCTGCGCAACTACGAGGGCCGGCTGTTCCGCTACCGCGACCCGGGCGGCCGGGTCGGCCGGGCGCTCGGCGAGGGGAGGGCGGTGGCGTGCTGATCGGCCTCGCCTACGATCTGCGCGACGACTACCGGGCGCTCGGCTTCAGCGAGGAGCAGGTGGCCGAGTTCGACAGCGCCGAGACGATCGCCGAGCTCGAGGCGGCGCTCGTCCGCCTCGGCCACCGGGTCGATCGGATCGGCCACGTCCGCAGGCTCGCCGAGCGGCTCGTGGCGGGCGCGCGCTGGGACCTCGTCTTCAACATCTGCGAGGGCGTCGCCGGTCGCGCCCGCGAGGCCCAGGTCCCGGCCCTCCTCGAAGCCTTCGACCAGCCCTACACCTTCGCCGACCCCCTGGTGATGGCGGCCACCCTCGACAAGGCCGTGGCCAAGCGGCTGGTGCGCGACCACGGGCTCGCCACCGCGCCCTTCGCGCTGGTCGCGCGCGCCGCCGAGGTGGCCGCGGTCGAGCTGCCCTTCCCGCTGTTCGTCAAGCCCGTCGCCGAGGGCACCGGCAAGGGGGTCGGGCCGACCTCGCTGGTGCGCTCGCGCGCCGAGCTCGAGCGGAGCTGCCGCGCGCTGCTCGCCCGCTTCGCCCAGCCGGTGCTGGTCGAGACCTTCCTGCCCGGCCGCGAGTTCACGGTCGGCATCGTCGGCAGCGGTGCCGCGGCCCGGGCGATCGGCACGCTCGAGGTCGAGCTCCTGCCCGGCGCCGAGCCCGGCGTCTATTCCTACACCAACAAGGAGCGCTGCGAGGAGCTGGTCCGCTACCACCTGGTCGACGACGCCGAGGCGCGCGCCGCGGCGGCCCTCGCGCTCGACGCCTACCGGGCGCTCGACTGCCGCGACGCCGGCCGGGTCGACCTGCGCAGCGACGGCGCCGGCCGGCCCCACTTCCTCGAGGTCAACCCCCTGGCCGGCCTGCACCCGACCCATTCCGATCTGCCCATCGTGGCGGGCCTGGCCGGGCTCGGCTACGACGCCCTGATCGGTGCCATCCTGGCCTCGGCCGCGGCCCGCGCCGGGCTCGAGGAGGGGCGCGTCCGGCGGCGCCGGGCGGGTTGAGCCGATGCGGCCGCGCGCCCTCCTCCTGCACGGGGTGCTCGATCCCGGCGGGCGGCCGGACGAGGCCGACACGCTCGTGCAGGTGCGCGAGATCGGCGCCCGGCTGGCCGATCTCGGCTTCGCCACGGCCGAGCTCGGCCTCGGCCTCGACCTCCGGCCGCTGCGGGCGCTCGCCCGGCGGCCGCCGGAGATCGTCTTCTACCTGGTCGAGGCGCTCGACGGGCGGGCGGCGCTGCAGCATCTGCCGGCGGCGATCCTCGAGGCCGCGGGCGTGCGCTTCACCGGCGCGCCGGCCGCGGCCCTCCAGCTCACCACCGACAAGCTCGCCGCCAAGCGGCTGCTGCGCCGCGCCGGGCTGCCGACCCCGGACTGGGTGGTCGACGGCGCCGCGGCCGATCCGGAGCGGCTGTGGATCGTCAAGGCGGTCGACGAGGACGCCTCGCTCGGCCTCGACCCGGGCTCGGTGGTGCCGGGCGACCGGGTCGCCGAGCGGCTGGCCCGCTGCCGGGCGCGGCACGGCGGCCGCTGGTTCGCCGAGGCCTTTCTCGACGGCCGCGAGTTCAACCTGGCGCTGCTCGAGCGGGCCGGCGGGCCCGAGCTCCTGCCGATCGGCGAGATCGACTTCACCGCCTATCCCCGCGACCGGCCGCGGATCGTCGACTACGACGCCAAATGGACCCCGGGCTCGCCCAGCTACGAGACCACGCCGCGGATCTTCGCGCCGCGCCCGGGCGACGGCCGGCTCCGGCGCGAGCTCGCCGAGCTCGCGCTCGAGACCTGGCGGCTGTTCGGGCTGCGCGGCTACGCCCGGGTCGACCTCCGGCTCGACGCCGCCGGCCGGCCCTGGATCCTCGAGGTCAACGCCAATCCGTGCCTGTCCGCCGACGCCGGCTACGTGGCCGCGCTCGAGGAGGCCGGGCTCGACCAGGGCACCGGGGTGGCGCGGATCCTCGAGGCCGCCGGGGCGGTGCTGCCGGCCGTGGCGCCGGCCGGCGCCCGGATGCGCCGGCCGGAGCGGGTCGGGGCGGGCTAGGCGTGCCAGGCCGCCCGGCCCGAACCGCGCCGCCCGCGGCGCGCTGGCGCTGGCGCGACCGGCCCCGCCCGGCCGACGCCCCGGCGGTGGCGGATCTCGTCGCCGCGACCGGCCTGTTCCGCCCGGCCGAGGTGGCGATCGCCCGCGAGCTGGTCCTGGCGGCGCTCGAGCGGGGTGCGGCCTCGGGCTACCGGTTCCTCCTGGCCGACGACGCAAGCGGGCTCGCCGGATACGCCTGCTACGGCCCGATCGACGGCACGGAGGCGAGCTTCGACCTCTACTGGATCGCGGTCCGCCCGGACCTCCAGGGCCGCGGCCTCGGCAGCGCCCTCCTCGGCGACGCCGAGGCGCGGATCGCCGCGGCCGGCGGCCGGCGGATCTATGTCGAGACCTCGACCACCGCCGCCTACGCCGCCACCCGAGCCTTCTACGCCGCCCGCGGCTACCGCCTGGAGGCGACCCTCGAGGGCTTCTACGCCCCGGGCGACGGCAAGGCGATCCTGGTCAAGGTGCTGCCGTGAGGGACGGGCGCGTCGCGGTCGAGCCGGTCGCCGGCAAGGGCCTGGGCGTGCGGCTGCGGGAGCCGGTCGCGGCGGGCGAGCCGCTCGCCGTGGCGGCGGTGTTCGAGCTGGCGCCCGAGGACGTTCCGCTGATCGAGCGGACCGCCTTCCGCCACCACTACTTCGTCCATCCGGAGCGGGACGGGGAGGGCGTGATCGTGCTCGGCTGGCTGACCTTCTGCAATCACAGCGCCGATCCGAGCCTGACGCTCGACTGGCAGCGGGCCCCCTTCGGCCTGTGGACCGTGACCGTGCGCGCCGCCCGCGCGCTCGCCGCCGGGGAGGAGCTCACCATCGACTACAACTGCGAGCTCTGGTTCGAGGCCCGGCCGTGACGCGGCCGCGGCTGCGCCGGTCGGTGCTGGCCCTGCCCGGCACGCCGCTCGAGGTGCGCGCGGTGCCCGGCAAAGGCCGCGGCGTCTTCGCCCGCCGCGCCGTCGCCGCCGGCCGCCGGCTGTGCCGCTGCCCGACGATCGCGCTCGCCGCCGCCGACTGCGCGCACCTCAACCGCACCGCCCTCGCCAAGCACTTCTTCACGGGCGATCGGGAGGCGTTCGAGGCCTGGCTCGGGCTCGGGCCGCTCACCCTCGTCAATCACGGCGTGCCCGCCAACGCCGACTGGCGCTACGTCGACGGCGGCCCGCTCGGCTGCCTGATCGACCTCGTGGCGCTGCGCCCGATCGCGCCCGGCGAGGAGGTCACGATCGACTACAACACGCCGCTCTGGTTCGACCCGGTCGCCTGAGCCGGCGCTGCGGGGGACCCGGGGGCGGACCCGGCGGCCGTTCCGGAGGCCGAGCCGAGGGCGGACCCGGGAGCCGGATCGGGCGGCGGGTCCGGGCAGGGGAAGAGCGCCACCGGGCCCTCGCCGCCGGGCAGCACCCGGCCGAGCGGCCGGCAGCCCTCGGGCGTGCACAGCCGCCAGTCCTCGAGGCCCGGGGCGCGCGCCAGGACCAGCCGCGCAACCGCCGCCGGGTCCGGGCGCCAGCGCCAGGCGCCGTCCAGGAGGCGGGCGCCCGGGCCCGGCTCCATGCCGGCGCCGCTGCCGCGCACCCGGCTCTCGACCAGGACCAGACCGGCGGGCTCGACCCGCCAGTCCTCCTCCCAGGGGATGCGCTCGACCGAGTGGGTCCAGGCGAGCGTGAAGGCGGCGAGCGGCAGGCGCGCCGCCACCGCACCGGCGGCGAGGCAGAGCGCCATCAGCCGGCCGGGGCCGCGGCCGCCGCGGCGCGCCGGCGCCGCAGGTGCAGGCCGATCGTGGCGGCGGCGAGGAGGAGGCCGGCCGGGTCGGTCCAGGGCGAGGCGGTCACGAGCAGCCCCGCCGCGAGCAGGCAGGCGGCGCGCTCGAGCGGGCCGAGCGGGCCCTTGAGGAAGCCGGTGATCGCCGCCGCCCAGAGCAGGATCCCCAAGAGCGCCTCGGCGACCACGTAGGCCACCGCCGGCAGGAAGCCGATCGCCGCCGCCATCGGGTCGCCCGGCTGCAGCATGAGGGAGGGCGCGTAGACCGCCATGAACGGGACCACGTATCCGGCCACCGCGATCCGCGTCGCGGTCAGCCCGATCCGCAGGTGCGAGACGCCCGCGATCGGTGCGGCGGCGAGTGCTGCGAGCGCCACGGGCGGGGTGAGGTCGGCCATGATGCCGAAATAGAAGACGAACATGTGGCTCACGATCAAGGGCACGCCGAGCTCGAGCAGCGCCGGGCCGGCGATCGACGCGGTGATGATGTAGTTGGGGATGGTCGGGACGCCGGTGCCGAGCACGAGGCAGGTGAGCATGGTGAGCAGGAGGCTCGCGAAGAGCGAGCTCCGGCCGAGATCGACGATGGTGCCGGCGAGGTTGGTGGCGGCACCGGTCAGCGTGAGCGTGCCGATGATCGTGCCGACGAGCGCGCAGGCCACGCCCACCGGGAGCGCGTGGCGGGCGCCGTCGGCGAGCGCGTCGCGGGCGAGGCGGAGGGTCGGGCGGCCGTCCTGGACGAACGATGCGAGCAGGACCAGCGCCAGGACGGCGAGGGCGAGGGCGGCGATCCCGAAGCGGGCGAAGGCGGCGGCGGCGCAGCCGAGGACGACCCAGAAGGCGAGCCGGGCGGCCGCGGCCGGCAGCGCCGCCGAGACCGGCGCTGCGAGCACCACGAGGGCGGTGAGCCCGAGCCCGACCGTGCCCGCGAAGAGCGGCGTGTAGCCGGCGAACAGCAGCCAGACCAGCGCCGCGAGCGGCACGAGCAGGTGCCAGTCGCGGCGGAGCGCCTGCACGGCGCTCGGGCAGTCCTCCGGCGGCAGGCCCAGAAGGCCGCGCCGGCCGGCCTCGAGATGCACGGTCACGAACGCGGTCGTGAAGTAGAGCACCGCCGGGATCGCCGCGGCGATGCAGATCTCGAGGTACGGCACGCCGATCGTCTCGGCCATGATGAAGGCCACCGCACCCATCACCGGCGGCATGATCTGGCCGCCCATCGAGGCGGTGGCCTCGACCGCGCCCGCGAAGTGGGCCGGGTAGCCGAACCGCTTCATGAGCGGGATGGTGAACTGGCCGGTGGTGACGACGTTGGCCACGCCACTGCCGTTGATGGTGCCCATCAGGCCCGAGGAGATCACCGCCACCTTGGCCGGTCCGCCGCGGCCGTGGCCGACCGTCCCCAGCGCCAGGTCGCTGAACAGGCGGATCATCCCGGCCCGCTCGAGGAACGCGCCGAACAGGATGAACAGGAAGATGAAGCTCGAGGAGACGTAGGTCGGGACCCCGTAGATCCCCTCGGTGCCGAGGAACATCTGGTCGACCACCTGGCCGAGATCGAAGCCGCGATGGTCGAGCGGTGCCGGCAGGTGCTGGCCGCCGAGCGCGTAGCCGAGGAAGGCGGCGCAGAGGATCGGCAGGGCCGGGCCGAGCAGCCGCCGCGCCGCCTCGAACACCAGCGCCACCGCGAGGACGCCGACCGCGACGTCCTGCCATTCGGGCTCGCCGGCGCGCAGGATCAGCGCCTCGTAGAAGACCCAGTGGTAGAGGCCGGTGAGGAAGCCGAGCCCGCCCAGCGCCCAGGCGAGCAGCCGGCCGCGCCCGGCCCGCTCGGCCAGGAGGGTGAAGGCCAGGAGCAAGAGGAAGCCCACGTGCACCGAGCGGACGATCTGGCTCGGCAAGGGGCTGAGCGCCGCGGTCCACAGCTGGAACGCCGAGAAGGCGAGCGCGATGCCGTAGACCGCCCGGCCGCTCCGGCCGCGGCCCCAGGCGAGGGCGGCCGGGTCGTCGCCGGCTGCGAGCCCGCGGCTCACGCCGGGTGGCGGCTCACCGGACGAGCCCCTTCTCGCGGTAGAAGCGCTCGGCGCCCGGATGCAGCGGCACCGGCATCCCGGCGAGCGCGCTCTCGAGGCGGATCTTCCTGCCCTCGGCGTGCGCCGCGGCGAGCTGGTCGATCCCGGCGAACAGCTCGCGGGTCATCGCCTGCGCGAGCTCGTCGGAGACGCCGCTGTGGGTGACGAGGAAGTTCGGGATGGCGGCGGTCGGCACGTCGGCCTCCTGGCCGCCATACGTTCCGGCCGGGATCGTGCCCGGCTGGAACGGCGATCCGATCCGGGCCACGAGTTCGGCCGGCACCGCCACGATCGTGATCGGCACCGAGGTCGCCAGATCGCGGATCGAGGCGACGCCGAGCCCGGCCGACTGCAGGGTCGCATCGAGCTGGCGGTTCTTCATGAGCTCGACCGATTCGGCGAACGGCAGGTACTCGACCTTGCCCAGATCGGCGTAGCCGATGCCGGCCGCGGCCAGGATCGCCCGAGCGTTGAGCTCGGTGCCGGACTTGGGCGCGCCGACCGACAGCCGCCGACCCTTGAGGTCGGCGAGCGTCTTGATGCCCGAGTCGCGGCTCGCCACGATCTGCACGTAGTTGGGGTAGATCGCGGCCAGGCCGCGCAGCCGGTCGAGCGGCGCCTTGAAGCCGACCTCGGGGTCGCCCTTCCACGCGGCGATCAGCGAATCCCCTAGGGTGAAGGCGAGCTCGCCCTTGCCGGCCTGCAAAAGGTTGAGGTTCTCGACCGAGGCCTTGGTCGACTGCACCGAGGTGCGGATGCCGGGGATCCGCTCGCCGTAGAGCTTCCCGAGCGCCACGCCCAAGGGATAGTAGACCCCGGCGGTGCCGCCGGTGAGCAGGTTGACGAACTGCTGCGCCGCCGCGCTCCCGGCCCCGGCGAGCCCGAGCCAGAGCCCGAATCCGAGGGCGACCGACGCGACCCGGAGCCGTCGCACGCGCATGGGGGCCTCCCGTTCCTGTCCCTGGTCCGCGCTCATAACCGTGCCGATCGGTCCGGTCGAGGGGCGCTCGGCCGCGCCCGGCGCGCGGCCCCCGGCCCCGACCGCTGCGATCTTGCCTCAGAAAGGTTAACGTGCGGTTGAGATCGCCCGCCGTCCGCGCGATGAATGCGCCCGGCGGGCGCGCCCGGGGCCGTGGCGCGGCGTGCGGAGGGGGCATGGCGGACGCTCCGGTGATCCTCGATTCGGTGACCAAGCTCGGCCCCGCCGACGCCGGCCGGGTCGCGGTCTGCGCCAGCCACGGCGGGGTCTACGCCGCCTGGTGCGCGGCCAGGGCCGGGGTGCGCGCGGTGATCCTCTGCGACGCCGGCCTCGGCCGGGAGGAGGCCGGGGTCGCCGGGCTCGCCTGGCTCGACCGGCTGGGCCTGCCGGCCGTGGCGCTCGCCCACGACCGCTCGCGGATCGGCGACGGCGCCGACGCCTGGGCCCGCGGCGTGGCGAGCCGCGTCAACGGTGCCGCGGCGGCACTGGGCGTGCGCCCGGGCGAGCGCACCCCGGAGGTGGTCGAGCGGCTGCGCGCGGCGCCGGCGCGACGCCCCGAGGTCCCGGCGATCGCAGAGAGCCGGGTCCGGCTCCCCGAGGCCTGCCGGCCGGGGGTCGAGGTCTGGGCGCTCGATTCGGTGTCGCTCGTCCGCCCCGAGGACGCCGGCCAGGTGATCGTCACCGGCAGCCACGGCGGCCTGCTCGGCGGCCGGCCCGAGACGGCCGTGGGCGAGGCGGTCTGGGCCGCCCTCTTCAACGACGCCGGCATCGGCATCGAGGAGGCCGGGACGAGCCGGCTGCCGGCACTCGACGCGCGCGGGATCGCGGCCGCCACGGTCGACGCCTTCACCGCACGCATCGGCGACGGCCGCTCGAGCTACGCGGAGGGTGTGGTGAGCCGGGTCAACCGGCGGGCCCGGGCGCTCGGCGGCCGCGAGGGCATGGCCGCGCGCGAGCTCGTCGAGCTGCTCGTGGCGGCGCGGCTGCGGGAGATCGGTCGATGAGTGCACCCGCCCCGGGCCCGAACGCGCTGCGGACCCTGACCGGCGGCCGGGCGCTCGCCGAGATGGCGCGGCTGGCCGGCTGCGGCCCGATCTTCGGCATGGGCGGCTTCCAGCTCCTGCCCTTCTACGAGGCCTGCCGCGAGCTCGGCCTGCGCCACGTGCTGATCAACGACGAGCGCTGCGGCGCCTTCGCGGCCGACGCCTGGGCGCGGATCGCCAACCGGCCGGGCTGGTGCGACGCCACCCTCGGGCCGGGCGCCACCAACCTCGTGACCGGTCTCGTCGAGAGCCTGAATGCCGGCGTGCCGCTGGTGGCGGTGGTGGGCGACACCCACCGCGGCCACTCCTGGCGCAACATGACCCAGGAGGCGCGGCAGACCGAGATCCTGCGGCCGGCCTGCAAGGAGCTGCTGCGCATCGAGCGCATCGAGCGGATCCCGGAGCTGGTGCGCCGGGCGCTCGCGGTCGCCACCTCCGGCCGGCCGGGGCCGGTGGTACTCGACCTGCCCGAGGACGTGGCGCACGCCGAGCACGGCTTCGACGCGGCCGATCTCTGGGTCGACCCGGCCACCACCCGGGTGCAGGCGCGGCGGACCCGGCCCGACCCGGCCGAGCTGTCGCGCGCGCTCCACCTCCTGGCCAGGGCCGAGCGGCCGCTCCTCCTGGCGGGCGGCGGCGTCCACACGAGCGGGGCCTGGGAGGCGCTGCGGACCTTCGCCGAGGCGCAGGGCATCCCGGTCGCCCACACCATGAGCGGCAAGGGTGCGATCGCCTGCACCCATCCGCTCTCGGCCGGGCTGTTCGGCCGCTACAGCCGGATCGCCAACGACCTCGTGGCGCGCGCCGACCTCCTGATCGCGGTGGGCTGCAAGCTCGGCGAGATCGCCACCCGCCGCTTCCAGCTCCTGCCCGAGGCCACGCCGCTCGTGCAGATCGACATCGTGCCCGAGGAGATCGGGCGGACCGCGAAGGTGACCGTCGGCATCGCCGCCGACGCGCGCCTGGCGCTCGCCGACCTCGAGGCCACCTCGACGCCGGCGCGAATCGACCGCTCCGCCTGGCGGGCCGAGCTCGCCGAGCGCCGGGCCCGCTGGTCGGCCGAGGCCGAGCCGCGGCTCCGCTCGAACGAGCGCCCGGTGCACATGGCCCGGCTCGTGCACGAGATCGGCCGGGCGCTGCCCGAGGACGGCGTGCTCGTGGCCGATGGCGGCTTCGCCGCGCACTGGGCGGCGCTCCTCTTCGACACGCGGCGCGCCGGCCGCCACTTCGTGGCCGACCGCGGCTTCGCCTCGATCGGCTACGGCCTGCCCGGAGCGCTCGGCGCCAAGCTCGCCGCACCCGAGCGGGCGGTGGTCGGGCTCACCGGCGACGGGGGCTGCAACATGGTCCTGGGCGAGCTCGAGACCGCCCGCAGGCTCGGCGCCGCCTTCACCCTGGTGGTCGTCAACAACGCCGCCTCGGGCTACGTCAAGGCGCTGCAGCACGCGCTGTACGGGGCCTACCAGTCGAGCGACCTGGTCGAGCTCGACTATGCCGCGATCGCCCGCGCCATGGGTTGCCGCGGCCGCCGCGTCGAGGACCCGGCCGAGCTCGGCGCAGCACTCGCCGAGGCCCTGGCCGAGCGCTCGGTGCCGAGCCTGGTCGACGTCGTGGTCACCCGCGACCCGGCCCGCATGCTGCCCGCGGTCGATGCCCGCGTGCTGCGCGTCGAGAAGGGCGACCGCCCCGCCTGAACCGCGGCCGTCGGGTGGCGGCCTTCGGAGCGCCGGTCCGGACCCGGAGGACGGCCGGGCAGGCCCGCGGGACGCCGCTCGGCCGGCGGGCCGGGCGACGGGCACCCGGCTCGCCAGGAGCAGCAGCAGCAGGCCGACCACGAAGAGCAGGAGCACACGACCTCCGACCTCGTCCCGGCCCATCCTCGCCGGAAAGGGTTGAGGAAAGGTTGACGGTTCCGCCGGGATCGCGCCCGTCGCGGCGCGCACGCTCCGGCCGGGTACGCCGCTCCATCGAGCCGAGGGCGCTCGCCGCGACGGCAAGATGCCGGCGGTCCTTCACTTTTCACGCGAGCCTCCCTAGTCTTCGCGCCATGGTTTCGCACCCGACCCGGCGCGCGGTCCTCCTGGCGGCGCTCACTGCGGCCGCGGCGCCGCCGGCGTCGGCCCAGCCGGGCGGACCGCGCGCCGCGGCTCCCGCGGCTGGCGGCCGCCTCGATCTCCGCCTGGGCGAGGCCCTGCCCGGGCTCGAGCCGAGCGCGCCGCCGCTGCCGGCCCCGCCGCCCCTGCCGGCCTCGCCGCCCGAGCCCGGGCCGCGCGCCGGGCTGTCGCTCGAGCTGCAGCGGGGCCGGGGCCGTGGCCGCGATCCGGCCGACCCCGCGGCCGAGGCGGTCGACCGCGACGCGCTCGCCGGGCGGCTCGAGCGGCTCGGCATCGAGGAGCTGGTGATCCGGCTGACGCGGCCGCTCTGAGGGCCGCCGCGCCGCCCCCGGCCCGCTCAGAAGGACGAGCCGGGCTGCTCGAGGAAGGCCAGCTCCTCGGCCGTGCCGGCGCGGCCGAGCACGGCGTTGCGGTGCGGGAAGCGGCCGAAGCGGCGGATCACCTCGCGGTGCCGGAGCGCATAGCGGAAGGCGTCGCCGCCGAGCGGCCGGCACAGCTCGACCGCCCGATCCTGGTCGGCCGGGTCCTCGCTGTGCTCGAACGGCAGGACGAAGAAGATCCGCGCCCGCTCCGGCACGGCGAGGTGATGGCCGCGGGCGAGCGCGGCGCGCGCCACTTCGCGCGCCTTGGCGTCGTAGCCGAACGCCCGCGGCGTGCCGCGGTGGACGTTGCGCGGCAGCTGGTCGAGCAGGATCAGGAGGGCCAAGGCGCCCTCGGGGGTGGCGAGCCAGTCGTCGAAGGCGCCGCCCGCGGCGCGGTCGACGAGGGAGCCGAAGCGCTCGGCGAGCCTCCGGTCGAAGGCCGGGTCGGGGCGGAACCAGCGCGGCTCGGTCTCGGGGGCGAGCCACAGCTCGAGCACCGCCCGCGCCTCCGGGGCGAGCGCCGCGCCGTCCCCCGCGGCCGGATCCGCCGCCACGGCCGGGCTCAGTTCTCGGGGATCGCTTGGAGGCCGTCGCGGACCGAAGCCGCCTCGGCCACCAGCGCCTCGCTCGCCGCCCTGAGCTGCGCCAGCTGCTGCTCGGCCACCGCCTTGAGCCGCGCCTCGATCGCCGTGACGCTCTCGGCGATCGGCCGGCGGTCGGCGATCTGCGCCTCCAGCCGGCCGAGCTCGGCGCGCGTCTCGGTGAGCCGCGCTTCGGCCGCGGCGAGCTCGCCGCGGGTCCGCTCGAGCCCGGTCTCGGTCTCGGCGAGCGTGGCCTGGACGGCACCCAGCTGCTGCTCGACCGCCTGCTTGCGGCGTTCGGCCTCGCTGCGGTCCTGGCCGAGCCGCTCGATCTCGCGGCGCAGGCGGCCGAGCCGCTCCTCGGCCTCGGCCAGCTCCTGGCGGCGCAGCGCCAGGGTGCGGCTGGTCTCGGCGAGCTGGCCCTCGAGCTCGGCCCGGCGCTCGCCGATCGCCGCCAGATCGCCGTGCGCCTGGCGCTCGGCGGCGAGCGTCTGCGAGACCCGGTTGAGCTGCTCGCTGGTCTGCTGCGCCTGGGTCCGGGTCTGCATGAGCTGGTCGCGCAGGCGCATCTCGGCGCCGGCCGCCTCCTCGGCCTGCTGACGCAGCGCCGAGCGGGCCCTGAGCCACAGCCCGAAGCCCACGAGCACGAGCAGCGCCAGGCCGCCGGCCACGGCCTGGGCGATCGGTGGCAGCGCGAGCAGCTCCTCCATCACGGCGTCCCCTCCCGGTTGGCCGGCGTGGCGCCGGCGCGGCTCGTTCCTGCGCGCGCAGCTCTAGCAGCAGCCGCCGGGCCGGGGCGAGACGCAAATCGCCGCCGGCCAGGGGCGTGCCGGAGCCGACCGGGCGGGGCCCCACCGGAGCGCACCCGGGTGCGCGTCGAGGGCGTTCACCCTGTCCGTTAGCAGAATGTTGGGACTGGCGTGCCAGGAGAATGGGCCGGGTCGCGTCTTCGGGAGAACGTCGATGGCGCAGGCTAGCTCTTCCTTCCGCCGGGCGCCCCGGGCCTTCGGGCGGGACGAGCGCGGGATCGTCGCGGCGACGATCGCCCTCCTCGCGGTCCCGCTCGTGCTCGCGATGGGCGTGGCGGTCGACGGTGCGCGGGTCTACCTCGTGCGCTCGCGGCTCGCCCAGGCGGTCGACGCGGCGACCCTGGCCGGCGCCCAGTCGACCGAGGAGGCCGCCATCCTGGCCGAGGCGCAGCGGCTGTTCGACGCCAACTTCGAAGCCGGCTACCTGGGCTCGACCGTCTCGCCGCTCACCATCCAGCACGAGCCGGTGGCGGGGACCGTCTCGATCGTGGCGCGCGCCCAGGTGCCGACCATGGTCATGCAGCTGGCCCGGCTCGAGACGGTCGAGGTCGAGGCGCGCGCCACCGCGATCCGCCGCGTCAACGGCCTCGAGGTGGCGCTCGTGCTCGACGTCACGGGCTCGATGGCCGGCAGCAAGATCGCCTCGCTCAAGCAGGCGGCCGAGGACCTGATCGAGGTGCTGTTCGGCGACGTCGAGGAGGCGGAGGAGCTGGCCGTGGCCGTGGTGCCGTTCAGCGCCCGGGTCAACATCGGCACGAGCCGGAGCGCCTGGACCTCGGGCTCACCCAGCGGCTGGATCGGCTGCGTCGAATCCCGCGGCGGGGCGCTCGCACTCAGCGACGACCCGCCGTCCTCCGGCCTGTTCCCGAGGACGGCCGGGACCTACACCTATTGGGACTGGCGGCGGGGCTGGCGCACGGCGACCATGCCCTGCCCGGTCGAGATGCTGCCGCTCTCCAACCGCAAGTCGACGCTGCTCGCCAAGATCGCCTCGCTCTCGGCCACCGGCACGACCCGCATCGACATGGGCGCGCGCTGGGGTTGGCGGGCGCTCTCGGAGCGCTGGGCCGGGCTCTGGGGCACGGCCGGCAGCCCGCTCCCCGACGCGGACGACTCGGTCAAGGCGGTGGTCCTCATGACCGACGGCGAGAACGTCGCCTCCTCCTACGACGAGGTCACCGCCGCCCAGGCCGACACCAACACGCTCGCGCTGTGCACCGCCATGAAGCTCGAGGACTACGTCATCTACTCGATCGCCTTCCAGGCGCCGACCGCGGCGCAGACGCTCCTGCGCTCCTGCGCCTCGAGCGAGTCGCACTACTACGAATCGCCGACCGAGGAGGACCTCAGGGCCGCCTTCAAGCAGATCGCCGGCCGGCTGAGCGAGCTCAGGCTCGTGCAATGAGCGGCACCCCGACCCGCCCCGCGCCGCCGCCCGCCCGTTCCCGGGCGGGCGCGCGGCTCGCCGCTCTGCTCCGCGACCGGCGCGGCTCGGCCGCGGTCGACTTCGCGATCATCGGGCCGAGCCTCGTCCTGATGCTGATCGGCATCCTCGAGGTCTCGATGCTGCTGATGTCGCAGACGCTCCTGCAGAGTGCCGTGGCCGATGCCGCGCGCAGCGGGCTCACCGGCCAGCCGGGCGACGGGCTCACCCGCGCCGAGCTGATCCGCCTCGCGGCCGAGCGGGTCGGCGGCAACCTGATCAAGCCCGAGCATCTGCGGCTCGAGACGCTCGTCTACACGAGCTTCTCCAACGTCGGCGAGCCCGAGCCCTACACCGATGTCAACAGCAACGGCGCCTACGATCCGGGCGAGCCGTTCACCGACGTCAACGGCAACGGCGGCTGGGACCGCGACCAGGGCCGGAGCGGGCTCGGCGGGCCGAACGACATCGTCCTCTACCGCGTGCTCTACGACTGGCAGCCGATGACGCCCCTGTTGCGCGGCCTCCTGCCCGACGACGGCGCGCTCGAGCTCAGCGCCAGCTTCGCCGTGCGCAACGAGCCGTTCCCGGAGGAGAGCTGAACCGATGCGCGCGCGCGCCTTGATCCGCCGCGGCCGTGGCCTGCTCGCCCGCCTGCAGCGCGACCGGCGCGGCACGCTGCCGGTCGAGCTGGCCCTGGTCCTGCCGGTGATGATGCTGCTCCTGGTCGGCGCCGCCGACGTGACCTGGCTCTACATCGCCAACCAGAAGGTCACGCGCGCCGCGGGCGTGCTCGCCGACCTGACCGCCCGCGCCGCCGAGATCCGCACCGCCGACGTGACCGACCTGTTCGACGCCGCGCGCGAGGTCGTGGCCCCGCTCGACTTCGCCGCCAACGGCCAGGCCTACGTCTCGAGCATCGCCAATGCCGACGGCAACGGCGCCCGCGTGAGCTGGCAGCTCGCCAGCGCCGACGGGCTGTCGGCCGCCAGCCGGGTGGGGACCCGAGGCGGCACCGCCGACCTCGGCGGCGTCATCACCGTCGAGGCGCGCGAGGAGCTGATCGTGGCCGAGACCTTCCTCGAGGTCGAGCCCTTGTTCGGGCTCCTGATCCAGGGCCCGACCCGGCTCTATGTGCGCGCCCTGCAGCGGCCGCGCTTCGGCACCGTGGTCCTCCGCCAGGACTGAGCGGCCGGCGGCGCCCGCCCGCTCCCTCGCTCCCTCAGTTGGTCGCCCGCTCGAAGGTGGTGCGGTAGGCGAACAGGCCGGCCGAGCCGCCGGTGTGCAGGAACACCACGTTCGAGCCCTGGGCGAAGAAGCCCCTACGCACGAGGTCGATCAGCCCGGCCGCACCCTTGCCGGTGTAGACCGGGTCGAGGAGGATCCCCTCGTGGCGGGCGAACAGCTGCACCGCCTCGACCATGGCCGGGGTCGGGATCCCGTAGCCCTCGCCCACATAATCGCAGTTCGCGACCACGCGCGCCCGCTCGACCCCGCCCGCGACCCCGAGCCGCTCGGCGACCCGGCAGGCGAGGGCGTGGACGTTGGCCTCCTGCCGCTCCTTGGGCGCGCGCACGCCGATCCCGAGCACCGGGATGCCGGCGTGCATCGCCTCGAGCCCGGCCACGAGCCCGGCCTGGGTCCCGGCCGAGCCCGTGGCGTGCACGAGATGGTCGACCTTGAGCCCGATCTCGTTCGCCTGGGCGACGAGCTCGAGCGCGCAGGCTGCGTAGCCGAGGGCTCCCACCTCGTTCGAGCCGCCGCCCGGGATCACATAGGCCCGGCCGCCGCCCCGGCGGATCTCCTCGGCCACGGGCTCGAGCGCCGCGTTCATGTCGGAGCCGCCGGGCAGCTCGCGGAGCTCGGCGCCGAACAGCCGGTCGAGCAGCACGTTGCCGTTCTTGAGATAGTCCGGATCGTCGGTCTGCACCCGGTGCTCGAGCAGGATCACGCACCGGAGCCCGAGCCGCGCCGCCGCGGCGGCGGTCTGCCGGCCGTGATTGGTCTGCACCGCACCCTGGGTCAGGAGGGTGTCGGCGCCCCGCGCGAGCGCCTCGCCGGCCAGGAACTCGAGCTTGCGGGTCTTGTTGCCGCCGGTGCCGAGCCCGGTGCAGTCGTCGCGCTTGATCCAGAGATTGGGCCCGCCGAGCGCCCGCGACAGGCTCGGCATCGGCTCGAGCGGGGTCGGCAGATGGGCGAGCTTGACGCGCGGGAAGCGGGCGAGGTGCATGGGCGGGCTCTCCGGAACCTGCTCGGGTGGGGGCTCAGCGGGCGGCGCGCGGGCCGGCCGGGGGCAGGGGCCGCGTGCGGCGGGCATAGGCGACGGTGGCACGGGCCAGCGCCCGGCTGCTGTCGACCAGGGGCACGGCGAGGTCGGCGGCGGCGAGCACGAGCGGGACCTCGGTGCAGCCGGCGATCACGAGGCCGGCGCCCGCCTCGACCAGCTCGCGGGCGAGGCCGGCCATAGCGGCGCGGACCGGGGCGTCCTGCTCGCCCGCCTTGATCCGGTAGAGGAGGTCCATGAAGCGCGCCTGGCCCGCCTCCTCGAGCACCACGGGCGTCCGGCCGACCGCCTCGAGGGCGCGCTCGTAGAGCCGCGCCTCGCGGCAGCCGCCGGCCGCGAGCACGCCGCAGCGGGTGCCCGGCGGCACGAGCCCCTCGACCACCGCCACGGTCTCCTCGAGGATCGAGACGAACGGGATCCCGACCGCGGCCCGGATCGCCTCCTCGAAGGCGTGCGCGGTGTTGCAGGCCATCACCAGGAAGTCGGCGCCGGCGGTCTCCAGGCGGCGCGCCATGGCGGCGAGCGCGGGGGCCGGCGAGGGGCCGGTGCCGGCGACCGCCTCGTTGCGGTTCGGCACCTTGGGGTTGCAGTCGATCAGGATGTGCAGATGCTCCTGGTCGCTGCGCGCGCCGCTCGCCTCGAGCACCTTGGCCACGAGGTCGAGGGTGGCGGCCGGGCCCATGCCGCCCAGGACGCCGACCACGAGCTCCCTGGGCCCGCTCACGCCGCCGCCACCGCCGCCATGAACGCGCCGAGCCGGGCCGGATCGAGCCGGCCCTCGACCCGCACCCCGCTGCACACGTCGACCGCGTAGGGCCGCACGGTGCGGATCGCCTCGGCGACGTTGCCGGCCACGAGCCCGCCCGCGAGCAGCACCGGCACCGGCACCGCCTCGACGATCGCCCGCGCGATCCCCCAGTCGTGGGTGCGGCCGGTGCCGCCGAGCTCGGGGACCGGGGCGGAGGGGCGGCCGCTGTCGAGCAGGAGCCCGTCGACCCCGGGGGCGAGTGCGCGGGCGAGCTCGAGCGCGCTCCGGTCCTCGACGTGGATCACCTGGACGAGCTTCAGGGCGGGCAGGAGCCGGCGCAGCGCGCGATGCTCCTCGGCCGCGAGATGGTCGACGATCTGGAGCGTGCCGACCCCGGCCGCGGTGGCGGCCTCGGCGAGTGCGGCGGCCGAGCGGGCGGCGCTCAGGAGGAAGCTCGCCACCGCCGGCGGGGCGGCCCGGGCGAGCCGGGCGATGCGGGCCTCCGGGATCGGACCCGGCCCGCTCGGCATCGGGCCCACGAGGCCGATCGCATCGGCCCCGGCCGCGACCGCCCGGCGCAGCTCGGCCTCGTCGGCGATGCAGCAGATCTTGACCCGCGTCCGCACCCCTACCCCGCGACCGCCGGTGCGGTTGCCAGCCCGGACGCGCTCTTCTATCGCTCGCCAAGGGCCGTGTCGCCAGGATTCGGCGGGAGGAACGTCGTGCGGCAGCTCGTCCTGGTCGACCATCCCCTGGTCCAGCACAAGCTCGCGCTGTTGCGCATGAAGCAGACGCCGGTGGCCGAGTTCCGCAGGCTCGTGCGCGAGATCGCGCATCTGCTCGCCTACGAGATCACCCGCGACCTGCCGCTCGCGACCGTGCCGATCGAGACCCCGCTGATGGCTACCGAAGCCCGGATGCTGGCCGGCAAGAAGGTCTGCATCGTGTCGATCCTGCGCGCCGGCAACGGACTGCTCGAGGGCATGCTCGAGCTGATCCCCTCCGCGCGCGTCGGCCATATCGGCCTGTGGCGCGACCCGGCCACGCTGCGGCCGGTCGAGTACTACTACAAGATGCCGGCCGACATCGCCGAGCGGCCGGTGATCGTGGTCGACCCGATGCTGGCGACCGCCAATTCGGCGGTGCGCGCGGTCGAGCGGCTCAAGGCCGATGGCGCCCGCGACATCAAGTTCGCCTGTCTGATCGCGGCCCCGGAGGGCGTGGCGCGGATGGCCGAGGCGCATCCCGACGTGCCGATCTTCACCGGCGCCGTCGACGAGCGGCTGAACGACCACGGCTACATCCTGCCCGGGCTGGGCGATGCCGGCGACCGGCTGTTCGGGACCCGCTGACCCGATGGCGTTAACCGAGCGGTAGGGTTTGCGGGCTATGAGCGAGGTCGAGCCCTCGGCGAGCCAGCCCCGGGCGAAGGTCCGTGCCGTGCTGCCCTGTCGGATCGTGACGAGCCAGCCCGAGCTCTATGGCGGCCTCGCGGCGCTGATCGCCGGCTGGGGCCTGCCCTGCCGCGTGGTCGACGGCGCCCGGGCGCTGGCCGAGGCCGCGGGCGAGCCCGGCCTCGACCTCCTGGCGCTCGACGGCGAGGAGGGGCGGGCGGGCCTCCGCCAGGTGCTGGCCCGCCGGCACGCGGCGGGTGGCGCGGTGGCGGCCCTGGTCCGCCGGGGCCGGCCGCGCAGCGTCTCCTTGGCACTGGCACTCGGCTGCGACGACGGCATCGCCTTTCCGCTCGCCGAGGACGAGCTGCGGCTGCGGCTCGAGGCCCTGGCCGGCCATGCGCTCCTGGTGCGCGAGCTGCGTCTGCGCGAGCAGGTGTGCGAGCGCTGGCGCGAGCCGGGGCGGGCCTCGCCCTTGGCCGGCGGGTCGGCCGAGCCGGGCGACGTGCTCCTGGTCGGGCCGCCCTCGCCCGTGCAGGTCGAGCTGGCCGACGCGCTGCCGCTCCGGCGGGTGGTGTTCGTGCGGACGCCGCGCACCGCGGCGGCGCGGATCGCCGAGGATCCGCCGCTCCTCGTGGTGCTCGCCGCGTCCGGCGACCCGGAGCGCGACCGGCCGGCGGTCGACGAGCTCGTGGCGGCGGCGCGGCGGGCCTCCGTCACCTGCCTGCTCGCCGCCCCGGCCGAGGCGGTGTCGGTGCTGCGGGCCCTGCAGCTGGGCTTCGCCGATCGGGTCGCGGCCGACGATTCGCCCGAGGAGCTGCGCCTGCGGTTGGCCTTCTGGCTGCGCCGGGTGCAGGTCCGGCGCGGGCTCCTGGCGCAGCGTCGGGGGGCCCTGGGCGGGCCCGCGGTCGATCCGGCGACCGGGCTCTGGGGCCGGGCCATGCTGCTCGACTATCTGAACCGGCGCGAAGCCTATCCGGGCGGCCGCGAGCGGGCCTGCGTGGTGCTGCGCCTGGGCGGGCTCGGGGCGCTCGCCGAGCGGTCCGGCCATCTGGCGGCCGAGCGGCTGGTGGCGGCGTGCGGGGCGCGGCTCGGCGATCGGGTGCGCGCCGAGGACTTGGCGGCGCATCTGGGCGAGGGCGTGTTCTGCGTGGTCCTGCCGCCGACCCCGGCGAGCGAGCCCGAGGCGCTCGCGGCCCGGCTCGCCCGCGAGCTGGCGCTGCCGATCCCCGACGGTGGTGGCGAGCTCCTCGAGGTGGCGGCGGTGTGCGGCCGGCTGGCCCGGCCGGCCGATGCGCCGCGCACCCTCGAGCGCTGCGTGCGCGACAGCGCCCTGCCGCTCCGCCGCGCCGCCTGAGGCGGGCCGGCCCGTCCGCGAGCCGGCCCGGGCTCACTCAGGCCCCGGCTCGCTCAGGCCATGTACATGCCGCCGTTGGCGGAGATCGTCGAGCCCGTGATGAAGCCGGCCTCCTCGCTCGCGAGGAACGCCACGCAGCGGCCGATCTCCTCGGCGGTGCCGAGCCGGCCGACCGGGATCAAGGGCACGATCCGCTCGGCCACCACCTTGGGGTCGACGGCCTTGACCATGTCGGTGTCGATGTAGCCCGGGCAGATCGCGTTGACGGTGATGCCGAGCTTGGCGCCCTCGAGCGCGAGCGCCTTGGTGAAGCCGAGGTCGCCGGCCTTGGCGGCCGAGTAGTTGACCTGGCCGAACTGGCCTTTTTGGCCGTTGACCGAGGAGATGTTGACGATCCGCCCGAACTTGCGGTCGCGCATCCCGGCCCAGACCGGCTGCGTCATGTTGAACAGGCCGTCGAGGTTGGTGCGGATCACCGCGTCCCACATCTCGCGGGTCATGCGGTGGAACGGCGCGTCGCGGGTGATGCCGGCATTGTTCACGAGCACCGCGATCGGGCCGACCTCGGCCTCGACCTGGCGCACCCCGGCGACACAGGCATCGTAGTCGGCGACGCTCCAGCGGTAGACGGCGATCCCGGTCTCGGCGCGGAAGCGCGCGGCCGCCTCCTCGTTGCCGGCGTAGGTGGCGACCACCCGGTGGCCGGCGGCCTTGAGTGCCATCGAGATGGCGGCCCCGATGCCGCGCGTGCCGCCGGTGACCAGCGCCACCCGCCCCGTGCCCTCGTCTGCCCCCGTGCCCTCGTGTGCCATTGTCGTTCCTCCCCGATCGAGTGACCGTCGAGACGGCCGCCCGGCCGGCGCTGCCGGCGCGGGCGGGCCGGGTTCAGTCGCGCGCCACGCAGAGGGCGATGCCCATGCCGCCGCCGATGCACAGCGTGGCGAGGCCCTTCTTGGCGTCGCGCCTGCGCATCTCGTGCAGGAGGGTGACCAGCACCCGGGCGCCGGAGGCGCCGATCGGGTGGCCGAGCGCGATCGCCCCGCCGTTGACGTTGACCTTGGCGGTGTCCCAGCCGAGCTCGCGGTTGACCGCGATGGCCTGCGCCGCGAACGCCTCGTTGGCCTCGATCAGATCGAGGTCCTGGGCCTTCCAGCCGGCCCGCTCGAGGGCCTTGCGCGAGGCCGGGATGGGGCCGGTGCCCATGATCGCGGGGTCGACCCCGGCCTGCGCCCAGGCGACGATCCGGGCCAAGGGCTCGAGCCCGCGGCGGGCCGCCTCCGCGGCGCTCATGACGACCAGCGCCGCGGCGCCGTCGTTGATGCCCGAGGCGTTGCCGGCGGTGACCGTGCCGTCCTTGGCGAAGGCCGGGCGGAGCTTCTGCATCGCCTCGAGGCTGGCGCCGAAGCGCGGATACTCGTCGGTGTCGACCACCACGTCGCCCTTGCGGGTCGGGACCGTGACCGGGGCGATCTCGTCCTTGAAGCGGCCGGACTTGACCGCCGCCTCGGCCTTGTTCTGCGAGGCCACCGCGAAGCGGTCCTGCTCCTCGCGGGTGATCTGCCACTGCTGCGCGACGTTCTCGGCGGTGTTGCCCATGTGGTAGCCGTGGAAGGCGTCCCAGAGGCCGTCCTTGAGCATGCTGTCGAGCAGCTCGACCCCGCCCATCTTGGCGCCGTCGCGCAGGTGTGCCACGTGCGGGGCGCGGCTCATGCTCTCCTGGCCGCCGGCCACGACGATCGTCGAATCGCCGTTCTTGATCGCCTGGTGCGCGAGCGCCACGGACTTGAGGCCGGAGCCGCACAGGATGTTGACCCCGTAGGCCGGCACCTCGACCGGGATCCCGGCGTTCACCGAGGCCTGGCGGGCCGGGTTCTGGCCCTGGCCGGCGGTCAGGATCTGGCCGAGGATCACCTCCGAGACCTCGCCCGGCTCGACCTTGGCGCGGGCGAGCGCCGCCTGGATCGCGCACTTGCCGAGCGCGTGCGCCGGCAGGCTCGCGAGGGCGCCGTTGAACGAGCCGATCGCGGTGCGGGCGGCGGCGACGATGACGACCTCGCTCACGGGACGTGCTCCGGGCAGGGGTTGGGGCGGCGGCGACCTTCTAGTCGCCCGGCCGGCGGCCGCGCAATGCCGCGCGGCTGCGACGTTTCGCGGGGCCGGCCGGGCCGCCGCCGCCCTCCGATACGGCGGTGCCGGCGGGACGAGGGGCGTTCACGGTTTCTCAAGGAATGTGGGGCAGAGTCGCCGGCGATGGGGCCTTCTCTCGCTGGGAGTGTTCGGGTCATGTCCTTCCTCAAGCGGTTCCTTCAGGACGAGCGCGGTGCCACGGCCATCGAGTACGGCCTGATCGCGGCGCTCATCTCGGTGGCGATCATCGCGGCCCTGACCAGCCTCGAGGACGCGCTCACCGGCACCTTCAACTCGATCACCACCGCTCTCGGCGGCTGATCGCGCGGCTCTGCCGGCCGGCGGGTGCTGCCGGACCGGACCGGCCGCGGCCAGGCCGCGGCCGGTCCGGTCGCCCGGGAGCCCCGCCCGTCCGGCCGGGCCGGAGCCTTAACCAAGAGTCCGGGCCGGCCCTCCGGCGGGTCCGCGGCTCGACCGTGACCGCCGCCCGGCCCCACGGCCGGTCGGGGCCTCGACCTCGGATCCCGGTCGGCCCGCGCGGCGGGCCCGGGGAGCAGGGTGGGAAGCCGTGCAGCTCGATCCCGCGACCGTCGTGCCGATCGCCCTCCTGGCGGTGCTCGCCCGGATCGCCTGGACCGACGTCCGGGCGCGCCGGATCGGGAACGCGGCCGTCCTGGCGGTGCTCGCCCTGGCCCTCCTCCGCCTCCTGCTCGATCGCTCGGCCGGCCCCTGGCACGCCCACGCGATGGCGGCGCTCCTGGTGCTGGGTCCGGGCCTGCTCGCCTGGCGCGCCGGCCTTCTGGGCGGCGGCGACGTCAAGCTGGCGGCGGCCTTGGCGCTGCTCGTGGGCGCCGACGCGCTGCCGCGGCTCCTCCTCCTGACCGCCCTCTGCGGCGGCGCGCTCGCCCTCCTCCAGCTGCTCGGCCGGCACGCCGGCTGGCTCGTGGCGTTCGGCCTCGGCCGGCTCCTGCCGGCCGGCCTCGCCGGGCGGCTGGCGGGCGTGCTGCCGGCGGCGCCGGGCGCTGCCCTGCCCACCGTGCCCTACGGCGTCGCGCTCGGCCTAGCTGGCGCCGCCTGGGCGCTCCGCCAGCTCGCCACCGCCTAGGAGACCGCAGCCGTGCGTCGCGTCCTGGTCCCGATCGTAGCCCTCCTGATCGCGGGTGCCGCGGCGCTCTACGCCCGCACCTGGGTCGAGAGCCGCCAGGCGGCGCCGGCCGCGACCGCGGCGCCGGGCCCGGCGGTCGGCCGGATGGTGCTGGTCGCGGCCGTCGACCTGCCGGCCGGCAGCTTCCTGCAGCCGGGCTCGATCCGCTGGCAGGCCTGGCCCGACGTCGAGCTGCCGGCCTCCTACTTCGTCAAGGGCGCGCGCGGCGAGGACCAGGCGGTCGGCGCCGTGGTCCGCTACGCCCTGGCCAAGGGCCAGCCCTTGACCGACGGCGGGCTCGTCAAGCCGGGCGAGCGCGGCTTTTTGGCGGCGGTGCTGACGCCCGGCATGCGCGCCGTGTCGGTGCCGGTCGACGAGGCCTCGGCCAATGCCGGGCTGATCTTCCCGGGCGACCGGGTCGACCTCGTGCTGTCCCAGTCCCTGACCGGCGAGGCGACCCCGGGCGGCCAGGCCCGGCGCGCCGCCGAGACCGTGCTCGAGGACGTGCGGGTGCTCGCCATGGGCCGCCGCCTGGTGGCCGCGGCCGGCGAGGAGAGTTCGATCCAGGCCCGCACCGTCACCCTCGAGGTGTCGCCGGCCGGCGCCGAGCGGGTGGCGCTCGTGACCGAGCTCGGCAAGCTCGCCCTGAGTCTGCGGAGCCTCGCCCGCGGCGAGGCCTCGGGGGCGGCCGCCGCCGAGCCGCGGGTGACCTGGGACAGCGACGTCAGCCGGGCGCTGGGTGGCGGGCCGGCGGGCAAGGTGTTGGTGCTGCGCGGCGGCCAGAAGGGCACGGCCGCGCCCGAGGGGGAGGGCCGGTGATGGCGAGCTCGCGGATGTTTGGACCGTTGGTCGCGTCGCTCCTGGCGCTGGCGGCGCTGCTCGGGCCGCCTTCCGGCGGTGCCCGCGCCGAGGGCCCGGAGGTCGTGGCGCCCACGGGCGAGCTGCAGCTCGAGGTCCGCAAGGGCCGGCTCCTGCGCCTCGCGGGTCCGGTGACGGCGGTGTTCGTGGCCGACCCGGAGGTCGCCGACGTCCAGGCGCAGTCCTCGACCCTGCTCTACGTCTACGGCCGCCGCGCCGGCACGACGACGCTCTACGCCGTCGACGACGCCCAGCAGATCGTGCTGCGCCGCGACGTCCAGGTCCGCCACAACCTGACCCGCCTGCGCCAGGTGCTGGCCGAGGCGATCCCCGACCAGCCGATCTCGCTGCAGTCGGTCGAGGGCGGGCTGATCCTGGGCGGCCAGCTCGGCAGCGCGGTCGCCGCCCAGGAGGCGCGCGAGATCGCCGGCCGCTTCCTCGGCGAGAACGAGACGCTGATCAACCGGCTCAAGGTCGCGGCGCCGACCCAGGTCAGCCTGCACGTGCGGGTGGCCGAGGTCTCGCGCGAGGTGATCAAGCTGTTCGGCATCAACTGGGAGACCCTGTTCAGCCCGGGCGACTTCGTGTTCGGGCTGGCCACCGGCCGCGGCTTCGTCGACCCGCTCACCGGCGGGGTCGGCCGGCTGACCGATTCGACCGGCACCGCGGGGGCGCTGTTCGGCAGCTACCGATCGGGCGACGTCAACGTCAACGCGATCATCGACGCGCTCGAGCGCGAGGGGCTCGTCACCGTGCTGGCCCAGCCGAACCTCACGGCGCTCTCGGGCGAGACCGCGAGCTTCCTCGCGGGCGGCGAGTTCCCGGTGCCGGTGGGCGCCGACGACAACGAGATCCAGATCGAGTTCAAGCAGTTCGGCATCAGCCTGGCGTTCACGCCGACGGTGCTGAGCCCCGACCGGATCAGCCTCCGCGTCCGCCCGGAGGTGAGCGACATCTCCGAGAAGGGGGCGATCCGCCTGGGCGACCTCGTGATCCCGGCGCTGTCCACGCGCCGCGCCGAGACCACGGTCGAGATCGGCAGCGGCCAGAGCTTCGCCATCGGCGGGCTCGTCTCCAACAGCACCCGCAGCAACCTCGAGAAGTTCCCGGGGCTCGGCGACCTGCCGGTGCTCGGCACGCTGTTCCGCTCGACCAACTTCCAGCGCAGCGAGAGCGAGCTCGTGATCGTCGTCACCCCCTATCTGGTGCGGCCGGTGGCGGCGACGGCGATCCGCACCCCGCTCGACGAGCTGCGGCCGGCGAGCGACCTCGAGCGGATCCTGTCCGGGCGGGTGGCGCGCTCCGGCGCCACGCCCGGCAGTGGCCGGCTCGGCCAGCCGGGCGGACCGCGGCTCAGGGGCGCCGCCGGGTTCGTGCTCGAGTGAGCGAGACCGCCGCCGTGCCTCCGGGAGGGACCCGCATGCCGATCCGTCGACCGCTCGCCGTCCTGCCGCTGCTGCTGCTCGTCGGCTGCGGCGCGCTCGACCCGCCGCCGCCCGAGGCCTGGGCGCCGCGCCGGCCCGAGATCGCCGAGGCGAGCTTCTCCCACCTCGTGCACTTCGACACCGACCGGGCCGAGCTGGCGGCGGGCGAGCTCGCCGGCCTCGAGGCCTTCCTCATGGGCCTGCCCGAGGGCGGCCGCTACCGGACGCTGGTGCTCGGCCACGCCGACGAGCGGGCGAGCGACGCCTACAATCTCGCCCTCTCGGAGCGGCGCGCCCGCCACGTCGCCGAGCTCCTGCGCCGCCGCGGCCTCGACCGGGTCGAGCTCGGCCTGCGCGCGCTCGGCGAGAGCCGGCCGCTCGACCCCGGCCACGGCGAACCCGCCTGGAGCCGCAACCGGCGGGTGGAGATCCGCGTCCGCCACTGGACGGTGGCGGCGCCCGAGTGCGGCGAGTGGGACCGCGCGCCGGCGGTGCACGGCCAGCAGCTCGTGCCGGACCTCGGCTGTGCCACCGCCGCCAACCTGGTCTCGATGGTGGCCGACCCGGCCGACCTCGCCGAGGGCCGGCCGCTCGGCCCGGCCGACGGCGTGCACGCGGCCGAGGCCGTGGTCCGCTACCGTACCGACAAGGTCAAGCAGCCGAGCAAGGACGGCGAGAAGCCATGACCAGCAAGGCCGTCGCCAAGGAGGCCGCCACCCAGGAGCGCCAGCAGCTGCGCGCCTTCGTGGCCGACGACGAGACGCGGGCGGTGGTCGAGCAGGTCGTGGGCGATCTGATGATCCCGGCGGCTGCGATCCATCGCGGCACGGTCAAGGACGCGATCCAGCTCCTCGGCCGGCAGCGCTCGCCGCGCGTGCTGCTGGTCGACATCTCGGCCTCCGAGCTGCCGCTCTCCGACATCAACGAGCTGGCCGAGGTCTGCGAGCCCGGGGTCAGCGTGGTGGCGGTCGGCGACCGCAACGACGTCGGCCTGTTCCGCGAGCTGATCAACCACGGGATCAGCGACTACCTGGTCAAGCCCCTGACCCCGAGCCTCGTGCAGCGCTCGCTCCTGGCCGCGGTCGAGGGCGGCGGCGCGCACAGCCGGCAGACCAGCCGGCTCGGTCGGATCGTCGGCGTCCTCGGCTGCCGCGGCGGGGTGGGCGCCACCACGATCGCCACGAGCCTCGCCTGGGCGATCGCCAGCCGCCGGCACCGCCGGGTGGTCCTGTTCGACCTCGACGTGCAGTTCGGCAGCGTCGCCTTGAGCATGGATCTCGACCCGGTGCACGGGCTCAGGGACGCGCTCGAGAATCCGGGCCGGATCGACAGCCTCTACCTCGACCGTACCTTGGTACGCCATTCCGACACGCTGTTCGTGCTGAGCGCCGAGGAGGGGCTCGACGACCTGGTGCGCGCCGACCGCGACGCGGTCGGGCTGCTCCTGCACGAGCTGCAGTCGAAGTTCCACTTCGTGTTCGTCGACCTGCCGCGGCAGCTGAGCCCGGCCGTGCAGCAGGTGCTCTCGGCCGCCACCAACCTCGTGCTGGTGAGCGATCTCTCGCTCGCCGGCATGCGCGACACGATGCGCGTCAACCAGCTCCTGCAGGCGACCAACGCCTCCTGCGCCGTGACCGTGCTCGTCAACCGGGTCGGCGAGCATCGCGCCGGCGAGATCCCGCGCGCCGAGTTCGAGCGCGGCGTCGGCCGGCCGATCGACGTCCTGCTGCCGTTCGACGCCCGGCACGTGCTGCCCTCGGTCAACTCGGGCCGGCCGGTGGCGAGCGGCAGCGGCCCGGTCGCGGCCCTGCTGCGGCAGGTCGCGGACGAGCTGTGCGGCACCAAGACGCCGGCCCGGGGCGGCCTGCTGCGGCGTGTGCTGCGGCTGCGTCGATGACCGTGTTCGGACGCCGCCCCTCGCAGCCGCAGCCGTCGCCCCAGGCGGCCGAGCGGCCCGCGGCGACGCCACCGGCGGCCCCGCCGCCGGCGCCGCCGCCGGTCGCCCGGCCGTCCGGCGGTGACCGGCGGACCGACCAGCTCAAGTCCTCGCTCGGCCGGCTGCAGGCGGCGCTCTACGAGCGGATCGACGCCGCCGCCGCCGCCAAGCTGCCGCGCGAGGAGCTGCTCCGCCAGATCCAGGAGCTGATCGGCGAGATCGCGCTCGAGGAGCGGCTGAGCCTGTCGAGCCGCGAGCAGGAGCAGATCGGCCACACCCTGGTCGACGACATGGTCGGGCTCGGCCCGCTCGAGCCGCTGCTGCGCGACGAGACCATCACCGACATCATGGTGAACGGTCCCTACCAGATCTATGTCGAGCGGCGCGGCAAGCTCGAGCTCACCGACGTCCGCTTCCGCGACGCCGCCCACGTCATCAACGTCGCGCAGCGCATCGCCACCCGCATCGGCCGCCGGGTCGACGAGACCAGCCCGATCTGCGACGCCCGCCTCGAGGACGGCTCGCGCGTCAACATCATCGCCCCGCCGCTGGCGATCGACGGCTGCTCGATCTCGATCCGCAAGTTCGCCAAGCGCTCGATCACCCTCGACACCATGGTCCGCCAGCAGAACGTCGGCGAGGCCCTGGCCAAGGTCCTCAAGATCGCCGCCGCCTGCCGGCTCAACGCGGTCATCTCGGGCGGCACCGGCTCCGGCAAGACCACCATGCTGAACGCCATGTCGCAGTTGATCGATCATGGCGAGCGGGTGGTCACGATCGAGGACGCGGCCGAGCTGCAGTTGCAGCAGCCGCACGTGGTGCGCCTCGAGACCCGCCCGCCCAACCTCGAGGGGCAGGGCGAGGTGACCATGCGCGATCTGGTCAAGAACGCGCTGCGCATGCGCCCCGACCGGATCATCTGCGGCGAGGTGCGCGGCGCCGAGGCGCTCGACATGCTGCAGGCCATGAACACCGGCCACGACGGCTCGATGTGCACGCTCCATGCCAACACGCCGCGCGAGGCGGTCACCCGCATCGAGAACATGGTGATGATGGCCGCCGCGACCCTGCCGACCAAGGCGATCCGCACCCAGATCGTGGGCGCCGTCAACCTGATCATCCAGGTGGCGCGGATGCGCGACGGGGTGCGCCGCGTCACCCACGTCACCGAGCTCGTCGGCATGGAGGGCGACGTCGTCACCACCCAGGACCTGTTCACCTACGAATATCAGGGCGAGAGCCGCGACGGCATCCTGGTCGGCACCTTCAAGGCGCACCCGGTGCGTCCGCACTTCCTCAAGCGCGCCGCCTATTACGGGCTCGACCGCGCGCTCATGGCGGCGATGGCCGGATGAAGGCGCTGCTCGAGACGCTGCACGCGGGGCCGACGCTGCCCTACCTGCTCGTCGGCGCGGGCGTGCTCGTGGCGCTCTTGGCCGCGCTCGCGCCGTCCGGCCCCGACCGCCGCCTGCAGCGCCGCCTGGAGCGCGCCTCCCGCTCCGGGGCCGCCGCCGAGGCGGCCGGCCAGCCGGCGAGCGTCCGCCGCCGGACCGAGACCACGGTCCTGGGCGGGCTCGGCGCGACGCTGTCGGCGCTGGTGCCGCGCACGGCGGTGCTGCGCGCCCACCTCGACCGGGCCGGCATCCGCCTCGCGGTCAGCGATCTGCTCCTGGCCTCGGCGGCACTCGGTGTCGGCGTCGCGCTGGCGGCGGCGCTGGTCGCGGGCCTCCCGGCGCTGCTCGCCGCGGGCCTCGGCCTGTTCGCCGCGGTGGCGGCGCCGCTGGTCCTGGTCCGCCGCGCCACGGCGCGGCGCGAGGCGCGCTTCCTCGCGGCCTTCCCGGACGCCCTCGACCTCGTGGTGCGCGGCGTCAAGTCCGGCCTGCCGGTGACCGAGGCGCTCAACGCGATCGCCCGCGAGATGCCCGAGCCGATCGCCTCGGTGTTCGCCGAACTCGGCGCCAACGTGCGCATCGGCATGACCCTGCCCGAGGCCTTCGCCGTCGTCGGCGGCCGCGTCACCCTGCAGGAGTTCCGCTTCTTCGCGATCAGCCTGGTCGTGCAGCAGGAGACCGGCGGCAACCTCACCGAGATCCTCCAGAACCTCGCCGCCATGCTGCGCCGGCGCCAGCAGATGCGGCTCAAGGTCAAGGCGATGTCGTCCGAGGCGCGCGCCTCGGCGATGATCATCGGCTCGCTGCCGTTCCTCACCGGCACCGTGATCTACTGGGTCAACCCGGACTACATGAGCACGCTGTTCACCGACCCGCGCGGCTGGATGATGCTCGGCGCCGGGGCCTGCAGCATGCTCATGGGGGTGGCGGTCATGGCCAAGATGGTGCGCTTCGAGATATGAGCCCCGACCTGATCCCGGCCTCCCCCGCGACGGTGTTCGCGGCGCTCGTCGGCCTCGCCACGCTGGCCTGTCTCCTGGCGGTCTGGTACGCCCTGCTCGACGACGACCACGCCCGCAGCCGCGCCCGCATGCTGCAGCAGCGCCGCCAGGAGCTGCAGGCGGGCGGGCCCGGCGCGCCGCGCCGCCGTGCGCGCACCGCCCGCAACCTCGCCGAGCGCCTCGTGACCCAGCTCAGGCTGGCGCAGAGCGGCGTCGACGAGCGGCTCCGCGACCGCCTCGCCCAGGCCGGCCTGCGCGGCGCCGCGGCCCGGCCCGGCTTCCTGATCGCCAAGCTCGTGGCGCCGTTCGGCGCCGGCCTCCTGGCGCTCGCCCTGGTCTACGGCGCCGACCTCGCCGGCAAGAAGCCGGCCGCCCGGCTGATGGCGCTGATCGGCGCCGTGGTGGTCGGCTTCTACCTGCCCGACCTCTACCTCTCCAACCGCGCCGCCAAGCGCCGCCAGGCGCTGCAGCGCTCGCTGCCCGACGGCCTCGACCTGCTCGTGGTCTGCGCCGAGGCCGGGCTCTCGCTCGACGTCGCGCTCAACCGGGTGGCCGAGGAGATCGGCGGTTCCTCGCCCGAGCTCGCCGAGGAGTTCGGGCTCACCGCGGTCGAGCTCAACTTCATGCCGGAGCGCCGTCAGGCGCTCCTCAATCTCGGCCGCCGGGTCGACCTGCCGGCCATGCGCGGCGTGGTCAACACGCTCGTCCAGACCGAGAAGTACGGCACCCCGCTCTCCCAGTCGCTGCGCGTGCTGTCGGCCGAGTTCCGCGACCAGCGCATGCTCAAGGCCGAGGAGAAGGCGGCCCGGCTGCCGGCGACGCTGACCGTGCCGATGATCGTCTTCATCCTGCCGACGCTGTTCGTCGTGCTGATGGGGCCGGCGATCCTCGACGTCTACGACAACCTGATCCACCGCTAGCCGAGCCGGCGGCGCGGCCGCCCTGCGGTCAGTCGAGCCCGAGCCGGCGCCTGAGGAGCGCGTTGACGAGCTCGGGGCTGGCCTTGCCGCCGGTCGCCTTCATCACCTGGCCGACGAACCAGCCCAGGACCTTGGGGTTCTTCCGGGCGTTCTCGACCTGCTGGGGATTGTCGGCCACGAGCCGGGCCACGACCGGCTCGATGGCACCCGCGTCGCTCACCTGGCGCAAGCCCTCGGCCTCGACGATCGCCCGCGGCCGCCGGCCCGTCTCGAAGGCCTTCTGGAACACCTCCTTCGCGATCTTGCCCGAGATCGTGCCCTCGCCCAGGAGGTCGAGGAGCTCGCCCAGCGCCTCGGCCGGCAGGGGGCAGGCCTCGATCTCGAGCCCGCGCCGGGCGAGCGCGCCGAACAGCTCGTTGATCACCCAGTTGGCCGCCGCCTTGCCGTCGCGGCCGGCCGCCACCTTCTCGAAATAGTCGGCCGCCGCCCGTTCCGCGACCAGCACCCCGGCATCGTAGGCCGAGAGCCCGTGCTCGCGCACGAACCGCGCCTTCTTGGCGTCGGGGAGTTCGGGGACTTCGGCGCGCAGCCGGGCGATCAGCCCCTCCTCGAGCTCGAGCGGCAGGAGGTCGGGGTCGGGGAAGTAGCGATAGTCGTGCGCCTCCTCCTTGCCGCGCAGCGAGCGCGTCTCGCCCCTGGCGGCGTCGAACAGGCGGGTCTCCTGCACCACGACGCCGCCCGATTCGAGGATCTCGACCTGCCGGGCGGCCTCGTGCTCGATCGCCTTGGCGACGAAGCGCAGGGAATTGACGTTCTTGACCTCGCAGCGCGTGCCGAGGCGCGGGTCGCCCACGCGCCGGACCGAGACGTTGGCGTCGCAGCGCAGCGAGCCCTCCTCCATGTTGCCGTCGCAGCTGCCGACATAGCGCAGGATCGAGCGCAGCTTCTTGAGGTAGAGGACCGCCTCCTCGGGGGCGCGGATGTCCGGCTCGGAGACGATCTCCATGAGCGCCACGCCGCAGCGGTTGAGGTCGATCAGCGTGACCCCGTCGCGCGCGCCGTGCAGCGACTTGCCGGCGTCCTGCTCGAGATGCAGCCGGGTGATGCCGATCGCCCGCGTGGTCCCGTCCGGCAAGTCGATCAGGAGCCGGCCCCTGCCGACGATCGGCGCCTGGTACTGGCTGATCTGGTAGCCCTGCGGCAGGTCGGGGTAGAAGTAGTTTTTGCGCTCGAAGATCGAGACGCGGTTGATCTCGGCCTCGAGCGCGAGGCCGGTCTTGACCGCCTGCTCGACGCAGAAGCCGTTCGGGACCGGCAGCATGCCGGGCATGCCGGCATCGACCGGCGAGACCTGGCTGTTGGGCGCGGCACCGAAGGCGGTGGCGGCGGCGCTGAACAGCTTGGCCTTCGAGACCACCTGGGCGTGCACCTCGAGGCCGCACACGAGCTCCCACGCGCCGGTCCGGCCGCGGATCGTCCAGCCCATCGCTCAGACCCCCACCGCACCCGGCGGCAGGGCGCGGAACGCCGCCGCCTCCTCGAGCGCGCGGCCGACCGCGAGCACGGTGGCCTCGTCCCAGGGCCGGCCGATGACCTGCAGGCCCAAGGGCAGGCCCGCGGCCGAGAGCCCGGCCGGCACCGAGATCCCCGGCAGGCCGGCGAGGTTGACCGTCACCGTGAACACGTCGTTCAGGTACATCGCCACCGGGTCGTCGCTCTTCTCGCCGATCCGGAAGGCGGCCGAGGGTGCGGTCGGGGTCAACAGGGCGTCGCAGCGCGCGAACGCCGCCTCGAAGTCCTGGACGATCCGGCGTCGCACCTTCTGCGCCTTGAGATAATAGGCGTCGTAGTAGCCGGCCGAGAGCACGTAGGTGCCGATCAGGATCCGCCTGCGCACTTCCGCGCCGAAACCTTCACCGCGCGTCCGCCTGTAGGTGTCGACGAGATCGCGGCCGGGCACGCGGAGGCCGTAGCGCATGCCGTCGTAGCGGGCGAGGTTGGAGGAGGCCTCGGCCGGCGCCACGATGTAGTAGGTCGGGAGCGCGTAGCGAGTGTGCGGCAGCGACACCTCGACGAGCTCGGCTCCCTGCGCCCGCAGCCACTCGGCCCCGCGCGCCCAGAGCGCCTCGATCTCGGCCGGCATGCCGTCGAGCCGGTATTCCTTGGGGATCCCGATCCGCAGCCCCTTCACCCGGCCCTCGAGCCCGCCGCTCCAATCCGGCACCGGCAGATCGGCCGAGGTGGCGTCCCTGGGGTCGAAGCCGGCCATCGCCTGGAGGAGCAGGGCCGCGTCCTCGACCGAGCGGGCGAAGGCGCCGGCCTGGTCGAGCGAGCTCGCGAAGGCCACGATCCCGAAGCGCGAGCAGCGGCCGTAGGTGGGCTTGATGCCGACGATCCCGCAGAAGGCGGCCGGCTGGCGGATCGAGCCGCCGGTGTCGGTGCCGGTCGCGGCCGGGCAGAGGAAGCCCGCGACCGCGGCGGCCGAGCCGCCCGAGCTGCCGCCGGGCACGAGCGGCGGGCTCGTGCCGGGCGGCGTCCAAGGGTTGACCACCGGGCCGAAGGCCGAGGTGGTGTTCGACGAGCCCATCGCGAACTCGTCGAGGTTGGTCTTGCCGAGCAGCACGGCACCCGCCGCCCAGAGCTTGGCGGTCACCGTCGATTCGTAGGGCGGGACGAAGCCCTCGAGGATCCTCGAGCCCGCGGTGGTACGCACGCCCGCGGTGCAGAACAGGTCCTTGACCGCCACCGGCAGGCCCTCGAGCGGGCCGGCCTCGCCGCGCGCGAGCCGCGCATCGGCCGCCTCGGCCATGGCGAGCGCGCGCTCGGGCGTCTCGGTCAGGAAGGCGTTGAGGCCGCGGCCGCGCTCCATGGCGGCCAAGCAGGCGCGGGCGAGCTCGACCGCCGAGACCTCGCGGCGGCGCAGCCGGTCGCGCGCCGCGAGGAGGCCGAGCCGCTCGAGGCCGCTCATTCGACCACCCGCGGCACCACGAAGAACCCGTCCTCGCGCTCCGGCGCGTTGGCCAGGATCGCCTCGGGGCAGCCGCCGTCCTCGACCGTGTCGGCCCGCCAGGCGCGGCGGATCGGGTGCACGCTGCGCAGCGGCTCGACCCCCTGGGTGTCGACCTCGCCGAGCTGCTCGATCCAGCGCAGGATCGAGGACAGCTCGCCGGCCAGGGGCTCGAGCTGGTCCTCGGGCACGGCGATCCGGGCGAGCTCGGCGACGCGCGCCACCTCGGCCTTGTCGAGCGACATGCGATCCGACCCCGTTCCGGAAGGCGGCGGCGGACGCTACACGCCCGGTCGCGGGCTGGCAACCTCGGGCCGGGCGGCCGGCGCTACCCGGGGGCGAGCGGCTCGGGACGCAGCGCGCGCGCCTGGGTGCGGCGGATGCTGGCCACGAGCCGGCCGACCTCGGCGGGCGGCAAAGGCGGCCGGCAGCGGCCGAGGTTCCAGCCCTGCAGGAGCTCCTCGACGGCGCCGGGCTCGAGGCCGTGGCGCAGCAACAGGCCCGCGAGCGAGGCCAGGCGGGTGTTGCGCTCGCCCTCGGCGAGCCCCTCGGCCAGCAGCCGCCGCCAGGCGAGGGCGGGGTGGCCGGGCCGCGGCCGGGCCTCGGCCAGGAGTGCCAGGAGCCAGCCGGGTGCCGGCGCCGGCGGCGGCGGCCCGCCCGGTGCGAGGGCGGCCGTCACATAGGCCCGGCCCGAGGGGTGGATCGAGGGCGGTGCCACCACGTAGCCGCCGTCGCCCCGCAGATCGAGGCCGGGGCGGAGCCCGACCGCGCAGCCGACCCGGCCGCCCGGATGGCGGAAATAGAGGTGGCGGCCGCCGCCACCGGTGGCGACCTCGAGGGTGGCGGGCAGCCGGCCGTGCGCGGCCTCGAGCGCGGCGAGGCTCGCGGCCCCGCCCTTGTCCGGATCGACGTCGAGCACGAGCAGGCCCGAGATCCGGCCGGTCACGACGCCCAGATTGGCGTCCGGCCAGCGCGCCCACCAGCGCGCCGGCTCGGACGGCAGGGGCGGGCGGTGGCGGTAGGGCTCCCAGGGGATCAGGGGCCGCTTGCCGCGCGGCACGAGCGGGATCACCGACCAGCCCCGCGCGAGGTGGGCGGCGGCCCGGGCGGCGGCCGTGGCTGGCATCGCATCCTCCCGTCTTGTTCACGTTTCGTTCTAGCAGGCCAGGGTGCCGCTGTCAGCCCCCCGGGTGACGCGGCGGGTGCGAGCGGCTAGCATGGTGGCGCCGCGGCACCGGCCGGCTCCGGGGGCCCGGCGCGGGGAACATGCGTGCCGCTCGCCCAAGATCCGCGGAGCTTCGCCGCCGGGCTGCCGGCGCACGGCTCGCTCCTGGCCCTCGACGGTGGCCGGCGCCGGCTCGGGCTCGCCGGCACCGACCTCGGCCGGCGCCTGGTGACGCCGCTGTTCACGATCTCGCGCGGCCGCTGGCCCGACGATCTGGCGAAGCTCCGCCGGGTGGTCGAGGAGCGCACGGTCGTGGGGCTGGTCCTGGGCTGGCCGTTGAACATGGACGGCAGCGAGGGGCCGGCCTGCGCCGCGGCGCGCCAACTCGGCGAGCAGCTCGAGGCCGCCTTCGCCCTGCCGCTCCTCCTGCAGGACGAGCGGCTCACGACCGTGGCGGTCGAGCAGGCGATCGGCGAGGGCCGCCTGCCGCCGCCCAAGAAGGGCCAGCCGCTCGACCACTACGCCGCCGCCGTGATCCTCGAGGACGCGCTCCGCGCGATCGCCGACCGCCCGGGCTGAACGGGCGGCCTGGACGGGCCGGCGGAACGGGCGGGCTGGCGCGAGCGCGCCGGGCGCGCCATGTTCCGCGCCGCTCGACCGC
>CAZDFD010000033.1:0-43237 GCA_964504655.1 uncultured Geminicoccaceae bacterium
GCAGCCGGGCGACATCGTCGTCTGAGCCCCCTCCTCAGGCCGCCGCCAGCGACGGTGCCGCGGCGAGGGCCGCCAGGACGTGGCTGGCGAGCGCCTCGGCCGCGGGCCCGAGCGGCCGCTCGGCGCGCGCGAGCACGATCCCGACCGAGGGCAGCGCCGGCAGGCCCTGCGCCTCGCTGAGGATCCGCAGGCCCGGCCGGACGCTCGAGCGCAGCACCACGCCGACCGCCAAGCCGGCGGCCACGGCCGCGAACACGCCCGCGAGGCTGACGCTCGTGTAGGCGATCCGGCAGGGTCGGCCGGCCTCGGCCAGGGCCGCGAGTGCCGCCCGGCGGAAGACGCAGCCCTGCTGGAACAGGGCGAGCGGCAGGACCGGCAGGGTCTCGACCGCCCGGCCCGCCGCCGCCACCCAGACGAGCGGCTCGCGGCGCGCCACCACGCCGCCCGTCTCGCCCGAGCCCTGGGTCACCAGCGCCAGGTCGGGGCCGTCCGCGCGGGCGAGCGCCGGGACGAGCTCGGCAGAGGACGCCACCACCATCTCCACCTCGACCCGGGGATGGCTCTCGGCGAAGCGGGCGAGGCTCGCCGGCAGGAAGGTCGAGGCGTAGTCGTCGGGGGCGCCGATCCGCACCCGGCCGGCCGGCGCCCCCTCGGCGAACAGCGCCAGCACCTCGCGCTCGGCGCGCAGGAGGGCGCGGGCGTGCGGCAGCAGCAGCTCGCCCTCGGCCGACAGCGCCACGCCGCGTCCCGAGCGGTCGAGCAGGCGGCGGCCGAGCAGCTCCTCGAGCCGGCGGATCTGCATCGAGACCGCCGACTGGGTGCGGTGCACCCGGCCGGCCGCGGCGGTGACGCTGCCGGTCTCGGCGACCGCCACGAAGGCGCGCAGGAGGTCCGGGTCCAGCATGGCGCATCCATCAGCGTCGTTGATCGACGAACTCAACTTTATTCGTTGGCGCGATGAATGCAACGGGCCCATCTGGTGGGTCGGACCCACGGAGGACCCGACCATGGCCTCGATCCTCGACAGCCGCTTCCCCTTCCCCGCCGCCGAGCCGGCGGCACCCGGCCGGGGTCGCCTCGCCCGGCTCGGCCGTCTGCTGGTGCGCCTGCTGGCCGACTATCGCGGGCGGCGCGCGCTGCTCGCCTTGAGCGACGCGCAGCTCAAGGACATCGGCCTGTCGCGCGCCGACCTCGGACCGCAGGGCGTGGAGACGCTGCGCGCCGTCGACTGGACGGACCTGCAGCGCCGGCGCGACGGGCAGGGACGCTGAGGCGCTTGCCCCGGCCGGGACCGCGTGCGAAACGCGGTCCGGTCGGGCCGGGCGGAGGTCGGCGGTGCGGGCTCTGGTGATCGGCGGTTCGCTCGGGGCGGCACTCGCGGGTGTGGCCGTGGCGCAGCCGATCGACCCGGCGGCCGGGCGGGCACTCGCGGTCGAGCTCTGCTCGAACTGCCATCTGGTGCCCGGCCTCGCCCGCGGGCCGGTGCCGGACGGCGTGCCGACCTTCGCCGCGATCGCCCGCAAGTGGAGCGACCCCAAGGCTCTCGCCGACCGGCTGATCGTCCCGCCGCACCCCGACATGCCGCCGCCGCCGCTCGGCAACCGCCAGCGCGCCGAGCTCGCCGCCTGGATCGGGAGCCTGCGCGAGTAGCCGCCCGGCTCAGCCGCGCTGCACGATCTGGGTCCCGAAGCCGCCCGCGGTGAACAGCTCCAGAAGGATCGCGTGCGGGACCCTTCCGTCCAGGATCACCGCCGCCTCGACCCCCTGCTCGACCGCCGCGAGGCAGGTCTCGACCTTGGGGATCATGCCGCCCGTGATCACCCCCTGGCCGATCCAGGCGCGCGCCCGGCCGGCGTCGAGGGTGGCGACCAGCCGCCGCTCGGCATCGAGCACGCCCTGCACGTCGGTCAGCATGAGGAGCTTGCGCGCCTTGAGGGCGCCCGCGACCGCCCCGGCCGCGGTGTCGGCGTTGATGTTGAAGGTCTGACCGTCCTCGCCGACCCCGATCGGCGCGATCACCGGGACGATGTCGCTCTGCGTCAGAACGTCGAGCACGTGAGTGTTGACCCGGGTCGGCTCGCCCACGAAGCCGAGGTCGACCACCTGCTCGATGGCGCTGCCCGGATCCTTGCGCGTGCGGGTGAGCTTCGCCGCCTCGATCAGCCGCCCGTCCTTGCCGCACAGGCCCACGGCCATGCCGCCGGCGCCCTGGATCGCGGTCACGATCTCCTTGTTGATCCGCCCGGCCAGGACCATCTCGACCACCTCGACGGTGGCGGCATCGGTCACCCGGAGCCCGTCGACGAAGCTCGACTGGATCTTGAGCCGGTCGAGCATCGCCTTGATCTGCGGCCCGCCGCCGTGGACCACGACCGGGTGGATGCCGACCTGCTTCAAGAGCACGACGTCTCGGGCGAAGTCGGCCGCGACCTTCTCGTCGCCCATCGCGTGGCCGCCGTACTTCACGACCATGACCGCACCCCGATAGCGCCGCATGTAGGGCAGCGCCTCGATCAGCGTCATGGCGACCCGCTGGGTGTCGGGCGGCGGGCTGGCCTGGCTCATTCGGGCTCTCCGGGCTCCACGGCGGCCGGGCTGCGCGCCGGGGACGCGGCCCGCACCGCGAGGTCGGCGCGCAGGCGCTCGAGGCCGAACCGCGTGCGCGCGCTCGTGGGCAGGGGCTCGGGCAGCGCCCCCGGCTGCCGCGCCAGCTCCCGGCGCAGCTCCGCCACGCGCTCCTCGAGCGCCGCCGGGCGCAGGAGGTCGGCCTTCGTTAGGACGACGCGGAACGGCACCGCCGCCCGCGCCAGGAGGCGCATCGTGTCGCGGTCGCTCTCCTTGGGCCCGTGGCGGGCGTCGATCAGGAGGCAGACCAGCGCCAGGCCGGGCCGGCCGCGCAGATAGGTGAAGACCAGCTCGGTCCAGGCCTCGACCGTGGCCTTGGGCGCCCGGGCATAGCCGTAGCCGGGCATGTCGACCAGGACGAGCCGACCCGAGAGGTCGAAGAAGTTGAGCTCCTGGGTCCGGCCCGGCGTGTCGGAGGTTCGGGCGAGCCCGCTCCTGCCCACGAGCGCGTTCAACAACGAGCTCTTGCCGACGTTCGAGCGACCGGCGAGCGCCACCTCGGGCGGGCCCGCGGGCGGCAGCTGCTCGAGCCGGGCCACGCCCAGGAGGAAGCGGGCCGGGCGGGCGAACAGCAGCCGGCCCGCCTCGAGCGCGGCGGCCTCGGCCTCGATCTCGGCCGTGCGGACGGCCATCGCGGCACCTCGCGGCACGCTCAGCCCGGCTTGACCCCCATGCGCTTCATGATCAGCCACTGCTGGCCGATCGACAAGAGGTTGTTCCAGGTCCAGTAGATCACGAGCCCGGCCGGGAAGGTCGCGAACAGGAAGGTGAAGAAGATCGGCAGGAGGTTCATCACCTTGGCCTGCACCGGATCGGCCGGCTGCGGGTTGAGCTGCTGCTGCAGCCACATCGTGCCGCCCATGGCGAGCGGCCAGACCCCGATCGCGAGGAAGGCGGGCACCTCGAACGGCAACAGCCCGAACAGGTTGAACAGGCTCGTCGGATCCGGCGCCGAGAGGTCCTGGATCCAACCGAAGAACGGCGCGTGCCGCATCTCGATGTTGACGAACAGGACCTTGTAGAGCGCGAAGAACACCGGGATCTGCACGACGACCGGCAGGCAGCCGGCCATCGGGTTGACCTTCTCCCGCTTGTAGAGCGCCATGAGCTCCTGGTTCATCTTGACCTTGTCGTCGGCATAGAGCTCGCGGAGCCGGATCATCTCGGGCTGGAGCTTCTTCATCTGGCTCATGGCCCGGTAGGACTTGTTGGCGAGCGGGAAGAACGCGATCTTGACGAGCAGGGTCAGGAGCAGGATCGCCACCCCGTAATTGCCGGTCCACTTGTAGAAGAAGTGCAGGATGTGGAAGATCGGCTTGGTCAGGAAGTAGAACCAGCCGAAGTCGACCGCCCGGTCGAACAGCGGGATGCCGTAGGCCTCGCCGTAGCGGTCGAGCTTGTCGACCTCCTTGGCACCGACGAAGAGGCGGTCGACCAGCTCGACCGTCTGGCCGGGCGCCAGCGTCACCGGGGCGCCGCGGAAGTCGACCTGGTAGCGGTCGCGGCCGTCGATCGGGACCCAGCGGAAGGTCGCCTCGAGCTCGCGATCCTGCTGCGGGACCAGCGCCGCCAGCCAGTACTTGTCGGTGATGCCGAGCCAGCCGCCGGTACTCGGGAGGGTCTGCGGCCCGTCCTCCTTGAGATCGCCGTAGTCGATCTCGTGCAGCGTGCCGCCGAGCACGCCGAGCGGTCCCTCGTGCAGGATGTAGAAGCCGAGCGTCTGCGGCGTGTCCCAGCGGCTGACGAGGCCGTAGGGGTGCAGGGTCACGGCCGTGGTGCCGGTGTTGCGGACGCTGCGGCGCACGGTCAGGAGGAAGTCGTGGTCGGCCTCGACCACCTTGCCGAACACGAGCCCCTGGCCGTTGTCGAAGCGCAGCCGCACCGGCGCCTCGGCGGTGAGCCGGTCGGTCTCGCTCTGCCAGAGGCTGCGCGCGTCCGGCACCACGACGCCCGGATCGGCGGCGATCCAGCCGAGCTCGGCGAAGTAGGGCGAGCGCGTGCCGACCGGTGCGAGCAGGGTGATCTCGGGCGAGCCGCGGCTCGGCGTCTCGTGGTAGTCGGCCAGGCGGATGTCGTCGATCCGCGCGCCGGTGAGCGCGATCGAGCCGTGCAGGCGGCCATTGTCGAGGGTGATCCTGGGCCCGCCGGCGCGCGCCTCGCCGGCGGCCGCGGCGGCCGGGGCGCCCGGCACGGCCGGCGGCAGGGCGCCCGGCGCCGGGCCCGCAGCCGTCGGCGCCGCCGGGGCCAGGCTCTCCGCCTGGCGGGCGAGCTCGGCCTGGCGCTGCTGCTCGCGGATCCGCGGCATCTCGACGAAGTACTGGAAGATCAGGATGATCCCGACCGAGAGCACGATCGCGAGGACGAGGTTCTTCTGGTCACCCATCATCGGGTCAGCGGGCTCCTGTCCGGTCGGTCCGGCGCGGGGCGGGCGCGGCCGCGGCCGGTGCGGCCGTGGGCGGGACGGGATCGTAGCCGTCCCCGCCCCAGGGGTGGCAGCGGCAGACGCGGGCGAGGGCGAGCCCGGCGCCGCGCCAGGGCCCGTGCCGCTCGACCGCCTCGATCGCGTACTCCGAGCAGGTCGGCAGGTAGCGGCAGGAGGGACCCAGGATCGGCGAGACGAGCAGTCGGTAGGCGCGCGCGAGCGCGATCAGGAGGGCGGCCGCGAGGCGGCTCGGCCAGGGCCGAGCTGGCGGCTCGAAAAGGCCTCGCGGAGCTGGCGGACGAGCTGCTCGAACGGGCATGCGAGGGCGGCCGGCCGGGCGACGATCACGAGGTCGAGGCCGCCGGAGCGGAGTGCCCCGGCCGCCTCGCGCAGCGCCGCCCGCAGGCGCCGACGGATCCGGTTGCGCTGCACCGCCCCACCCAGCTTCCTGGTGACGGTGAGACCGACACCGACCTCCCCGGGCGACGCGGCGCGCCGCCCGACCTGCAGCACGAAGGCCGGCTTGTGGACGCGAGTGCCCTTGGCCGCGGCCAGGAACTCGGCGCGGCGGCGCAGCCCGACCAGCGCCGGCCGGCCATCCGGCTCGCCCGCCGTCAGGCGGACAGGCGCTTGCGCCCGCAGGCGCGGCGCCGGGCGATCACCTGGCGGCCGCCCTTGGTCGCCATGCGGGCGCGGAAGCCGTGGCGGCGCTTGCGCACGAGCCGGCTCGGCTGGTAGGTCCGCTTCACGAATCACCTCTGTGTCGGGGAGCGCCATCACGACCCGCGCGGATATAGAAGCGCGCCGGTGGCCTGTCAAACCGCGCCGGCCGATCCGCCGACGCGTGTGCCGCCTCGCCGCATCGTGAAGCGCCGCGCGCACCCGCACCCTGGACCCGGCGGCGGCCGCCGCCATTCTCGCCACCGTCGTCGACCGCCGCGAAGATACCGCCCGTGCCCCGTCGTCGCACCCTGTTCGCCGCCCTGGTCGCGGCCCCGCTGTTCCCGGCCGCGGCAGGGCCCGCTGCCGCCGCGCCCAAGGCGGCACTCTGGCCGCGCTGGCAGCGCCGCGATCCGGCCTCGACCGCGCGGGTCGACCACGGGCCCTGGGCCGCCTTCCTCGCCCGCCACGTCCGGCCGCAGCCGGACGGCCTCAACCTCGTCGCCTATCGCGAGGTCGGGGCGGCCGAGCGGGCGGCGCTCGCGGCCTATCTCGAGGGCCTCGCCCGGGTGCCGGTCTCGGGCCTGGCACCGGACGAGCAGATGGCGTTCTGGATCAACCTCTACAACGCGCTGACCGTGCGCGTCGTGCTCGACCATTTCCCGGTCCGCTCGATCCGCGACATCGACATCTCGCCCGGGCTCCTGGCCGACGGGCCCTGGGGGGCGCGGCTGGTCGAGGTCGAGGGCGAGCCGCTCTGCCTCGACGACATCGAGCACCGCATCCTCCGGCCGATCTGGCGCGATCCGCGCATCCACTACGCCGTCAACTGCGCCTCGATCGGCTGCCCGAACCTCTGCCGCGAGCCGTTCCTGGCCGGCCGGCTCGCCGCGCAGCTCGACGCCGCGGCTTATGCCTTCGTCAACCACCCGCGCGGCGTGCGCCTGGCCGAGGGCCGTCTCGCCGTGTCCAGCATCTATCACTGGTTCAAGGAGGATTTCGGCGGCGACGATCGGGGCGTGATCCGCCACCTCCTGGCCTACGCCGCACCGCCGCTCGCCATGCCGCTCCAGAAGGTCGACCGGATCGCGAGCCACGCCTACGACTGGTCGCTCAACCTGGCACCCTGAGGCCGCGGCCGCGGACCCGCCCGCGGGGCCGGCCCTCCACCTTGACCGACCCGTGCCCGACGGCGCAGGAGGCCGGCGGAGGCGGCGCGAGCGAGGTTGGCATGGCCGCAACGGCCTTCCGTCCCCGCCACGGGCGCGGGCTCTCGGCCCGCATCCTGCTCCTGACCTGCGCCTTCGTGCTGCTCGGCGAGGTCCTGATCTACCTGCCGTCGATCTCGCGCTTCCGGCTGGTCTTCCTCGAGGAGCGCCTGGCCGCCGCCGAGCTCGCCGCCTTGAGCCTCGACGCCGCCCCCGACAGCCGCCTCGAGCCGGCGCTCGAGGCGCGGCTCCTGGCCTATGCCGGCGTCGGCGCCGTGACCCTCTGGCGCGGCAGCGCCGAGCTGATGCTCGGCCGGGTCGAGCCGGTCGACGCCGTGGTCGATCTGGCCGAGCGCTCGCCCGCCCGGCTGATCCCGGACGCCCTCGCCACGCTCGTGGCCGAGCCGGGTCGCCGGCTGCGGGTCGTGGGCGCCTCGCCGCGCGAGCCTTCGGTCGTGGTCGACGTGATCCTCGAGGAGGAGCCGCTGCGCCGGGCGATGCTCGACTATTCCTGGCGCATCCTGACCTTGAGCGTGTTCCTCTCGCTCCTGGTGGCGGGCCTTCTGGTGGCGAGCCTGTACCGCCTCGTGGTGCGGCCGCTGCGCGGCCTCACCGACCGGCTCGAGCGCTTCCGGCTGCGCCCCGAGGACCCGAGCCCGGAGCCGGCCGCGAGCCGCCGCGGCGACGAGATCGGCATCGTCGAGCAGGAGCTCGGCCGGATGCAGACGGGGCTGCGCCAGGCGCTCGCCGAGAAGACCCGGCTCGCCGCCCTGGGTGCGGCCATGAGCGAGCTCGCGCACGACCTCAAGAACATGCTCGCCACCGCCGTGCTCGTCTCCGACCGGCTCGAGGCGAGCGCCGATCCGGCCGTCCGCAGGATCGCACCGCGCCTCGTCGCGAGCCTCGACCGCGCGATCCGGCTGTGCACCGACACCCTGGCCTTCGCCCGCGACCGGCCGCGGCCGCCGCGGCCCGAGCCAATCGATCTGGCGGCCCTGCTCGAGGAGGTGCGGCAGAGCGCGCTCGCCGACGCCCCGGACGTCACCCTCGCGCTCGAGCTGGCACCCGGGCTCGCGCCGCTGGCCGACCGCGACCAGCTCTATCGGGTGCTGTTGAACCTCGTGCGCAACGCCCGCGAGGCGCGCGCCGGGCGCGGCGGCGCCGCCCGGGCCGCCGCCCGGGCCCAGGGCCCGACGCTCGAGATCGGCGGCGCCGACGACGGCCCGGGCATCCCCGATGCGGTCCGCGCCGAGCTGTTCACGAGCTTCGCCCGCTCGGGCAAGCCCGGCGGCAGCGGCCTCGGCCTCGCCATCGCCCGCGAGCTGGCGCGCGCCCAGGGCGGCGAGCTCGCCTTGCAGCGGACCGGGCCCGAGGGCACCATCTTCACCCTGAGCCTGCCGCTCGGCCCGGCCGCCCCGGCCGCCGGCCGGCGCGCGGCGGAGTGAGCCGATGCGCCCTGCCCTGCCCGTTCCCCTGCTCGCCCTCCTGGCCCTCGCCGGCTGCGCCGCGCGCAATCCCGAGCTCGCCGCCTACCGCGGCGTCGAGTTCGCGATCGAGAGCCACTACGAGACCTACGCCTGGGAGCGCAACGCCTCCTGCCTCCGGCCCGAGATCTCGATCGCCCGCATCGACACGCTCGAGGACACGCCCGAGCGGCTCGTGGTCAAGGTCCGCTACTTCTGGGAGGACACCGCCTTCGGCCGCGACGACGAGATGTTCCCCATGCGCGGCGGCGGCGGCTGGTGCTCGGGCTTCGCCGAGCGGATCTTCACCCTGGGCAAGCGCCCGGACGGCCGGGTCACGGTCAGCAGCATGACCGGCCCCCAGCGGGAACAGGGCTGAAGCGGGAACGGGGCCGAGGCGGGAACGGGGCCGAGGCTGCAATGCGGCCGAGGCGGCGAGGAGCCGCCGGCGCGCCGCCGCTGGCGGCGGCCCTCCTCCTGGCGCTCGCCGGCTGCGCCGACCGTCCGGCCGAGCTCGCCTCGCTCCGCCAGCTCGACTTCGCCATCACGAGCTTCTACGCCGACCGCGCCTTCGAGCGGAACGGCACCTGCCTCAGGCCGGAGATGTCGATCGCCCGCATCGACCCGGTCGAGCGGACGGGCGACCGGCTCGTGGTCGACGTGCGCTACTTCTTCGAGGACCGCGCCTTCGGCCGCGGCTCCAGGCGCGAGCTGCGCCGCAGCGGCGGTGCCGCCTGCACCGGCTGGGCCGACCGCCGCTTCACGCTCCTGGTGCTGCCGGACGAGCGGGTCCGGGTGGTCGAGATGAGCGGCCCGCAGCGCACGCTCTGAGCGCGGCCCTCGGGCCTCAGCCCTGGCGGAACGCCGCCTCCTTGGCCCGCCACAGCCGGTCGGTCAGGTAGGAGAGGATGGTCCGCTCGCCGACCTTGAGCTCGACGTCGACCAGCATGCCCGAGCCGAGCGGCAGCTCGCCCGGTCGGGCGCCGAGCTGTTGGCGCTCGGTCGCCACCGTCACGACGTAGCTCGGCGCCCCGCCCGCCGGATCCGGGCTGGCGTCGGCCGCCACCTTGACCACCCGGCCGTCGAGCGTGCCGTGGCGGAGGAAGTCGAAGGTCCGCACTTTCACCGTGGCCGCGAGCCCCGGCCGCACCTTGCCGATGTCCTCGTTGGCGACCCGCGCCTCGACCACGAGGCCCTCGCCCTCGGGCACGAGGCGCAGGATCGGCTCGTTGGCGCCGATCGCCTGGCCGGGGCCGGTGACCGCGAGGTCCTGCACGAGGCCCGCGGCCGGGGCCGTCACCAGCATGCTGTCGAGCAGCCCGACCTGGGCCAGGATCTGCTCGTAGAGCCGGTCGCGCTCGGCCGTGGTCCGCTGCAGCTCGGCCAGGACCTCGCTCCGGGCCTCCTGCTCGAGGGCCGCGGCGCGCGCCTCGGCCTCGGCGAGCGCGGTGCGGGCGGCCGCGAGACCGGCCTCGGCCTTGGCCCGCTCGCCCTCGGCCTCGGCCACCTGGCGCTCGACCTGGACCTGCTTGAGCCGCGGGTAGAGGCCGCGGTCGGTGAGCTCGTTGACGGCCTCGAGCTGCTGGCGCAGCAGCACGAGGCTGTTCTTGATCCGACCCTGCTCGGCGGCGGCGCTCCGGACCTCGTTGGCGCGCGTCTGCACGGCCTTCGCGGCGGCGGCGCGGCGGGCCTCGAGGGCGGCGGCGCGGGCCTCCATGAGCCGGCCCTCGGCCGCCACGAGGTCGGGGCGCTGGCGGGCGAGCTCGGTGTCGACCGCGAGTGCGGTGCCGTTGGCCTCGGCGTGCAGCCGGGCGGCCTCGACCGCCCGGACCTGCCAGCGACCCAGGAGCTCGGCATAAGTCCCCTCCTCGCCGAGCCCGTCGAGCCTGAGGAGCGGCGCCCCGGCCGCCACCCGGTCGCCGTTGCGCACCAGAAGCTCCACCACCCGGCCGCCGCGCGGGTGGTTGACCAACTTGACCTTGCCCGTGGGCTCGACCCGGCCGGTCGCCAGGACCAGCTCCTCGACCCGCGCCCAGGCGGTCCACCCGAGCGCCGTGGCGACCAGGGCCGCGATCAGGAGCACGAGCGCCCCGGCCCAGGGCGAGGTGCGGCTCTCGAGCAGCGAGCGGGCGTCGTGGAACAGGCCCGGATCGTCGAGCGCGCGCGCCACGGTCGGCTCCTCAGGGCACCGCCTGCAGCCCGGAGCGGCCGGGCGCCGGGCGGCGGAGCAGCGCCAGAATCTCGGCCGGCGGGCCGTCCTTGACGATCCGCCCGGCCTCGAGCAGCACCGCCCGGTCGCAGGCCTCGAGCACCGCCGGACGGTGGGTGACGAGGAGGATCGTCCGGCCGCTGCCGGCGCGCCGGAGATTGGCCAGGAGCGCCGCCTCGCTCGCCGCGTCGAGGGCACTCGTGGCCTCGTCGAGCAGCAGGACGCGGGGGTTGCGGACCAGCGCCCGGGCGAGCGCCACGAGCTGGCGCTGGCCGGTCGACAGCCCCTGGCCGCGCTCGCCGAGGCGGGTCTCGTAGCCGTCCGGCAGGCGCTGCACCGCCTCGTGCAGGCCGACGAACTTGGCGGCCGCCACGATCCGCGCGAAGGAGCGGTCGCGGGCGCCCATCGCCACGTTCTCGGCGATCGTGCCGGCGAAGAGCTCGAGCTCCTGCGGCACGCAGCCGATCTGCGCCCGGAGCTCGGTCGGCGACAGCCGGGCCAAGTCGTGGCCGTCGATCAGGACCCGCCCGGCCTGCGGCGTCTCGAGGCCCAACAGCAGCTTCAAGAGCGTGCTCTTGCCCGAGCCGGGCGGACCGACCACCGCCAGCATGGTCCCCGGCGCCACCTCGAGGTCGATGCCGGCCACGGCCGGCGGGCGGTCCTCGGCATAGCCGAAGGTGACCGCCTCGAGGCGCAGCCGGCCACCCAGCGCCGGGATCACCGGCCGGCTGCCGGGCCAGGCCTCGGGGGCTTCGCCGAGCACCGCACCCAGCCGCTCGAACGCGCCGCGCGCCTGCTGCAGCTGATGCCAGGCGCCGAACAGCTGGCGCATCGGCGCGATCGCCCGCGCCGAGAGGATCGAGCCGGCGACGAGGGCGCCGATGCTGAGCTCGCCCGCGACGATCTGGTGGGCACCCACATAGACGAGCGCGAGCGCGGTCAGATGCTGCAGCGCCTGGGCGGCGCCGCCGACGAGGCCGGCCAGGCTCTGGGCGCGGAACCCGGTCCAGGCGGCGGCCACGAGGCGCCGCTCGAAGCGCCGCTCGATCACCGGTTCGAGCGCCAGCGCCTTGACCGTGAGGGCCTGGCCGAAGGCCTCGGCGAGGCAGCCGGCCTTGGCCGCCGCGGCCTGGCTCGCGGCCCGCCCGAGCCGCTGCTGGCGGCCGTGCGCGAGGGCCGAGAGCAGGACGAAGAGCGGCAGCACGGCGAGCGTCAGCCAGCCGAGCGCCGGTGCCACCAGGAACAGCGCCGCCACGAACAGGCCGACGAACGCCAGATCGACCAGGAGCAGCGGCAATTGGCCGGTGAGGAAGCCACGCACCTGGTCGAGCTCGCGCAGCCGCTCGCCGATGGCACCACTGCCCGAGGCGGCGAGCCGGCGGTAGGGCAGCGCCAGGAGATGGTGGACCACCTCGCTGCCGAGGGCCGCGTCGACCCGCGCCCCGGTGTGGCTCGCGACGTGGGCGCGCAGCACCCGCAGCACGAGCTCGAACAGGAGCAGCGTCAGCATGCCGATCGCCAGCACGTCGAGCGTGGCGAGTGCCGCGTGGCCGATCACCTTGTTGTAGACGGTCAGCATGAAGACCGGCGTGGCCAGCGCCAGGAGGTTCAGGACCACCGAGGCGGTGGCCACCTCGGCGAGCGCCGGCCACAGCCGCCGCAGCACGAGTTCGCGGCCGAGGCCGGCCGGCCGCGGCACCGCCTCGGCCCGCAACAGGAGCGCCACCCGCACCCGCCCGGCGAGGCTCCTGGGCGTGACCGCCGCGGTCTCGCCGGTCGCCGGATCGACCACCACGAGATGCTGGCCGGTCCGCCCGCGCAGAAGGCGCACGTCTTCCGGCCGATCGCCCAGGAGCAGGCAGGGGGTCGGCAGCGCCAGGAGGGCGCGGCGGCCGCGCACCCGCTCGAGGCGGGCCTGGAGCCCGAGCCGGGCGGCGAGCCGCTCGAGCTCCTCGGGCGTGCCGCGCTCGCCCGCCATGGGCCAGGCGGCCACGAGCTCGGCCTCGCCGACCGGCCGGTCGAGGAGTGCCAGGAGCCGCGCGAAGCCCTTGAGCGCCATGGGCGGGCCGTCGCCCGGCCAGCCGCCCTCCTCCTCCTGCCGGTCCGCCCCCTCGACCCGTGTCGCCTGCATGCCGACCTCCGCGGTCCGACCCCGCACGACGGCGCTCCGGGTTCCCTTATTAGTTTTTTCCAGCGCTCAGTTCAACAACTTATGATTGATCCTCTCAGTCGAGCGCATAGGCGTGGAACTTGAGGTAGGCGCCCTCGGGGAGCGCCGGGTGGACCGGGTGGTCGGGGCCGGCGAAGCCGCGGTAGAGCAGCCGGGCGCCGCGGCCGGCGGCGCGGATGCCGGCGAACACCTCGCGGCCGAAGTCCTCCTCGCCCACCTGGTGCGAGCAGGAGGCGAGGCAGAGGAAGCCGCCCTCGGCCACGAGCGTCGCCGCCTGGCGGGCGAGCTTGCGGTAGCCGCGCAAGCCCACCGCCAGGTCCTTCTTGCTCTTCACGAAGGCCGGCGGGTCGGCGATGACGAGGCCGAAGCGGGCCTTCTCGGCGGCGAGTTCCTCGCAGGCCTCGAACACCTCCTTCTTGAGCACCCGGCAGCGCTCGCCGACGCCCTGCCGCTCGGCGCTCGCCCGGGCGAGCGCGAGCGCCGCCTCGGCGCGGTCGACCATGAGCGCCTCCTCGGCCCCGCCGGCGAGCGCCTGGAGCCCGAAGCCGCCGCCGTAGCTGTAGAGGTCGAGCACCCGCTGGCCGCGCGCGAGGCGGGCGGCGAACGCCCGGTTTGGGCGCTGGTCGTAGAACCAGCCGGTCTTCTGCCCCTGCAGGAGGTCGGCCAGGAACGGCAGCCCGCCCTCCTCAAGCTCGACCCGGGCCGGCACCTGGCCCTTCACCAGACGCACCTCCTCGGGCAGACCCTCGAGGGTGCGGATGGCGCTGTCGTTCCGCAGAAGGATCGCCTGCGGGGCCAGCACCTGCTCGACCGCCTCGAGCAGCTCCGCCTCCAGCCGGCTCATCCCGATCGTGTTGATCTGGAGAACGAGGATGTCCCCGTAACGGTCTGCGATCAGGCCCGGCAGGCCGTCGGCCTCGGCGTGCACGAGGCGGTAGTAGGGGGCTTCGAACAGGCGCGTGCGCAGCGCCAGCGCGCGCTCCAGCCGGCGCGCCAGGAAGCGCGCGTCGATCGCCGCCTCGGTGTTGCGGGTGAGCACGCGCGCGCAGATCAGCGAGTGCGGGTTGAGCTGCGCCAGGGCCATCGCCTTGCCGTCGTGGCTCACCAGCCGGACCACCGTCCCGGGCGGCACCTCCTTGGCCGCGCGGTCCATCTGCACCTCGTTCGAGTACAGCCAGGGGCCGCCGCCGCGCAGGCGCTTGTCGTGACCGGGCAGGATGCGGATGGTGGGGTGGCTCATGGCGGCTCCGGGGCGGCGATGCGCCGCTGGCGGCGGGGCGACGGGGAGGTCCTCATGCACCGAAACGGGCTCGGCGAACAACGGTCCGCGGGCGCGGCCGTGGCGCTCGCCCTGCTCCTCCTGGCGGCTCCGGCGGCGGCCGGCCCGGCGGTGGCCGGGCGGGTGATGATCGCCACCGCGGACCGGCGTGCCAGCGAGGCCGGGCTCGCCGTCCTCGAGCGCGGCGGCAGCGCGGTCGATGCGGCGATCGCGGCGCAGGCCGTGCTCGGCCTGGTCGAGCCGCAGTCCTCGGGCCTCGGCGGCGGCGCCTTCCTCCTCCACCACGACGCCCCGAGCGGCCGGCTCACCACGCTCGACGGCCGCGAGCAGGCCCCCGCCGCGGCCGGGCCCGACCTGTTCCTCGGGCCGGACGGCAAGCCGCTCGCCTTCTGGTCCGCGGTCGTCGGCGGCCGCTCGGTCGGCGTGCCCGGCACGCCGCGCCTTCTCGAGGAGGCGCATCGCCGCTTCGGTCGGCTGCCCTGGGCCGAGCTGTTCGAGCCCGCGATCCGCCTGGCCGAGGAGGGCTTCACGGTCACACCGCGGCTCGCCCGCGCCATCGCCGAGGCGGCACCCACGGGCCTCGCCCGCCAGCCGGCCGCCCGCGGCCCGTTCCTCGACGCCGACGGACGGCCGCCTGCGGCCGGCGCGCGCCACGTCAACCCGGCCTACGCGGCCACGCTCCGGGCGCTCGCCGCGGGCGGTGCCGAGGCCTTCTACACGGGCCCGATCGCCGCCGACATCGTGGCCGCGGTGCGCGAGGGGCTCGGCAACCCGGGCGCCATGACGCTCGACGACCTCGCCCGCTACCGGGTGGTCGAGCGGCCGCCGGTGTGCGTCGCCTACCACGGCCGCGAGGTCTGCGGCATGGGCCCGCCCTCCTCGGGCGGTCTCGCCCTGGCCCAGATCCTGGGCCTCGTGGAGCCGTTCGATCTCGCGGCGCGCGGCCCCTCGCTCGGGGCGCTGCACCTCCTGCTCGAGGCCTCGAGGCTCGCCTTCGCCGACCGCGACCGCTTCGTGGCCGACCCGGACTTCGCCCCCGTGCCGAGCGAGGGGATGCTCGATCCGGGCTATCTCGACACCCGCCGCGCCCTGATCCGCGCCGAGGCGAGCCTCGGCCGGGCCACGGCCGGCGACCCGCCGCGCCGCCGGGGGGCGCTGCCGGCCGCCTCCACAGCCGGCCCCGAGCACGGCACGAGCCATCTGGCCGTGGTCGACGCCCGCGGCGATGCCGTGTCGATGACCACCACGATCGAGGCGTCGATGGGCAGCCGGCTCGTGGTGCGCGGCTTCCTGCTCAACAACGAGCTCACCGACTTCGCCTTCGCGCCCGAGGAGGGCGGCCGCCCGGTCGCCAACCGGGCCCAGGGCGGCAAGCGGCCGCGCTCCTCGATGGCGCCCACGATCGTCCGCGAGGGCGGCCGGCCGGTCCTGCTCCTGGGCTCGCCCGGCGGCAGCCGGATCATCGGCTACGTCGCCAAGACCCTGATCGCCGCGCTCGACTGGGGGATGGACCCGCAGGCCGCGATCGAGCTGCCGCACGCGCTCAACCGCAACGGGCCGAGCGAGCTCGAGACCGGCGGTTTCTGGACCGCCTTCGTGGAGCCGCTCGAGGCGCGCGGCCACGAGGTCCGCCTGCTGGCGCTCGACAGCGGCCTGCAGGCGATCGCGATCGCCCCGGGCCGGCTCCTCGGCGGCGCCGACCCGCGCCGCGAGGGGGTCGCACTCGGTCGCTGAGGCGCCCGGACCGCGCGTCGGATCGCCGCAGAAGCGCCCGAAGGCAGGGGAACGTTAACGCCGGCGCGCTATCTTCAACCACGGACCGCCCGAACGGGCCTGCGTGGTGGAGCGTGCGATGCGGAATCTCGACCGGGCCGATGCCGCCCGGGCGATCGGGCCGGCTTGGGCCGAGGGCGACGCGTTGGCCCGGCTCGAGCACGAGTTCCGGACACCGCTCGCGGCGATCCGGGCGATCGGCGAGATCCTGCGCGACGCGCCCGAGCCCGGGCCGGCCGAACGCCGGGCGCTCCTGGACGCGCTCCTGGTCGAGCAGGCCCGGCTCACCCGCACCCTCGAGGCGCTGCTCGAGGAGCTGGTGGCGCGCTGAGCCGGGGCCGCCCTAGCCGCGGGGCTCGGGTTCGGCCGGCTGCAGCCGGCCGCCGATCCGCACGGGCTCGATCCGGCGCGCGAGCCCTGTCCGCTCGTCGGTCTCGACCAGCACCGCGCACAAGGTCGCCTCCCCGCCCGCGGGCTCGAGCCGCCGGCTCGGCAGGTCGCTCCGCCAGCGCCTGAGCGAGCCCTCCTTGTCCATGCCGATCACGCTGTCGTAGTCGCCGGTCATGCCGACGTCGGTGAGGTAGGCGGTGCCACCGGGCAGGATCTGCGCGTCCGCGGTGGGCACGTGGGTGTGGGTGCCCACCACGAGCGACACCCGCCCGTCGAGGAAGTGCGCGAGCGCCATCTTCTCACTCGTGGCCTCGGCGTGCACGTCGACCAGGATCGCATCCGCCGTGCCGCCCAGCCGCAGCCGTGCGAGCTCCGCCTCGAGGGCGCGGAACGGGTCGTCGTAGAGCCCCATGAACAGCCGGCCCATGACCTGCAGCACGACCAGGCGACGGCCGCGCGCGGTGCGCACCTCGCCCACGCCGCGGCCGGGCGTGCCCGGCGCCATGTTGAGGGGGCGGAGCACGCGCGGCTCGCCGGCGAGCAGCGGAATCAGCTCCTTCTGGTCGAAGACGTGGTTGCCGGTGGTGAGGAGATCGGCGCCGGCCTCGAGGAGCTCGCTCGCGATCGCGGGCGTCAGGCCGTAGCCGCCCGCGGCGTTCTCGGCGTTGACCACGAGGGCATCCAGCCCGAGACGGGCGCGCAGGGCCGGTGCCTGTGCCACCACCGCGGCGCGGCCGCTGCGCCCGACCACGTCGCCCACATGCAGGATCCGCAAGGCCCCCCTCCCCGCACCCGCCTCAGCCGCCGCAGTCGCGGAAGCCGGCCTCGGTCAAGACGCCGTCGAGCCGCTCGTCGGCGGGCCCGGCCGGCACCGCCGCGACCTCCTGGAAGGCGAAGGCGAGGCCCAGCACGGCCGGCGCCGGTCCGTCGCCGCGCAGCGCCCGCAGCGTCCGGTCGTAGAAGCCGGCGCCGTGGCCGAGCCGCCGGCCGGCCCGATCGAAGGCCAGGAGCGGCGCCACCACCACGCCGGGCCTGAGGCGCGGGGCGAGCGGCACCGGCTCGAGCACGCCGAACGGCCCGGGCAGGAGCGGATCGCCCGGGCGCCAAGCGTGGAAGGCGAGCGGCCGGTCGCGGCCCTCCTGGCGCGGCAGGAGCACGCTGCGGCCGGCGGCCGCCACCACGGCCAGCGCGGGTGCCGTGTCGATCTCCAGGGGCAGCGCCAGGAACAGCGCCACGGGCCCGCCCGGCAGGTTCGCCAGCAACCGCGCCAGATGCGCCGCGGCGGCGGCTCCGGCCGGCCCCCGCTCGGCCGGTGCCCGGGCCCGCCGCAGCGCCCGCAGCTCGCGCCGCAGCGCCGCCTTGGCCTGCTCGAGGGCGGACCGGGCCTGCCCGAGGGTGGTGCTCACGCGCCGGCTCCGGCCCCCGGCCGGGGCTCGTCGAAAGTGTGGGGGAGGCGGTGCCACCGTGGCCGTCTCGCGCTCAATTCGTCCCGAGACCTGCTGCGCAGGTGGGCGCCGTGTGACGTGGCCACGACCACGCCAGGGACAGCTCCCCGAGGAACGAACTAGGCCCGGGCGATGACGAGCGCTTCTCGAACCGGGCAGCAACCGCCAACTGAAACCTAGGCCTTCGCGACCGCCGCCGCAAGCTCGTCCAGCCGCTCGGCGACGCGCTCGAGCACCCGCGCCGCGTCCGCCTCGCCGGCGCGCGCCTCCTGGCCGAGCCGCCCGCGCAGCTGCTGCACCTCGTCGTAGGCGTCGAACAGCTCGTCGGCCACCACGAGTGCGGCGAGCAGCAGCACCCGCGCCTCACCGAGCTGCGGGCTGCCGCGGGCGATGTCGCCGGCCTTGCCGTCGAGATAGGCGGCGAGCCGCTTGAGACGGCCCTCCTGGCCCTCGTCGCACTGCACCTGGTAGCGGCGCCCGGCGACCGTGACCTCGACCATCGGCATGGCTCAGCTCCGCCCGAGCTCGTCCAGTTCCTCGACCAGCGCGCCGAGCCGCGCCTCCACACCGGCGGCCGCGTCGCGCAGCCGCCCGTGCCGGAGCTGCAGCTCGTCGAGCTCGCGCCGCAGCCGGTCGCACTCGGCGCGCAGGAGCTCGCAGTCGCGGTCGAGGGTGGCGCGCTCGCTCTCGAGCCGGCTGCGCTCGGCCGACCAGCTCTCCGGGCTCGGCCGCAGCAACAGCGCCGCCTCGACCCGGGCCAAGGCGTCCGTCACCCGCCGCTCGGCCGCCTCAAGAGCTGACATCGTGCCGCCGCTGCCGCCCGTAGCTCGTTGATTGGGAAGCCCTCTCGCACGCTCGCGGCGGGTTCGTCAACGGCGTTCCACCGAACCCCCATCTCGGCTGTTGCATTTTGCCGCCCGTTCGCCACTGTCCGCGCCGGCCGGGAAGCTCGGACCCGCCTCCCGGGACGCCATCCGAAAGGGAGCATGAGATGACCGTGCGCGTCGCGATCAACGGCTTCGGCCGGATCGGCCGCAACGTCCTGCGCGCGATTGTCGAGGCCGGCCGGCGCGACGTCGCGGTCGTGGCCGTCAACGACCTGGCCCCGCCCGCGACCAACGCGCATCTTCTCCGCTTCGACAGCGTCCACGGCCGGTTCCCGGGCAGCGTCCGGCTCGAGGGCGACGTCATGGACGTCGGCACCGGGCCGATCAAGGTGACCGCCGAGAAGGACCTGGCGAAACTCCCCTGGGCCGGGCTCGGCGTCGACCTCGTGCTCGAGTGCACGGGCGTCTTCACGAGCAAGGAGAAGGCCTCGGGCCATCTCGCGGCCGGTGCGAAGAAAGTGCTCGTCTCGGCCCCCGCCGACGGGGCCGACCTCACGGTCGTGTGGGGCGTCAACCAGGACAGGCTCCGTCCCGAGCATCGGGTGGTGAGCAACGCCTCCTGCACCACCAACTGCCTCGCACCCCTGGCCAAGGTGCTGCACGAGGGGATCGGCATCGAGCGTGGCCACATGACCACGATCCACGCCTTCACCAACGACCAGAACCTGTTGGACGTGTTCCACAAGGATCTCTACCGGGCGCGCGCCGCCACCTGCTCGATGATCCCGACATCGACCGGTGCGGCCAAGGCCGTGGGCCTCGTCCTGCCCGAGCTCAAGGGCCGGCTCGACGGGGTGGCGATCCGGGTGCCCACCCAGAACGTGAGCCTGGTCGATCTGACCTTCACACCCAGGCGCGAGACCAGTGCGGAGGAGGTCAACGCGCTCCTCGAGAAGGCCGCGGCCGGGCCCTTGAAGGGCGTCCTCGACGTCACCCGCGAGCCCCTGGTCTCGATCGACCTCAACCACCAGCCGGCGAGCTCGACGGTCGACCTCAACGCCACCAAGGTGATCGAGGGCCGGCTCGTCCGCGTCGCCTCCTGGTACGACAACGAGTGGGGCTTCTCCAACCGCATGGTCGACGTCGCGGCGGCGATGGGCGCCCTCTGAGCGGACGCGCGCGCCACGCGCACGCGGCTGTCATCACCCGCGCGCCGAGCCGTCACCGAAGCCACCTAAGGCGCGGTCGCGGTGGCAGGCCGGCCGGCCGAGGCGGCCCGGGCGCGCCCGCCCGAGGATGATGCCATGCTGCGACGCGTCGGCCGCGCCGCCCCCGAGGTCCGGAGGGTCGACGCCCGGACCGAGCCCGTGACCGAGACGCTGGTCGTCTCGGATCTGCATCTGGGGCTCAAGACCGCGCGGCCCGGGCCGATCCTCGAGACCCTGGCCGGCTGGCGCTTCGCCCGCCTCGTGCTGCTCGGCGACGTGCTGCACGACGGCGGCTTCGAGCGGCTCTGCGCGGAGACCTGGCGGCTCGTGCGCGCGTTCCGCGAGCTGGCGGTCGCGGGCGGCGCCGAGGTGGTCTGGATCGCCGGCAACCACGACCGCCACCTGGCCGACGACATCCGCGCCGTGGTCGGCCTCGAGCTGCGCGAGAGCTACGCCTGGACGAGCGGCGGCCGGCGCCATCTGGCGGTGCACGGCGACCGCTTCGACCCGACCCTGCCGAGCCGGCCGCCGGTCGCCCGCCTGGTCGGGCTCGGCTACGGCTGGTGCATGCGGCGGCTGTCGCGCGACGGCGACTGGCCGCGCCGGGTCGACCGCTGGTGGTCGCGGCGCTCCGGCCTGCACGAGCTGGTGGCGGCCGGCGCCACCGCCTGGGCCCGCCTCTCCGGTGCCGACACGGTGCTCTGCGGCCACACCCACCTGGCGCTCGCCCGCCGCTTCGCGGCCGAGCCCGACGCCCGGCCGGTCACCTATGTCAACGCCGGCTCCTGGGTCGAGACCCGGCCCTCCTTCCTGGCCGTCGACCCGCACGGCATCCGCCTCGTCCACGCCCGCTGAGCGGTCGCGCAGCACCCCGCACCCGACCGAGGAGCCGGAGATGGCCCGCACCCTCGCCCGCACCGCCGCCCAGACCGCGGCCGCCTGGAGCCCGCGCGGCCTGCTCGAGCGGCTGTTCGCCAAGGCCTTCGACGGGCTCGTCTACCCGCAGATCTGGGAGGATCCGCGGGTCGACCTCGAGGCGCTCGCCCCGGTCGCCGGCGCCCGCCTCGTGACGATCGCCTCGGGCGGCTGCAACGTGCTCTCCTACCTGCTCGAGGACCCGGCCGAGATCGTCGCGGTCGATCTGAGCCCGGCCCACACCGCGCTGCTCGAGCTCAAGCTCGCGGCCGCCCGCCGGCTCGACCAGGAGGCCTTCTTCCGGCTCCTGGGCGACGCCGCCGATCGGGCCAACCTCGAGAGCCTGGCGCGGCTCTTGCCGGACCTGCCGGAGACGGCGCGGAGTTTCTGGGAGGGCCGCACGCTCGCCGGCCGGCGGCGGACCGAGGCCTTCGCGCGCGGCTTCTACCGGACCGGCGTGCTCGGCCGCTGCATCGGCCTCGGCCACCTGCTCCTGCGCCTGCACGGCCGCGACCCGGCGCGCCTTTTGGCGGCCCGGGATCCGCTCGAGCAGCGCGCGATCTTCGCTTCCGAGCTCGCCCCGGTCCTGGGGAGCCCGCTCGTGCGGCTGCTCGCGGCGCTGCCCGTGACCTGGTTCGGCCTCGGCATCCCGCCGGCCCAGCTCGACTCCCTCAAGGGGGCCGCCGCGGGCGGCATCCGGGCCGTCCTGCACGAGCGGCTGGAGCGCCTCGCCTGCGGCTTCCCGGTCGCCGACAACTACTTCGCCTGGCAGGCCTTCGCGCGGCGCTACGACCCGGCGGCGCGCGCCCTGCCGCCCTACCTCGAGCCCGCCGCCTTCGAGCGGCTGCGGGCGCGAGCCGACCGCGTGCGCGTCCACCGCGACATGCTGACCGGGCTCCTCGCGCGCGAGGACGCCTCGAGCCTCGACGGCTTCGTGCTGCTCGACGCCCAGGACTGGATGACCGCCCGCCAGCTCCGCGAGCTGTGGACCCAGATCGACCGCACCGCGGCGCCGGGGGCGCGGGTGATCTTCCGCACCGCCGCCGCCGCCTCGCCGCTCGAGGCGGCACTCCCGGCCGATCTCCTGGCCGGCTGGACCTACGAGCGGGAGCGCTCGGCGGCGCTCTTCGCGCGCGACCGCTCGGCGATCTATGGCGGCTTCCACCTCTACCGACGGCGGAGCTGAGCCGATGGCGACGCGCCCCTTCGACCCGGCCGACGTGCACGACCGCATGGAGCGGATGTACCGCCCGCAGCGGCACGTCTACGACCTCACCCGCAAATGGTACCTGCTCGGCCGCGACCCCCTGCTCGACGGGATCGAGGCGCGGCCGGGCCAGCGGCTGCTCGAGATCGGCTGCGGCACCGGGCGGAACCTGGTGCGCCTCGGCCGCCGCCTGCCGGGCGTGCTGCTGTGCGGGGTGGAGCCGGCCCGGAGCATGCTCGCCACCGCCGCCGCGGCGCTCCGCCGCCACGGCCTCGCGGGCCGGGCACGGCTCGCCTACGGCACCGCCCAGGCCCTCGACCCGGCCCGCGACCTCGGAGTCGAGGCGTTCGACCACGTCGTCCTGAGCTACTGCCTGTCGATCATCGAGCGGCCGCTGCCGGCGCTCGAGCGGGCGATCGAGGTCCTGGCGCCCGGCGGCGTCCTGCACCTCGTCGACTTCGGCCCGATGGACGGCATGCCGCCCTGGGCGGCGGCCGGGCTCCGCGCCTGGCTCGAGCGGTTCGGCGTCCACCACCGCCCCGAGGTGGGGATCGAGCTGCGCCGCCGCGCCGCCCGCGGCGAGGGCCGGCTCGAGGAGACCGAGCTCGCCGGCGGCTATGCCGAGCTCCGCCGCCTGACCCTCGCCCGCTGATCCAGGGCCCGCCCGCGGCCGCCGCGTGGACAGCCCCGCACCGCCCGTGCTAGCCGCGCGATCGGGCGGAGAGCAGGCCGGGGCCGGTGGATCATGGCAGAGTTCCGAACGCTCGACGGGGTCGAGGTCAAGGGGCGACGCGTCCTCGTCCGGGTCGATTTCAACGTGCCGATGCAGGACGGCGCGGTGACCGACGCGACCCGGATCGAGCGCGGCGCGGTCACGATCAAGGAGCTGTCCGCCAAGGGTGCCAGGGTCGTCCTCCTGTCCCATTTCGGCAGGCCCAAGGGCAGGCCCGAGGCGGGTCTGAGCCTCCGGCCGATCGCCGAGGCCTTGGCCAGGGTCCTCGGCCGCGAGGTCGCCTTCGCCACCGACTGCATCGGCCCCGAGGCCGAGAGCGCGGTGGCCGGCCTGCCCGAGGGCGGGGTGGCACTGCTCGAGAACCTCCGCTTCCACGCCGAGGAGGAGAAGAACGACCCGGCCTTCGCCGACGCCTTGGCCCGGCTCGGCGAGCTCTACGTCAACGACGCCTTCTCCTGCTCGCACCGCGCGCACGCCTCGGTGGTGGCGCTCGCCGAGCGCCTGCCGGCCCATGCCGGCCGGCTCCTCCAGGCCGAGCTCGAGGCGCTCGAGAAGGCGCTCGGCGGGGCGGCCCGGCCGGCCGCGGCGCTGGTCGGCGGCGCCAAGGTCTCGACCAAGCTCGCCGTGCTCGGCAACCTCTTGGATCGGGTCGACGCGCTCGTGATCGGCGGCGGCATGGCCAACACCTTCCTCGCCGCCGAGGGGCTCGCGGTCGGCAAGTCCCTGTGCGAGCCGGCACTCGCCGCCGAGGCCAGGGCCATCGTCGAGCGCGCCCACGCCAAGGGAGCCGAGATCCTGCTGCCGCTGGATGCCGTGGTGGCACGCCGGCTCGAGCCGAACGTGGCGACCCGCACCGTGGCGATCGAGGAGGTCGGGCCGGAGGACATGATCCTGGACGTCGGGCCCAAGACCGTGGCCGACGTCAAGGAGAAGCTCGCCGCCTGCAAGACCCTCTTGTGGAACGGCCCGCTGGGTGCCTTCGAGGTGCCGCCCTTCGATGCCGCCACCGTGGCCGTGGCCAGGGCCGCGGCCGAGCTCACCCGGGCCGGCAAGCTCGTCACGGTGGCGGGCGGCGGCGACACCGTGGCGGCATTGGCCCATGCCGGCGTGCTCGGCGCCTTCACCTACGTCTCGACCGCCGGCGGGGCGTTCCTCGAATGGCTCGAGGGCAAGGAGCTGCCGGGGATCCGGGCACTCGCGCCGCGCCCCGGCTGACCCCCCGGCCGACCGTCTCCGTCCACGACCTCGTCCAGGCGCGCGCCGCCCTGGCCGCGGCCGGGGAGCTCGGCCTCGAGGTCGAGCTCGCCACCGCCCCGGGGCTCGCCTCCCTGGCCGGTGTGGGCTTCTGCGTGGCGCTCGGCGAGCTCGCCGGCCGGCCGATCCTGGTCGACTGCGGCGACGCGCCCGGCACCGCGCTCGCGGCGCTGCGGGCCGGCGCCCGCCGGGTGCTGCTGCGGGGCGCACCCGCGGCCCGCGGCAAGCTCGCCGACATCGCGGCGCAGCAGGGCGCCGAGTTCCTCGCGGCACCGCCGGGGCCGCTCCTGGCGCTGGCGCCGGGCGAGGATCCGGCCCCGGCGCTGCGTGCCTGGCGCGCCCGCCGCGACGCCGCCGACCCTTCATGACGCCGCGGTTGTGGGCTAGGAGGGCGCCGGCCGGCCGGGCGGGCCGGCGCCAGCGCACGGAGTCTCGGCATGCGGGTGAGCCGGAAGGTCAAGGAGATCCTCTCCTGGTACGAATCCGAGAACCCGGGGGTCAAGACCAACCTCGTCCGGCTCTTGGGCCACGGCCGCCTGGGCGGCACCGGCCGGCTCGTCATCCTGCCGGTCGACCAGGGCTTCGAGCACGGGCCCGCGCGGAGCTTCGCCCCCAACCCCGAGGCCTACGACCCGCGCTACCTGTTCGAGCTCGCGATCGACGCCGGGCTTTCGGCCTACGCCGCACCCCTGGGCCCGCTCGAGGCCGGCGCCGCGAGCTATGCCGGCCAGGTGCCGCTGATCCTCAAGCTCAACAGCGCCAACAGCCTCGCGGCCGGGCTCGCCGACCAGGCGGTCACCGCCTCGGTCGACGACGCGCTCCGCCTGGGGTGCATCGGCGTCGGCTTCACCATCTACCCGGGCTCGGAGGCCTGCTACGCCCAGCAGGAGGAGCTCCGCGAGATCACCCGCGAGGCCAAGGCCAAGGGCCTCCTGGTCGTCGTCTGGTCCTACCCGCGCGGCGGCAAGGTCTCCAAGGAGGGCGAGACCGCGCTCGACATCGTGGCCTACGCCGCGCACATGGCGGCCCTCATGGGTGCCCACGTGATCAAGGTGAAGCCGCCCACCGCCCGGATCGACCTCGATGCTGCCAAGCCCGCTTACGAGAAGGCCAGGCTGCCCACCGGCACCCTCGCCGAGCGGGTCGGCCACGTGATGCAGGCGGCCTTCGCCGGCCGGCGGATCGTCGTGTTCTCGGGCGGCGAGGCCAAGGACAGCGCCGGCGTCCTGGCCGAGATCCGGCAGATCCGCGACGGCGGCGGCCACGGCTCGATCATCGGCCGCAACAGCTTCCAGCGCGCCAAGCCCGACGCCCTGGCGCTGCTCGACGAGGTGGTCAAGATCTACCAGGGCAAGGCGTGAGCCGAGGGCGGAGGGCGGCGGACCCGCCGGCCGGCCCCTGGATCGAGCCGGGCGAGATCGGCCCGCAGCTCCTCCTGCCGGCGCCGCCCGCCCTCGACGCCTCCTTCCCCGCGACCCTCGAGGCGGCGCTCGCGGGTGGTCGGGTGGCGGCCGTGCTGCTCGACCCCGCCGCGGCGCCGGCGGACGGGTTCGACGACCTCGCCGCCGCCTGCCGGGCGCGCTGCCGGGAGGCACGGTGCGCCCTGTTCCTCGTGGGCGACGCCGCCCGGGTGATCGCCTGCGCCGCGGACGGGCTCCTGGCCCGGACGGTCGAGGCGATCGAGCCGGCCCGACGGATCCTCGGCCTCGAGCGGCCGATCGGGGTCGCCTGCGGCGGCTCCAGGCATCGCGCCATGGAGGCCGGCGAGGCCGGTGCCGACTGGCTCCTGCTCGGCGACGGGGAGCCCGCGGCCGCGACCCTGGAGCTCGTCGCCTGGTGGAGCCAGGTGTTCGTGCTGCCCTGCGCCGCCCCCTGCCCCTCGCCCGAGGCGGCGGCGGCCCTCGTCGCGGCCGGCGCCGACTTCCTCGTCCCCGACCCCGGCCTCTGGCGGGCGCCGGCGGTGGCACTCGCGCCCCTGCGGGCGGCGCTCGCACAGCGGCCCGCGCGCAGCGGCTGAGGCCGGAACCGGCCGGCGGCCCTGGCCCAGGGGGCGGAGCCGGCCTATGTAGGAGCCGGTCCCCCGCCGTCCCCCCGCACCGGAGCCCTGCCGCGCGTGGCCCGCTGGTCCGCCAATGTCGAGGTCATGATCCGCGCGGCGCGCACCGCCGCGCGCAACCTCGTGCGCGACTTCGGCGAGGTCGAGCAGCTCCAGGTCTCGATCAAGGGCCCGGGCGACTTCGTCTCGGTGGCCGACCGCCGGGCCGAGCAGGTGATCCGCGAGACGCTGCAGCGGGCGCGGCCCGACTGGGGCTTCCTGCTCGAGGAGGCGGGTGCGGTGGCCGGCCGCTCGCTGCAGAACCGCTGGATCGTCGACCCGCTCGACGGCACCACCAACTTCCTGCACGGCCTGCCGCACTGGGCGATCTCGATCGGCCTCGAGCAGCAGGGCGAGATCACCGCCGGGCTCGTTTACGACCCGGTCAAGGAGGAGCTGTTCATCGCCGAGAAGGGCGCCGGCGCCTACCTCAACGACCGGCGGCTCCGGGTCTCGCGCCGCTGGCGGCTCGAGGAGGCGCTCGTGGGCTGTGGCCTGCCGGTCCAGGACTGGCCGGCGCGCGCCAAGGGCTTCGCCCGCCAGCTCGACGCCGTGGCCGACCGGGTGGCGGGCCTGCGCCGGCTCGGCGCCTGCTCGCTCGACCTGGCCTATGTCGCCGCCGGCCGCCAGGACGGCTTCTGGGAGTACGGCGTCAAGCCCTGGGACGTGGCCGCGGGCCTGCTCCTCGTGCGCGAGGCGGGCGGCCGCGTCGGCCGCCTCGAGGGCGAGGAGGATCCGATGGCGCCGGGCACGCTGGTGGCCGGCAACCCGGAGATCTACACCCGCCTCCGAGCACTCCTGGCCGAGGTCACCCCGCCCGGCTGAGCGCTCGCCGCCGGGTCCGCCCGGGCGATCGCCAGAAGCACCGGGAACACCCAGAGGAGCGGCAGCGCGAGCGGCCCGAGGCGCTCGGCGGCGCCCAGCACCCGGTCGACGGAGGGCGGCAGGCCGTAGGGCTCGACCCCCGGGAAGACCACCCGGGCCTCGCCGCCGACCCGCGCGAGCGCCCGCCGCAGCTCGCGCCAGGACGGCAGCCGCACCGTCTCGTCGTAGCCGCGGAACCGCCGCCGCCACAGCACCCAGCGCCCCTGCAGCCGGCGCGGCAGGAAGCCCACGAACCAAAGGCGGACATGCGGCTCGGGCCGCAGCAGATTGTAGCGGTTGACGCAGTTGCCGGCGAACTGCCCGCCCGGCGCCAGCACCCGGCCGAGCTCGGCCATGGTCCGCTCGAGGTCGATCACGTGCTCGAGCACGTCCTCGGCGATCGCCAGATCGATCGCCCCGGGAGCCAAGGGCAGCGCCTGCGCGTAGCCCTGGACGAGCGTGATCCGGTCGGCGAGGCCCTGCTCCTGCGCGGCCTTCCTGGCGAGGATCAGATCGGCGAGGTCGGGATCGACGCCCACCACCTGCGCCTGCGTGCGGGCGAGCTCGAGCATCGCCGAGCCGGCGCCGCAGCCGATCACCAGCGCCGGCCCGGGCCCGGGTGCCGGCCAGCGCTGGGATAGACGCGTCCGGACCATGCGCAGGAAGGCCCGGCCGCGCGGGCCCATCTTGGCGCGGTACTCCGCGGCCGCCGCCAGGATGCCCGGATCGTCGGTGGTGAACTCGCCGCGGCGCAGCTCGACGAGCTCGGCGAAGCTCGCCCGCGGAAAGGCCTCGACCAGCCGGGCGATCTCGGCCGGTGGCGGGCGCAGGGGGCGCGGCCGCAGGTCGGGGATGCCGAGGACGGCCGGCCGCTCGAGACCGCAGCCGGGGCAGCACCAGCGCTCCGCCCCGGGCACGAGCACGCCGCCGCAGCCGAGGCAGACGACCGGCCAGACGTCGCGCACCGGATCCGGCTGCTGCCTCGCCCCGACCCGCATGCGACCCTCCGACGGCGTGCCCTCGTGCGTACAACGTCCGACCGGCCCGAATCTTCCCTCGCGGAAGTTCGGAAACGACGAGGAGAACTTCAGATTCATTCCGACCTCTCCGGGCAGTTGATCAGGAGAGATCGACGGATCGACAACCGCCTGGTTTGCAGACACTTTCCAGGCGAGACAGCTTCACTTTCCACGTGTGGACGAGGCCGCCCGGGACCCGGCGGGCCGCGCTCGGGGCGATCGAAACCTCGCCCGTGGGCGCGGCGGGATCGTCCCGAAACGGACGGCTGCGACGATCCGCCCCGGTCGCGCCGCCCCGGGGGGCGGCCGGGAGAGGCGGAGCGGTCATGCGCAGGAGCAAGGGCAGTCAAGAGATCCTCGGAACCGAGGCCGACGACGAGCTGATCGGCACGCGCAAAGGCGACACGATGCGCGGGCTCGGCGGCGACGACGTGCTGGTCGGCGGGCCGGGCGGCGATCGACTGTTCGGCGGCGACGGCGACGATCTCCTCTTCGCCGCCGACCCCGTGGACGGCAGCCTCGACCGCGGCCGCAGGCTCGCCAACGTCCTGGACGGCGAGGCCGGCGACGACGAGCTCGTGGGCGGTGCGGCACGCGACCTGCTGCTCGGCGGCGAGGGCGACGATCTCCTGGCCGGGCTCGGCGGCGACGACGTCCTCCTCGGCGAGGCCGGCCGGGACGGCTTCGTCTACACCCTGGCCGCGCCCGAGGACGCGCCCGTGGAGGGCGGCCGCGACCTCGTGCTCGACTTCGACCCCGAGGAGGACGTGGTGAGCCTGCTCCTCGAGCTGCCGACCGATTCGGTCACCGTCGAGGACCTCCTGGCCCTCCTCGACGGCAACGGCGACGGGGTCCTCACCCTGGGCGACGGCCCCGTCGACCAGGTCGAGGTCGAGGGGGAGGTGTCGCTGCGCCTCGACCTGGGCGGGCTCGTCCAGGAGGCGGTCCTGGGCGTGCCGCCGGATGTGGTGAGCGGGCACACGCTCGTGCTCGCCGGCCGCACCGAGCTCGACCTCGGCTCGCTCGTGATCGAGATCGTCTCCTGAGCCGCCGCGGCGGGCGTCAGGCGGCGGCGCGGCCGCGGTGGTCGGCGCGCAGAAACTCGGCGCAGCGCTCGCCGATCATGATGCAGGCGGCGTTGGTGTTGCCCGAGACCACGGTCGGCATGATCGAGGCGTCCGCCACCCGCACCCCCTCGAGCCCGTGCACCCGGAGCCGCGGGTCGACCACCGCCATCGGGTCGTCGGCCGGGCCCATGGCGCAGGTACTCGTGGGATGGAAGATCGTGGTCCCCTTCTCGCGCACATAGGCCAGGAGCTGCTCGCGGGTGCGGCAGTCCGGTCCGGGCAGGTGCTCGACCTCGCGATAGGGCCGGATCGAAGGCTGCTCCATGATCCGGCGGATCAGCTCGAGGCCGTCGACCATGGTGCGGCGGTCGGTCTCGGTCGCGAGATAGTTGGCGTGGATGCGGGGCGCCTCGGCCGGGTCGGCGGATCTGAGCTCGAGCCGACCGCGGCTTTCGGGGCGGAGCTGGCAGACCGAGACCGTGAAGCCCGGGAAGGGGTGCAGGGGCTCGCCCGGCCGGTCGGCGCTGAAGGGGATCACGTGGAACTCGATGTCGGGTGTGGCGAGCTCCGGGCGGGTCCGCCAGAAGAGCGTCACCACGCCGGCACCGACCGTCAGCGGGCCGGTCCGCCGGACCGCCCATTCGAGCCCGGCCAAAGCCTTGCGCCAGAGCGAGTGGGAGACCTCGTTCAAGGTGATCGGCCGGGTGCAGCGGTAGACGATCCGGCACTGATAATGGTCCTGGAGGTTGCGCCCGACGCCCGGCAGATCGTGGCGGATCGGGATCCCGTGCGCCGCCAGATGCTCGGCCGGGCCGATCCCGGAGAGGAGGAGGAGCTGTGGGGAGGCGATGGCGCCGGCGGCGAGCACCACCTCGCCCGCCAGGGCCGTCCGCTCGGCGCCCCCCTCCCGGTAGACGAGGCCAGTGACCCGGCGGTCCTCGAGCAGGAGCCGGCAGGCGAGTGCACCGGTGCGGACCGCGAGGTTGGGGCGGCCGCGGGCCGGGCGCAGATAGGCGACCGCGGCGCTGCAGCGAAAGCCGTTCCGAATCGAGAGCTGGAAATAGCCGACCCCGTCCTGGCGGGCGCCGTTGTAGTCGGGATTGGTCGGGATCCCGGCCTCGTTGGCGGCGCGCACGAAGGCGTCCAGGAGCTCCATCCGGTGGCGCGGGCCGGACACCGCCATGGGCCCGTCGCGGCCGCGCCACTCCGGATCGCCGCCCGGATAGGCCTCGAGCCGCTTGAAGACCGGCAGCACGTCGGCGAACGACCAGCCCTCGCAGCCCCGCTGCCGCCAGTGGTCGAAGTCCTCGGCCTGGCCGCGGACCCAGGCCAGCCCGTTGATCGAGGAAGAGCCGCCCAGCACCCGGCCGCGCGGCCAGGCGATCGAGCGGCCGGCCACCGCCTCCTCGGGCTCGGTCTGGTAGGTCCTGGCCGTGCGGGGGTCGAAGATCGTGCGGTAATAGCCGATCGGCAGGTGGATCCAGGGGTTGCGGTCGGGCGGGCCGGCCTCGAGCAGGAGCACCCGCGTGCCGGGGTCCTCCGACAGCCGGGCCGCCACCGCGCAGCCGGCCGAGCCTCCGCCCACCACGACGACGTCGAACCGCTCGGCCTCGGCCACGCCCGGCTCCCCCCTGCCCGCCCCGCGGGCGCGGATCATGGGAGGCCGCCCGCCGCCCGGCAAGCGCCGGGCGGATGCGCGCCCCCTGCGCCGCCGCTACTGCTTGACGCTGCCGGCGGCGAGCCCGGCCGCGAGGCGCGTCTGCAGCGGCAGGAACAGGACCAGCGTCGGGAAGGTGGTGAGCGCCGAGGCGGCCATGACGTGGCCCCACTCGGTCACGTTCTCGCCGAAGAAGGCATAGAGGCCCAACGGCATCGTCTTGAGCTCTTCCCTGGTGAGGAAGGCGAGTGCGAACAGGTACTCGGTCCAGCAGAGCATGAAGGCGTAGGTGGCGGTCGCCACGATGCCCGGGGCCATCACCGGGAAGACGATCCGCCAGATCACCTGGAAGCGGGAGCAGCCGTCGATGATCGCCGCCTCGTCGAGCTGGCGCGGCACCGATTCGAGGTAGCCGACCAGGAGATAGACCGAGAACGGGATCGTCACCGCCACGTAGACGAAGATCATGGAGAGGTGGTTGTTGAGGAGTCCGAGCCGCGCCATCAGGATGAACAGGGGGGTCACGAGGATGATCCAGGGAAAGCACTGGCCCAGGAGCACCGAGCCGAAGATCCAGCGCTTGCCCGGAAAGCGCAGGCGCGAGAAGGTGTAGGCGGCGAGTACCGAGACGAAGGTCGAGAGGAGCACCGCGGTGAGGCAGAGATAGAGGCTGTTGAGGATGTTGCGGGTGAAGCCCGTGGTCAGCAGCGCGCGGTAGTTGTCGAGGGTGAGCTCGAACCGGTCCGAGGCGAACATGGTCTCGGGCGTGCGGAACGAGGCCAGGATCACCCAGGCGGTCGGATAGACGAGGAAGGCCAGCGCCAGGATCGTGAGCGCCACGAGCGCGAGCTCGGCCGGCAGGCCCATCCCGGTGCGGATCGAGACCGCGAAGGCCGGCGGCAGGGCGCGCTCAGCGGTCGCCGCCATCGAACGCCTCCTTGAGCTCGCGCTGCGCCACGACCCGCAGATAGACGAGGCCGAAGGCGGTCATCAGCGCCGCCATGACGACGCCGATCGCCGAGGAATAGCCGAGCCGGCCGTCGATGAACGCCTTGATGTAGACGTCGGTGGCCATGACGTTGGTGTAGAGGCCGGGCCCGCCGGCCGTGGTCAGCCACACATAGACGAAGTTGTTGAAGGTCCAGAAGGTCGACAAGAGCGTCATGACGATGATCGCGGGCTTGAGGTGCGGCAGCACCACCCAGCGCAGCTTCTGGAGATGGCCGGCGCCGTCGACCTCGGCCGCCTCGAGCTGCTCCTGCGGCAGCGACTGCAGGGCCGCGAGGAAGGTCAAGGTGACGAGCGGCAGGGTGTTCCAGGTGACGATCGTGAGGATCGCCGGCCACACCCAGGCGCGCTCGGCCAGGAACGCGATCGGCTGGTCGATCAGGCCGAGCGCCAGGAGCGCCGGGTTGATGGCACCCAGTTGCGGGTGCAGGAGCCAGCGCCAGGCGACGATCGCCACGATCGGCGGGGTCGCCCAGGGCACGAGCAGGAGGACCCGCGAGACCGTGACCAGCCGGTATTTGGCGACGACCCTGGAATTGAGGAGGAGCGCCAGGCCGAGGCCGAGGACGATCCGCACGCCGACGCCGACCAGGGTGAGCCAGACGATCGTGTTGAACAGCACCCGGCGGAAGTCCGGGCTCTGCACGAGTTCGACATAGTTGGCCACACCGACCCACTCGCCGCCGCGCCGGAGCCCGTAGAGCGAGAGATCGGTGAAGCTGTTCAGGACGTTGTAGAGGACCGGGTAGAGGTAGAACATCACGAGGAAGAAGAACGCCGGCACCAGCATGGTGACGACGAACCGGCGCTCGCCGGCGAGGCCGGCACGCCCGCGGGCCGGCCGCCCGGCCGCGCCCATCGCCCCGGCGGTGCTCGCCACGGCCGCCCCCGGCGCCGGCCGGGCTCAGCCCTTGGTGTTCTTGTCGAACTCCTTCTTGATCAGGTCGAACAGCTCCTGGGCGGCCGCCTGGCTGGTCTTCTCGCCGACGAACACCGAGCCGGCGGCGCGCCCGACCGCGTTCCACATGAACGGGATGGCGACCGGCCCGGTGCCGTAGGGGCCCCAGCTGCGCGCGGTCTTGATCTGCGCGTCGAAGCCGCTCCGGATCTCCTCGGGCAGGTGCTTGTAGCCCAGGAGCGGCCGCTGCGGCTGGACGTAGTTGGTGTAGTGCCGGGTGAACAGCGGCTCCGGGCTCGTCAGGAAGCGGACCAGCTTCCAGGCGGCCTCGACCTTCTTGGGGTCGATGTTGGCGTTGAGGCCGATCATCCGCCCGCCGAAGAAGGTCCGCGAGCCGTTGACGTCGGCCGGATGCGGGGCGGTGGCGAACGGGATCGGCCGGTCCGGGAAGCGCTTCTTGAAGGCGTCCACGATCTGCAGCGCCACCGGGTCGGGCACGCTCACCACCGCGGCGTTGCCGGTGACCACCGCCTCGACCAGCTCGGGCGCACCCCACAGGCAGATCGCGAGGTTCGCCTTCGGATTGTCGCCCGCCTTGAGGAAGTCGTTGTAGTAGTCGAAGCCCTCGGCGATCTGCGCGGGCGTGATGTTCATGAAGAACTTGCCGTCCGGCGCCTTGTCGATCAGCGCCCAGCCCTTCGACCACCAGTAGAAGTTGAGCATGAACCAGATGTGCGGGGTGCCGCACGAGCCGGCCGGCACGAACAGTCCGGCCTTGCCGGTCCTGGTGTGGACGTCGCGGCTGAGCTGGCGCAGCCCGGCCCAGCTCGTGGGCACGGCGTCGTGGCCGGCGGCCTTGACGAGGTCCCTGTTGTAGAGGAGCGCGAAGGTGTCGGTGGTGAACGGGATGCCGTAGATCTTGCCGTCCGGGCCGTAGGCGAGCTCGGTCGAGACGAACTGCTCCCAGCCCGCCACGCCGATCCCGGTCTTGGCCACCAGATCGTCGAGCGGCCGCAGCACGCCCGCGGCACCCAAGGAGCGCGGCCACACGAAGGCGATCTGCGCCACGTCCGGCCCGGCGCCGGTCGCCGCCTCGCGCACGAGCTGCTCGCGCGCATCCGCCCAGGAGATCCGCTGCAGCTCGACCTTGATCCCCGGGTTGGCCTTCTCGAACTCGTCGAGCGCCGCGCGCATCTGCGGCGCCTCGGGGTCGTTGAAGCGGAAGGTGACCGTCTGCGCCCAGGCGGTTCCCGCCACGAGGAGACCGGCCAGCACGGCCCCGAGCCAAAGCCTGCGCATGAAGGCCTCCCTGTCGGCCCCGGGCGGGCCGTTCGGGCCCGCCCCGTTATCGTCGCGCCCGAGGCGGGCCGTTCGGGCCCGCCCCGTTATCGTCGCGCCCGAGGCGGGCCGTTCGGGCCCGCCCCGTTATCGTCGCCATGACGCTAGGGACTATGCCGGCCGCGGTCAATCGCCACACCGCCGCCCTCAGCCGCCGGGCAGGACCAGGACCGTCCGCTGCGGCAACCTCGCCCGCGCGAGCAGGAGCTCGGGCGAGGCCGGCTGCTCGATCCGCCACCCGCGCTCGGCCGCGAGGCGGAGGAAGCGGGCGAGCGTCGAGGGCCCGAAAAAGTGCATCGGGACGACCACTTGCGGGCGGATCTGCTCGACCACCTCGAGCATCTCCTCCTGGCCGATCGTGTAGGCACCGTCGACCGGCACCAGGAGCACGTCGATCTGGCCGAGCTCGGCGAGCTGGTCGTCGGTGAGCCGGTGGTGCAGGTGGCCCAGATGCGCGAGGCAGAGATCCAGGACCTCGAACACGAAGATCGAGTTGGAGAGCGCCTGGTCGCCGAAGCGGCCGTGCACCGCGGTCGGCACGTTGCGGACCCGCAGGTCCTCGACCACGAGGTCGTGCTCGGCCCAGCCGCCCGCGGGGTTCCAGCCGCGGAGCACGTGCTCGATGCGCGGGTCCGGACGGTTGGTGAAATGAGTGTCGTGGGCGTTGTTCATGGTGACGACGCGCGGCAGCACGGGCGGGCGGACATAGTCGTTGTGGTCGGTGACCGCGGTCACCCCGTCCGGCGTCTCGACGAGGAAGGTCGAGTGCCCGAGATAGGTGAGCCGGAGCGCGGCGCCCTCGGGCAGGGCCGCGAGGCCGAGCGCCACCGGGACCAGCCGCGGCGTGGCTTCCGCCACCGGGAAGCAGCCGCCGGCCATGGCCTGGCCGCCGGCGAGCGCGGCCAGCACGAGCCCCAGGAGTGCCAGAAGCGTGCGGCGCACGGGTCTCCTCCGGCTCCGGCCCGCGGGCGGGCATGCGGCGGCACCGCCTTCCCGCGACGGCGCGCGGCCGATAGAGAGCAGCTATGCTCGGCACCGGCTTCGTCAAGAACGTGGGCGTCCTGGCCCTGGCCCAGGCGCTGTTCTTCATGGCCAACACGGTCGTGATCAGCACGGCCCCGTTCGTCGGCCTGCAGCTCGCCCCCGCCCCCTGGCTCGCCACCGTGCCGCTCGGCGTGCAGTTCCTCGGCACCATGGCCGCCACCATGCCGGCCTCGCTGTTGATGCAGCGCGTCGGCCGCCGCCCGGGGCTGATGCTCGGCATGGGCATCGGCATCGCAGCCGGGCTCCTGGGCGGTCTCGCCATCGCCCGGGCGAGCTTCCTCCTGTTCTGCGCAGCCGGCGTGCTCTACGGCGCCTTCGCGGCCTTCGCCCAGTATCTGCGCTTCGCCGCGGCGGATGCCGCCGACCGGGTCGGGTCGGCCGACCGGACCGCGGCGCGCGGCCGCGCCATCTCCTGGGTCATGGCCGGCGGGGTGGTGGCGGCCTTGGCCGGCCCCGAGCTCGCCGACCGGACCCGCGAGGCGCTGCCGCCGCTCCTGTTCGCCGGCAGCTACGTGGCGATCGCCGGCCTCGCCGCGGCCGCGCTCTTGGCGCTCACACTCCTCGACCTGCCGCGGCCGGCGGCCGGGGCCGCGGGCGACGAGCCGGCCGGCCGCCCGCTCGGCCGGATCGCCCGCCAGCCGGCGGCGGTCACGGCCTTCCTGGCGGCGCTCGTCGGCTACGTCACGATGAACCTGCTGATGACCGCCACACCCCTGGCGATGCTCGCCTGCGGCCACGGCTTCCCCGACACCAAGCACGTCATCCAGTGGCACGTGCTCGGCATGTTCGCGCCCTCCTTCGTCACCGGGCGGCTGATCGGCCGCTTCGGGGTCGAGCGGGTGATCCTGGCCGGCGTCGGCCTCAACCTCCTGTGCGTCGCCGTGGCGCTGACCGGGGTCGAGGTCGAGCGCTTCGCGATCGCGCTCTTCCTCCTGGGCGTGGGCTGGAACTTCCTGTTCGTCGGCGGCACGACGCTCCTGACCACCTGCCACTCGGCCCCGGAGAAGGCCAAGGTGCAGGGCCTGAACGACCTCCTCGTGTTCACGAGCGTCGCCGCCTCGGCCTCGCTCTCGGGCTTCGCGCACAGCACGATCGGCTGGCAGGCGATGAACCTGCTCGCGATCCCGCCGCTCCTCCTGGTGGCGGCGCTCGTCCTGCCGCGGCTGCGCCCGCCGGTGCCGGCGCCGGCGGCCTGAGCGCTCAGCCCGGTCGGCCGCGCTCGGGCAGCGCCAGCCGCCGCTCGAGCCGCCGCACGCCGGCCGACACGAGCAGGATCAACACCAGGTACTCGAGCACGAGCACCGTGTAGATCTCGAGCGGCCGGTACTCCGCCACCACCAGCTCGTTCGCCCGCCGGGTCAGCTCCTGCATGCCGATCACCGAGACGAGCGAGCTCATCTTGAGCATGTAGACGAACTGGTTGCCGAGTGCCGGCAGGATCCGGCGGAGCGCCTGCGGCAGGATCACGAGCCGGTACTTGCGCCAGCCGGCGAGCCCGAGCGCCTCGGCGGCCTCGTGCTGGCCGCGCTCGATCGACTGGATGCCGGCCCGGAAGATCTCGGCCTCGAAGGCCGAATCGGAGAGGGCGAGTGCGATCACCCCGGCCGCCAGCACGCCGACCTTGAGCCCGGTCACGATCGGCAGGCCGTAATAGACCCACAAGATCATGACCAGCACCGGCACCGCCCGCACCAGCTCGACATAGACCCGGTTGAGGGCCACGATCCTCGGCCGGCTGGACAGGCCGGGCAGCGCCACGAGCAGGCCGAGCGTGATCGAGATCACGATGGCGCTGCCCGAGAGCGCCACCGTCCAGACCATCCCGTCCAGGAGGAAGAGCAGGTTGGAGCGGCCCTGCGCGGTCGTGGGTGCGACCACGTACCAGCCCCAGCCCGAGCCGCACCCCGCGAGCGCCGGGACCGCCGCCAGGGCCAGGCCGCCCCGCCATCCGAATTCGGCCCGTCCCGCCATCGCCCCCGCCCGCTTGCCACGCGCCGCGGCCGCATGCCATGGTTCGGGGCGACGGGGGAAGCCCGAGCCGGCGCAGGCTCGCCAACACGATCGGAGGAACGATGCGACGCAGGAGCCTGGTCCTGGCGGCGGCGGCGTTCGCGGCGCTCTCGGGGCTCGCCGAGGCGGCCGAGTCGCGGCTCAAGCGGATCCTCGATTCGGGTGTGCTCCGGGTCGGCACCACCGGCGACTGGAACCCGATGACGATCCGCGACCCGGCCTCCAACAGCTACAAGGGCTACGACATCGACATGCTGTCGGAGATGGCGGCCGACCTCGGCGTCAAGGTCGAGTTCGTCGCCACCGACTGGAAGACGATCGTGCAGGGGATCGTCGCCGACAAGTACGACATCACCGGCTCGGCCTCGATGAGCCCGGCGCGGGCCAAGGTGGCGGGCTTCTCCGAGCCCTATTTCGAGCTCGCGACCGTGCCCTTGACGCTCAAGAAGAACGCCGGCCGCTTCAAGGACTGGGGCGACATCGACGCCCCCGACGTCGTGGCCGCGGCCACGCTCGGCACGGTCCAGGAGAGCCAGGTCAAGCAGTTCTTCCCCAAGGCCAAGCACAAGATCGTGGAAGCGCCGGCCCGCGACTTCCAGGAAGTGCTGGCCGGCCGGGCCGACGTCAACATCACCTCGAACGTCGAGGCGGCGACGCTGGTCGAGCGCTACCCCGAGCTGATGGTGGTGCCGGTCAAGGAGGCGCGGCTGCGCACCCCGATCGCCATGCTGCTGCCGCAGGACGACCAGGTCTGGATCAATTACGTGAACCACTGGATCCGCCTGAAGCGCGCCCGCGGCTACTTCACCGAGCTCGCCGAGCGCTGGCGGCTGGCCAACGAGTGAGCCGCCGGCCGGGCGCGGCTCCGGCCGCACCCGGCCGCTTCCGTTATCGCTCGCAGTCGCCTAAGGCATAGGACCGGCACCCCGGACAGGGGGCGGGCGCGGCGCCGGACGCGGGCCCGCCCGAGGGAGGCGCGCGGGCGGTGCAGTTCGACGCGGGTCGCCAGCCGCTCTTCCTCCTGGGCCTCCTGGCCCCGGCACTCCTGCTCGTGGGCGCGCTCGTCGCCTGGCCGGTGCTGAACGGGGTCCACCTGGCCTTCACCAACGCGACCCCGCTCAAGCCCGCCTGGTCCTATGTCGGCCTCGACAACTTCACCTGGCTCGCCTCGGACCCCGAGTTCCGCGCGGTCGTCCTCAACACCGTCCTGATCGTCGGCGGCGCCACGCTCGTGGCGACCGCCGCCGGCTACGCGCTCGCCGTCCTGCTCGACAGCGGCCTGCGCTGGTCCGGCCTCTACCGGACGCTGATCTTCCAGGTCTGGGTGGTCCCCTGGATCGTGATCGCGATCCTGTGGGGCTGGCTGTTCAGCCAGGACTACGGGCTGGTCAACCATCTCCTCCAGGAGACCGGGCTCGCCGAGCGCAGCATCAAGTGGCTGTTCGATCCCGTCGGCGCGCGGCTCGCGATCCTGAGCGGCTACGCCTGGCGGGCGATCCCCTTCATCATGATCATCTGCCTCGCTGGCCTGCAGGGCATCCCCAGAGAGCTCGGCGAGCAGGCGGCGATCGACGGCGCCGGCTTCTGGGCCCGCCAGCGCCACGTGGTGCTGCCGCTCCTGCGCAACATCCTGCTCGTGGCAGCGCTCCTGCAGGCGGTCCGCTTCCTGCAGGAGATGACGCTCGTCTTCGTCCTGACCCAGGGCGGCCCGGTCGACGCCACCATGGTGGTCTCGCTCTACACCTACAAGGCGGCGTTCGAGGACTGGGACTTCGGCCTCGCCTCGGCGGTCGGCACGGTCTGGCTCGTGGCCCTCCTGGCCCTGGCGCTCGTCTATGTCCGCCTCGCACTCCGCCGCGAGCTGGCCTGAGGCCGTGGCCCGAAGCGACGCCCGCCACCGCCTGGAGCGCCGGCTGCTCGACGCCGGCCTGCATCTCGTGGCCCTGGCCTCGATCGCGGCCCTCCTCCTGCCGATCCTCTGGATGGTCTCCACATCCTTGAAGCCGCTCGAGGAGGTGTTCCGCTACCCGCCGGTCTGGATCCCCGAGCGGCCGACCCTGGCGGGCTACCGGGCGCAGCTCACGGGCCTCCTCGGCGGCTATTTCTGGAACAGCGTCGTGGTCGGCCTCGGCAGCGCCCTGCTCGCCACGACGGCCGGCGCCCTCGCCGGCTACGCGCTCGCCCGCTTCCGCTTCCGGGGCGCCACGGCGATCCTGCTCTTCTTCCTGGCCTCGCTCGCCTTCCCGATCCCGCTCCTGATGATCTCGATGTACCTCCTGTTCGCGCGCCTGGCGCTGCTCGACACCTACCCGGCGCTGATCCTGGGCCACACCGTGATCACGCTGCCCGTGGCGGTCTGGCTCATGAAGGGCTTCTTCGAACAGCTCCCGCGCGAGGTCGAGGAGGCGGCCTGGGTGGACGGCGCCTCGCCCGCCTACACGCTCGTCCGGATCGTCCTGCCGATGGCCCGGCCGGCGCTCGCGGCCTCGGCGATCTTCGTCTTCGTGACCTCCTGGAACGAGCTCCTGTTCGGGCTCACCTTCACCTCGAGCAACGCCATGCGCCCGCTCCCGGCGGGCATCGCCATGTCGTTCCTGACCGAGTTCGAGGGCGCCTGGTCGCAGATGATGGCGCTCGCGGTGCTGGTGTCGGCGCCGATCCTCCTTCTCTTCCTCCTCTTCCAGCGCACCTTCTTGGCCGGAGTGACCGCGGGTGCCGTCAAGGGCTGACGCCCGCACCAGAAAGGGAGGCCTTCGATGCAGCTGAGCCGTCGCCACACCCTCGCAGCCGCGCTCGCCCTCGGCCTCGCACCCGGGGCCCGGGCGCAGGACCGGGTCAAGCTCACCTATGCGGGGTGGCTCAACCTCTACGGCGCCTATGTCGAGATGGTGAAGGAGCTCGAGGCGAGCTTCGAGCGGCGCCATCCGGGCGTGGACTGGGTCAGGAACGACGTGCCCTTCAACGAGGCGCTCAAGCAGGCGACCGCGGCCACGCTCGCCGGCAACGCCGCCGACAATCTGCACCTGATCGCGGGCTGGGTGCCAGCCCTCCACGAGATGGGCGGGCTCGAGCCGCTCAACGACTATTTCACGCCCGCGGAGTGGGCCCAGATCCCCAAGGCCTCGCTCGAGTCGGTGAGCTTCGAGGGCAGGATCATGGCGATGCCCTGGGTCCCGGCGCCGATCCTGATGTTCTACAACCGCACACTGATGCGCCAGGCCGGGCTCGACCCGGACAAGCCGCCGCAGAGCTGGACCGAGCTCGCGCAGCAGGCGCGGGCGATCTGCAAGCTCCCGGCCAAGGACGGGGCACCCGTCTACGGCGTTGCGCTTCGGACCCAGCGCAACCCCAACTCGGCGCAGTGGACCATCCCGATCATCTACGGCATGGGCGGCGACGTGGTCGACGCCAAGGGTGCCCCGAGCTTCGACAGCGAGGCCACCCGGGCCGCCTGGCGCTGGGTCCAGGAGCTGATCCGCGAGGGCTGCGCGCCGGCCGGCTTCTCGATCGACGAGACCCGCAACACGATGGCGGCCGGCCGCGCCGGCTTCGTCTTCGAGGGCCCCTGGGGTCGCGGCCTGTTCGACAATCTCTCGGGCGGCAAGCTGCGCACCGCGCCGGACGGCGACATCTGGGTGGCGCCGATGCCGGCCGACCCCACGGGGCGGCGGCGCACCATCGGCAACCCGCACCAGATCACCATCTCCAAGGGCTCGAAGCAGAAGAAGCTCGCCGCCGAGTTCATCCGCCACGTGATCTTCGATCCCGAGTTCACCGACGCCTATTTCGTGGCCTCCAAGCAGCTCTCGACCTCGGCGATGCCGCTCCTGACCGGCGGCCGCATGGGCGCCGACGCCTACACCCAGGTGTTCGTCCAGGCGCTCGCCCACACCCACGACAACCCGTTCAAGAGCGCCAAGTTCTACGCCGTCATGGACGAGCTGGCGCCGGCCCTGCAGGCGGTCATCCAGGGCGCCGACATCGCCGCCGAGCTCGCCGCCGCCGAGCGCAGGATCCAGCGTCTGCTGGCCCGCTGAGCCGCCCCCGGGCGGCGCCGCCGCGGGCGTCTCGACCCCCGCCCGGGCGCCGCCTACAATGAACCACCGGCGCCCGGCGACGGCCCGCGGCCCGGCCACCAATCCAGGGAGGAACATCGTGAGCGAGACCCTGCTCGTATCGGCTCTGCTCGCCGGCGCCGTGGTCGCCGCCGAGCCCGCGGCGCCCGTCCGCCTCGACGACCAGCAGCTCGACCGCGTCACGGCCGGGCTGCAGAGCGGCGGCCTCCAGGGGACCGTGCAGTGGTTCACCTCGTCGGTCGGCAAGCTGACCTTCGCCCTGCCCACCAAGACCCTCGAGGCGCTCCTCCAACCACAGGACCCGATCTGAACCGCCGCGGGCGGGGGCCCTCGGGCCCCCGCCCCGACCCGGCCGCCGTCGCCGGGGAGCGGCGGCGCCCGCCGGGCACCCCCGGGTGCGGCACTTGACCGCAGTCAAGGCGGGGCGCACGGTCTCGACGTGCGCGCGGGCGTGGTTCCGCGACCGCACCAGGGAGGAACGCTCATGCTCAAGACTCCGCTCGCGGCCGGGCTGCTGGTCGCTACGCTGGGCGCTGCCGCGGCGGCCGAGCCCGTGCGGGTCGAAGGCCGAGGGGCCGCGCCCGTCGCGCAGCCCGAGGCCATCCGCCTCGACGACCGGCAGCTCGACCAGGTCGCGGCCGGCAACGTGATCATCGGCACCGCCGGCCGGCTCGCCTTCGGAGCCGCCGACATCGGCTGGTCGATCGGCACCGGGGTCCAGTACTTCCTGCTCGGCGGCAACAACCTGCCGAACTGACCGCGGCCGGGCGGCGGCCGCCGGCCGCCGCCCGCCTTCGCGCCGCCCGCACCCGCCGCCTCGGACTTCGGCCGGCCGGGTTCGCCCGTCTCGACGTCGAGCCCCTCGGCGAAGCGCGCATAGGTCCGCCCGGCGACCGCGCCGAGCGGTGCCGCGCAGCCAGCCCGCCCGGCCTTCGCGCCTTCCCGCCCCCTCAGCCCTTCGCCAACCGGGCGAGCTCGTCGGTGGCGGAATCCAGCGCCCGGGCGAAGCGGTCGACCGCCTCCTCGGCCTCGGCCTCGCGCATGCACAGGGGCGGCGAGAACGGGATCACCTCGATGAACGGCAAAGGCCGCGCCATCACACCCATCTCCATGACCCTGGCGCCGACCACGCGGTGCGCGCCGACCTTGGCATCGAACGGCCGCCGGGTCGCCTTGTCGGCCACGAACTCGACCGCGTTGAGCATGCCCACGCCGCGGATCTCGCCGACGAAGGGATGGTCGCCGATCCGCTCCAGGAGGCGGCGCTTGAGGAAGGGGCCGACGCGCGCGCCGTTCGCGATCATCCCCTCCTTCTCCATGATGTCGAGATTGGCCATCGCGATCGCGCCGCCGACCGGATGTCCGGAGTAGGTGAAGCCGTGCATCACCGGCCCCCACTCGGGCGAGGCCTTCTCCAGCACCTCCCAGATCCGCGCCCCCACGACCGAGGCCGAGACCGGGAAGTAGGCCGAGGTGATCCCCTTGGCCAAGGTCACGATGTCGGGCTCGAGGCCGTACAGGCCGGAGGCGAACCATTGGCCCGTACGGCCGAACCCGGTGATCACCTCGTCGACGATCAGGAGGATGTCGTTCCTCCGGCAGACCTCCTGCACCCGGGGCCAGTAGTCGCCCGGCGGCATCAGCACACCGCCCGTGCCCATGATCGGCTCGCCGATGAAGGCCGCGATCGTCTCGGCACCCTCGCGCGCGATCGTCTCCTCGAGCTCGGCCACGAGCCGGTCGCAGAACGCCTGCTCGCTCTCACCGGGCCGGGCGAACCGGTAGTGGTGCGGGCAGGAGAGATGGACCACGCCCGGCAGCGGCAGGTCGAACGCCTTGTGGTAGACCGGGATGCCGGTCAGGGAGCCGGCCGCCATGGTGAGCCCGTGATAGCCCCCGTGGCGGGCGAGGATCGTCTTCTTGGCCGGCTTGCCGCGCAGATTGTTGTAGTAGCGCACGAGCTTGACGTTGGTGTCGTTGGCGTCCGAGCCCGAGGTGCCGAAGAAGACCTTCGAGAGCCCGCGCACCCCGGCCTGCTCGCGGAACAGCGTCAGGACGCGGTCGGCCAGCCGGATCATCGGCTCGTTCGAGGCCGAGCCGAACAGATGGTAGTAGGAGAGCTTCTCGATGGCCTGCGCCGCGGCCTCGGCGATCTCCGGCCGGCCGTAGCCGATGTTGACGCACCAGAGGCCGGCGCCGCAGTCGATGTACTCCTTGCCCTTGTGGTCCTTGATGCGGACCCCGCTGCCCTGCCCGACGATGGTCGGGCCCTTGGCGAGGTGCTGGACGATCGAGGTGTTGGGATGGAACAGGCTCGCCTTGTCCATCTCCTCGAGCGTCCAGTTGGCGCGTGCCTCGAGCATGGAGACCTCC
>CAZDFD010000034.1:0-19966 GCA_964504655.1 uncultured Geminicoccaceae bacterium
CCTTGATCTCGACCAGCATCTTGACGACCGCGAGGATGTCGTCGGTCCGGAGCGTCCGCACGCTGTCGTCGGTCTCGAGGCCGAGCCGCATGTTCATTTTGACCCGGCCGACCGGCGAAAGGTCGTAGCGCTCGATGTCGAAGAACAGGCCGTTGAACAGCGCCTCCGCCGTCTCCATGGTCGGCGGCTCACCCGGCCGCAGGACCCGGTAGATCTCGAGCAGGGCGTCCTCGCGGCTCTGGCAGCGGTCGAGCACGAGGGTGTTGCGGATGTAGGGGCCGATCGAGAGATGGTCGATGTCGAGCACCGGGATCGCCTCGACCCCGGCCTCGGCGAGCTTGCGGATGGTCTCGCCGGTGAGCTCGTCGCCGGCCTCGACCTGGACGAGGCCGGTCGCCTCGTCGATCAGATCGCGCGCCACGAACCGGCCGACCAGCTCCTCGCTCGACACGTAGATCGAGCTCACACCCTGCTCCTCGAGCCGCTTCATGAGCCGCGGCACGAGCTTGGTGCCGGCCTCGGCGAGCGTCTCGCCGGTCCGCCCGTCGATCAGATCGGCGGTGAGCTTCTGGCCCTTGAGCCGGTCGGCGCGGAAGGGGAGCTGCCAGCCCTGGCCGGAGCGGCGGTAGACGATCTCGCCGTAGAAGGCCGCCAGGATCGTCTCGGCATCGAGGCCGAGCGCCATCAACAGCGTCGTCACCGGCAGCTTGCGCCGCCGGTCGATCCGCACGAACACGAGATCCTTGGCGTCGAACTCGAAGTCGAGCCAGCTGCCGCGGTACGGGATCACCCGGGCCGAGAACAGGAACTTGCCGGAGCTGTGCGTCTTGCCGCGGTCGTGGTCGAAGAACACGCCCGGCGAGCGGTGCATCTGGCTGACGATCACCCGCTCGGTGCCGTTCACGACGAAGGTGCCGTTCTCGGTCATGAGCGGCAGGTCGCCCATGTAGACGTCCTGCTCCTTGATGTCGCGGACGCTGCGCGAGCCCGTCTCCTCGTCGACGTCCCAGACGATCAGCCGCAGCGTCACCCGCAACGGCGCGGCGTAGGTCATGCCGCGCTGGTGGCACTCCTCGACGTCGTACTTCGGGTCCTCGAGCTCGTACTTGACGAAGTCGAGTGCCGCGCGGTCGGCGAAGTCCTTGATCGGGAAGACCGAGCGGAACACCTCCTCGAGCCCGGCGAGGCGGCGCTCGGCGGGCGTCTCGTGGCGCTGCAGGAACGCCTCGTAGGACTGCCGCTGGACCTCGATCAGGTTGGGCATCTCCGTGACCTCGGGGATGCGCCCGAAGCTCCTGCGGATCCGCTTGCGGGCCCTCGCCTGCTCGACCATCGCTCGCCCTCGTCGCTGCCTCTGGACCCCCGGGCGGACCGTCGCCCGGCCCGGGTCGCACCGTCTCTAGACCCGCGGGGCGGGCCGTCGCCCGGCCCCGGCGGCAACGCGATCGGGCCGTGGAGCTGGCGCCCCACGGCCGGACCGGCGTCCGTGCATCGAACCCGACTGGATCCCCGCGCGGAACAGCCCGGGCCCGCGTCCGGGCCGGCCGTCCCGCCGGGGCGGGGAGCGGCGCAAGCGCCGCCTTACTTGACCTCGACGGTCGCCCCGGCGCCCTCGAGCTGCGCCTTGAGCTTCGCCGCCTCCTCCTTGGAGACGGCCTCCTTGACCGCCTTGGGGGCGGCCTCGACCAGGTCCTTGGCCTCCTTGAGGCCGAGCCCGGTGATCGCCCGGACCTCCTTGATCACGTTGATCTTGTTGGCCCCGGCCGCGGCCAGGATGACGTCGAACTCGGTCTTCTCCTCGACCGGGGCCGCCGCCGCCGGGGCGCCGCCGCCGGCCACCGCCGCCACCGCCACCGGCGCCGCCGCCGAGACGCCCCACTTCTCCTCGAGCATCTTCGACAGCTGCGCCGCCTCGAGGACGGTGAGCTTCGACAGATCCTCGACGAGCTGCTCCAGATTCGCCATCGCACCCTCTCCCGCACGAACCCCGTGGCGGCGCCGGCCGGCCCGTCGGCGCCCGCGATCCCTTCAAGCCCGGCCTCAGGCCGCCGGCTTCTCCGAATAGGCCTTGAGCGCCCGCGCCACCTGCCCGCCCGGCGCCTGCAGCAGACCCACGAGCCGCGCCGCCGGGGTCTGCAGGAGGCCCACGAGCTGGGCCCGGAGCACATCCAGCGACGGCAGCTCGGCCAGGGCCTTGACCGCCGCCGCATCCAGCACCGTGGTGCCGAGGCCGCCGCCGACGATCACGAGCTTGTCGTTGCGGCGGGCGTAATCGATCAGCGTCTTCGGCACCGCCACCGGCTCGGCCGCCACCGCGATCGCGGTCGGGCCCTTGAACAGCCCGGCCATGCCGGTGAACGAGGTGCCGTCGAGGGCCCGCTTGGCGAGCCGGTTCTTGGCCACCTTGAGGGTGCCGCCGGCGGCCCGGACCTGGCTCCTGAGCTCACCGAGCTCGGCCACGGTCAGGCCCTTGTAGTGCGCCACCACGACCACGGCGGCGGATGCCAGCGTGGCGTGCAGACCGTCGACCACCCGGGACTTCTCGGCGCGCAGCACCCCTCGCCTCCGCCCTTCACCCAACGGCCGCGCCGCGGCTCGCGCCGGCACGGCCCCGCAGGTCCGCCCGCCCCCGCGGGTCGGACCCGCAGAGGGCGCAAACAAGCTGCCCCCGGCACCCTCCGGCGCCCGCGGCAGCCCAGCTCGATCTCGTCACCCGAGGCGTGGGAACATAGCGCCCCGCGCCGTCCGCGCAAGCCCTTTCGCGCGCCGACCCCCTCACGCCACGAGGCTGGCGATCTCGAGCCGGATGCCCGGGCCCATGGTCGAGGAGAGATGCGCGCGCTTCAGATAGGTACCCTTGGCACCCGACGGCTTGGCGCGGTTGATCGCGTCGACGAGCGCCTTGACGTTCGCCAGGAGCTTGTCCTCGGGGAAGCTCGCCTTGCCGACCCCGGCATGGACGATCCCGGCCTTCTCGACCCGGAACTGGATCTGGCCGCCCTTGGCCGCCTCGACCGCCTCCTTCACGTTCGGCGTGACCGTGCCGAGCTTCGGGTTGGGCATCAGCCCGCGCGGGCCCAGGATCCGCCCGAGCCGGCCCACGAGCGGCATCATGTCCGGGGTGGCGATGCAGCGCTCGAAGTCGATCTGGCCGGCCTGGATCTTCTCGGCCAGGTCCTCGGCACCGACGATGTCGGCGCCCGCCGCCTTGGCCTCCTCGGCCCGGTCGCCCTTGGCGAACACCGCCACCCGCACCGACTTGCCGGTGCCGTGCGGCAGCGTCACCGTGCCGCGCACCATCTGGTCGGCGTGGCGCGGGTCGACGCCCAGCGCCAGCGCCAGCTCGACCGTCTCGTCGAACTTGGCCTTGGCGGTCTGCTTGACCAGCTTGACCGCGTCCGCGAGCGGCACGGCCCGGGTCCGGTCCACGAGCCCGAGCGCCGCCTTCATCCGCTTGCCGGTCGCCATGGCCTCACTCCACCACCTGCAGGCCCATCGAGCGGGCCGAACCCTTGATCATCTCGACCGCCCCCTCGAGGTCGATCGCGTTCAGGTCCTTCATCTTGGTCTGCGCGATCTCGCGCAGCTGCGCCATGGTGACCGTGCCGACGGGCCCGGTCTTGCCCGGCGTCGTGCTGCCCTTCTCGAGCCCGGCCGCCTTCTTGAGGAAGTAGGAGGCGGGCGGGGTGCGGGTGGTGAAGCTGAAGGTCCGGTCGCCGTAGGCGGTGATCACCACCGGGATCGGCATGCCGGGCTCCAGGCCCTGCGTCGCGGCGTTGAACTCCTTGCAGAACTGCATGATGTTGAGGCCGCGCTGACCGAGCGCCGGGCCGATCGGCGGCGAGGGGTTGGCCTTGCCGGCCGGCACCTGCAGCTTGATGTAGCCCACGATCTTCTTGGCCATCCGGCCTCACTCCTCTCGTGCGGTGCGAACGCGCCCGGAGGCGCTCCCGCGATCGTCGGGCGGGATCAGCCCCGCTCCACCTGCGAATATTCGAGCTCGACCGGGGTCGCCCGGCCGAAGATCGAGACCAGCACCTTGAGCCGGCCCTTGGCCTCGTCGACCTCCTCGACCGTGCCCGAGAAGGACGCGAACGGGCCGTCCGCCACCCGCACCTGGTCGCCCGGCACGAAGGTGATCGTGGGCTTGGGGTGCTCCTTGACCTCGGCCACCTGGTGGATGATCCGCTCGGCCTCGGCGTCGGGGATCGGCGACGGCTTGCCGCCCGGCCCCAGGAACCCCGTGACCTTGCCGGTGTTGCGCACGAGCGACCAGGTCTCGTCGTTGAGCTCCATCTTCACGAGCACGTAGCCCGGGAAGAACTTGCGCTCGGTCGGCACCTTCTTGCCGCGGCGGACCTCGACCACCTCCTCCATCGGCACCAGGATCTCGTCGAACAGGTGGGCGAGGCCCTTCTGCTGGGCCTGCTCCTTCAAGGAGTCGCGGACCTTCTTCTCGAAGCCCGAGTAGACGTGGATGATGTACCAGCGCTTGGCCATCAGCGACCGATCCCGAGTGCCAGCTGCACGATCCAGCCCAGGAGCTGATCCACCAGGAAGAAGAACAGCGCCGCCAGCGCCGACATCGCCACCACGCTCAACGTGGTGGCGACCAGCTCCCGGCGCGTCGGCCAGGTGACCTTCTGCAGCTCCTGGCGCACCTCGCGAACGAACTGCGCCGGCGACGTCTTCGCCATCGTCCCTCGACCCGAGCACGGGCGCTTGGCTGGGCTTGGCTGGCGGGGGGACCGGTCCGGGTGGCAGGAGTGGAGGGGCTCGAACCCCCAACCCCCGGTTTTGGAGACCGGTGCTCTGCCAGTTGAGCTACACTCCTATCCCCGGCTCCCGGTGCGGCCCGCCCGCGCGCACGCACGCCGCGGACCTCCGTCCACCGCCCGGAGCGCCTCCTTAGGGCAGGCCCGAGGGCCGCGCAAGGGCCTCGGAAGTGGAGCGGGTGACGGGAATCGAACCCGCACCGCCAGCTTGGAAGGCTGGAGCTCTACCATTGAGCTACACCCGCCCGGCCGTGGTGGAGGGGGTAGGATTCGAACCTACGTAGACGTTCGTCGGCAGATTTACAGTCTGCTGCCTTTGACCGCTCGGCCACCCCTCCAGCGGTCCCCGGCTCGAGGCCGCGCGAGATATGGCCTTTCGCCGAACCTTGTCAATCGCTATGCCCGCGCCGTCCGGGGAGAGGGCCGGGGAGAGGGGAAAGACCGCGCCGATGCCGCGAGCCGCGCCGTCCGCACCGCCGCCGGGCCCGCGCGGCCCGGCCGAGGGTGTGTGGTTCTACGGCCACCACGCGGTCGCGGCCGCCCTCGACAACCCGCTCCGCCCCTGCCACCGCCTGCTCGCCACGGCCCCGGCGCTCGAGCGGCTCGGCCGCCTCGTCCAGCGCCCCGGCCTCGCGGTCGAGCAGGTGGGCCCGGCCGACCTCGCCCGGGTCCTGCCGGAGGACGCCATCCACCAGGGCACGGCCCTCCTGGTCGGGCCCTTGCCGGCGCGGCCGCTCGAGTCGCTCCTGGCCGGCCTCGGCGCCGAGGCCCTGGTGCTCCTGCTCGACCAGATCCAGGACCCGCGCAACCTCGGCGCCATCCTCAGGAGCGCCGCCGCCATGGACGTGGCCGGCGTGGTCCTGCCCGAGCGCCGCTCGGCGCCGCTCGGGGCCGCCTGCGCCAAGGCCGCCTCGGGCGCCCTCGACATGGTCCCGGTGGTCGAGGTGACCAACCTCGTGCAGGCGATCGGCACGCTCAAGGCCGCGGGCTTCTGGATCGTCGGCCTCGACGCCGCCGCCGAGCCGCCGCTCGAGGCCCTGCCCTTCCGCCAGCGCCGGGCCCTGGTCCTGGGCTCGGAGGAGCGCGGCCTGCGCCGGCTCGTAGCCGAGCACTGCGATCTGATGGCCCGGCTCACCATCGCCCCGCGCATCGACAGCCTGAACGTCGCCGTCGCCGCCGGCATCGCCCTCTATCTCCTTGCCCGCGGCCTGCCCCGACCCTAGCCTCGGGCCGGGCCGGCGTAGCTCAGCGGTAGAGCATCCGCCTTGTAAGCGGGAGGTCGGGGGTTCGAGCCCCTCCGCCGGCACCGGCTCGGCCGAGGGAGGCGCCGATGACCCCGTCCCCGCCGCGCGCCGAGGACCCGCCGCTCCTGCAGGGCGGAGGCCGCTTCACCGACGACACCGCACCCCCGGGCGCGCTCACTGCCCACTTCCTGCGCGCCGGCCCGGCGCACGCCCGCCTCATCGGCCTCGACACACAGGCGGCGCGGGCCCTGCCCGGCGTCGTGGCGGTCCTGACCGCGGCCGAGCTCGACGCCGACGGCATCGGCCCGATCCCGGCCAAGGCCGAGCTCCGCGACGCCGCGGGCCGGCGCATCCTCGAGCCGCCGCGCCCGGCCCTGGTCCGCGACCGCGTCCGCCACGGCGGCGAGATCCTGGCCATGGTCGTGGCCGAGGACCCGCACCGGGCCGAGGACGCGGCCGAGGCCGTCCAGGTCCGGCTCGACCCCCTGCCGGCCGTGGTCCGCGCCGCCGACGCGCTCGCCCCGGGCGCCGTCCAGGTCCATCCTGAGGTGCCGGGCAACCTGGCGCTCGACTGGGCCGTGGGCGATCCCGCCCGGGTCGAGGCGGCGCTCGCCCGGGCCGCCCGGCGGGTCCGCCTCGCCCGCCGCTTCGCCCGGATCGCCGCCCTCTACCTCGAGCCGCGCGCCGCCTGGGCCACGCACGATCCGGCCGAGGGCGTCACCACCCTCACCGTGGCCAGCCAGGGCGTGCACCTGCAGAAGGAGCTCCTGCTGCGCGCCACGGGCTGGGATCCCGCGAGCCTGCGCGTCGTGACCGAGCACGTGGGCGGCGGCTTCGGCCCCAAGTTCCCCCTCTACCCCGAGACCCTCCTGGTCGCCTGGGCCGCCCGCCGGCTCGGCCGGCCGGTGCGCTGGGCCGCCGACCGCACCGAGCACTTCCTGGCGGATGCCCAGGCGCGCGATCTGGAGGCCGAGATCGAGCTCGGCCTCGACGCGGACGGCCGCATCACCGCGCTGCGCGTCGACGGCGTGGCGGGCCTCGGCGCCTGGCTGTCGAGCTACGCCGCGATCGTGCCCACGACCGGCACGGCACGGGTGATCGGCGGGCTCTACCGGATCGAGGCGGTGGCCGTGCGGCTGCGGCTGGCCTACACCACCACGACCCCGGTCGACGCCTTCCGCGGCGCCGGCAAGCCCGAGGCGCTCGATCTCCTCGAAGGCGCGGTCGACGCGGCCGCCGCCGCCACCGGGCTGGATCCGGTCGAGCTCCGCCGCCGCAACCTCTTGCGGCCCGAGGAGCTCCCCTGGACGGCACCGCTCGGCTACGAGCTCGAGCCGTTCGACGCGCCGCGCCTGCTCGATCGCGCGCTCGAGCTCGCCGACCGCACCGGCCTCGCCGGCCGCCGCGCCGCGGCCGCGGCGCGCGGCCGCCTGCTCGGCCAGGGGATCGCCTGCCATCTCCACCCCTCGGGCGGGCTCCTGGGCGAACAGGCCCGCCTCGAGCTCCTCCCCGACGGCACGGTGCTCGCCTGGACCGGCACGCAGGACCAGGGCCAGGGCCACGCCACCGCCCTCGCCCCGGTGGTGGCCGCCCCCCTGGGCCTCGCCCCGGAGCGGGTCCGCCTGCGCCAGGGCGACACCGCCGCCCTCGCCACGGGCTCGGGCAGCGGCGGCTCCGCCTCGATGGTGATCTCCGGCTCGAGCCTGCACCGGGGTGCCGTGGCGCTCGCCGCCCGGATCCGCGCCGAGGCGGCCGAGCTGCTCGAGGCGGCCGAGGCCGACCTGCGGCTCGAGGGAGGCCGCGTTCTCGTGGCCGGCACCGACCGCGGCCTCGCCCTGGCCGAGCTCGCCCGGGAGGCCCTGGCGCGCGGCCGGCCCATCCGCATCGAACGGACCGAGCCGCCGCCGCCGCAGACCTGGGCCACCGGGGTCACCGTGGTCGAGCTCGAGGTCGACCCCGAGACCGGGCTCGTCCGGCTCCTGCGGCTTTCGAGTGCGGTCGACTGCGGCACCGTGCTCGATGCGGCCTCGGCCACAGGCCAGGTGCAGGGCGGCCTCGCCGCCGGGCTCGGCCAGGCGCTGCTCGAGCGCATCGTGCACGATCCGGCGGGCCAGCTCCTCACGGGCTCGCTGCTCGACTACGCGATCCCGCGGGCAGCCGATGTTGCACCCTTCGCGATCGCCTTCGAGCCCACCCCCTCGACCCGCAACCCGCTGGGCGTGAAGGGTCTGGGCGAGCTGCCGACGAACGGCGCGCTCGCCGCCGTCGCGAACGCCCTGGCCGACGCGCTCCGGCCCCTGGGCGTGGCCCCGCCCGATCCGCCCTTCACCCCCGAGCGGGTCTGGCGGGCGCTCCGCGGCCGCGGCTGAGCCAGGGGCTCAGGCGCCGGCCTGCGCCAGCCCGAGCCGCGCCAGCGCCTCGGGCGGGCAGTCGCACTCGAGCATCAGCCGGCGCATCAGCCCCGCGAGCCGGGCCTCCTCCACCGGGTCCTCGAGCGGCCGCGCCTGGCCCGGATCGGCCTCGAGGTCGTAGAGCCGGGTGGTGTCCTCGAGCAGCGCCCCGGGTCCGTAGTTCCTGTACATGGGCGAGGTCTCGATCACCGGCACCTTGAGGAGCGGCACCTCCTTGGTGAACGGGAACGGCGGCGCCAGCGTCGCCGTCCTGAGCTCCTCGGGCGTGAACCGGTCCCAGAGATGGGTCGGCATCAGCGTGTACTGGTAGATCTCCTGGCGCCTGAGATCGGCCGGGTAGCGGTGGTAGGTGAAGCGCCCGTCGGTGACGTTCACGGCCCCGCCGAAATAGCCGAACAGCGCCGCCTCGCGGTGCGCCGCATCGGCCGCGAGCCGCGGCAGGAGCGAGCGGCCCTGCATCGACGGCGGCGGCTGCAGCCCGAACAGCTCGAGGAACGTCGCCGGCAGATCGATCGTCTGGGTGAGCGCGCGCCGCCGCCCGCCGCCCCGCCCCGCGAGCCCGGGATGCCAGAGGAACAGCGGGATGTGGGCGATCTCCTCATAGAGGCTCATCCGGTTCTTGGCCCAGAAATCGTGCTCGCCCAGAAGGAAGCCGTGGTCGGTGGTGACCAGGAGCGCGGTGTCCTCCCAGAGCCCCAGCCGGTCGAAGGAGTCGAGCAGCCGGCCCAGGAGATCGTCGCAGAGGGCCACGACCGCGTAGTAGTTGGCGCGCAGCTCCTCGCACTCCTCGGGCAGCTCCTCGACCCGGCCGTAGCGCGGCCAGTCGCGGATCGGGCCGTTCCAGCCGGTCTTGAACCGGGCGCGGAAGCGCTCCGGGGCCGTGAACGGCTCGTGCGGGTCGAAGGTCTCGAGCTGCAGGAACCAGCGGTCGGCGCCGCGGTTGAGCTCGAGGAACTCGAGCGCCTTGGCGAAGCACTGCACCGAGGGGAAGTCCTTCTCCTCCTTGATGAACTCGCGGTTGACCATGTTCTTGCGGAAGTAGGAGCGCTGGCGCTCGTCGTACTGCCGGGCGTGGTACTTCTCGCGCAGCCGCTCCCAGGGCGGCTGGACCATGGCCTTCCAGGCATCGCCCTCCTGGCCGCGCACGAACTCGAAGCTGTCGTAGCGATTGTGATAGGTGGCCCCGCCGTCCTCGAAGTAGTGGAAATGGTCGGTCACCAGGTGGCTGTAGACGCCGTGCTGCGCCAGGATCTCCGGGAACGAATCGTCGAACGGCTCGAGCGGTCCCCAGCTCCGGTGCAGGAACGACAGGCGGCCGGTCTGCAGGTCGCGGCGGGCCGGCATGCAGGGCAGGCTGCCGACATAGTGCCGCTCGAAGGTGAGCGCCCGCGCCGCCAGCCGGTCGAAGGCGGGCGTGGCGATGCGGCTGCCGCCATAGGGTCCGAGCAGGTGGCGATTGAGCGAATCGAACAGCACGAGCACGCAGCGCATGGGCGCCTCCGGGCCGGTTCGGGTCAGGTGCTCAGGCCGGCTCGGCCCGCTCGGAGGCCGGCCGCCGGCGGGCGCGCAGGAACGGCCAGAGCAGGACCAGGAGGGCGGCCAGGAGGAACAACGCGGAGAGCGGGGTGGTGACCAGCGGCGCGTAGCTGCCGCCCGACATCATGAGCCCGGTCCGGAGTTTCTCCTCGGCGAGCGGCGCCAGGATGAAGCCGATCACGAACGGACCGAGCGGGATGCCGGCGCGCTCGAGCGCGAAGCCCACCAGGCCGAAGGCCAGCATCACCCAGACGTCGAACATCGAGTTGTCGGCGCCGAACGCGCCGATCACGCAGAACACGAGCACCACCGGCATCATGTAGCTGCGCGGGATGTCGGTCACCCGCGCGATCAGCGGTGTCAGTGCCAGCATCATCACGTACATGGCGATCGTCGACAGCAGGCAGGAGGAGATGATCGCCCAGACGACGTCGGCATTGGTGACGAACAGCATCGGGCCCGGCTGGATCGAGTGGATCATCAACGCGCCGATCAGGATGGCGTCGATCACCGAGCCCGGGATGCCCATGGCGATGAGCGGGATGAGGGCACCGCCCACGGTCGCGTTGTTGGCCGCCTCGGAGGCGACGATCCCCTCCTCCGAGCCGTTGCCGAAGCGCTCCGGGGTCCTCGAGAGGTTGCGGGCGACCGTGTAGGCCACGAGCGAGCCGACCGAGGCGCCGACCCCGGGCAGGATGCCGATCCAGGTGCCGATCACCGAGGAACGGAGCATGTTGCCGAGGTTGCGGCGCCAGTCGGCAAGGCGCATGAACATGCCGCGGCCGGCGCCGCGGATCCGCTCGACCGTGCGGTCGAGCTCGAGCACGTCGGTGATCACCTGGCTCACCGCGAACACGCCGATCAGCACCGGCAGGAGCTTGAGGCCGGCCTGGAGCTGGTGCTGCTCGAAGGTCAGCCGCGGCATGCCCGAGGAGGGGTCGATCCCGGGCATCGAGACGAGCATGCCGAGGAAGCCCGAGAGCAGGCCCTTGGCGAGGTTGCCCTTGCTCACCGTGGCGATCAGCACCATCGCCATGACCACGAGCGAGAACAGCTCGAACGGGCCGAACCGGGTGGCCCAGACCGAGAGCGGCTTGGCCAAGAGGAACAGCACGAGCCAGGCGAACATGCCGCCGAAGAAGGAGGCGGCGATGCCGAGGCCGAGCGCCCGGCCGGGCTCGCCGGCCTTGGCCATGGGGAAGCCGTCGAAGGTGGTCATCACGTTCGAGGGCGAGCCCGGGATGCGCAGGAGGGTGGCCGAGATCAGCCCGCCCGTGATCGAGCCCGTGTACATCGAGACGAGCAGCACCACGGCATGGGTCGGCGCCATGTAGAAGGTGAGCGGCAGGGTCAAGGCGATCAGCATCGCGCCGGTGAGCCCCGGGATGGCGCCCACGACGATGCCGAGGAAGGTCCCGAGCAGCGTCAGGAACAGCGGCCAGGGTGCCAGATTGGCCAGGACCGCCTGGGCGAGCTCGGCGAGCATCCGGCCTCAGAGCCCCGGCAGGTCGACGATGAACACGCGGGTGAAGAGATACTGGCAGCCATAGCCGGTGGCGAGCGCCACGAGCACGACCCAGGGCAGCTCGGTCCGCGCGAAGCGCACGAGCCAGCCGACCGTGGCCACCAGATAGAGCGTGGTCATGACCGCGAAATCGACGAGCCGCGCCTGCATCGACGCCACGTAGAGGATCGTGGCGAGGCCCACGAGGACCGCGTCGAGCGCCCGCGGGACGGGCGGCCGGAGCGGCTCTGGGTGGCGGCGCAGCCGGACCGCCGCCACGACCGCCACGGCGAGTGCCAGGATCAGGATCAGCCCGGCCACCGCCCGCGGCACCGGGCCCGAGCCGAGCGGCTCGTAGACGCCGGGCGGGATCTTGCGCGCCTCGACGAGCACCGCGAGCGCGAGCGCGCAGAGCGCCGCGGCCACGCCGAGCTCGACCCGCGGGCTCGGGCCCTCCGGCAAGGCCGCCGCCTCCTCCCGCCCCCGACCCGCCTCAGCGCTTCTGCGCCGCGAGCTTGGCCACGGGCTCGATCGCGGCGTAGGTCGAAGCGAGCCGCGCCTCGAGCTCGGCCCCGCTCACGAAGATCGAGGCGAAGCCCTGGCTCTCCTCGAAGCGCTTGACCCGCTCGCTCGCCTGCGCCTTGCGCAGCGCCTCGGCCATGCCGCGCACCGCCTCCGCGGGCGTGCCCTTGGGCGCGAACCACCAATTGTCGACGCAGAACTCGACGTTCCTGCCGAGCTCCCTGAGGGTCGGGATCTCGGGCAGCCGGGCGAAGCGCTCGGGGCCGGTGTAGGCCAGCGGCTTGACCTGCGAGTCCGGATTGTCGGAGCCGTCCGGCTTGCGCGTGAAGCTCATCACCTCGGCGGTCGAGAGCACGCCCACCTGGGTCTGCTTGCCGGTGAGTGCCGCGAAGTTGGCCGAGCCGCCGCCGATCTGCACGAAGCGGAAGCGGGCACCCGGCTCGCTCTCCTGGATCATGAGCCCGGCCAGGTGGTTGATGGCGCCCAGATTGACCCCGAACAGGAGCGTGTCGGGCTCGGCCCTGGCCTTGGCGAGGAGCTGGTCGACCGTGTCGAGGCCCGAATCCTTGCGCACCACCGGCAACAGGCAGACATTGCCCGTGGCCGCCACCGCCGCGAAGTCGCGCCAGCCGAAATCCGCGAGCCCGGCCGCCTCGGCGCCCATGAGCGCGATGTGCAGCACGAGGAAGGTGTAGCCGTCGGGGGCCGCGTCCTTGACCTGCCGCGCGCCCACGGTCAGGTGGCCGCCGACGTTCACGATGTTGATCGGCTGCGGCAGGAGACCGGCCTCCTGGATCGCCGCCTGGTAGTTGCGGGCCACCTGGTCGGAGGTGCCGCCCGGGCCGAACGGGACCACGACCTTGATCGGCCGCTCGGGCCAGGCGGCGGCCGGTGCGGCCAGCGCCGCCACGAGCGCGCCGGCCAGCATCCATCCCTTGGCTGCGTGCATCCTCGAGCCTCCCTCGGCCGGTGTCCCCCGGCCCGCCCAGCATGCCGCGCTCAGGCCGCGACGGCGAGCCCCCGCGCGCGCGCCACCTCGACGATCGTCTCGATCAGCGCCTGCGCGGCCGGGCCCGGCTCGCCGGCGCGCCGGGTGATGATCCCGGCCGACCGCCGCCAAAGGAGCGCCGGCGCATCCAAAGCCGCGACCCCGCGCGGGCCGAGCTCGGCCAGCTGCAGCACGGTGTTGTAGGTGAGGTAGGGACCCCGCGCCACGAGCGCGAGCCGCAGCCGGTTGGCGTCGGTCTCGATCACCGGCCGCGGCGGCGGCAGGCCCTGGCCGCGGAACAGGGCGGCGAGCGTCTCGACCATGTGGGTGCGCGGGCCCGGCAGGATCCAGGGATGCTCGAGCAGCACCGCCGGGGTGAGCGGGCCGCGGCCGCGCAGCGGATGGTCGGCCGCCGCCACGACCGCATAGTCGTCGGCACTGAGCGGCCGGTGCAGGAGGTCGGGCTCGAGCTCCCCGGCGCGCGGTGTGGCGGCCAGCACGAGGTCGAGCCGCCCGGCCCGGAGCTCGGCCTTGAGCACGTCGTCCATGCCCGCCTGGACCAGGATCCGGGCCCGCGGTCGGGCGGCCCGGAAGCGGGCCAGGGCGTCCGGGAGGATGCGCTGGTGCCAGGCCGGCCCGGCGCCGACCCGGACCTCGCCCGCGAAGCCCGCCCGCAGGGCCTCGATCTCGCGCGCCGCCTCGGCGAGGCTCGCCTGCACGAGGCGCGCGTGGCGGAGCAGTGCGGTGCCGGCCTCGGTCGGGCTCGCGCCGCGCGCGGTCCGGGTCAAGAGCCTGGCCCCGAGCTCGTCCTCGAGCCGGCGCACCGCCTTGGTCAGGGCCGGCTGGGTCACGCCCAGGCGCTGCGCCGCGGCCCGGAGGCTGCCCTCGTCGGCGATCGCCAGGAGGTAGGCGATGGTGCGCAGCTCCACGCGGCCTCGCATTCCTCGCGGTTATCGCGGTTCTTCCAGCCCGCACTTGCGGTCGCCCGGGCGGGGCTGTCAAGATCGCCGCCGGGCGCGGCCGGGGGTCCCCGGCCGGCGCCGGCTTCGGGGAGGTCTGGGATGCGCGGGATCGCGGCACGGGCGCGGCGGGTGCTGGAGGTGGCGGCGGTGTTGGTGGTGGCGGCGGCCGGGCTCGCGGCCGGGCCGGCCGGAGCCGCCTTCCCGGAGCGACCGGTCAAGGTCATCGTCCCGGTCCAGGCGGGCGGTGCCACCGACATCCTGGCCCGCACCTTCCAGAAGGCGCTCGAGGAGCACAAGCTCCTGGCGCAGCCGTTGACCGTGGTCAACGTCACCGGCGCCGCCGGCTCGGTCGGGCTGCGCCAGATCCTGGATTCCGCGGCCGACGGCTACACGGTCGGGATCTGGCACACCGGCCTGTTGCCGGCCGCCGCCATGGGGGTGGTCGACTTCGACCACCGGGCCTTCACCCTGATCGCCCGGCTCGCCTCGACCGAGCTCGGCTTCGCGGTCGCCGGGACCTCGCCCGTGCCCGACCTGGCGACGCTCGTGGCGCAGGCCAAGGCGCGGCCGGAGGAGGTCAAGAACGCGACCAACATCGGCTTGAGCGTGCACTTCGTGCCGCTCCTGTTCGAGCGCCTGTCCGGCACCCGCTTCCGCTACGTCCAGACCGGCGGCGGCTCGGCCCGGCTCGCCTCGCTCCTGGGTGGCCACACCGACTTCTCGGTGTTCTCGATCGCCGAGTTCATCGGCTACGGCGCCCAGCTCAAGCCGATCGTGCTGTTCTCCGAGAAGCGCAACGCCGCCCTCCCGGACCTGCCCACCGGCCGCGAGCTGGGCTTCGATCTGGTCTATCTCGAGGACCAGTACCTGATCGGCCCCAAGGGCCTGCCCGCCGAGGTCGTGGCCACGCTCCGGACCGCCTTCGAGAAGGCGCTGGATACCCCGGACGTGGTCAAGCGCTACCAGGAGAACCAGTATCTGCGCACCTTCACCCCCGGCGAGGCCACGGCGGCCGAGTACGACCGGAGGCTCGAGGCGCTCCGCCCGATCGCCCAGAGCCTCAAGCAGAAGCCCTGAACCCCGCCGGCCGCGGCCCCCGCCGGCCGCGGCCGGCCACCCCCCTCCGAGCGTCGAGCGAGGCCAGCGCATGCGCGGCAAGAACGTCCTCGTCATCATGTCCGACGAGCACAGCAAGCGGGTCATGGGTGCCTACGGGACGCCCCGGATCCGGACCCCGAACCTCGACCGGCTGGCCGCGTGCGGCACGCTGTTCGAGAACGCCTACACCCCCTGCCCGATCTGCGTGCCGGCGCGCGCCGCCTTCGCCACCGGCCGCTGGGTGCACCGGATCGGCTACTGGGACAATGCGCACCCCTATCTCGGCACCCCGCCCTCCTGGGGGCACCGGCTGCAGGCCGAGGGGATCCGCTGCGAGTCGATCGGCAAGCTGCACTACCGCGCGGCCGAGGACCCGACCGGCTTCGACAACGAGATCCTGCCCATGCACGTGCTCGACGGGAAGGGCGACGTTCAGGCGCTGATCCGCCGCCCCCCGCCCAAGCGGCCGTCCACGGCGCAGCTCGCCGGCGACGCGGGTGCGGGCGAATCGACATATCTGGCCTACGACCGGGCGATCCGCGACGGTGCCGTCGCCTGGCTCGAGGCCGCGGCCCGCGCGCCCGCGCCACGGCCCTGGTGCCTGTTCGTCTCCTTCGTCTGCCCGCATTTTCCCCTGGTCGCACCACGCGAGTTCTTCGACCTCTACCCCCTGGACAAGCTGCCTTTGCCGCGCTTCCGCGGGCCCGGCGAGTTCCCGGACCATCCGGTGCTGGAAACACTCCGCCGCATCCAGGACTACGAGGACCATTTCAAGGACGAGGAGCACGTCAAGATCGCGCTCGCCGCCTACTGGGGCATGGTCTCCTTCCTCGACCACAACATCGGCCAGGTCCTGGCGGCGCTCGAGCGGACCGGCCTCGCCAAGGACACGCTCGTGATCTACACGAGCGATCATGGCGACAATCTCGGCACCCGGACCTTCTGGGGCAAATCCAACATGTACGAGGAGAGCGTGGCGGTGCCCCTGGTCCTGGCCGGGCCGGACGTGCCGCGCGGCCGGCGGGTCGGCACCGTCGCCAACCTCGTGGACTGCTACCCGACCATCGTCCAGGCGGTCGGCCTCGAGCCCGCGCCCGAGGAGCGGGACCTGCCCGGCCGTTCGCTCCTGGACCTCGCCACCGGCCCCGAAGTGGAGCGGGTCGGCTTCTCCGAGTACCACGCGGTCGGCTCGACCACCGGCATCTTCATGGTCCGCTTCGGCCGCTACAAATACGTCCACTACGAGGGCCACCGGCCGCAGCTCTTCGACCTCGAGGCCGATCCCTTCGAATCCCGCGATCTCGCCCTCCTGCCCGGCCACGAGGCGGTCTTGGCCGAGGGCCAGCGGCGATTGCGCGCGATCTGCGACCCGGCCGAGGTGACCGCCCGCGCCTTCGCCGACCAGGAGGCGGCGATCGCGCGCCTGGGCGGCCGCGACAAGCTGCTCTCGATGGGCTCCTACCCCTACACCCCCGCCCCCGGCGAACAACCCCGCTGGGCCTGACGCCGCGGGACCATGGCCAGCGGGCGCGGCTCCCGCTTGACGCCTTCGATCCTATGCTATAGGTTCTTGGTCATGACCACGGCCGCCCGTCCCCTCCCCGTCACCCGGCTCCGCCGCCGGCGGGTCGTCTGGCGCTCGCTCGCCGGTCTGCCGGCCACGGCCATCGCCCGGCTGGAGCGGCTGGCCGACGCCGATCTCGATCGGCTGCTCGCCGACCCGCGCACCGAGGCCGTGGCCGCCTGCTGGGAAGAGCTCGACGGTCTCGCCGTGGATGCCCGGCTCGCCCGCATGGCCGCCGTCGCCGCCGACCTGATCGAGGAGGGGCTCGCCACCGGCGATCTCCGGGTCGCGGGCTTCGTCCTGGCCGAGCTGCGCGCCCGCCGCGACGCGCGCGCGAGCCTGGCGGCCCTCCTCCTGGCCCGCCGCCGCGCCGTCCTGGCGGCCCTGCCGCCGCCCGGCGCGCGCGCCGCGGGCGGCCGCTCGATGCTGCGAGCGGTGACCGCCCGCGCCCGCCTCGTCCGCGCGCTGGCGCGCGAGCTCGAGGACCGCCACGCCGCGGCGCCGCCGCCCGGGCCCGCGGTCGCGGGCTCGGGGCCGTGCGGGCCCGCCTCGGACTCGGGCCCGCCGCCCGCCCCGGACGTTCGGTCGCGGGCCCGGCCGGCCGAAGATCGGCTAACCTGGAGGCTGGCGTGCCGCCGTCCCGGCGGCCGCGCGGGAGCGCCTCCATGGCCGTCGTCACCGGCTACGAACGTCCGATCACCACCGAGAGCCTGGCCTTCCTGGGCCCGCTCCTCGCGATCGAGGCCACCGGCGTCGACCGCATCGTCGCCACCACGGTCTACGGCTACCGGCTGAGCCTGCTCGGCCGCTTCGACTACACGAGCGAGGCGGCCCTGGCCCGCTCGCCGGTCACCGGCCTCGAGGTCGAGCTGCTCGACGGCGAGCCGGTCCTGAGCGTGACCGACTTCCGCGTGCCGTTCGGCGAGCTCCAGGACCTGCCGCAGATCCTCGCGGGTGACGACACCATCACCGCCGGCAGCGGCCTCGGATCGAACACCCTCGTGGGCCATGCCGGCGACGACCTCGTGACCGGCGGGCCGTCGGCCGACCTGCTCGACGGCGGTCCGGGCGTCGACCGGCTGCACGGCGGTGCCGGCTACGACATCTACTATGTCGACCGGCCCGAGGATCTGATCGAGGACCCGGACGGCGGCCAGGTGCTGCTGCGCGGCAAGCTCTACGTCCTGCCCGAGCCGCTCGACGCGCTCGCGGTCGCCCCGGGCGGCAAGGGGGCCACGCTCGTCGGGAACGGCCTCGACAACTTCCTTCTCGGCCGCGGCGGCAAGGATCGGCTCGAGGGGCTCGAGGGCGACGACTATCTGGAGGGTGGCTCGGGTGCCGACACGCTCGTGGGTGGCCCGGGCGACGATTTCTACGTGATCCAGGACGGCAAGGACCGTGTCGTCGAGCTGGCCGGCGAGGGCACCGACACCGCCCGCGCGACCACCGGCTGGACCATGTCGGCCGAGGTCGAGCGGCTCGAGGCCTTCGGTCGCAACCTCAAGCTCGTCGGCAACGATCTGGCCAACGAGATCCTGGTGGGCGGGATCGCCAAGCTGGTCGACGGCGGCGGCGGCGACGACCTGATCGCCCTCGGCGAAGGCAGGACCTCGATCCTGGGCGGCCTCGGGGCCGACCGGATCGTCTGGGGCCGGCTCGACGGTGCGGCCTACAGCCTGCGCGACTTCGCCCCGGCCTCGGGCGACGTGCTCGATCTGGGCGGGCTGCTCGGCCCGGCCGCGAGCCTCGACCCTTTGGCCTGGCTGCGGCTCGCCCCGGGCAAGGGGGGCGCCCTCCTCGAGGTCGACCCGGACGGTCCCGAGGGGATCGCGGGATGGACGCCCCTGGTCCTCTTGGCAGACGTCCCTGCGGGCACCGCGGCGCTCGAGGCGCTGGTCGCGGCGGGTGCGATCGAGCTCGGCTGAGGGGGTCCGGGGCGAGCGGGGCGGCCCCGCCCGGGACGCGCTGGTCGTCCGTGGCCGCCGCGGCTTGGATGGGCCGGCCCCGACGGGAGGACAGGATGAACCCCGACAGCCTCGCCTGGAACGAGCGGCTCGTGGGCGTGCCGGGCGGAGCCGCGCGGCTCGACACGCCGGCCCTCGTCCTCGACCTCGACGCCTTCGAGGCCAACCTCGAGGCCATGGCGGCCGTGGCCCGCCGCCACCGGGTCGGGCTGCGCCCGCACGCCAAGACCCACAAATGCGTCGCCGTCGCCGAGGCGCAGCGGGCGGCGGGCGAGGTGGTGGGCTTCTGTTGCGCCAAGCTCGGGGAGGCCGAGGCGCTCGCCCGGGGCGGGCTGGACGGCCTCCTCCTCACCGCACCGGTGCTCGGCCCGAGCAAGATCCCGCGCCTTCTGGCACTCGCCGGCCGGCTGCGCGACCTGGCCGTCGTGGTCGACGATCCGGGCAACCTGCGCGAGCTCGCCGAGGCCGCCGCCGCCGCGGCTGTCCGCCTGGGGGTGCTGGTCGTGGTCGACGTGGGCTCGCACCGCTTCGGGGTGACCTCGGTCGAGGACGCGGTCGCCCTCGGCCGGCTGGCCGTGGCAGCGCCCGCGCTCGAGCTCCGCGGCATCCAGGGCTATGCCGGGCGGATCCAGCACCTCCCCTCCTACGCGGAGCGGGTGGCCGCGACCCGGCCGGTCAACGCCCTCCTGGCCCGCGTCCGCGACGCCTTCCGCGCGGCCGGCCTCGCCTGCCCGATCGTCACCGGCTCGGGCACCGGCACGCACGCCGAGGACGCGAGCATGGGCGTCTTCACCGAGCTCCAGGTCGGCTCCTACCCGTTCATGGACGTCGACTACCTCGCCTGCGATCTGACCGGCGACGGCAGCCGGCCGTTCCGGCCGGCGCTGTTCGTCTGGACCCGGGTGGTGAGCAACCGCCAGGCCGGGTTCGTCACGACCGACGCCGGCAGCAAGTGCTTCGCCACCGACGGGCCGGCGCCGGCCGTGGCGGCGGGGGCACCGCCGGGCTCGACCTACGCCATGTTCGGCGACCAGTTCGGGCGGATCGACCTGCCGGCGGGCTGCAACGGACTGCCGCTCGGCACGCTCGTCGCCTGCATCGCGCCGCACTGCGACCCGACGGTCAATCTCTGGGACCACGTCGTGGCCGTGCGCGGCGGCACGGTCGAGGCGATCTGGCCGATCGAGGGGCGGGGTGCGGTCGCCTGAGGCGGCCGGCGCAGCCGCTCAGACCGAGCTGCCGACCGCCGCCACGACCACGATCCACAAGAGGAAGGCGGCCACGAGCACCGGCCCGAGCGCTCCGAACACCTCGGGCTCGGGGACGGAATCGAGGACACGCGGCGCGGTCTCGGCGGGGGACGGCCCGGCGTCCTCGTCGTCCTCGAGGTGCCGGCTC
>CAZDFD010000034.1:19976-42505 GCA_964504655.1 uncultured Geminicoccaceae bacterium
CGGCTGGTCGATCGGCGGCATGGTCGAGGCAGGCTCCGGAAGGTCGCGGTGGGCAAGCAGACGGGCGACCCGTTTTTCTTACCCGTACCCCGTCTAGCCGGTGCCGGTAAAGGATCGGTCACGGCCGCGCGCCATCCGGGTGCTCGGCGTGGCATGCGCACCACGGAGTGCGCCCCGGCCCGCGCTTCGGCATGCCCGGTCCGGCGCCGGCGGCGGTTGCGGCCACCGCCCGGGCTGCCTAGGAGCCGGACGGGACGCGGTCCGGGAGGCGAGGATGCGGATCACCGAGGTCGAGGCGCTCTATCTGCGGCTGCCGCAGATCCAGGCGCGGACCGATTCGAGCCAGGACGCGCTCCTGATCCGGGTCGGCACCGACGCCGGCATCACCGGCTGGGGCGAGGTCGACAGTTGCCCCTGGGCGGTCAAGGCGGCGATCGAGGCGCCGGTCTCGCACACCATCGCGGGTGGGCTTAGCCAGCTCCTGATCGGCCAGGACCCGCTCGAGATCGGCCGGCTGTGGCGGCGGATGTACGAGGCGACGCTCTATTGCGGCCGCGACGGCCTGTTCGTCCACGCCATGGCCGGGATCGACCTGGCGCTCTGGGACATCAAGGGCAAGGCCCTCGGCCGGCCGGTCTTCGACCTCCTGGGCGGCAGGTTCCGCGACAGGATCCGCGTCTACGCCTCGAACATGTTCCGCTTCACCCCGGCCGAGACCGCCGACCGGGTGCGCTGGTGCAAGGACCAGGGCTTCACCGCCGCCAAGTTCGGCTGGGAGCCGTTCGGCCGCTCCGACCTCGCCTTCGACCTCAAGATGCTCGAGGCGATGCGCAAGGCGGCCGGCCCCGACTTCGACCTCATGCTCGACGTCGGCCTCGTGTGGGACGCCACGACGACGATCCAGCGCGCCCGCGCCTTCGAACCGTTCGACCTCTACTGGATCGAGGAGCCTCTGCACCCGGACGATCTCGAGGGCTACGGCCGGGTCGCGGCGCGCATCCACCAGCGCCTCGCGGCGGGCGAGGAGGAGTGCACGCTCCGCGGCTTCAAGCGGCTGATCGACGAGGGCGGGATCGGCCTCGCCCAGATCGACCTCACCCGCTGCGGGCTCTCCCAGGCCATGGCGATCGCGGCCCATGCCGCGGCCAAGGGCATCCCGGTCGCCAACCACAACTTCACCACCGACATCAACACCGCGGCCTCGCTGCACTTCCTCGCAGCCGTGCCGAACGCCCTCGTCCTCGAATACTGCGTCGAGCCCTCGGAGATCAGCCGAGCTCTCGCCAAGAACCCGTTCAAGCTCGAGGACGGCTGCTTCAAGATCCCCGACGCGCCCGGGCTCGGCGTCGAGCCGGACCCGGCCTTGATCGAGAAGTACCTCGTGCGGCAGCTCTGAGCGATGCGCCGGGGCGCGGTCTCAATCCACGGCGGGGGTGACGTCCGTGGCGCGGAAGTCGGCGCCCTTGAACAGGAGAGGCGCTTCGAGCGCCCGGGCGAGCGCGTAGGCGAAGAGATCGCCGAAATTGAGCACCGCTGGCTGTTCACCACGGCCGCGACCGAAGCGGCGCTGTCCTTCCTCGGCCAGCCGCACCTGCTCGAGATCGACCGGTACCACCTCGATGCGTTGCACCTCGAGGAGACGCCAGACGTCCCGAACCCCTTCCTCGCCGCGCCGCAGCCGGGCCACCCGGAGGGTCTCGAGCAACGTGCCGGCCGACATCACCAACTCGTGCGCCGACATCGTCGTGATGAACAGCTCACGCTCCGGCTCTCCGAGCAGGACCGCGAGGATCGCCGAGGTGTCGAGCACCATCCTCAAAGGATCGGCTGGCCTTCCTCGTCGTACAGGTCCTTGTCCGTGAAGCCCGGGCGGAGATCGGGCAGACTTTCGAAGTGCCGGGCCAGTTCGCGCGTCCGACGGATCTTCTCCTGGATCCGCGCCTCCTCGAGCGCCGCCTCGCGCTCGAGGGCCGTGACCACGACCTCGGTCAGGCTGCAGCCGCGCCGCTCGGCGAGCTTCTGCGCGAGCTCACGGGCCCGCCGGTTCCGGATGTGCAGTCCCATGGGCATCCTCCTCGCCTCGTCATCTCGGCCAACCCGGAGCGGGGGTCAACCGTGAGCGATCCGACCGAGCTCTGCTACCTGCCCGCTACGGAAGTCCTGGCCCTCGTCCGTGCCAGGAAGCTCTCGCCCGTCGAGCTCGTCGACGTGGCGATCGCCCGGGCCGAGGCGCTCGAGCCGAAGCTCAACGCCTTCGTCACGACCCTGTTCGAGGAGGCCCGCGAGCGGGCCCGGCTGCTCGAGGCCGAGCTCGCCCGGGGCGGGCCGGTGCGGACCCTGCACGGCCTGCCGATCACCCTGAAGGACCTCCTCTTCACCAAGGGGATCCCCACCAAGGGCGGCTCCTGGCTGTTCGCCGACCGCATCCCCGAGGTCGACGGGCCCGTGGTCGAGCGGCTGCGGGACGCCGGCGCCGTCTTCCTCGGCAAGACCACGGTCCCGGAGATGGGCTGGAAGGGCTGCGGCGACAGCCCCTTGACCGGCATCTCGCACAATCCCTGGAAGCACGGCTACAACGCCGGCGGCTCCTCGACCGGGGCCGCGATCTGCGCCGCCGCCGGCATCGGCTGGCTGCACCAGGGCTCGGACGGGGCCGGCTCGATCCGCATGCCGGCCGCCTTCTGCGGCGTGTTCGGCCTCAAGCCCTCCTTCGGCCGCGTCCCCTACTGGCCGGTCCCCAACAACGACCTGATCTCGCACATCGGCCCGATCACCCGGACCGTGGCCGACGCGGCCCTCATGCTCGAGGTCATGGCCGGGCCGGACGACCGCGACCAGCAGAGCCTCGAGGCCGGGCCCGAGCCCTATCTCGCCCGGCTCGAGGCGGACATGCGGGGCAAGCGGATCGCCTGGAGCCCCGACCTCGGTTACCTGCGGGTCGATCCCGAGATCCGCACGATCTGCGAGAACGCGGTCCGCGCCTTCGAGGCGATGGGGGCGGTGGTCGAGCCGCTCGCGACGGCGCCCTGGCCCGATCCCTGGCCGATGGAGCGCTGCTTCTACGCCTCCAACTACGCCGGCAACATCGGCCATCTCCTCGACCGGTGGGCCGACCGGATGGATCCGGGCCTCGTGGCGCTGACCCGCGACGGGCTGGCCTACACGGCCGCCGACTGGGTCCGGGCGCGGCAGCAGCGGGCCGAGCTCTACGACAAGGTCCGGGCGCTGTTCGAGCGCTTCGACCTGCTCCTCACGCCCACGCTCTCGGTCGCGGCCTTCCCGGCCGGCCGGCTGATCCCCGAGCATTGGGAGCAGCACCCCTGGGAGTGGCACCGCTGGGCCGGCTTCTCCTATCCCTTCAACCTGACCTGGGTGCCGGCCGCGACCTGTCCCTGCGGCTTCACCGCCGATGGCCTGCCCGTGGGCCTGCAGATCGTGGCCGCCCGCCACCGCGACCTCGAGGTGCTCCAGGCCGCCCGCGCCTTCGAGCGGGCGCAGCCCTGGGCGCAACACCGGCCGTCGGTTTGAGGAGTCGAGGACGGCGATGAGCGGGCTCGCGACCATCGCCACGGTCATGGCCGTCTTCGTCCCGGCGCTGCTCCTGCCCGGCCCCGACTTCGTGGGCGTGCTGCGCGCCGCGACCGCCGGGGGCCGCCGGGCCGGCCTCCTCGCGGCCCTCGGCGTGGCGATCGGGCTCGCCTCCTACGCCACGCTCGGCCTTCTGGGCCTGTCGGCGATCCTCGTCCGCTTCGAGTGGCTCGCCTGGGCGGTCCGGGTGGCGGGTGGCGCCTATCTGATCTGGCTCGGCATCGGCCTCCTCCGGGCGCCCGCCCCGACCGCCGAGGCCGGACCCGAGCCGGCGCGGCCGACCCGGGGGGGCCTGCTCTTCGGCCTGTCCGTGACCTTGACCAACCCCAAGGCGATCGTCCTCTTCGCGAGCCTCTTCGCGACCTCGGTCGACGCCCTGACCCCGCTCTGGGTGCTCTCGGTGCTGATCGCCCTCGTGGGCCTGCTCGCGCTCGCTTGGTACGCGCTCGTCGCCTGCCTGCTCGCTTCGGGCCCGGCGCAGCGGCGGCTGGCCCGCGCCCGCCGCGCCGTCGACCGTGTCGCCGGCGGCTGCTTCCTCCTGTTCGGCGGCAAGGTCCTGGCCGACGCCCGCGGCCCGCTCGCCCCCTGAGCGCGCCCCGCCTTGCCCCGCCCCCGCCCCCGCCCCTAAGGTCCGCGCCGCCAGGAGCCCCGGGAGATCCGATCGATGCTCGAACTCGCCGCCGGCATGGCCCGTCTCGGCACCGAGAGCGCCTTCGAGATCCTGGCGCGCGCCACGCGCCTCAAGGAGGCCGGCCGCGACGTCATCAACCTCGGGATCGGCCAGCCCGACTTCCCCACCCCGCCCAACATCGTCGAGGCGGCGGTCAAGGCGCTCCGGGACGGTCACCACGGCTACACCCCGGCCAACGGAATCCGCCCGCTGCGCGAGGCCGTGGCCGAGGACATGTGGAACCGCCGCAGCGTCCGGGTCGACCCCGACCGGATCGTCATCGTGCCCGGCGGCAAGGTCACCATGTTCATGGCGATCGCCATGTTCGGCGAGCCGGGCACCGAGATCCTCTACCCCGACCCGGGCTTCCCGATCTACCGCTCGCTGATCGAGTGGACCGGCGCCAGGGCCGTGCCGATCGCGCTCCACGAGGACAAGGGCTACGCCTTCTCGGCCGAGGAGGTGCTCGCGCAGATCACACCGCGCACCCGCCTCCTGATCGTCAACAGCCCGGCCAACCCCACGGGTGGGGTGGTGCCGCGCGCGGAGCTCGACCGGCTGGTCGACGGGCTGCGGGCGCACCCGCACGTGGCCGTTCTCTCCGACGAGATCTACGCCCGGATCGTCTACGACGGCGTCCCGCACGCCTCGATGACCGCCTACCCGGAGATCGAGGACCGGCTGATCCTCCTGGACGGCTGGTCCAAGACCTACGCCATGACGGGCTGGCGGCTGGGCTGGGGGGTCTGGCCCAAGGCCCTCGTCGAGCACGCGACGCGCCTCGCCATCAACACCCATTCCTGCGTGAATGCCGCCACCCAGTGGGCCGGGATCGAGGCGCTCAAAGGGCCGCAGGAGAGCGTCGCCGTCATGGTCCAGGCCTTCGAGCGGCGGCGCCAGGTGATCGTCCAGGAGCTCAATCAGATCCCGGGCTTCCGCTGTCCCGAGCCGGGCGGCGCCTTCTACGCCTTCCCGAACGTCACCGGCACCGGCCGCGACGCGCGGTCGCTCCAGGACGAGCTCCTGGACCAGGTCGGCGTCGCGGTGGTGAGCGGCACGAGCTTCGGGATCCACGGCGAGGGCTACATCCGCTTCTCCTATGCCGCCTCGACCGAGCAGATCCAGGAGGCCTGCGCCCGGATCCGGGCGCATCTCGGGCGCAACGCCTAGGAGCGGGCGTGGAGGCGCGTCTTTCGCTCGTGACGCTCGGGGTGGCGGAGGTGCCCCGGGCGCGGGCGTTCTACGAGCGGCTCGGCTTCCGGCCGAGCGGGGCGAGCACGGCCGACGTCGCCTTCTATCGGGCGGGCGGCGTGGTGCTCGCGCTCTGGAGCCGCACGGCACTCGCCGCGGATGCCGGGGTCGGGGACCCGGGCAGCGGCTTCGCCGGAGTGGCCCTCGCCCACAATGTCCGCACCCGCGAGGAGGTCACAGCCGTGGCGGCGGCCTGGCAGGCGGCGGGCGGGACCGTGCTGAAGCCGCCCGCCGACACCTTCTGGGGCGGGCACGCCGCCTATCTCGCCGACCCGGACGGGCACGTCTGGGAGATCGCCTGGAACCCGCACTGGCCGCTCGCCGCCGACGGCAGCCTCGAGCTGCCGCCCTGATCGGACCGCGGTGCCGATCCCTTCGCGCGGCCAGGGTCCTGGCGCCGGCCCGCCACGGCGCCCTTCCCGAGGATGCCGGCGAACCTCGGTCCGGCCGGCACCGCGGGACGGGCGATGGCGCCCGGGCGAGCCGGCCGCCCGTGACCCTCCTGCGCCCGGATCCGGGCGCATCTCCGGCGCAACACCTAGGAATGAAGAGCTCGTGCGAGGACTATTGACTTAGCGATCGACCCGGTGCACGCTCCGGCCGTCGGCAGGGGCCGGAGGGTCGGGTCGATGGCACGGCGCCGCGCGATGCTGGCAGCGGGGCTCGCCCTGGGCGGGCTGGTGCTGCGCCCGGGCGAGCTCGGGGCGCAGCCCGCCCCGGACGCACCGGAGCCGCCGGACAGCGAGGCCGAGCGACTCGAGGACGCGCTCCTGCGGTCGGCGCTCGAGCCCTGGAGCGGCGATCTCGACGGCATCCTCGAGCGCGGCATGCTCAGGGTCGCCCTGCCCTACGGGCTCGCCACCTTCTTCCACGACACGGGCACCCCGCGTGGGCTGACCTACGATGCGGTGGTCGCGTTCGAGGCGGAGCTGCGCCGGCGCCACGGCGCCGCCGCCGCCCGGCTCACCCTCGTGGTCCTGCCGGCGGCGCGCGACCGGCTGTTGCCGATGGTGACCGAGGGGCGGGCCGACCTCGCCGCCGGCAACCTCACCATCACCCCCGAGCGCGAGCGGCTCGTGGCCTTCTCGCGGCCGTTCCGCGAGGACGTGCGCGAGCTCCTCGTGACCGGGCCGGCCGCACCCCCGATCGGCCGCGCCGAGGACGTGCTCGGCACGGTGGTCCACGTCCGCCGCTCGAGCAGCTACTTCGAGCATCTGGCGGCGCTCAACGCGCGCCGCGCCGCCCAAGGCCTGCCGCCGGTGCCGGTGGCCGAGGCGGACGAGAACCTCGAGGCCGAGGACCTCGCCCAGATGGCCGACGCCGGCATGATCCCGGCCACCGTCCTGGACGAGCCCCTGGCCGACCTCCTGGTGCAGCTCTTCGACCGGCTCCGGGTCCACGACCAGATCGTGCTCGCCTCCGGCCAGCGGCTGGCCTGGGCGGTGCGCAAGGATGCGCGGAGGCTGCTCGCCGAGATCGACGCCTTCGTGCCCGAGGTCGCCAAGGGCTCGCGCCTCGGCAACATCCTGCTCGCCCGCTACCTCAAGAGCGTCGAGTGGGCGCGCAATGCGCTGGCCCCCGAGGATCGCGCCCGCCTGCGCGAGATGGGCGAGCTGTTCCGGGCCTATGCCGGCCGCTACGACTTCGACTGGCTGATGATCGCGGCGCAGGCCTATCAGGAATCCGGGCTCGACCAGAGCAAGCGCAGCCCGGTGGGTGCCGTCGGGGTCATGCAGGTGATGCCGCGCACCGCCCGCGACCCCAACGTCGCCGTCCCCGAGATCGAGCACCTCGAGCCGAACATCCACGCCGGCGTCAAGTATCTGCGGTTCCTGCGCGACCGTTACTTCTCCGATGCCCGGATCAGCGCGCTGGACCGGACCCTGTTCTCCTTCGCCGCCTACAATGCCGGGCCGGGCAACGTCGCCAAGGCGCGGCGCCGGGCCCAGGCCATGGGGCTCGATCCCGACGTCTGGCTCAACCATGTCGAGGTCGCGGCCGGCAAGGTCGTGAGCCGCGAGCCGGTCGTCTACGTGCGCAACATCTACAAGTACTTCGTGGCCTACAAGCTGGCCGGCGAGCGCGGCTGAGCCGGGCGGGCGGCCGGACCCGCGGGCGTGACGTGCGGGCGACGGTCCTCGTCACGGGACCGTCGCAGCGCCATCTTATACGGGGGCCGCGAGCGGTCGGGCGGTCGGTCCCGTCGTGGCGCGGCGGCTGGAGGAGCGCGCATGCCGATCGAGGCGATCGCCGGCACCGTCCTGTCCTGCCTGGTCCCGGCGCATCTTTCGAGCCTCGCCGCGGTCGCTTGGCGACTGCGGCCGAACGGGCCGGGCTCGGCCCCGGCCGAGCGCCCCCCGGTCTCGATCGTCCGGCCGCTCAGGGGCCTCGAGCCGCATCTCGAGGCCAACCTCGCCGCCACCTTCGCCCTCGACTGGCCGGACTACGAGATCCTGCTCTGCGTGGCCGACCCGGACGATCCGGTGATCCCCCTGGTCGAGCGGCTGATCGCCGCCCACCCGGCGGTCGAGGCGCGCCTGCTCGTGGGCGACGACCGGATCTCGATCAACCCCAAGCTCAACAACACCGTGAAGGGCTTCCGCGCCGCCCGCCACGGCTGGATCTTGATGATCGACAGCAACGTCGAGACGCCGCCCGACCTCTTGGCCCGGCTGTTCGCCGTCTGGGGACCGGACACCGGCCTCGCCTGCTCGCCGCCGGTGGGTGGCCGCGCCGAGGGCTTCTGGGCGGCCCTCGAATGCGCCTTCCTCGACACCTACCAGACCCGCGTGCAGCTCGCGGCCGACATCGCGGGCTTCGGCTTCGCCCAGGGCAAGGCGATGCTCTACCGCCGCGACATCCTGGAGGCGATCGGCGGCATCGAGGCGCTCGCGGCCGAGCCGGCGGAAGACGCCGCCACGACCAAGCTCCTGCGCGCCCGGGGCTATCGGATCCGGCTCGCGCGCCGGCCGTTCGTCCAGGCGCTCGGCCGGCGGACGCTCGCCGAGGTGTGGCACCGCCAGGTGCGCTGGGCCCGGCTGCGCCGCGACACCTTCCCGCACTGGTACAGCCTCGAGATCTTCGCAGGCGCCCTGCCGCCGGCCCTGGCACTGCTGGCCCTGGCGCCGCTCGAGGGCTGGGCGCAGGGGCCGGCGCTCCTGGCCTTCCTGGCCTTCTGGTACGGCGCCGAGGCGGCGCTGGCCCGGATCGCCGGCTGGCACCTGTCGCTCCGCTCGCTGCCGGCGATGCTGCTGCGCGACCTGCTCCTGCCCGCGGTCTGGCTCGCCGGCTGGATCGGCAACGGCTTCGTCTGGCGCGGCAATGCGATGCGGCTCGCCGACGCCGCCCGGGCCGGCTGAGGCCGCGCCATGGCGCCGAGCGACACCCGCCTCCGGCCGGGCCTGGCGGTGGCGGTCAACCTCCTGGCGGTCGCGGCGGTGGCCGCGGCGGCGCTCGGGCTGCTCCTCCTGCTGCCGGTCCTGCTCGCGCAGGGCGGCCCGGGCTGGGCCTGGCTCGCGCTGCCGGCGGTGCTCGCCACGGTGCCGCACTGGGCGCTCGTGCACGAGGCGATCCACGGCCATCTCCTGCCCGATCGGGCCGCCAACGATCGGCTCGGGCGGTGGCTGGCGATCCTCTTCGGGGCACCGTTCACGGGCCTCCGCTTCGGCCACCTCTCGCACCACGCGCTCAACGCCCGCCCCGCCGACCGGCCCGAGCTCTACGATCCGAGCCGCAGCTCGCGCCTGCGCGCGGCCCTTGCCTACTATCCGCGGCTGTTCTTCGGCCTCTACGCCTTCGAGGTGGCGAGCGGGCCGTTGAGCCTCCTGCCGCGCCGGCTCCTGCGGCCGATCGTGCGGCGGGTGTTCTACGAGGGCGCCCCGGACGCGGCCGGCATGGCCGACCGGGCCGAGCGGGCCCTGCTCGCGCCGGCGGCGCTGCGCGCGATCCGCCTGGACGCGCTCGCGATCCTGGCCCTGCTCGCCGGCTCCTTCTGGCTCTACGGCCCGGCCTGGCCGGTGCTGGCCGGAGCACTCGCCGGCCGCGCCTTCCTGGTCTCCTTCCTCGACAACGCGCCGCACTACGGCGCGCCGCTCGACGAGCCGGCGCAGGGCTACGATCTGGCGGCACCGCCGGTCCTGCAGGCGCTCGTGCTGAACACCAACCTGCACGGCACCCACCACCGCCACCCCAACCTGCCCTGGCCGGCCCTCCCGACCGCCTTCGCCGCCGACGGCGCGCGCTTCTGCGGGCACTATCTCCTGGCGCCCTGGCGGCAGATCCGCGGGCCGCGGCCGATCCCGGGCGCGGCCCCGGGCGTCCAGGGCGGCGGTCCGTGAGCTCGCGCGGCGGACCGTCCCTGCGCGCCGACCCGATCGGGTCGCTCGAGGCGGCCGGCGGCATGGTCGAGGCGCAGGCGCGCGAGGTCCTGCGCGCCTACGAGCGGATCGCGCCGGTCTACGATCTTCTGGACGGCGTCTACGAGTGGGGCTGGAAGCGGCGGCTGCGCGCCGAACTCTTCGCCCACGCCCTGCCCGGCCGGCTGCTCGACGTGGGCGTCGGCACCGGCTGCAACATGCCCTTCTACCCCGCTGGCGTGGAGGCGGTCGGCATCGACGCGAGCCCGGCCATGCTCGGCAAGGCGCGGGCGCGCGCCGCCCGGCTCGGCCGGCGGGTGACGCTGCGGGAGGCCAACCTGCTCGCGCTGGACCTGCCGGATGCGAGCTTCGACACCGTGGTCGCCACCTTCGTCCTGCTGTGCCTGCCGGACGAGCTGCAGCTCCCCGCCCTGCGCGAGCTCGCCCGCGTCACCCGCCCGGGTGGGCGGATCCTGCTGCTCGACTATCACCGCTCCTCGCGCACCGCCGTGCGCTGGTGGATGCGGCTGTTGTCGGCCTGGCTGCGCTGGGCGTTCGCCGCCCGGTTCGACCCCACGACCGAGCAGCATCTGGCCGAGGCCGGGCTGCGGCCGCTCGTCCACGCCCACCGCATGGGCGATGCGGTGACCCTGCTCGTCCTCGAGCCCGAGGCCCGATAGCGGGACGGCGGCCCGGAGGCCGCCGTCCGGTCGATCCGCCCGGGAGGGCGGGGCTCAGGTGATGTGCGCGCCGCGGGTCTCGACGAACACCGAGTAGAGCGACTGCGAGGCGGCCATGAAGAGCTGGTTCCGCTTCGTGCCGCCGAAGCAGAGGTTGCCCGTGATCTCGGGCATGCGGATCTGGCCGATCATCGTCCCGTCGGGGGCGAAGATGTGGACGCCGTCGAAGCCGTCGCCGACCCAACCCATGCCGGCCCAGAGATTGCCGTCCTCGTCGCAGCGGATGCCGTCGGCCGGGCCCGACTTGCCGCCGAGCTCGTTCTTGACGAAGGTCCGCGGATTCTTGAGCTTGTCGCCGTCCACGTCGAACTGCCAGATCTGGAAGACGGCGCCCTTGTCGGCATAGTGGGAGGCGCCGGTGTCGGCCACGAACACCTTCTTGTAGTCGTGGCTGAAGCACATGCCGTTCGGCTTGAAGGGCTCGTCGGCGACCTTGGTGATCTTGCCGGTCTTGGCGTCGATCCGGTAGATCGCCTCCTTGCGGAACGGCCGCGGATCGCGGTTGTAGCGCTTGCCCTCGTAGTTCATGAGGGCGCCGTAGCCCGGATCGGTGAACCAGATCGAGCCGTCGTCCGGGTGCACCATGCCGTCGTTGGGGGCGTTGAAGCGCTCGCCCTCGAAGGTCTCGGCGAGCACCGTCACCGAGCCGTCGTGCTCGTAGCGGATCACCGAGGCCGGCTCGTGGCAGAAGCTGATCTGCCGGCCCTGATAGTCGAAGGTGTTGCCGTTGCTGTGCCGCGAGAAGGCGCGGAACCGGCGGCTGACGTGCTCGTCCTCCTCGAGGAAGCGGAGGTTCTCGGCGCGCGGGATGTCCGACCAGACGAGGTAGCGCGAGGCGCCGTTCCAGGCGCAGCCCTCGGCCCAGAGCGTGCCCCGGTAGTGCCGCCGGATGGTCGTGTTGCCGAGCTTGTAGCGGAACCGCTTGTCGAGCACGACGACGTCGGGCTCGGGATAGCGGATCGGCGGCGCGTCGGGCTCGAAGTTGCGGGCGAACGCCTCGCCCGACATGCCGGTGACCGCGGCGAGCGTCGCGGCGCGGGCGAGGAAGTTGCGGCGGGCGGGCGAATCCGGATCGTCCTTGCGGACCACGGGCTTCGCCAGATCCTCGAACCGATGCAGCTGGATGCGGGCCATCTTGGCGCTCACTCCCTGACCTGGTTGCACGTCGAGGGAGCGCGCCCCCGCGGGCGCTGGCCGCCCGCCCAGACGTCGCCTCCCCCGAAGCCTGTGGATCGTAGCAGCGGGCCGCGAGCTTGCAACGATCCCGGGCGGGCGACGGATGCGCGCCGGGCGCTACTCGGCCGCGCGCAAGAGCGCCGCGCCGCTCCGCCAGCGCTCGAGCCCGGTCCGCCAGCGCTCGCGCACCCGCTCGAGGTTCGCCTCCTTGACGTGGCCGAAGCCGCGGATCTGCTCCGGCAGCCGGGCGAGCTCGACCGCCTGCGCGTGCCGCGCCGCGTCGAGCCCGCCCACGAGCTCGGCCACGAGCGCCTCGTACTCGGCGATCAGCGCCCGCTCGGTTCGCCGCTCTTCGGTCCGCCCGAACGGGTCGAACGCCGTGCCGCGCAGCCGCCGCGCCTTGGCGAGCCAGCGGAACGCGGTCATCGTCCAGGGACCGTAGCGGCGCTTGACGAGCTGCCCGCTCACCGGGTCGCGCGCCGCCAGGAGCGGCGGGGCCAGGTGGAACTCCAGGCGCTGCCAGCCATCGAACTCGCGCGCGAGCTGGGCCCGGAAGGCGTCCCCGCTCATCAGCCGCGCGACCTCGTACTCGTCCTTGTAGGCCATGAGCTTGAACAGGTTGCGGGCGACCGCGAGCGACAGCGCCTCGCTGCCCGGGACGGTCCGCGCCTCGGCCGCCCGCACGCCCTCGACCGTCCGCCGGTAGCGCTCGGCCCAGGCGGCGTCCTGGTACTCGGTCAGGAAGCCGACCCGGTCGGCGATCGTCTCGTCGAGCGAGCGGGCCCGGGGCGTCGCACCCAGGCCCGCGATCCGGCGCACCGCCTCGGGATCGAAGGCCGCCCGCCGACCCCAGAGGAAGGCGCGCTCGTTGAACTCGACCGCCACGCCGTTGAGCGCGATCGCCCGCAGGATGGCGGCCTCGGAGAGCGGCACGAGCCCCTTCTGCCAGGCCCAGCCCACGAGGAAGAGGTTGGCCGCGATCGCGTCGCCCAGAAGCGCCGTGGCGAGCCGGGTCGCCTCGACCAGCTCGACGTTCGGGGCACCCGCCGCATCCTCGAGCGTCCGCCTGAGCTGGCCCGCGGGGAAGGCCAGATCGGGCTCGCGGGTGAAGGCGCCGGTCAGGACCTCCTCGGTGTTGGCGACGACCCGCGTCACGCCCCTGGCCACGGTCGGCAGGGCCGTGCGGCCGGCCGCGACCAGAAGGTCGCAACCCAAGAGGAGCCGAGCCCCGCCCGGGGCCACCCGCGGCGCGCCCACGGTCTCGGGGGTGGGCGCGATCTTGAGGTGGCTCACGACCGCGCCGCCCTTCTGGGCGAGGCCGATCATGTCGAGCGCCACGAAGCCCTTGCCCTCGAGATGCGCGGCCATGCCGAGCAGGGCCGCGATGGTGACGACACCCGTGCCGCCGATGCCGGTCACGACGATGCCGTAGGCGCGGTCGAGGCTGGGCGGGACCGGGTCCGGCAGCACCGGGAACGGCACCTCGCGGGCACCGGCCGCGGCCTTCCTCGGGACCGCCCCCCTGACGCTCACGAAGGACGGGCAGAACCCCTTGATGCAGGAGAAGTCCTTGTTGCAGGCGGACTGGTCGATGCGCCGCTTGCGCCCGTACTCGGTCTCGACGGGCTGGATCGCCACGCAGTTCGACTGCACCCCGCAGTCGCCGCAGCCCTCGCAGACGAGCTCGTTGACGACCACCCGCTCGTCCGGATCGGGGAAGGTGCCGCGCTTGCGGCGCCGCCGCTTCTCCGCCGCACAGGTCTGGTCGTAGACGATCGCGGTCACACCCGGGATCTCGCGCAGCCGGCGCTGCACCGCCTCGAGCTCGTCCCTGTGGTGGAAGCTCGTCCCCGGGGCGAAGCGGGCGCCGATCGGGTATTTGTCGGGCGCGTCGCCGACCACGGCGATCGTCTCGACCCCCTCGGCGTCGAGCAGGCGGGTGATCGCCGGCACGTCGAGGTTGGCGGTCTCCATCTTCTGGCCGCCGGTCATGGCGACCGCGTCGTTGTAGAGGATCTTGAAGGTGACGTTGGCGCCGGAGGCCACGGCGGCGCGCACCGCCAGCGAGCCCGAATGATAGAAGGTGCCGTCGCCGATGTTCTGGAAGACGTGCGGGCGGCTGCTGAACGGCGCCTGGCCGAGCCAGGAGGCGCCCTCGCCGCCCATCTGGGTCCACCCGAGCGTGTCGCGGCCCATCCAGGTCGCCATGAAGTGGCAGCCGATCCCGGCCACCGCGCGCGAGCCCTCGGGCACCCGGGTGCTGGTGTTGTGCGGGCAGCCCGGGCAGAACCAGGGCAGCCGCACGAGGCCGTGGCCGGCCTCGACCGCGTGGCCGAGGCGCCCCTCGAGCTCGCGCAGGCGGGCGGCCAGGGCCGGATCGTCGACCCGCGCCAGCAGCCGGCGGCCGAGCTCGACCGCCACCCGGAGCGGGTCGAGCTGGCCGAAGCTCGGCAGGAGCGGGCGGCCCTCCTCGTCGCTCTTGCCGAGGATCCGCGGCCGGTCGCTCCGATGGTAGAGGATCTCCTTGGCCTGGCTCTCGATCAGCCCGCGCTTCTCCTCGACCACGAGCAGGAGCTCGCTGCCGCGCACCGCCTCCTCGAGTGCCTCGGGCTCGAGCGGGAAGGTGAGTGCCACCTTGTAGACCGCGAGGCCGAGCGCCCGGGCGCGGGCCGCGTCGATGCCGAGCTCGTCGAGGGCCACGACGACGTCCTGGTAGGACTTCCCCGTGGTGGCGACCACGACCCGCGCCCCGGGCTCGCCCAGGACCACGCGGTCCAGTCGGTTGGTGCGGGCGAACAGCCGGACCGCGTCCATGCGCACCGTGTGCAGCCGGCGCTCGACCTCGACCGCCATGGGCGGCCAGGGCCGCTCGGGCGGGATCTCGATGTGCCGACGAACCTTCGGCAGGAGCGCCTCGTCGGGGAGGACGAGCGTCGGCCGGTCCGGGGCGACCTCGATCGAGGCGGTGCTCTCGACCGTGTCGTGGATGCACTTCAAGGCCACCCAGGCGCCCGAGAAGCGGGAGAGCGCGATCCCGGTGAGCCCGTACTCCAGGATCTCCTGCACGCCCGAGGGGTTGAGGATCGGCACCATGGCATCGACCATGGCGTATTCGGACTGGTGCGCGGTGGTGCTCGATTCGCAGATGTGGTCGTCGCCCAGGAGCAGGAGCACGCCGCCCCTGGGATCGGTGCCGAACAGATTGCCGTGGCGGATCGCGTCGCCCGAGCGGTCGACCCCCGGACCCTTGCCGTACCAGACGGCGAACACGCCGTCGAAGCGGCCCTCGCCCGCGAGCCCGACCTGCTGGGTGCCCTGGCAGGCGGTGGCCGCGAGGTCCTCGTTGACCGCCGGGCGGTGGACGATGTCGTGCGCCTCGAGGAACCGCCGCGCCGCCGTGAGCTGCTGGTCGTAGGCGCCCAAGGGCGAGCCGCGGTAGCCGGTGACGAAGCCGGCCGTGCGCAGGCCGGCGGCGCGGTCGCGGCGGATCTGCTCGATCGGCAGCCGGACCAGCGCCTGGATCCCGGTGAGGTAGACCCGCCCTTCCGCGAGCCGGTAGCGATCGTCGAGCGAGACGGAGAGGAGCTGGCTCACGGACGGCCTCGATCCCTGATCACCGCGCGTCGGTAGCACGAGATGGCGCGCCGGTCAGGCGCGCGACAGGGGTCGGCGCCGCGACCGGCGCATGCCCGGGATCCAGCGGGCTTCCGGAACCGTGTCGGACCCGCTAGAGTGGTGTTGCACGGAGGCCGCACATGACCCAGGACGAGGTCGTCGACCTGCGCTTCATCGGCGAGCAGGTGCGGAGGCTCGGGCTCAAGGTCGGGCCGATGGAGGAGCAGCTCCGCCATCTGTCCGCCGAGGTCAGCCATTTCCGCCAGGCGATCAACCTGCAATTCCAGAGCATCGAGCTGGCCCTCAACCAGGTCCGGATCCAGACCAACGCGGTCGACGCCCAGCTCGCCAACCAGCAGCGCGTGCTCGACGAGCTCCTCGCCCGCCAGCAGGGCGTCGAGCAGCAGCTCGATGCGGTCGACCAGCGGCTCGGTGGCGTCGACCAGCGACTGGAAGTGGTCGAGCAGCGACTGGGTGGCGTCGAGCAGCGGCTCGATCGGCTCCAGGGACGGTTCGACGAGCTGCAGCGCTTCCTGGTGGCGAAGCTCGGCGCCTAGGCCGCCCGCGCCGGCCCGGAGCGCAGCGCCGCGATCGCCCGGGCGTAGGGCGGGCGGCCGAACACAGCCGAGCCCGCGACCAGCACGGAGGCACCCGCCTCGACCACGAGCGGGGCCGTCTCCGGGGTGATCCCGCCGTCGACCTCGATGCGGATCGGCCGGTCGCCGATCAGGCCACGCAGGCGGCGGATCTTGTCGAGTTGCGCGGGGATGAACTTCTGCCCCCCGAAGCCCGGGTTGACGGTCATCACGAGCACGAGGTCGATCCTGTCGAGCACGTAGGCGACCGCGGATTCCGGGGTCGCCGGGTTCAAGGACACGCCGGCCGCCTTGCCCAGGCCCGCGATCACCTGCAGCGTGCGGTCGAGGTGCGTGGTCGCCTCGGCATGGACGATGATCCGGTCGGCGCCGGCCTTGGCGAAGGCCTCGAGATAGGGGTCGACCGGCTCGATCATCAGATGCGTGTCGAAGCACTTGGCGGAGTGCGGGCGGATCGCGCGCACGACGTCCGGGCCGAAGGTGATGTTGGGCACGAAGTGCCCGTCCATCACGTCCAGATGGATCCAGTCGGCACCGGCCGCGTCGACCGCGCGCACCTCCTCGCCGAGCCGGGCGAAGTCGGCCGAGAGGATCGAGGGCGCGATCAGGACCTCGGGCAGGCTCATGCGGCGGTCTCCCTGGGCGGCTCGGCGAGCACGCGCGAGGCCAGGATCTCCTCGGGCCCGATCGTCACCAGATCGTCGGGCGAGATCGGCCGGTCGCGGCTCTCGAACAGCCGTACCGCCTGGCGCAACCGGGCCCGGTCGAGGGCGTTCCTGACCGAGCGCGCGTTGGCGAAGTGCGGCTGGCTCATGCGCGCCTCGAGATAGCGCTCGAAGGCGGCCCGGCCCTCGGGGCTGAAGCGGTAGCTCTGCTCGGCCAAGAGGAGCTCGGCGATCGCCAGGAGCTCCGCAGCCGTGTAGTCGGGGAACTCGACATGGTGGGCGATGCGCGAGCGCATGCCGGGATTGGCCGTGAAGAAACGGTCCATCCGGTCGGCGTAGCCCGCCAGCACGACCACCAGGTCGTCGCGCTTGTTCTCCATCACCTGCAGCAGGATCTCGATCGCCTCCTGCCCGTAGTCGCGCTCGTTCTCCGGCCGATAGAGATAATAGGCCTCGTCGATGAACAGCACACCGCCCATCGCCTTCTTGAGCATCTCCTTGGTCTTGGGGGCGGTGTGACCGATGTACTGGCCGACCAGGTCGTCGCGGGTGACCGAGACGAGGCGGTTGGTGCGGATGTATCCCAGCCGGTGGAGGATGTCGGCCATCCGCTGGGCGACCGTGGTCTTGCCGGTGCCGGGATTGCCCGTGAAGCACATGTGGAGCGTCGGCGGCTGGGCGGTGAGGCCGAGCTCGCGGCGCACCTTGTCGACCAGGAGCAGCGCCGCGATCTCGCGGATCCGCCGCTTGACCGGGGCGAGGCCGACGAGCGTGCGGTCGAGCTCGTCCAGGACCTCGACCACCCCGCTCTGGCGGAACGCGGCCTCGAGATCGACCCGCGGCCGCACTCCGGTCGGCGCCTCGCTCATCGCCCCCTCCCCGCCTCAGCCTCGGCCGTAGCGCTCGCCCGACGGCCGGTCGGTGGCGTAGGCGCGGGTGGTGTAGCGGATCGTCCGCCCCTGGGCCTCCTGGCGCTCGAGCGCGAAGCCCGGCTCCTCGGCCGGCCGGTCGGTCAGGATCGACAGGCGCAGGCTCTCCCAGCCGGGCGTGCTGTCGAACGCCGAGAGGCGGATGTAGGCCCGGCCGCCGTGCACCTTGCGGCACTCGCCGAGCTCGTACATGACCGCGGCCGGATCCTGGAGGTCGAACATCGGCATTCCCCACATCTCCCAGTAGGTGTTGCGGGGATGCGGGTCGTCGGTGAACTCGATGTTCACCGCCCAACCCTTGCCGAGGCAATAGGCGACCTGCTTGCGGATCTGCTCGTCGGTCAAGGGCGGCAGGAAGCTGAAGGTTCCTTGGGTGACGTGCATGAGGGATCTCCCGGCCCCGCCTCAGACCATGGTCGGCGTGGGCACGAAGTCGGGCGTGTCGGTCGAGGCGTAGTCGAAGGTGATGTCCTTCCAGACGTCGAGCGCCTGCGCCAAGGGGCGGCACCAGCGGGCCGCCTCGGTCAGGATCTCCGGTCCCTCGGCCATGATGTCGCGACCCTCGTTGCGGGCCAGGACCATGGCCTCGAGGGCGACGCGGTTGGCGGTGGCGCCGGCGGCGATGCCCATCGGGTGGCCGATGGTGCCGCCGCCGAACTGCAGCACCACGTCGTCGCCCAGGAGCGTCAGGAGCTGGTGCATCTGGCCGGCGTGGATGCCGCCCGAGGCCACCGGCATCATCCGCCGCAGGCTCGCCCAGTCCTGGTCGAAGAACAGGCCGTGCTCGAGGCGCCGCGGGTTGAACGGCTCGAGGCAGACATCGTAGTAGCCGCGGGTCGTGGCCGGATCGCCCTCGAGTTTGCCCACCACCGTGCCGGCGTGGATGTGGTCGACGCCGGCGAGCCGCATCCACTTGGCGATCACCCGGAAGCTCACGCCGTGCGTCTTCTGCCGGGTGTAGGTCGAATGCCCGGCGCGGTGCAGGTGCAGGATCATGTCGTTCCGGCGCGCCCACTTCGACATCGACTGGATCGCCGTGTAGCCGATGACGAGGTCGATCATGATGATCACCGAGCCCAGCTCCTTGGCGAACTCGGCGCGCTCGTACATGTCCTCCATGGTGGCGGCGGTGACGTTGAGGTACGTGCCCTTGACCTCGCCGGTCATCGCCTGGGCGCGGTTGACCGCCTCCATGCAGTAGAGGAACCGGTCGCGCCAGTGCATGAACGGCTGGCTGTTGATGTTCTCGTCGTCCTTGGTGAAGTCGAGCCCGCCCTTCAACGCCTCGTAGACCACGCGCCCGTAGTTCCGGCCCGACAGGCCGAGCTTGGGCTTGACGGTGGCCCCGAGCAGCGGCCGACCGAACTTGTCGAGCCGCTCGCGCTCGACCACGACGCCGGTGGGCGGCCCGTCGAAGGTCTTGACGTAGGCGGTGGGCAGCCGCATGTCCTCGAGCCGCAGCGCCTTCAACGGCTTGAAGCCGAACACGTTGCCGATGATCGAGGCGGACAGGTTGACGATCGAGCCGGGCTCGAAGAGGTCCAGATCGTAGGCGATGTAGGCGAACCACTGGCCCGGGTTGCCCGGCACCGGCTCGACCCGGTAGCACTTGGCGCGGTACTTCTCGCAGGCGGTCAGCCGGTCGGTCCACACCACCGTCCAGGTGGCGGTCGAGCTCTCGCCCGCGACCGCGGCCGCCGCCTCCTCCGGGTCGACGCCGTCCTGGGGGGTGATGCGGAACAGCGCCAGGACGTCGGTGTCCTTGGGCTCGTAGTCGAGATCGAAGTAGCCCATCTCCTTGTATTTCATGACGCCGGCGTCGTAGCGGCCGCGCTTGGCCGGCTTCGTCTGCACGCTCATCGGGGTCTCCTCGGAACGGACGGGGTGGAGGGGCGGGCGGCGGGGCTCAGGCGGCCTTCGCGCGCCCGCGGCCGAGCAAGGGGTCGAGCTCGCCCGCGGCGTAGCGCTTGGCCATCGCCGCGAGTGGCAGCGGGCGGATCCGCTCCGCCTGGCCCGCGGCGCCGAACTCCTCGTAGCGCTGCGCGCAGAGGGCGGTGAGCGCGGCCATCGCCGGCTTGAGGAAGTTCCGCGGGTCGAACTCGCCCCGCTTCTCCTGCGCCAGCTTGCGGAACTGCGCGGTCATGGCGATGCGGCAGTCGGTGTCGATGTTGACCTTGCGCACGCCGTGGCGGATCCCCTCCTGGATCTCCGCCACCGGCACGCCCCAGGTCTGCGGCATCTCGCCGCCGAAGCGGTTGAACAGCTCCTGCAGCTCCTGCGGCACCGAGGAGCTGCCGTGCATCACCAGATGCGTGTTCGGCAGCCGCTCGTGGATCGCCTTGACCACGTCCATCGCCAGGATGTCGCCGGTCGGCTGGCGCTTGAACTTGTAGGCGCCGTGGCTCGTGCCGATCGCCACGGCGAGCGCGTCGACGCCGGTCCGCGCGACGAAGTCCTGCGCCTGGTCGGGGTCGGTGAGCAGCTGCTTCTTGTCGAGCCTGCCCTCGGCACCGTGGCCGTCCTCGGCCTCGCCGTGCCCGGTCTCGAGCGAGCCCAGGCAGCCGAGCTCGCCCTCGACCGACACGCCCACCGCGTGCGCGAGCTCGCAGACCTTGCCGGTGACCGCGAGATTGTACTCGTAGGAAGCCGGGGTCTTGCCGTCGGCCTCGAGCGAGCCGTCCATCATGACGCTCGTGAAGCCGTTCTGGATCGCCGACAGGCAGGTCGCGGGCTTGTCGCCGTGGTCGAGATGCAGGCAGACCGGCAGATGCGGCCACATCTCGACGACCGCGCCGATCATCGCCCGCAACATCGGGTCGCCGGCATAGGCGCGGGCGCCGCGCGAGGCCTGCAGGATCACCGGTGCCTTGACCTTGTCGGCCGCGGCCATGATCCCGAGCACCTGCTCCATGTTGTTCACGTTGAAGGCGGGCACGCCGTAGCCGTGCTCGGCGGCGTGATCGAGCAGTTGCCGGAGCGAGATCGTGGCCATCCAGGGTCTCCCTTGTGGTCAGCCCGAGGCCGGCCGGCCGAGCCGCCGCTCGGCCAGCGCGACGAGCGCCTCGGCGGTGATGCCGTAGTGCCGGTAGAGGTCGGTGGCCGGGGCGGAAGCGCCGAAGCCGCGCATCGCCACGACGTCCTCCTCGCTCGCCACGAACCGGGTCCAGCCGAATGGCGAGCCGGCCTCGATGGCGATCCGCGGCGCCTCGCCCAGGACGTGCGCGCGCCAGGCCGGGTCCTGCCGGTCGAACAGCTCGAAGCAGGGCAGCGAGACGACCGCGGTCGGGATCGCCCGCGCCTGCAGCCGGGCCCGCGCCTCGACCGCGATCGCCACCTCCGATCCGGTGGCGAGGATGGTGAGCGCGCGCGGCCCGCCCTCGGCCTCGGCCAGGACGTAGCCGCCCCGCGCGGAGAGGTTCTCCGGGCCCGCCTCGGCGCGGAGGGTCGGCAGGTTCTGCCGCGAGAGGGCCAGCACCGAGGGGGTCGCGGGCTCGGCCAAGGCCGCCTCCCAGCACTCGGCCGTCTCGACCGCATCGGCCGGGCGGAACACGAGCAGGTTCGGGATCGCCCGGAGCGAGGCCAGGTGCTCGATCGGCTGGTGGGTGGGACCGTCCTCGCCGAGCCCGATGCTGTCGTGGGTCATCACGTAGACGACCCGGAGCCCCATCAGCGCCGAGAGCCGGATGCTGTTGCGGCAGTAGTCCGAGAACACGAGGAAGGTGCCGCCATAGGGCACGAGCCCCTTGTGCAGCGCGATCCCGTTCATGATCGCCGCCATGGCGTGCTCGCGCACCCCGTAGAAGAGGTAGCGGCCGGCGAGCTCGCCCGGCTGGACGGGCTTGGTGTGCTTCGTGATGGTGTTGTTCGAATGGGTCAGATCGGCCGAGCCGCCGAGGAGCTCGGGCACCTGCTCGGTCAGCACCTCGAGGGCCGCCTCCGAGGCCTTGCGGGTGGCGATCGCCGGGCGCGTCTCGGCCATCTTCCGGGCATGGGCGCGCAGGGCCGCGACCGCGGTCTCGGGGATCCGCCCCTCGAGGGCCGCCGCGAAGGCCGCCCGGTCGGGCGAGGCGGCCAGGCGCTCGGCCCAGGCGCGCCGCTCGGCGGCGCCGCGGCCGCCGGCGCGGGCCCAGGCGGCGGCGACGTCCTCCGGGATCACGAAGGGCGGGTACGACCAGCCGAGCCGCTCGCGGGCGGCCGCCACCTCGGCCGCACCCAGGGGTGAGCCGTGGGTCGCGGCCGTGCCCTGCTTGCTCGGCGCACCGAAGCCGATGATCGTCCGGCAGGCCACGAGCGAGGGCCTGGGATCGGCCTTGGCGGCGGCGATCGCCCGGGCCACCGCCTCGGGGTCGTGGCCGTCGACCCGGCAGGTGTGCCAGCCATAGGCCTCGAAGCGCTTCAGATGGTCGTCCGAGCAGGACAGCGAGGTCGGCCCGTCGATCGAGATGCCGTTGTCGTCGAACAGCACGATCAGCCGGCCGAGACCGAGATGGCCGGCGAGCGAGCAGGCCTCGTGGCTGATGCCCTCCATGAGGCAGCCGTCGCCGGCGACGACATAGGTCCAGTGATCGACCAGCTCGGGACCGAACCGGCCCGCCAGGAGCCGCTCGGCCAGGGCCATGCCGACCGCGTTGGCGAGCCCCTGGCCCAAGGGCCCGGTGGTGGTCTCGACCCCCGGCGTGTGGCCGTACTCGGGATGGCCCGGGGTCTTGGAATGGAGCTGGCGGAAGCGGCGGATCTCCTCGATCCCCATGCCCGGGAAACCGGTCAGGTGGAGGAGCGCGTAGAGCAGCATCGAGCCGTGCCCGGCCGACAGCACGAAGCGGTCGCGGTCCGGCCAGGCGGGGTCGGCCGGGTCGAAGCGCAGGAAGCGGGTCCACAAGACGGTGGCGACGTCGGCCATGCCCATGGGCATGCCCGGATGGCCGGACTTGGCGGCCTCGACCG
>CAZDFD010000035.1:0-42223 GCA_964504655.1 uncultured Geminicoccaceae bacterium
ACGGCGACGCGCGGGCTGCTCGAGCGGACCCGAGGCGAGCTCGCGGCCGCCCGGGCCGAACGGGAGGCCGCGCAGCAGCGGGTCGAGCAGCTCCAGGACGAGCTCGCCGCGCGCGGGCGGACGCTCGCCACCCTCGAGCGCGACCGCGAGGAGGCCCGGGAGCTGGCGCGCGCCGCCGCCCGCGAGCTCGAGGCGGTGCGGCTCCAGGCCGGCGAGGAGCGCGGCGCGCTCGCCGCCCAGCGCCGCGAGCAGGAGGCCCGCGCCACCAGCCTCGAGGCGCGGCTCCTGGTCGCCGAGCGCGAGCAGAGCCGTCTCGAGATGGAGCTCGCCCGGCTGCGCGCCGAGCTCGAGGCGACCCGCGCGCGGCTGCGCGCCGCCGAGCTCGACGCCCTGAAGCTGACGAGCCCGTTGCCGGCCGCGGCGCTCCCCGCCCGTCTCGTGGCGGTGAACGCCGGCGTGGCGAGCGTGCGGGTCGAGGGCTCGGTGCCGTTCGGCCTCGGTCGCGGCGAACTGGGCCCGCTCGGCGATCGCGCCCTGGCGCGGCTCCTGCCGAGCCTCGAGGCGGCGATCGCGGAGGGTCCCGCGGAGCCCTGGAGCATCGAGGTCGAGGGTCGCACCGACGCCCGGCCGATCGGCCGCGCCGCGTTCGATTCGAACGAGACGCTGGCGGCGGCCCGGGCGGCCGCGGTCGCCGAGCGGCTGATCGCGGCCGGCCTGCCGCGCGACCGGCTGCGCCTGTTGAGCCGCCCGGGCGACCGCTCGGCCGGGAGCGCGGACGATGCGCGCGCGGTGATCGTTCGGCTGGTCGGCGGCTGAACCGGCTCAGGCGGCCCGCTCGAGCCCGAACTGGAGCGTCGCCAGGCGGGCGTAGAGGCCGCCGCGGGCCACGAGCTCGTCATGCCGGCCCTGGTCGACCACGCGCCCCTCCTCGAGCACGACGATGCGGTCGGCCTTGCGGACCGTGGCGAGCCGGTGCGCCACGACGAGGCAGCTGCGGCCGCGGCGCAGCCGCTCGAGCGCCTCCTGCACGAGCCGCTCGCTCTCGGCGTCGAGCGCGCTCGTGGCCTCGTCGAGCAGGAGGAGCTCGGGATCGCGCAGCAGCGCCCGGGCGATGGCGAGGCGCTGGCGCTGGCCGCCCGAGAGCTGCACGCCCTTCTCGCCGAGGAAGGTGGCGAAGCCCTGCGGCAGCGCCTCGATGAACTCGAGCGCCGCGGCCGCCTCGGCGGCGGCGCGGATCTCGGCGGCGCTCGCCCCCGGCCGGCCGAAGGCGATGTTGGCGGCGGCGTCGGCCGAGAACACCACGGGCTCCTGCGGCACGAGGGCGATCCGACCGCGGAACGCCGCCGGGTCGAGCTCGCGCAGGTCGACGCCGTCGAAGCGCACCGACCCGGCCCGGGGGTCGTAGAAGCGCAGCGCCAGCTGCAGGACACTGGTCTTGCCGGCGCCCGAGGGGCCGACGAGCGCCACCGTCTCGCCCGGCCGCACCTCGAGGTCGAGGGCCCGCAGCACCGGCTGGTCGGGCCGCGCCGGATAGGCGAACTCGACACCCTCGAGGCGGAGCGTGCCGCGGCCGCGCGGCGGCAGCCGGGCCGGCTGCGCCGGGGCGGTGATCCGCGGCTGCGTCTCGAGCAGCTCGACCAGCCGCTCGGTGGCGCCGGCCGCCCGCTGCAGGTCGCCCACGATCTCGGACAGGCCGCCGACCGCGCCCGCCACCACCGTGGCGTAGAACACGAAGGAGGCGAGCTCGCCGCCGCTGATGCGGCCCTCGAGCACGTCGCGGCCGCCGATCCAGAGCACGACCACGATGGCGCCGAAGACCAGGAAGATGACGATGGCGCCGAGCAGGGCGCGCGCCAGGGCGTAGCGCGAGGCGGCGGCGAAGGCGGCCTCGGCCAGGCCCGCGACCCGCTCGGCCACCGTCCGCTCCTGGGCGAAGGCCTGGACGATGCGGATCCCGCCGAGCGCCTCCTCGGTGGCGGCGCCGATGTCGGCGACCCGGTCCTGGGCGGTCCGCGACAGGCGCCGCACGCGCCGGCCGATCACCACGATCGGCAGCACCACGAGCGGCACCACGAGCAGCACGAGGCCGGTGAGCTTCGGGTTGGTGACCAGGAGGAGCGCGACGCCGCCCAGGAGCATCAACAGGTTGCGCAGCGCCTGGGTGACCGAGGCGCCGATCAGGGTCTGCACGACCGCGGTGTCGGTCGTGAGCCGCGACAGCACCTCGCCGGTCCGGGTCAGCTCGAAGAACGCCGGCTCGAGCCGGACCACGTGGGCCACCAGATCGCGGCGCAGGTCGGCCACCACCCGCTCGCCGAGCCGGGTCACGAGCCAGGAGCGCAGGAAGGTCGCCACCGCCAGGACCAGCACCACGATCAGCACCGCCTCGAGGGCGTGGTCGAGCGCCTCGGCGCGGCCGCCGGCGACGCCGCCGACGATCAGGAAGCGGACGCCGACCCCGAGCGAGAGCACCGAGCCGGCCGCCACGATCAGTGCGAGGACGGTGCCGACGATGGTCCAGCGATAGGGCAACAGGTAGCGGCCGAGCGAGCGCAGCCGGGCCAGGTCGCGGCTGCCGGCGCGCCCGTCGGCGAGGCGGCCGAGGCTGCGCGATCGCTCCTGCATGCTGGGCTCCGCTCGGGGTTGCGGGCCGCGGCGGGCCGCAGCCACGGTCCCGCGCCCGGCTTGCGCCCGGCGCGCGGGACCCCTATATACGCGGGCCGCGCGCGGAGGGAAGCCGAGTGAAGTCCGACATCCACCCCGACTATCACGAGATCACCGTGGTCATGACCGACGGCTCGTCCTTCACCACGCGTTCGACCTGGGGCAAGGCGGGCGACACCATGACGCTCGACGTCGATCCCAAGTCGCACCCGGCCTGGACCGGCGGGCAGATGCAGGTGATCGAGCGCGGCCAGGTGGAGAAGTTCAACCGTCGCTTCCAGAGCTTCCGCCGCAAGAAGTGACGCGGGCCCCTGGGCCGAGCCACGAGCCGAGGACGACGGCGATGAAGATCCGCAACTCCCTCAAGACCGCCAAGACGCGGCACAAGGACTGCCGGCTCGTGCGCCGCAAGGGCCGGGTCTACGTGATCAACAAGACCAACCCGCGCTTCAAGGCGCGCCAGGGCTGAGCCGCTGCGCGCCCGTGCCGCGGCGACCGGCCGGGCGCGGGCGGCCGGCGCAGCCGCGGCCGGCGCCGCCCGGGCCGAGCCCGGGCAGGTCCGGTCGCTGCGCCGCGCGCTCGAGCTCCTGAAGCTGCTCGCCGCGACCGCGGAGGGGATGAGCCTGAGCGAGCTCGCCCTGGTCGCGGGGCTGCCCGTCTCGACCGCCCATCGGCTGCTCACCACCCTCGAGGCGGAGCGGTTCGTCCGCCTCGATCCGGCCGAAGGCCACTGGCAGATCGGGGTCGAGGCGTTCCGGGTCGGCAACGCCTTCGCCCGCACGCGCGACCTCGTGGCGCTCGCCCGGCCGCTCCTGCGCCGGCTCGTGGATGCGACCGGCGAGACCGCGAACCTCTACCTCGCGGTCGACGGCGAGGCGGTCTGCATGGCGCAGGTCGAATGCCGGCAGATGATGCGCGCGATCGCCCGCCCCGGCGGCCGGGTGCCGATGTCCTGCTCGGGCGTGGGCAAGGCGATCCTCTCACGGCTCGCGGTCGAGGAGGTGCAGGCGATCGTCCGCCGGCACGGCCTGCCGCGGCTCACCGAGCGGACGATCGACACGCCGCGCCGGCTCGAGGCGGCGCTGGCCGAGATCCGCGCCCGCGGCTGGGCGCTCGACGACGAGGAGCACGCCCTGGGCATGCGCTGCGTCGCCGCCGCGATCCTGGACGAGCACGGGCGTCCCGCGGGTGCGGTCTCGGTCTCCGGGCCGAGCGTGCGGCTGCCCGACGATCGCCTGCCCGAGCTCGCCGCCGCGGTCCGCGGCTGCGCCCGCGAGCTCACCCGCGCGAGCGGTGGCGAGCTCCTGTCGGAAAGCTGACTCCCGTTTCGGTACAATTCATTGCAGTCGCTTTTCCGCGATGCGGAAATGTCTTTCACAGGCGTTGCCGGAAGCCCCCGGGACCGATACCTCTCGTCGGCGTGGCGAGGGAGGGCGTCCATGGCCAGGATGACGGCAGCCGAGGCGGCGGTGCGGGTCCTCGAGCGGGAAGGGGTGAGCGTCGCCTTCGGCGTGCCCGGGGCCGCGATCAACCCGTTCTACGCGGCGATGCGCCGGCGCGGCACGATCCGCCACGTGCTCGCCCGTCACGTCGAGGGCGCCTCGCACATGGCCGACGGCTACACCCGCGCCAGGGCCGGCAACATCGGCGTGTGCGTCGGCACCTCGGGGCCGGCCGGGACCGACATGATCACCGGGCTCTACACCGCCCAGGCCGATTCCGTGCCGATCCTCTGCATCACCGGCCAGGCGCCGCGCGCCAGGCTGCACAAGGAGGACTTCCAGGCGGTCGACATCGAGGCGATCGCCCGGCCGGTGACCAAGTGGGCGGTCACCGTGCGCGAGCCGGGCCTCGTGCCGCGCTGCCTGCAGCAGGCCTTCCACCTGATGCGCTCGGGCCGGCCGGGGCCGGTCCTGATCGACCTGCCGGTCGACGTGCAGACCGCCGAGATCGAGTTCGACATCGACACCTACGAGCCGCTGCCGGTCTACAAGCCGTCCGCCAGCCCGGCCCAGATCGAGCGGGCGCTGGACCTGCTCGAGGAGGCCGAGCGGCCGCTGATCGTGGCGGGCGGCGGAATCGTCAACGCCGATGCCTGTGCTCTCCTGGTCCGCTTCGCCGAGACCACGGGCGTGCCGGTGATCCCGACCCTGATGGGCTGGGGCGCGATCCCCGACGACCATCCGCTGATGGCCGGCATGGTCGGGCTGCAGACCAGCCACCGCTACGGCAACGCCACCTTCCTCAAGTCCGACTTCGTGCTCGGCATCGGCAATCGCTGGGCCAACCGCCACACCGGCTCGATCGAGCACTACACCCGTGGCCGGCGCTTCGTGCACGTCGACATCGAGCCGACCCAGATCGGCCGGGTGTTCAACCCGGACCTCGGCATCGTCTCCGACGCCAAGGCGGCGCTCGAGCTGTTCTGCGCCGCGGCGGAGCGCCGGCGCGCCCAGGGCCGGCTGCGCGACCGCAGCGCCTGGGCGGGCGAGTGCCTGCACCGCAAGCGCAACATGCTGCGCCGCACCCATTTCGACCAGGTGCCGCTCAAGCCGCAGCGGGTCTATCAGGAGATGAACGAGGCCCTGCCGCGCGACACCTGCTACGTCACCACGATCGGCCTGTCGCAGATCGCCGGTGCCCAGTTCCTGCACGTCTTCGCGCCGCGCAACTGGATCAATTGCGGCCAGGCCGGGCCGCTCGGCTGGACGCTGCCGGCGGCGCTCGGGGTGCGCGTCGCCGATCCCGCGCGGGAGATCGTGGCGCTCTCGGGCGACTACGACTTCCAGTTCCTGATCGAGGAGCTGGCGGTCGGCGCCCAGCACAAGCTCCCCTACCTGCACGTGGTGGTCAACAACTCCTATCTCGGCCTGATCCGCCAGGCCCAGCGCGGCTTCGAGATGGACTTCGAGGTCAGCCTCGCCTTCGAGAACATCAACGCCGAGAAGCTCGGTGCCGAGCAGGTATCGGGCTACGGCGTCGACCACGTGGCGGTGGCCGAGGGCCTGGGGTGCAAGGGGCTCAGGGTCACGAGCCCGAACCAGTTCAAGGAAGCCTTTGCCGAGGCCCAGCGGCTCATGGACGAGCACAAGGTCCCGGTCGTGCTCGAGTTCATCGTCGAGCGGGTGACCAACGTGTCGATGGGTGCCGAGATCCACGACGTCAAGGAGTTCGAGGAGATCTTGTGCCTCGATCCGAGCCTGAGCCTCAAGGACGTGTCGGGCTCGGTGCTGCAGACCCAGCCCAAGGCGCCCGCCCCGGCCTGACCCGGGTGGCGTCCCGGTCGGCAGGTTGCGCCGGCTGGCCGGCCGTGGAACCATGTGGGGCGACGAGAACGGGAGGCGCAGGGGTGCGGCGCGAGCCGGTCGGGCTGTTGCGGGCGATGTTCGAGGCCGCGGTGGCGGCGGCCGATCCCGCGCGCGTCCTGGCCGCGCACCTGCCGGAGCCGCCGCGCGGCCGGACCGTCGTGGTCGGCGCCGGCAAGGCCTCGGCGGCCATGGCACGGGCGCTCGAGGCCGGCTGGCGCGGCCCCCTCACGGGTGTGGTGGTGACCGCCTACGGGCACGCCGTGCCGTGCGCGCGGATCCGCATCCTCGAGGCCGCGCACCCGGTGCCGGACGCCAGTGGCGAGGCGGCGGCGCGGGCGCTGCTCGAGGCGGTGGCCGGGCTCGGCCCGGACGATCTCGTGATCGCGCTCGTCTCGGGCGGCGGCTCGGCGCTCCTGACCCTGCCGGCGCCGGGCCTCACCCTGGCCGACAAGCAGGCGGTCAACCGGGCGCTCCTCAGAAGCGGCGCCGACATCGGCGAGATGAACTGCGTCAGGAAGCACCTCTCGGCGATCAAGGGCGGCCGGCTCGCGGCCGCGGCCTTCCCGGCGCGGCTGCTGGCGCTCGCCATCTCGGACGTGCCCGGCGACGACCCGGCGGTGATCGCCTCGGGCCCGACCGTGGCCGACCCCACGACCTTCGCCGAGGCCCGGGCGGTGCTCGCCAAGTACGGCATCACCGAGCCGGCCGCGGCGCTCGAGCATCTGGCGCGCGCCACGGACGAGACGCCCAAGCCCGGCGACCCGCGCCTCGCGCGCGCCGAACTCCGGCTGATCGCCACGCCCTGGACCTCGCTCGAGGCGGCCGCACGGGTCGCCGAGGCGGAAGGCGTCCGGCCGCTGATCCTGGGCGACGCCCTCGAGGGCGAGGCCCGCGAGGTGGCGCGGGTGCTGGCGGCGATCGCCCGCTCGGCACGCCGCCACGGTCATCCCGTGCCGGCGCCCTGCGTGCTGCTCTCGGGTGGCGAGACCACCGTCACGGTCAAAGGCCCGGGCAGGGGCGGCCGCAACGTCGAGCTCCTTCTGGCGCTCGCCCTGGCGCTTCGGGGCGAGCCCGGGGTCTGGGCGCTCGCCGCCGACACCGACGGCATCGACGGCGCCGAGCCGGTCGCCGGCGCCCTGCTCCGCCCCGACAGCCTCGCCCGCGCCGCCGCCGCCGGACTGGACGCCAAGGCCATGCTCGCCCGCAACGACGCGCACCCCTTCTTCGCGGCCCTGGGCGACCAGGTGGTGACCGGCCCGACGCTCACCAACGTCAACGACTTCCGCGCCGTCCTCGTGGACGGGGCGACCGGCTGAGCCGGGGGGGGATCGGGCCCGTGGCGACCGTGAGCTTCACCCGCAACCTCGCCCGCCACGTCGACTGCCCGGAGGCGGCGAGCCCGGGTGCCACCGTGCGCGAGGTCTTGGACGGCGTGTTCGTCCTCAACCCGCGGCTGCGCGGCTACGTGCTCGACGAGCAGGGCCGGCTGCGCAAGCACGTGGGCGTGTGGGTCGACGGGCAGCCGATCGTCGATCGCATCGGGCTCGCCGACCCGGTGGGCCCGTCGAGCCGGCTGCACGTGCTGCAGCTCCTGAGCGGAGGCTGAGGGATGGGAACGCTCCTGGTCGCCACCCGCAAGGGCCTGCTCCGCCTGGACGCGGAGAGCGGGCGGCCGCTCGGGCCGCCGGCCTTCCTCGGCGAGCCGGTCAGCGCCGTGCTCGACGATCCGCGCGACGGGAGGATCTACGCGGCCCTCCGGCTCGGCCATTTCGGGGTCAAGCTGCACGTCTCGGAGGACGGCGGCGTCGGCTGGAGGGAGGTCGTGGCGCCGGCCTTCCCGAAGGCCGCGGACGCCGCCGCCGCGCCGGCCGTCGACATGGTCTGGGCCCTCGAGGCGGGCGGGCCGGCCGAGCCCGGCCGCATCTGGGCCGGAACGCTCCCGGCCGCGCTCTTCCGGAGCGAGGATCGCGGCGAGAGCTGGCGGCTGGTGGACTCCTTGTGGGACCGGCCCGAGCGCAAGGACTGGATGGGCGGCGGCTACGATCATCCGGGCCTGCACTCGATCCTGGTCGATCCGCGCGACCCGCGGAGGCTCACGGTCGCGATCTCGACCGGCGGCGTCTGGCGGAGCGCCGACGGCGGCGCCACCTGGGCGCTCGGCGGGCGGGGCCTGCGCCAGGACCACGTGCCGCCCGAGCGGACCTTCGATCCGGGCTTCCAGGACCCGCATCGCCTGGCCGCCTGCGCCGCCGCCCCCGATGTCGTCTGGTGCCAGCACCACAACGGGATCTTCCGCTCGACCGACGCGGCCGCGAGCTTCACCGAGATCGAGGGGGTGCGGCCGGCGGTCTTCGGCTTCGCGGTCGCGGCCCACCCCGCGGATCCCGACACCGCCTGGTTCGTCCCGGCGATCCGGGACGAGCGGCGGGTGCCGGTCGACGGTCGGCTCGTCGTGACCCGCACGCGCGACGGCGGGCGGAGCTTCGAGGCGCTCGGCCGGGGCCTGCCCGAGCACGACTGCTTCGATCTCGTCTACCGCCACGCCCTCGACGTCGACGCCACGGGCGAGCATCTCGCCATGGGCTCGACCACGGGCCATCTCTGGCTCGGCGAAGAGGGCGGCGCGCGCTGGCGGCGCATCGCCGGCAACCTGCCGCCGATCGCCCAGGTGCGCTTTCTGCGCGGCACCAGAGGAGCAGGCACGGCATGAGCGGGATCGCCTTCCCCACCCCCGATGCGGACATCCTCGCGCGGCGCGCCCGGATCGTGGCGGGTCTGCGCGCCCTCCTGCCCGAGGATGCGGTGATCGACGATCCGGTCGAGCTCGCACCCTACGAGACCGACGCCTTTACCGCCTACCGGCGGCTGCCGCTCGCCGTGGTGCTGCCGCGCACGACGGCCGAGGTCGCAGCGCTCCTCGCCTACTGCGACCGCGAGCGGGTGCCGGTGGTGCCGCGTGGCGCCGGCACCTCGCTCGCCGGCGGGGCGATCCCGCTCGAGGACGCGGTCGTCCTGGGCCTCGCGCGGATGAGCCGGATCCTCGCGATCGACACCGCCGACCGCGCCGCGCGCGTGCAGGCCGGGATCACCAACCTCGCGATCACCAATGCCGTGGCCGAGCACGGCTTCTTCTACGCCCCGGACCCCTCCTCGCAGCTCGCCTGCACGCTCGGCGGCAACATCGCCATGAACTCGGGCGGCGCGCATTGCCTGAAGTACGGGGTGACCACCAACAACCTCCTGGGCGTGACCCTGGTCACCGCCAACGGCACGGTGGTCGAGCTCGGCTCGGAGGCGCTCGAGCCGGCCGGCCTCGACCTCGTCGGCCTCGTGTGCGGCGGCGAGGGGCAGCTCGGGGTGGTCACCGAGGCGATCGTGCGGATCCTGCCGCAGCCCGAGGGTGCCCGGCCCGTGCTCCTGGCCTTCCCGAGCTCGGAGGCGGCGGGTGCCTGCGTGGCCGAGGTCATCGGCGCCGGCATCGTGCCGGTGGCGATCGAGTTCATGGACAATCCCGCCATCCGGATCTGCGAGGCCTTCGCCAAGGCCGGCTACCCGACCGAGGCCGAGGCCATGCTGATCGTCGAGGTCGAGGGCTCCGACGCCGAGATCGACGCCGAGCTCGCGCGCATCACCGCGATCGCCCGCCGCCACGGCGTCACCACGGTCAAGGAGAGCCGCTCGGCGACCGAGACCGCGCAGATCTGGAAGGGTCGCAAGTCGGCGTTCGGCGCCACCGGCCGGATCGCCGACTACATCTGCATGGACGGCACCATCCCCACGGGCCGGCTGCCCGAGGTGCTCGGCCGCATGCAGGCGATCGTCCAGGGCTACGGGCTCAAGGTCGCCAACGTGTTCCACGCCGGCGACGGCAACCTGCACCCGCTGATCCTCTACGACGTCAACGATCCCGAGCAGGCGGCCAGGGCCGAGGCGGCGGGTGCCGACATCCTGAAGCTCTGTGTCGAGGTCGGCGGCTGCCTCACCGGCGAGCACGGCGTCGGCATCGAGAAGCGCGATCTGATGCGGCACCAGTTCAGCGAGGCCGAGCTCGCCCAGCAGTGGCGCGTGCGCGCGGTCTTCGACCCGGGCCACCGGCTGAACCCGGGCAAGGTCTTCCCGCTCGACCTCGAGCCCGCCGGATGAGGCTCGAGCCGGCGAGCGAGGAGGCCGCCGCCCTGGCGGTGCGGCGGCTCGCCCGCGACCGGCTGCCGGCGCGGATCGAGGGCGGCGGGACCCGCCAGGCGATCGGCCGGGCGGTGCAGACCGCGGCCACCCTCGCCACGGGCGGGCTGCGCGGTGTCACGCTGTACGAGCCGGCCGAGATGGTGGTGGCGGCGCGCGCCGGCACCCCGCTCGGCGAGCTCGAGGCGGTGCTGGCGGCAAAGGGCCAGATGCTCCCCTTCGAGCCCATGGACCACCGCGCCCTCCTGGGTACCACCGGCGAGCCCACGATCGGCGGCGTGGTCGCCGGCAACCACTCCGGCCCGCGCCGGGTCAAGGCCGGGGCCTGCCGCGACGCGCTCATCGGGCTGCGCTTCGTGAACGGCCGCGGCGAGGTCCTGCGCTCCGGCGGCCGGGTCATGAAGAACGTGACCGGGCTCGATCTCGTCAAGCTCCTGTGCGGCTCCTGGGGCCGGCTGGCGCTCCTGACCGAGTGCACCTTCAAGGTCCTCCCGATGCCGGAGGACTCGCTCACCCTCCTGTTCCCCGGCCTGAGCGACACTGCCGCCAACGCCCTCCTCACGACCGCGCTCGCTACCCCCTTCGAGCCCTCCGGTGCTGCCCATCTGCCCGAGGGGATCGGCGCCGGCCGGGCGCGCACCCTCCTCCGCCTCGAGGGCTTCGCCGCCTCGATCCGCTACCGCGCCGACCGGCTCGCGGCACTCCTGGCCGAGCACGGCCGGCCGGAGCGCCTGGAGGGGGTCGCGAGCGTCGAGCTCTGGCGCCGGGTCCGCGACGCGGAGCCCCTGGCCCTGCCGCGCGAGCGGGCGGTCTGGCGGCTGGCGCTGCCGCCCCGCCGCGGCGCCGAGGTGGTGGCACGGATCCGGGCCGAGCGGCCGGCGAGCGTGCTCTACGACTGGGGCGGCGGCCTCGTCTGGCTGGCGACCGCGGAGACCGGCGACGCCGGCCTCGCGCCGATCCGCGCCGCCGCGCGCGCCGCCGGCGGCCACGCCACGCTCGTGCGCGGCTCGCTCGCGCTGCGCGCCCGGATCGACCCCTTCGAGCCGCCGGCGCCGCCCTTGCGCGCCCTCGAGGCCGGGATCGAGCAGGCCTTCGACCCGCTCGGGCTGTTCAATCCCGGGCTCGTCCACGCCGGGAGCTGAGGCCCGTGCAGACCCGCTTCTCCGAGCAGCAGCTGGCCGACCCCGAGGTCCGGGCATCCGAGCGGATCATCCGGACCTGCGTGCACTGCGGCTTCTGCACCGCCACCTGTCCGACCTACCTGCTGCTCGGCGACGAGCTCGATTCGCCGCGTGGCCGCATCTACCTCATGAAGGAGATGCTGGAGCACGGCCGCCCGGCCGACGAGCGGACCGTCCGCCACATCGACCGCTGCCTGTCGTGTCTGGCCTGCATGACCACCTGCCCCTCGGGCGTGCACTACATGCACCTCGTGGACCACGGCCGGGCGCACATCGAGCGGACGTACCGCCGGCCGCTGCACGACCGCCTGCTGCGCGGCGTGCTCGCGACCGTGCTGCCGCGCCCCGGGCTGTTCCGGCTGGCGCTCTTGGGCGCCGCCCTGGCCCGCCCGGCGCGGCGGCTCCTGCCGTCGGCGGGGCCGCTCGGCCGGCTCCGCGCCATGCTCGAGCTGGCGCCCCCGGGCGGGCCCGCGCCGCCCTCGCCGGTCGAGCGGCCGCAGACCTTCGCCGCCCGGGGCGAGCGCCGGGCGCGGGTGGCACTCCTCGTGGGCTGCGCCCAGCCGGCCCTCGCCCCCGAGATCCACGAGGCGACGATCCGGCTCCTGACCCGCCACGGCGTCGAGGTCGTGATCCCGGCCGGGGCGGGCTGCTGCGGTGCCCTGGTCCACCACATGGGCAAGGAGGCGCCGGCGCACGCCCAGGCCAAGCGCAACATCGCCGCCTGGCGGGCGCTCGAGCGGGACGGCCCGCTCGATGCCGTGGTCGTCAACGCCTCGGGCTGCGGCACGACGGTCAAGGACTATGGCTGGATGCTGCGCGGGGATCCCGAATGGGCCGGCCCCGCGGCCGCGATCGCCGCCAAGGCGCTCGATGTGACCGAGCTGCTCGAGCGGATCGGCCTCGCCCCGGCGGTGCGCGATCTCGATCTTGCGGTCGCCTACCACTCGGCCTGCTCGATGCAGCACGGCCAGAAGATCACCGATCTGCCCAAGCGCCTGCTCGCGGCCGTGGGCTTCACCGTCAAGGAGCCCCGCGAGGGCCATCTCTGCTGCGGCTCCGCCGGGACCTACAACATCCTGCAGCCGGAGATCGCGGCCCGGCTCAAGGCGCGCAAGACCGCCAACCTCGAGCGCACCCGCGCCCGGGTGGTGGCGACCGGCAACATCGGCTGCATCGCCCAGCTGCGCACCGGCACGCGGCTGCCGGTGCTGCACACCGTGGAGCTCCTCGACTGGGCCACGGGCGGGCCGCGGCCGGCGGCCCTGGCCGCTCTCGGGGACGGCCCGGAGCGCGCGGCGTGAGCCCGGAGAGCGCCGCCTGGGCCTCGATCGTCTTCGAGTTCCTGCTGATCTTCGCGCTGCCGCTCGGCTTCGCGATCCGCGAGCTCGTCCTGTTGCGCCGCGAGGATGCGGCGCGCGCGGCCGGGCTCGAGCCGCCCGCGCCCGCCTGGTACCGGATCGCGATCGCCCAGCAGCGACGCCTCGAGGAGCGGCGCCGGCAGGAACTCGCCCGCGGGCGGCCGCCCGGCTCTTCCTGACCCTTCGGCCGCCCTTGCGGTGGCCGCGCGGGCATGCTCCAACGATCCGACACCTCCGGAGCCGACGATGTCCACCTTCACGCGCCGAACCTTCCTCGCCTCGACCCTGGCCGTCCCGGCCGTACTCCGCACGGGGACGAGCCGTGCCGCGAGCAAGCACGAGATCGACGCCAAGGTCGAGCTCGCCCTCAAGCACCTGCTCGCCTCCAATCCCGCGGCCAAGGCGCTGGCCGAGTCGGCGGTGGCGATCCTCGTGTTCCCCGACATCGTCAAGGGTGGGCTCATCATCGGCGGTCAGTACGGCGAGGGGGCGCTGCTCAAGGGTGGCCGTACGGCCGGCTACTACAACACGGTCGCGGCCTCCTACGGCCTGCAGATCGGCGTGCAGAGCTTCGGCTACGCGCTGTTCTTCATGGACGAGAAGGCGCTCGCCTATCTCGACAAGAGCGAGGGCTGGGAGGTCGGCGTCGGCCCGACCATCACCATCCTCGACGCCGGCAAGGCCGCGAACCTCAGCACCACCACGGCCAAGGACGACATCTACGCCTTCTTCTTCGACCAGAAGGGGCTGATGGCCGGGCTCGGCATCCAGGGCACCAAGATCACCCGCATCACGCCCGGCTGATCGGCCGGGGCGGCGGCTGCGTACAGGCTGTCGTCCGACCCGGGAGCGACGGCGATGTTCGAGAGCGGCTTGGCCTTCGTCCTCTTCAAGGGCCTGCTCGGCTTCGGCCTGCCGCTCGCCTTCGCCGTCCAGCAGCTCTGGTCGCTGCGCCGCGACGAGCGGGCGGCACGGGCGAAGGCGACGGCCGAGATCGTGCCGCTGCAGCCGGCCGCCGCCGCCACATCGGCCCCGCCCGAGCGGCGCGCCGCCTGAGCTCGGTTCAGGCCGCCTCGAGGCTCGTGCCGGCGTAGACCTCGTCGAGATCGAGGGCGAGTTCGAGGGGCGGGAGGTCGACCCGCCCTTTGCCGATGTGGTCGGTAACGATCCAGCGGTCGCCGTCGCGCCGCCAGCGCTCGATCCGCCGGCGATCGGCATGGACCAGGAGGATCAGCTCGAGCCCCTCGATCTCGCGATAGCCTGCGGCCTTGCCGTGGTCGTGGTCGGCGCCATTGGGCGAGACGATCTCGACGAGCGCGCGCGGCGCCGGCGGCGGCTCACCGGGGCGCCAGGGCCGGCAGACCACCGCGACATCGGCCTGCCAATAGGTCCGCTCGCCCCTTGGCACACCCCACTCCACGACGATCCGGCAAGGCGGGCGGAGCTTCGACCCGACGAGCACGGCCACGTTTCCGGCGATCACGCTGTGGTCGGGCGAAGGCGCGGCCATCGCCACGATCCGCCCGTCCAGGAGCTCGTAGCGCGTGTCGGTGCCGTCGTCCCAGGCGAGGAACGCCTCGACGGTCAGAGGCTCTGGGGGCAGCGCGCGGGCGGTGTCGGCCATGCCCGCATTCTAGCCGAGATCGGGTGCCGGCGCAGCCCCGCTCTCGAGGCCCGGCTCAGGGCGCGAGCAGCGCCGCGCCGCCGTCCCAGACGAGCTTGAGCGCCAGCCCGCTCAGCACCAGGCGGAAGGCGCGCGCGAAGCTCCGCTCCGGCAGCCGGTCGAGCAGCCGCGTGCCCACGAGCGTGCCGAGGAAGCCGAGCCCGATCATGGCCAGAAGGAGCGGCAGCCAGGGCAGGAAGGCGAAGCCGAGCGCCGTGAACGCGCCGACCTTGAGCGCGTGCTGGAGCGTCATGCAGGCGGCGTGGGTGGCGACCACGCCCTTCCGCCCGAGCCGCTCGGGGCCGAGGAAGGCGGCCACGAACGGGCCCGTGGCACCCAGGAACATCGTCACGAAGCTGGTGAGCGCCCCGACCAGGCCGAAGGCACGCGGAGGCAGCTCGTGCGGGCGGAGCCGCGGGCTCCAGCAGGACCACAGCACGAACAGGCCGAGCAGCAGGACCAGAAGGCCGCGCGGCAGCTCGCGCACGAGGAGTGCGCCTGCCGCCACCCCGACCAGCGAGCCGGCCGCGAACGGCACGAGGAGCCCACGCGCGACCTCGGCCCGCAGCAGGACCGCGCGGCCGAGGTTGGAGCCGATCTGCACCACCCCGTGCACCGGCAGGACGATCACCGGCGGCAGCACGGTGGCGAGCAGCGCCAGCATCATCACCCCGCCGCCGAGGCCGAGGGCGCCTGTGAGCATCGAGGTGAGGAAGCTCGTGCCCACGAGGAGCGCCGCCAGGGCCGGCCCCACCTCGGCCGGCAGCAGACCCTCGGGCATCGGCGCCCGGGCCTAGAGCCCGACCCGCACGAGCTGCGCCTCGGGGTAGCGGGCGCCGGCGGCGGCTCCGGGCGGGAACGCGGCCGCGAGCTCGGCCACCTCGTCGGCCGACAAGGGCACCCCCGTGGCGGCGAGGTTCTCCGCCAGCCGCGCGGGCGACCGGGTGCCCGGGATCGGGACGATGTCGGACCCCTGCGCCAGAAGCCAGGCGAGCGCGAGCTGCGCCGGCGTGCAGCCCCTGGCCCGGGCGATCCGCTGCAACGGTGCCAGGAGCTCGCGGTTGCGGGCGAGGTTGTCGGCCGCGAAGCGCGGATGCTCGGCCCGCCGATCGCCCGGCTCGACCCGGGCGATGGTCGCCGACAGGAAGCCGCGCCCGAGCGGGCTGTAGGGCACGAAGCCGATGCCGAGCGCACGGCAGGTGGGCAGGACCTCGGCCTCCATGTCGCGGGTCCAAAGCGACCATTCCGACTGCACGGCGGTGATCGGGTGGACGGCGTGCGCCCTCTGGATGGTCGCCGGGGCGGCCTCCGAGAGGCCCAGATGGCGGACCTTGCCGGCGCGCACGAGCTCGGCCATGGCGCCGACCGTCTCCTCGATCGGCACGGTCGGGTCGACCCGGTGCAGGTAGTAGAGGTCGATCGTCGCCACGCCGAGCCGCTCGAGCGAGGCCTCGCAGGCGCGCCGGACATGCTCCGGGCGGCCGTCGACCGCGGGCCTCCCCTGCGCGTCGCGGATGTTGCCGAACTTGCTCGCGAGCACGACCCGCTCGCGGATCGGCCGGATCGCCTCGCCCACGACCCGCTCGTTGTGGCCGAAGCCGTAGATGTCGGCGGTGTCGATCAGCGTGCAGCCCTGCTCGACCGCGCTCCGGATCAGCGCCACCGAGGCCCCGTCCTCGGCCGCCCCGTAGGTGCCAGAGAGGCCCATGCAACCCAGGCCCACGGCCCCAACCTCGAGCCCCTGGCCCAGCCGTCGCCGATGCATCGCAGCCTCCCCTGCCCTCCGGTCCGAGGGTCCATGACCGGCCGCCGGGCGCCGCGCAAGGGTGCCGGCCGCAGGGCCGGGGCGCGCCGCCGGGGCCGGCATTGCCGGGCCCGTCCCCGCTCCCTAGAAGGGCGCCGGTCGCGGCGGCCGGCGAACGCCGCGGCCGGCACCGGGAGGCGGCGCATGCGGGAGCTCCTGACGCTCGGCCAGATGCTCGCCGTGCACGCCCGCCTGCACGGCGAGCGGACCGGCGCGGCCGACCTCGAGCGCACGCTCTCCTTCGCCCGCTGGAACGCGCGGGCCTGCCGCCTCGCCAACGCCCTGCTCGGGCTCGGCCTCCACAAGGGCGACCGGGTCGCCGTACTCGCCTACAACCGCCTCGAGTGGCTCGAGCTTTACGCCGCGACCGCCAAGGCCGGGCTGATCATCGTGCCGATCAACTTCCGCCTGGTGGCCGAGGAGGTCCGCTACATCCTCGAGCACGCCGAGGCCGCGGCGCTGGTCGTCCAGGACGAGCTCCTGCGCCTGGTCGAGCCGGATCCGGCCGGGCTTCCGGTCGCCCCCGGCCGCCGGGTGCATCTCGGCGGGAGCCGCACGCCGGCCGGCTGGCGCGGCTACGAGGAGCTCCTGGCGGCAGCCGGCGAGCGCGAGCCCGAGGTCGAGGTGGCGCCCGAAGATCCCTGGACGCTCCTCTACACCTCGGGGACCACCGGCCGGCCCAAGGGCGTGCTCAAGAGCCACCGAGCGGCCGTCCTCCTGGCACTCGTGACCGAGATCGAGCTCGCGCTGCACCGGCCCGACGCGGCCCTCCTGGTCATGCCGATGTGCCACGCCAACTCGCTCTACTTCTTCACCTCCTTCGCCTATTGCGGCGGCGCCAGCGTGGTCTACTCGCGGCCGAGCTTCGATCCCGAGCACTGCCTGCGCACGCTCGCCACGACCGGCGCCACCTTCACCTCGCTGGTGCCGACCCAGTACGTCATGCTGCTCGAGGTGCCGGCCGCGGCGCGCGCCGGGCTCGACCTCGGGCGGGTCGCCAAGCTCATGATCTCCTCGGCGCCGGCCCGCGCCGAGACCAAGCTCGCGACCATGGAGCTGTTCCGCAACTCCGGCCTGTTCGAGCTCTACGGCTCGAGCGAGGCCGGCTGGGTCACCATGCTGCATCCCGACGAGCAGCTCACCAAGCTCGGCACGGTCGGCCGCGAATGCGTCGGCAGCGCCCCGATCCGGCTCCTCGACGACGAGCGCCGCGAGGTGCCCGACGGTGCCGTGGGCGAGCTCTTCTCCTGCACCCCCTACAGCTTCGACCGCTACTGGAAGGATCCGGCCAGGACCGCCCTGGCGTTCGACGGCGCCTGGTGCTCGGTCGGCGACATGGCGCGGCGCGACGCGGACGGCTACATCGTGCTGGTGGACCGCAAGAGCAACCTGATCATCTCGGGCGGCGAGAACATCTACCCGACCGAGGTCGAGGCCGTGCTCGCCCGCCACCCGGCGGTCCAGGACGTGGCGGTCGTGGGCCTTCCGGACCCGCTCTGGGGCGAGCGCGTGCACGCCGTCCTGGTCCTCCGCCCCGGCGCGAACATCGACGAGACGGCCTTCCTCGACTGGGCGCGGCCGCAGCTCGCCGGCTACAAGCGGCCCCGCTCGGTGAGCGTGGTGGGCGAGGCGGACCTGCCGCGCACCGCCACCGGCAAGATCCAGCACAAGATCCTGCGCGACCGGCTCGCGTCGGCCGCCGGCCAGGGAGGCTGAAGCCGTGGCCGAGCCCACCATCCCCGTCGTCGACCTCAACACCGATCCGCTCTCCTGCGCCGCCTGGGTCGCGCGCTTCCTCGCGGCGCGCGGCGTCGACCGGGTGTTCGGCCTGCAGGGCGGCCACATCCAGCCGATCTGGGACCATTGCGCGCGGCTCGGCATCCGCATCGTCGACGTCCGCCACGAGGGCGCCGCGGTGCACATGGCGCACGCCCATGCCGAGCTCACGGGCACGCTCGGCGTCGCCATGGTGACCGCCGGCCCCGGGGTCACCAACACCGTGACCGCGGTCGCCAACGCCCATCTGGCGCGCGCCCCGGTGCTCCTGATCGGCGGCTGCCCGCCGCGGCCGCAGGCCAACATGGGCCCGCTCCAGGACATCCCGCACGTCGACATCCTGCGCCCCGTCGCGCGCCAGTCGCGCACGCTGCGGGTGGCCGAGCAGGTGGTGCGCGAGCTCGACGAGGCGGTGGCGCGCGCCGCGGGCGATCTGGGCGAGCCCGGCCCGGCCTATGTCGAGATCCCGACCGACGTCCTGCGCACGAGCGTGCCCGAGGCGCTCGTGCTCGAGGAGTGGCTGCGGCCCAAGCCGCGCCGACCCTTCCCGCCCGACCCCGCCCTGATCGAGGCCGCGGCGCAGGCCCTCTGGTCGGCGCGGCGCCCGCTCGTGGTCACCGGCCGCGGCGCACGCGGCGCCGAGGCGGCGCTGGCGCGGCTGCTCGACGCCACGGGTGCGGTCTATCTCGACACCCAGGAAAGCCGCGGCCTCGTGCCCGCCGAGCACCCCTCCTTCGTGGGCGCGGTGCGCGGCCAAGCGATGGGCGAGGCCGACCTCGTCCTCGTGATCGGCCGCAAGCTCGACTACCAGCTCGGCTACGGCTCGCCCGCGGTGTTCAAGGCGGCCCGGTGCTTCCTGCGCCTGGCCGACAACGCCGGCGAGCTGATCGACAACCGCCGGGGTGATCCGGAGATCCTGGCCGATCCGGCGCTCGCCATGGCGGCGATCGTCGAGCGGGCCGGCAACCGCGAGCCCGCGACCGACCGCGCCTGGGCCAGGGGGCTCCGCCGCCGCCACGAGGAGCGCCAGGCCGCCGCGGCCGCGGCCGCCGCCCGCGAGAGGCTCGGCCCGGACGGCCGGATCCACCCGATGGCGATCTTCGCCGCGATCCGCGAGCTCGCGAGCCCCGACCTCGTGGCGATCGCCGACGGCGGCGATCTTTTGAGCTTCGCCCGCATCGGCCTCGAGGCCCGCACCTACCTCGATGCGGGTGCCTTCGGCTGCCTGGGGGTGGGCGTCCCCTTCGCGGTCGCAGCCGCCCTGGCCTTCCCCGGCCGGCCGGTGATCTCGGTCAACGGCGACGGCGCCTTCGGCCTCCATGCCCTGGAGGTCGACAGCGCGGTCCGCCACGGTGCCCGGGCGGTGTTCGTCGTCTCCAACAACGCCGCCTGGAACATCGAGCGGTTCGACCAGGAGACCAACTATGGCGGCCGGGTGGTGGGCACCACCCTCGCCCATTCCGACTATGCCGCCCTGGCCCGCGCGCTCGGTGCCCATGGCGAGCGGGTCGAGCGGCCGGAGGAGCTGCGCCCGGCGCTCGCCCGCGCGCTCGAGCGGGCGCCGGCCCTCCTCGACGTCGTGACCTCGCGCGCCGTCGTCTCCTCCGACGCCAGGAAGGGCCTCGGCTTCGTGCCCGACTACCAGCCGCTCACGGCCTGGGACGAGGCCGAGCGCCGCCGCCGCGGCTGAGCCTCGGCCCGCGCCGCTTCCGGCCGGCCGCGCGCGCTACCCCTCGAAGCGGCCGGTGGGGTCGCGATCGCGCTCGTAGCGCCGCGCGAGCGGAAAGGGCGGCAGCCAGGATTCCCGCCGGACGGTCCAGAGCTCGTAGGTCGGTCTGAGCCGATCCGGGGCGTCCAGGGACCCGAGATTGACCTCGATCTCGTCGCCGCTCCTGGCGAACACCGGCGAGCCGCACCGCGGACAGAAGAACCGCCCCGCATAGCCGCTCGCCTCGCCCACGATCGTCACCGCGTCCACCGGGAACACCGCGGCGGCGTGGAACAGGGCGCCGTGATGCTTGCGGCAGTCGAGGCAGTGGCAGAGGCCGACCCGGTAGGGCCGTCCCTTCGCCACGAACCGGACCTGGCCGCAGAGGCAACCGCCGGTGAACCGGTCCAAGGCGCACCTCCCCGCGTTGCGACCGGCCCGAAGCCATAGCCCGACCGGAGGTGCGAAGGCTACGTCCAGGCGCCCCGCCCTCACGCGTCGAAGATCGGCACGAGGCAGGCGAGGAGCACGGCGATCTGCACCGCCCCCTGGAGGACGTTGGTCCGCGCGCCGGCCCCTCACCGACCAGGCTGCCGCGCCGGTAGGGACGCGGCACCGGGCGCGCTGCCTGCCGCCACCGTGCTCCCGCATCCCGCCGACAGGAGCGCGTCCATCGACCGTCGGTTCAGTGGCGGATGCCGCGAACGAGGAGCGCCCGTCGCGGAATCACGAGGCCGAGGGGGGTCTCGTAGGGTGCGTGCAGGGCCTCGAACTCGGACCTGAACGCCGCCCGCGCGGCGTCCGGAAGCGCCGCGACCGTCGCCGCCACGGGTCCGAAGCCGGTCGCGTACTCCTCCAACACCGTGGCCGGATCCGGTGCATGGAGCAAGGTCGTCTGCTCGCGGCAGGCGATGTCGAACCATCCGCCGAGCGCCTCCCCGAGCCAGTCGGTCCTGCCCCAGTCGAACGGCGAGGCGGCCGGCGGCGGCGCGTCGGACCAGCGCCCGATCAGGGCGAAGAAGCGCCCGATGTAGCCCTCGGGATCGTCCGCCCAGGTGGCGAGCGACAGCCGGCCCCCGGGGCGCAGCACCCGCGCCATCTGCGCGATCGCCGCCCGCGGATCCTCGGCGAAGATCACCCCATAGGTCGAGACCACGCCGTCGAACGTGCCGTCTTGGAAGGGCATGTCCTCGGCCCGTGCCAGGATGAACTCGGGACGAGGATCGAGGCCCCGTGAGAGCTCGGTCGCCGCTGCCACCATGCCCGGAGCGAAGTCGATGCCGGTGACCTGCGCCCCGCGCCGGGCAGCGAGCCGCGCCGCCCAGCCCGTGCCGGTCCCGATGTCGAGGATCCGCTCGCCCGGCCTCGGCCAGAGGAGCTGCACCGCATGCGAAATCGTGTCCGCGAGGCCGAACGCGATGCCGTCATACGCCGTTCCCGGCCGTCCCCACATCGCCGCGGCCGCGCCGACGCCGCTCCCGCTGTTCGTGAACGCCGTGTCCATGGGCTTCTCCCTTCGCTTCGCAGCCGGTCGATCCTGCGCGCGAAGGGCGGCGGGCGAATACTCCACGATCTGGAGTCCGGACCCCGGTCGGACTATTCCAGCGCCAGAAGCGCTCGTGGGAGGCGCCGATGAAGGGCTACGGCCAGTTCTGCCCGATCGCCAAGGCGGCGGAGATCTTCTGCGAGCGCTGGACGGCGCTCGTGATCCGCAACCTCGGTGCAGGCGCGGTGCGCTTCAACGACATCCACCGCGGCGTGCCGCACATGTCGGCCACCCTGCTCGCGCGACGTCTGCGCGGGCTCGAGGCCGAGGGGCTGGTCGAGCGGCGGAGGACAGCCGCCGGCAGGAGCTGGACCTACCATCTGACCGCGGCCGGCGCCGAATTCCTGCCGCTCGTCGGCGCCCTCGCCGTCTGGGGGCAGAGATGGACCCGGCGCGAGCTCGAGGACGGCGAGCTCGACCTCGGCCTGTTGATCTGGGGGCTCGAACACTCGGTCGACCCGACCGCCTTCGGACCCGGTGGCTGCGTGCTGCGACTCGAGGTGTGCGATCAGCCCGCACACAAGCGCCTCTACTGGTTCGTGTGCGAGGATGGCGCGGTCGAGCTCTGCGTGTCCGATCCGGGCAGGGAGACCGACCTCTACCTCACCGCAACCCTGCGTGACCTCGTCCGCCTGTACCGGGGCGATGTCACACTCGCCGGTGCGATCGAGGCCGGCCTCCTGACGGTCGACGGCCCGCCGCGCCTGACACGGCGTCTGGAGCGATGGTTCCAGTTCGGAACGATGGCCAGGACCGCGCCGGCCCCCGACGGTCCTGCGCGGCGGCTGGCCCGGCCCATCGCGAGCCCCGGCCCGCAGCGCGTCGCGGCCACCTGAGGGCGGACCACCCACGGAGGTTCGGGCGTCGCAGCCGCCACACTGGCGCCCCCCCTCGACCGATGGTTCGCACCCCGGTCGCGATGGCGGAGGGAGCGGGATTCGAACCCGCGAGGAGTTGCCCCCAACACGCTCTCCAGGCGTGCGCCTTAGACCGCTCGGCCATCCCTCCGGCGGGCCGAAGTGATAATCGGCGGCCCCGGGCGCCGCAACCTCGGCCTGCCCGGCCCGGCCGGCCCGGCCATGGGCCGGGCGATCCGCAGGGGGAGCCTGCGCCGGGTCGGGCGTCGGCGACCGCTGCTAGGGCGACGGCAGGCCCGCCCGCCCGGACCGCGGTCCCGTCTGCGCGACCCCGAGCGCCCACCGGGTGAAGGCGGTGATCGCCGCGTGCTTCGGATGGGTCGGTCGGCTGGCGATGTGGAACCCATAGCCCGGCAGCGTCAGCCTCGAGATCCGGCGGACGGCGCCGCGCGCGAGTTCGGGGCCGATCAGGACATCGCTGCACAGGCCGATCCCCTGACCGGCGATCACCGCCTCGATCGCATGCAGTTCCTCCCGGAAGCGCAGGCTCACATGCCCCGCGAGATCGGGAACGTCCGCGTACCTGGCACCCGCCAGCTCCTGCCAGCGCGACCAGGTCGGGGCCTTGCAGTCGCCGGGGAGCCATTCGGCCTCGATCAGGGGAAAGGCCGCGATCTCGCGCGGGCTCATCGGCGGGCCGGCCGCGCCGACCAGGCTCGGGCTCGCGACCACGTGGAACCGGTCCCGGAACAGCTCGACGCTGCGCAGGCCCCGGGGTGGCCGGCGCGCGTAGCGGATCGCGAGGTCGGCCTCGCCGGCGGCCAGATCGAGCACGGCGTCGGTTCCGATGATGTCGAGCTTCACCCGCGGTTCCGTGGCACGCCAGAGCGGCAGGCGCGGCACCAGCCAGCGCGCGGCGAAGGCGTTCGTCGCCGTGATCCGGAGCCGGTCGGTCGGGCTGCGTTCCCGAACCGCGCCGAGCGCCTCGAGGAAGGATCCGAACCCGTCGCGCAGGACGGGAAAGAGACGCGCACCGGCCGGGGTCAGCGCCAGAGGGCGCGGCCGCCGCCGGAACAGGGCCTGTCCGCAATGCCGTTCGAGCTGCCGGATCCGGTGGCTGATCGCGGTCGGCGTGACGCCCAGTTCGCTCGCCGCCCTCTTGAAGCTCAGATGGCGCGCCGCGGCCTCGAAGGCGCGCAGTCCGCCGAGCGGGGGCAATCCGTCCATGCGGGCATCGTAGCTGAATCCTTCTCATCCTGAAGCGAGTTCTTCGCGTTTGCCGCGGCCGCCGCGGAACGCCCAAGATCGCCCTCGACCTCGTGCCGAGCGAAAGGCCCGCCATGCCGAACGGCCCCGCCGACCGAACCGCGACGCTGCTCGCGAGCCTGCGCGAGCTGGCACCCTTCCTCGCCGCCCGACGCGAGGCGTTCGATCGGGAGCGACGGCTCCCCGACGACGTCTTCGCGGCGCTGGCCGATGCCGGGCTGTTCCGCCTCTGGCTCCCCTGCGCGCTCGGGGGAGCCGAGCTCGCGCCCCTCGACTTCCTCGAGGTGGTCGAGGCCGCCGCGGCGCTCGACGGGTCGATCGGCTGGCTGGTCGGGAACGGCGGCGGGATGAGCCGCATCGCCGGCTACCTCCCGGCGGAGGTGTCGCGCCGGATCTTCTCGGATCCGCGCGCCTTCGTCGTCAGCGCGACGGGCGCCGTCGGCGCGCTCGAGCCCGCTTCCGATGGCTGGCGCGTGTCGGGGCGCTGGCCGTTCGGCAGTGGCGCGGCGCACGCCAGCCACTTCGCCGGGCTCGCGGCACTCGGCGGCGAGCCCGGCCCGGGGCGGCCCCTCCTGTTCTGCTGCTTCCCCCGCGCCCAGGTCGTCGTGCACGACACCTGGCACGTGTCGGGGCTCAGAGGCACCGGCAGCTCGGACTGGGAGGTTCGCGATGCCCTGGTTCCGGCGTCGCACTGCCACCCGTTTCCCGACCACGTCCCCACCGAGCCGGGGATCCTCTACCACATGCCGGCGCTCTCGGTCTTCGCCTGGACCGTCGCGGTCGTGCCGCTCGGCATCGCGCGTGGGGCCCTCGACAGCTTCGCCCGCCTCGCGATCGGGCGGACCCGGCTCGGTACCAGCACCGTCCTTCGCGATCGCGAGACCGTCCAGGCCATGGTCGGCCGCGCCGAGGCGACCGTTCGCTCCGCCCGCGCCTTCCTCGCCGACGCGATGACCGAACTGATGACCGCCACGGACATCGGCGGCGATCGACTGGTGCGGGCGCGCGCCTCGCTGCGTCTGGCGGCGGCCCACGCGAGCGAAGCGGCGGTATCGGTCGTCGACGGGCTCGCCGCCGCGGCCGGAGCCGCCGCGATCTTCGAGGCCTGTCCGCTCGAGCGCGCGGTGCGCGACGTGCACGCCGCAGCCAAGCACGTCGCCATGAGCCCCGCGAACTTCGTCCTCTCCGGTCGCCTCGCGCTCGGGCTCGACCCCGGGGTGGCGCGGTTCTGAGGTGGATCGCGGCCCGGCCGTCCGCCGTCCTCGGCGGCGGCCGGTCGACCCGGCGCGCCGCGGGTTCACCCGAGCCCCGGATCGTCCCGCATCGGAGCGTCCGCCGCCGACCGCCGGAGGGAGCGGGATCCGAACCCCCGAGGCGTTGACGCCGACACGCTCTCCAGGCGTGCGCCTTGGACCGCTCGGCCGGCCCTCCGGCGGCGCCCGTGATCATCGGCGCCCGAACCGGCCGCAACCGCGCCGACCATGGCTTGCCGCGGCCCCCGGCCTCGGCCATGGTCGCGGCCGGTCGCGCAGCGGGGGGAGGGATGCGGCAGCTCGCGCGGTGGCTGGGGCTCGCCCTCCTCGTCCTCGGTGCCGCGGCGGCGGTGGCCGAGGTGCTGATGCTGGTGGCGAGCGGCGGCGAGAGCCGCGTCTCGGTCGGGACGATCTGGTACGCCGTCGCCGCCAACAGCCTCGTCGGCTTCCAGGCGGCGGCCGAACGCGCCGGCGGCGAGCTCGGCCGCGACCTGGCCCTGGGCGCATTGACGCTGCCCGCCTGGCTGGTCCTGGGCCTGTTGGGCCTGGCCCTCTGGCTGCTCGGCCGGGCCGAGCGGCGCGGCCTCGGCTGAGCCGGCGGCCGGGCTCACTCGCTCGCCGCGCGCCGGGCGGCCTCCTCCGGCGTCACGTCGATCTTGCGGGCGTGGCCGGTGATCACGACCTCGGCCAGGCAGTTCCGCATGCACGGCTCGCCCGCGGGCACGTCCGGCCGCGGATCGTCGACGAACCCGTCGGCATTGGGCATCGCCACCCGCGGCAGGGTCCGGGCGTCGAGCACCGTGTCCTCGCCGATCACCCCGTCCTGCGCCAGGAGGAAGGCCGTGATCGCGTAGACCTCGTCGTCGCTCAGCGACTGGGCGTCGCCGAACGGCATCGCCCGCTTGATGTAGTCGAACAGCGTGGTCGCGTAGGGCCAGTAGCTCGTGGGCGTCTTGACCGGGTCGTGGCTGGCGAGCGTGCCCTGGCCGCCGATCAGCACCGGCCAGCGGCCGACCGCCTCGCCGAACTCGCCGTGGCAGGCGGCGCAGCGGGCGGCGTAGACCTCCTCGCCCTGGGCCGCGGTGCCGCTGCCCGGCGGCAGGCCCTGCCCGTCCGGACGCACGTCGATGTCCCAGCGGGCGATCTCCCCGGGGCTCGGCGCCCGGCCGATCGGGCCGGCGAGCGCCGGTGCGGCGAGGACCGCGCCCAGGACGAGGATCGACAGGAGCTCACGCGACCTGGACATTCTCGACCTCGCCATCGGGGTTCACGAGCCAGGTGATGATCGCGTTGTTGTGGTAGATCGAGTTGACCCCGCGCGCCTTGCGGAGCTGGGCGATGGTCGGCTGCACGTAGCCGGTCTCGTCGATCGCGCGCGCCGCCAGGACCGTGGCCGAGCCGTCCCAGCGCCAGGGATGGTAGAAGCGGGTCAGGGCCTTGGGCAGGACCGGCTCCTGCAGGGGAGCGACGACCCAGTTGCGGCCGCCGTCGAAGGAGAGGTCGACGCGCGTGATCCGCCCGCGGCCCGACCAGGCGAGGCCGCGCACCATGTACTCGCCCGGCCCGTCGATCCGGTGCTCCGGTGCCGGCCAGGTGATCACCGAGTTGGCCTCCTGCACCCAGGTGAACCGGTAGGCTTTGCCGGAGGGCAGGAGGTCGGTGTACTTCGAGGTCTCCCAGCGCGTGTGCCAGGCCGCGTCGCCGATCTCGATCCGCCGCAGCCACTTGACGCTCATGTTGGCTTCCCAGCCCGGCAGGATCAGCCGGACCGGGTAGCCCTGGCCGGGCCGGAGCGCCTCGCCGTTCTGGGCGTAGGCGATGAAGGCGTCGTCGAGCGCCTTCTCGATCGGGAAACTCCGGGTCAGGGCCGAGGCGTCGGCACCCTCGGCCAGCACCCACTTGGCGTTCGGCTTGAGGCCCGAGCGCTCGAGCAGGGTCTTGAGCCGGACGCCGGTCCACTGCGCGCAGCCGACCATGCCGCGCACGAACTGGCAGCCGTTGAGCTGCGCGCCGCGCCATTCCATGCCGCCGTTGGCGGCGCATTCGAGGAACCAGATGCGGTCCTCGCAGGGCAGCCGCTTGAGGTCCTCCATGGTGTAGACGAGCGGCTTCTCGACGAGCCCGTGGATCAACAGCCGATGCGCGCTCGGGTCGATCTCCGCCCGGCCGCCGTGGTGGCGCTCGAAGAACACGCCGTTCGGCGTGAGGATCCCGTTGAGCCAGGGCAAGGGCGTGAAGTTGATCGAGGACTCGGTCGAGGCGGTGAGCCACTCGACGTTGCGGCGCACCACGTGCGCCTCGTGCCGGGACGGCTTGCCGTAGGGCTCGTCGTCGACCCCGGGCCCGAGATAGCGCGACCAGTCCGGCAGCTCTTCCGGGATCGTGGCCTCGCCGGCACGCGCCACCTTGCCGGCGAGTGCCGCCCCCGCGGCACCGCCGGCGGCGAGCAGAGCCCGCCGGTCGAGAGCCGCGCGCCTGCGCGGCCCCCCGTCCGTCTCCCTCATCGCTCGTTCCTCCTCCGGGGTGACCCGATCCTCACCCCAGCGCGTCGTGGACGATCCCGCGGTACCAGTCGAGCGCGTAGGCCGCCTCGAGGTCGCGGTCCTTGGGCGGGGCCTTGAGCTTGCTCACCCCGCCCGCGATCTCCTTGATGCCCTCGGGCGTGGCGCCGTAGATGCCGGTCACCGAGAAGCCGTAGCCCTCGGCCACGACCGAGTAGCAGGTGTTGGCGAAGGAGGGCTCGGGCACGGGCCTCCCCTCGAGCGCCGCCACGATCGCCGCGGCGGCGTTGCGGGCTTGGCTGTTGGCGGCCGTCCCCGACTTCGGCATCGCACCCGCGATGCAGGCGTCGCCCACCACGTGGATCCCGGGGACCTTGGCCGATTCCATGCTCTCGGCCTTGATCGGGCACCAGCCCTTGTCGTCGGCGACCCCCGCCACCTGGGCGATCTTGCCGGCGCGCTGCGGCGGGATGACGTTGATCACCTCGCCCTTCTCCTCGCCGAAGCCGGCTTCGACCGTCATCGCCTTGGCGTCGACCTTCTCGACCTTGCCACCCTGCTTGCCGCCGATCCACTGGATCATGCCCGGGTAGAGCGCCTCGTAGGACTCGAAGAACAGGGCCTGCTTGGAGAAGGTCTCCTTCGGATCGAAGATCAGGATCTTCGACTTGGGCTTGTTCTTCTTGAGGTACCAGGCGATCATCCCGGCCCGCTCGTAGGGTCCGGGCGGGCAGCGGAACGGGTTGGCCGGTGCCACGATGATCACCGTGCCGCCGTCGCTCATCGCCTCGAGCTGCTTCTTGAGGAGGAGCGTCTGCGCCCCGGCCTTCCAGGCGTGCGGCATGATCTCGGCCGCGGCCTCGCTGTAGCCGGGCAGTCCCTCGTAGTTCAGATCGATGCCGGGCGCGAGCACGAGCCGATCGTAGTCGAGCACCGTGCCGCCCTTGAGCGTCACCTTGCGGGCGGCGGGATCGACGCCCACGGCCTCGTCGTGGACGATCGCGACCCCGCGCTTGGCGAGCCCGCCATAGCCGTGGGTGATCTGCTCCATCTTGGCGAGCCCGCCGATCACCAGGTTCGAGAACGGGCAGGTGACGAACTGCCGGTCGCGCTCGACCAGCGTCACCTCGGCCGCCGGCAGGAGCTGCTTGACGTAGCGGGCGGCGGTGCCGCCGCCGAAGCCGCCGCCCACCACCACCACCTTGGGCGCGGCGCCGCGGGCCAGCCGCGGCAGGGCGAGGCCGGCCGCGAGCGCGAGGCCGGAGGCGAGGACGGTGCGCCTGGACGTCGTCATGCTCGTCCTCCCTCTCACGGCTTGCCGAGCAGCGTGGCGAGCGCCTGGATCTGCTCGTCGCTGAAGGCCTTGGTGATCCGGTTCATGATCGTGGCCGGCTTCTGGTCGGCTTTGAAGCCGCTCAGCATCTCGACCATCTTCTTGGCCGGATAGTTGGCGAGCGTCGGGATCTCGGCCTGCCCGGCCTCCTTGGGACCGTGGCAGACCACGCAGTTGCGGGCGATGGTCTCGACCGACGGTGCGGCCAGAGCCGGGCCCGCCGCCGCGAGCCCGATCACGGCCAGTGCGACACGATGGATGCGCATCCTCAGGCCTCCCTCCGGGTGGCGCGGGGCTCGGGCGCGCATTCCCGCCCCGCGCATCTGCGGAAACACTAATATTCCGCTTGCGCCAACGCCCTCGGACCGCGGCGTAAGGTCGCGTCCTCAGGATTGACGGCGCAGCATCGCATCCAGGCTCTCGTGCCGGTAGCCCTCCTCGGCGACCCAGCGGAACAGCGCCAGGAACTCCCGCGGCGGCAGGTAGCCGGGCATCCGCGCCACCGCCGCGAGCCGGGCCGGCCGCCCGGCCGCCAGGGCGAGCGTCGCCGGCAGGAACAACGCCGCCGGCGTCACCGTGCCCGTGGCGCCGCGCGCGAACGCCCGCTCCTCGAGGACGGTGCCGTCGAGATCGGTCACCGGCCGGGCGCCGTGCAGGTCGAGCTGGAGGATCTCGAACCGCTCGCGGATCCACCCGCCCACCGCCGGATCGGCGAAGTTCACCTCGTGCAGGAGCTTGCAGTAGGGGCAGCCCCGCTGCTCGACCAGGACGGCCAGCCGCTTGCCGGCCGCGGCCGCCGCCTCGAGGTCCTCGCGCAGGTCCTGGAACGACTGCAGGAACCAGGGCTGGGCGGGCAGGCCGGTGGCGTCGGTCGTGGTGGCAGCGGCCGCTCGCCCGGCGAGCAGGCCGCCGGGGAGCGCCAGAGCGGCGCGCCGGGTGAGCGCCACGGCCTCAGCCCGCCGCGGCCGGCTCGGCCGCGCGCTCGGGAAGCCGCTCGAGCAGCAGGCCCAGGAGGCCCCAGAAGTGCATCTCGCCCGGATAGCCCTGGATCCGTCCGACCTCGCGGCCCTCCTCGAGCAGCACGAAGGTCGGGGTGAAGCTCACCGGTCGGAGATGCGCGAGCTCGGCCGGCATCCCGCCATCGAGGTCGACGCGCCGCAACGGCGCCCGCCGCGCCTCCTCGGTCTTGCCGTAGATCGGGCCGATCTCGACGTCGAAGCGGGCGCACCACGGGCAGCCGCGCTCCTCGAACATCACGAGCTCGGCCGCTTCGGCCGCGGGCGGCGCGGCCGCCAGCACGAGCCCCAGCACGATCGCCCCGCCCCTGCCGCGCATGCTCGGACAACCTCCTGGACCACCAGTCTGACTCCGGCGACCGATCGTCGCAACCCGGGGGCCCTTGGCATTCATATTAAAGAGGGCTTATACACTAGGCAAGCGGCCGATCGGGCGGACGCGGGTCGGGAACGACTGGAACGCGCGCCGATCGCGGATCGGGGAGTGGGGGCGAGGATGCGGATGCGGGGTGCACGGACCTGGTGTGCGGTCGTGGTGGCGGCCGGCCTCTGGCCGGTGGCCGGGCCGCCGGGCCAAGCCGCCGGACCTGCGCCCCTGGCCCTCGAGGGCTCGGCCGCCCCGTCCCCCTGGAAGCGCTACCGCGACTGGAACCAGGCCGACTGGTCCAAGTTCAACGATCTGGCCCACCCCGACCGCGCCCCGGCGCCACCGCGGGCCGGCGAGCTCAAGCAGGTGGCCGATCCCGGCAAGGGCGATCCGGTCAAGGGCAAGCAGCTCGCCTTCTCGCGCGCCCGCGGCGGCGGCTGCCTGTCCTGCCACGTGATGGGCCCGGGCACCCTCGAGATGCCCGGCAACTCGGGTCCCGACCTGTCGGAGATCGGCACCTGGGGGCGGAGCGACCTCGAGCTGTTCAACCGGATCTGGGACGCCCGCGTCCTCAACCCCGAGACCACCATGCCGCCCTGGGGCGCGCACGGCTACTACACCGAGCAGGAAGTCCGCGACATGGTCGCCTTCCTGCAGAGCCTGAAGACGCCCACGAGCTTCACGAACCCGCTCGACGATCCGGCCCGCCGGCCCCTGCCGGTCGAGGACCGCGACTGGACCGATCCGTTCGTCAATCCCTCCGCCGAGATGATCGACACCGGCCGGGTGCTGTTCGAGAAGCCCGGGCCGGGCGGCAGCTCCTGCGCCTCCTGCCACGCCGATCCCGACACCGCCTTCAAGGGCTGGGCGGCGCGCATGCCCTATTTCGAGCCGCGGCTCGACAAGGTCGTGGGGGTGGCCGAGTTCCTGGCCCGCCACGCCAAGGCCACGACCGGTGCGGAGTGGCTGATGCAGAGCCCGGAGAACACCGCGCTCCACGTCTACCTCACCAACCTCTCGGCCGGCATGCCGGTGCGGGTCGACGTCTCGACCGAGGGGGCCAAGGCCGCCCTCGCCCGCGGCGAGGCCATGATCCACCTCAAGATCGGCCAGCAGCACATGGCCTGCACCGACTGTCACGAGCGGATCGGCGAGACCTGGCTGCGCGGCCAGTTCCTCGGCAAGCTGCCCGGCCAGACGGCGCATTTCCCGCTCTGGCGGACGAGCCGCCAGGAGACCTGGGACATCCGCAAGCGCTTCCAATGGTGCGGCGTGCAGATCCGGGCCAACGACCTGCCGCCGGACGCCAGGGAATATGGCGACCTCGAGCTCTACCTCACCTACATCAGCAACGGCACGCCGATCGAGGCGCCGAACATCCGCCACTGAGGACGGCCGCTGGCCGTCGGCACGGGAGAGACGGGATGACGAGCAGGAGGGCGGCCAGCCGCCGCACGGTGATCAAGCAGGTGGGCGCCGGCGCGCTCGCCGCGGGCGGGCTCCTCTTCGCCGGCGGCGCCGCGCGTGCCGATGTCGCCCGGGCGCAGAAGCTCCTGGCCGAGCTGATCGGCGGCAAGACCCCGCAGGAGGGCAAGGTGCGGCTCGACATGCCGCAAATCGCCGAAAACGGGCAGACCGTGCCGCTGACCGCGGCGGTCGACAGCCCGATGACCGCGGACAATTACTGCAAGGCGATCCACGTCCTGGCCGACGGCAACCCCGAGGCCGGCGTGTGCACCTTCCGCTTCACCCCCGCCAACGGCCGCGCCGAGTTCTCGACCCGCATGCGGCTGGCCCAGACCCAGAACGTCTGGGCGGTGGCGGAGCTCTCGGACGGCTCGGTCTGGATGACCAGGACCGAGGTCAAGGTCACGATCGGCGGCTGCGGCGGCTGAACGGAGCAGGAGGAGAACACCCATGGCCGACGTCAAGCCGCGCATCAAGGTCCCGAAGACCGCCAAGAAGGGCGAGCTCGTCGAGATCAAGACGCTCGTCACCCACGTCATGGAATCGGGCCAGCGCAAGGACGCCGACGGCAAGCCGATCCCGCGCCGGATCATCAACCGCTTCACCTGCGAGCTGAACGGCAAGCCGGTCTGCGAGATGGTCCTGCACCCGGCGATCTCGGCGAACCCGTACATCTCGTTCTTCGTCAAGGTCGAGGAGAGCGGCACCTTCGTCTTCGCCTGGCACGACGACGACGGCAGCGTGCACAAGGCCGAGAGCAAGATCGACGTCACCGCCTGAGCGGGGCCCACTGCCCCGCCCACCGCGCGGGCCGCATCCACGGGTGCGGCCCGCGGCGTTTCCCGCACCGGGAGGACCGCCTTGGTCAGCCGCCGCGACTTCCTCGCCCTAGCCTCAGCCGCCTCGGCGATCCTCGGGCCCGGCCGGGCCGGTCGGCTGGCCGCCCAGGACCGCTTGACCGAGGCCGAGCTCCTGGCCTTCCGGCCGGTCGGCAACGTCACGATCCTGCACCTGACCGACCTGCACGGCCAGCTCGTGCCGATCTGGTTCCGCGAGCCCTCGACCAATCTCGGCGTGGGCGAGGCCCGCGGCCAGCCGCCGCATCTGACCGGCGACGCCTTCCTCGCCCATTACGGCATCGCCCCGGGCACGGCCGAGGCCCACGCCCTGACCGATCGCGACTTCGTCGAGCTCGCCCGCCGCTTCGGCCGCGTCGGTGGCCTCGACCGGATCGCCACGCTGGTCGAGGCGATCCGCGCCGAGCGGCCCGGGCGCACGCTCCTGCTCGACGGCGGCGACGCGCTCCAGGGCTCCTGGACCGCGCTCCGCACGCGCGGCGCGGACATGGTCGCGGCCCTGAAGGCGCTCGGTGTCGAGGCCATGACCGGGCATTGGGAGTTCACCTACGGCGCCGAGCGGGTGAAGGAGATCGTCGACGAGCTGGGCTTCCCCTTCCTCGCCGGCAACGTGCTCGACACCGAGTGGGAGGAGCCGGTGTTCGATTCCACCGCGTGGTTCGAGCGCGGCGGGGTCAAGATCGCCGTGATCGGCCAGGCCTTCCCCTACACGCCGGTCTCCAACCCGCGCTGGATGATCCCGCAATGGTCGTTCGGCATCCGCGAGGAGCGGGTCGCGGCGCTGGTCGAGGCGGCGCGCGCCGAGGGCGCCGGGCTCGTGGTGCTCCTGAGCCACAACGGCTTCGACGTCGACCGCAAGCTCGCCGGCCGGGTCCCGGGCATCGACGTGATCCTGACCGCCCACACCCACGACGCCCTGCCGCGGCTCGTCCGGGTCGGCAAGACCCTGCTCGTGGCCGCGGGCTCGAACGGCAAGTTCCTGGCCCGGCTCGATCTGGACGTGCGCGGCGGCGCCATCGCCGAGGCCGCCTTCCGGCTGATCCCGGTGTTCGCCGAGGCGATCCGGCCGGATCCCGCCGTGGCGAAGCTGATCGAGGGCCTGCGCGCGCCGCACGCGGCCGAGCTCGAGCAGGTGATCGGCCACACGAAGACCCTCCTCTACCGCCGCGGCAACTTCCAGGGGAGCTGGGACGATCTGATCTGCGCCGCGCTCCTCGAGCGGCGCGACGCCGAGATCGCGCTCTCGCCCGGCTTCCGCTGGGGGCCCTCGCTCCTGCCCGACCAGCCGATCCGCATGGAGGACGTCTGGGCGCAGACGGCGATGACCTATCCCCAGGTCTACCGGGTCGAGATGACCGGCGCCCAGCTCAAGGAGGTGCTCGAGGACGTCGCCGACAACATCTTCAACCCCGACCCCTACTATCAAGGCGGCGGCGACATGGTGCGGGTGGGCGGCATGGGCTTCACGATCGACGTCGACCAGCCGATCGGCCGGCGGATCTCGGACATGACGTTCTTGAAGACCGGCCAGCCGATCGACCCGAGCCGCAAATACGTCGTGGCCGGGTGGGCCTCGGTCAACGAGGGGGTCGAGGGGCCGCCCGTCTGGGAGCTGGTGCGCGCCCACATCGAGTCGCGTGGGACGATCGAGGTGCCCGCGGCCGGCCGGGTCACGGTCCGGACCGGCTGAGCGGATGCTCGACGTCGGCTTCCTCGCGGCCTTCGGCGCGGGCGTCCTGTCCTTCCTCAGCCCCTGCGTGCTGCCGCTGGTCCCGCCCTATCTCTGCTTTCTGGGCGGGCTGTCGATGGAGCAGCTGCGGGGCGGCGCCGAGGCCGGCGAGCTCGGGCGGCTGCGCCGGCGCACGGTCGCGGCCGCGCTCGCCTTCGTCGCCGGCTTCGGCACGGTGTTCGTGGCCCTGGGTGCGAGCGCCTCGCTGATCGGACGCCTGGTGGCCGAGTGGAGCCTGGTTGCGGCCCAGGTCGCGGGCGTCGTGATCATCCTCCTGGGGCTGCACTTCCTGGGCGTCTTCAAGATCGCCTTCCTCAACCGAGACGTCCGATTCCAGCCGGAGAAGCCGGTCGGGCTGCTCGGATCCTACCTGATCGGCCTGGCCTTCGCCTTCGGCTGGACGCCCTGCGTCGGCCCGGTGCTGGCAGGCGTGCTGTTCGTCGCCGGCACCGAGGACACGGTCGCCCGCGGCGCGCTCCTGCTCGCCACCTACGCGGCCGGGCTCGGCCTGCCCTTCCTCCTCTCGGCCCTTCTGCTCGACCGGGCCGTGGCCGGCCTCGCCCGGCTGCGGCGGTGGATCCCGACCTTCGAGCGGGCGACCGGCGCGCTCCTGGTCGGCACCGGGCTCCTGTTCCTGACCGGCCGGCTCAACGAGCTGTCGTTCTGGCTGCTCGAGACCTTTCCGGTCCTCGGCCGCATCGGTTGAGCCGGGCCACGAAGGCCTGGTAGGAGCCGACCCAGCCTTTGGCCCGGGCCCGGCCGAAGGCGGCGTTGAGCGTGATCCGCCGCCGGAAGCTCGCCCGCACGCGCTCGGCGAGGTCGGGGCGGAGCACGAGGCTGCCCTCCTCGAGCATCGAGAGCACCCGCCGGTAGCCGGCCTCGGCGCGGAACACCGCGTCCGGCGCGTTGCACTCGGAATCCGGCCGCTGGCGATAGTTGCGCAGCGGCCGGCGGCTCACCGGATAGCTCCCGAGCCGGTCGAGCAGGAGGAGGTTGAGCACCACGTCGTCGCAGATCGGCACCTCGACCCAGGCGAGCCCGAGCGAGCGGTCGACCACGGGCAGCACCGGCACCGGATCGTCGAGGAGGAGGTCCGGATCGAGCTCGAAGGTCCCCGGGCCCGGCTCGAGCCAGTGGCGCAGGAGGCTGCCGTCGGCCTCGTCGACGATCCGCGCATTGTCGGCCGCGGCACCGCGGGCGAGCGCCAGCGGTGCGAGCGTGGCGAGCCGCTCCGCATCGAGGGTGTCGTCGGCATCGAGCGGCGCCACGAGCCGGCCGCGGGCGGCGGCGAGCGCCCGGTTGCGGGCGTGCGCGACGCCGGTGCGCACGCCGCCGGTCGCAACGAAGCGGATCCGCCGGTCGAGGAGGCCGGCGTCCGCGAGGATCCGCGGATAGCCCGGGTCGGCGTCGTCGACGGCGATCACCGCCTCCCAGTCGGCGAGCGTCTGGGCGTGCAGCGAGGCGATGCAGCGGGCGAGCGTGGCGTGCGCCCGATAGACCGGGATCAGGACCGAGACGAGCGGGGCCGTCACCGGCCTCAACCCATCTTGAGGGCCGCCAGGAACGCCTCCTGGGGGATCTCGACCTGTCCCACCTGGCGCATGCGCTTCTTCCCTTCCTTCTGCTTTTCCAAGAGCTTGCGTTTGCGGGTGACGTCGCCGCCATAGCACTTGGCGAGCACGTCCTTGCGGAACGCCTTGACCGTCTCGCGGGCGATGATCCGACCGCCGATCGCGGCCTGGATCGCCACCTGGAACATCTGCCGCGGGATCAGGTCCTTGAGCTTCTCGCAGACCGACCGGCCGCGGCTCTCGGCCATGCTGCGGTGCACGATCATCGAGAGCGAATCGACCCGCTCGCCGTTGATCAGGATGTCGGCCTTGACCAGATCGCTCTCGCCATAACCGTCGAGCTGATAGTCGAAGCTCGCATAGCCGCGCGTACACGACTTGAGCTTGTCGTAGAAATCGAAGACCACCTCGTTCAAGGGCAGCCGGTAGACCACCATCGCCCGGTTGCCGACATAGGTGAGCTCCTGCTGGATGCCGCGCTTCTCCTGGCAGAGCTCGAGGACCTTGCCGAGATACTCGTCGGGGACGAGGATGGTGGCCTTGATCCACGGCTCCTCGACATGGTCGATCCGGGTGGGATCGGGATAGTCCGAGGGGTTGTGCAGCTCCGTCACCTGCCCGTCGGTGGTGTGCACCCGGTAGACCACCGAGGGGGCGGTGATCACGAGATCCAGGCCGAACTCGCGCTCGAGCCGCTCCTGCACGATCTCGAGGTGCAGGAGCCCGAGGAACCCGCAGCGGAAGCCCAAGCCCAGGGCGCCGCTGCTCTCGGGCTCGAACACGAAGGAGGAATCGTTGAGCCGGAGCTTGGCCAGGCTGTCCCGGAGCGTCTCGTACTCGGCCGCGTCGGTCGGGTACATGCCGCAGAAGACCACGGGCTGGCTCGGCCGGAAGCCGGGCAGGGCGGCGGAGGCGGGCTTGCGGTCGTCGGTGATCGTGTCGCCGACCCGGGCGTCCGCGATCTCCTTGATGGCGGCGGTGATGTAGCCGACCTCGCCCGGCCCGAGCCCGTCGACCTGCACGGGCTTGGGGGTGAAGACGCCGATCCGGTCGATGGTGTGCACGGCACCCGTGCCCATGAAGCGGATCTTGAGGCCGCGCTTCAGGTCACCGTTCTTGACCCGCACCAGCGTCACCACGCCCAGATAGGGGTCGTACCAGGAATCGACGACGAGTGCCTGCAACGGCGCCGCGGCCTCGCCCGAAGGTGGCGGCAGCCGGGCCACGATCGCCTCGAGCACCGCCTCGACCCCCTGCCCGGTCTTGGCCGAGATCGCGAGCGCCTCGGAGGCATCCAGACCGATGATGTCCTCGATCTGCTGCTCGACGCGCTCGGGATCGGCCGCCGGCAGGTCGATCTTGTTCAGGACCGGGACGATCTCGAGGTCGGCGTCGATCGCCTGATAGGCATTGGCGAGCGTCTGCGCCTCCACGCCCTGGGTGGCGTCGACCAGGAGCAGGGCCCCTTCGCAGGCGCGGAGCGACCGGCTGACCTCGTAGGCGAAGTCGACATGGCCGGGCGTGTCGATCAGGTTGAACACATAGTCCCGCCCGTCGCGCGCCGTGTAGCGCAGCCGGACGGTCTGCGCCTTGATCGTGATGCCGCGCTCGCGCTCGATGTCCATCGAATCGAGCACCTGGCTCGTCATCTCGCGCGCATCGAGGCCGCCGCACTTCTCGATGAGCCGGTCGGCCAGGGTCGACTTGCCGTGGTCGATGTGCGCGACGATCGCGAAGTTGCGGATCTGGGAGAGCTCGGTCATGCGTCCGGTCGGTGATCGGGTGCGGCGGCCGCCGCTCGCGGCCAAGGGGTCGGGATCCCGGCCGGGCCGGACCGCGAAGCGGCCCCGGCCCCGTCACGAGGGCTCCCGGATGCCAAGCTAGTGCACCATCGCCCTTCCCGCCAGGACGGGGCGCATCGCCGGCGGCTCAGCCCTGCCAGGGCAGCACACCCCTGGGCAGGCCCGCGAGCCGCGCCAGGAGTGAGGCGAGCCCGGCGATCGCCAAGACGGCCGCGGTCGCGACGGTGGCCACCGCCGCGGCCCCGCCGGTGTTGCCCTCGTCGTACAGCATGAAGACCACGACACCCAGGGTTTCGTTGCCGCTCGACCACAGGAGCGCCGAGACGGTGAGCTCGTTGAGCGCGGTCATGACCACGAGCAGCCCGCCGGCCGCGGCCGCGGGCAGGGTCAGCGGCAGGTGCAGATCGACCAGCCGCCGCAGGAGCCCGGCGCCGAGGTTGCGGCCGGCCTCGTCGAGCGCCGGGTCGAGCTGGGCCACGCCGGCCGCCACCGGACGGAGTGCCAGGGCGAGGAACCGCCCGGCATAGGCCACGAGCAGGATCCCGAAGCTCGCATAGAGGCTCCGGCCGAGCAGCGGGAGCGGCTGCAGATGCACCAGGATGACCGCGATCGCGAGCACGATGCCGGGCAGGGCCCAGGGTGCGTCGGCCGCCAGATCGAGCGCGCGGGCGAGCCGCGATCGGCCCTGGCGGACGAGCCAGGCGAGCGGCAGGCTCGCCGCCACCGTCGCGACCGCCGCGAGCCCGGCCAGGAGGAGGCTGTTGGCGAAGGCCCGCGGGATCGCCCCGTGGCCGGCCAGGATCAGGCCGAACTGGGCTAAGGTGACGGTGTCGGCGCGCAGCGGCACGCCCACCGAAGGCACGAGCGCGCTCGCCACGAGCGCCAGGAGCGGCAGGATCGTGATCGGCAGGAGGCCGCCCCAGAAGGCGAGCTCGACCGGCAGCCGGGCACGGCCGAGGGCCAGGGGCTCGGGCCCGCCGCCGCGGCCGGAGAGGGGCGGTGCCCGCCGCAGCGCCAGCCCCTGCAGGAGCAGCCCGAGCGCCGCGACGAGCGCCAACAGCATCGCCAGCACCGCGACCTCGCCCAGGACCTTGGGGCCGAACCCGGACAGGCGCTGGTAGATGAGTGCCGTCAGGAGCGGGTAGCGGCCGGGGATGCCGAGCAAGGCCGGGATCCCGAAATTGCCGAGTGCGGCCACGAAGGCGAGCGCGCCGCCGGCGAGGAACGCCGGGCGCAGGAGCGGCAGGACGATGCCCGGGACCAACCGGAGCGGCCGGGCGCCCGCGATCCGCGCCGCCTCGAGGAGCTCGGGCGGGATCGAAGCGAGCCCGGCGCGGACCGCGAGGAACGGCATGGTGGCGTGCTCGAGGCCGAGCAGCAGGATCACGCCCTCGCGCGAGTAGAGCGGGTTGCGGGCGCCGGGCGCGGGCGCCATCCCCGCGAGCTCGAGGAGCGGGCTCGCCGGGCTCAGGAGCTGGAGCCAGGCCATGGCCGCGATCTGCGAGGGGATCAACAGCGGCACGAGCAGGAGGAAGGTAGCGAGGCGCCGCCCGCGCAGGTCGGTGAGGCCGGTCAACAGCGCCGCCCCGCCGCCCACGAGCAGCGCCACGAGCGTCGAGGCGAGGCCGGCCTCGAGCGTGTTCCAGAGCGCGCGGCGGGTCGCCCGGGCGGCCAGGACCTCGCCCAGGAGGCCCGCCTCGGCCGCCCGCACCGCCTCGAGGCCGAGACGGGCGAGCGGCAGGACGCAGAAGACGCCCACATAGAGGGTGGCGAACAGGAGGAGCGGGCCGGCCGCGTCGGAGTGCCGGGCCGCCCGCGGCCGGGGCCCGGCGGGTGGGAGCGGGCGGGCCGCGCGCGCCTCGGGTGCCGCCGCCGCCTCAGCCACCGAACAGGTCGGCGAACCGCTTCTTGTTCTCCTCGTCCTTCTCGACCAGGATCTGTGGATCGACCGCCATCACCTTGATGCTGGCGATGTCCGGGAAGGAGGGCGGCGGCGCGATGCCGGTCAGCGCCGGGATGTAGCTCTGCGCCACCGCCTGCCGCTGCGCCGCCTCGGACAGCTGGAAGTCGACGAACTTCTTGGCCGCGGCGACGTTCTTGGCGGTCGCCAGGATCGCCACCGGCTGGGTGATCGCGGTCACCCCCTCGGCCGGGAAGACGAACTCGACCGGCGAGCCCTTGGCCTTGGCACCCAGCGCCATGTAGTCGATCAGCATGCCGTAGGCGCGCTCGCCCTTGGCGACCGCGTCGAGCACGGCACCGTTGCCGCGGGCACTCAGCGCCCCGAGATCGGCCAGCTTCTGGAAATACGCCCACCCGAGACCGGGCGTCTCGGCGAGCGTGCCCACGTGGATCACCGCCGCCCCCGAGTAGAGCGGGCTCGGCATGATCAGCCGGCCCTTGGCGTCCGGCCGCGCCAGGTCGAGCCAGCTCCGCGGCGGTTCCTTGACCAGATTGGTGTTGTAGACGATGCCGGTGGTGATGACCTTGGTCCCGAACCAGCGCATCGCCGGGTCGTAGAAGCCCTTGGGCAGCCGCGCCACCGGGGCCTCGGGGTAGGCCATGAGCCGATCGGCCCGGACGAGCTGGGTGATCGCCACCTCGTCCGCGATCAGCACCACGTCGGCCTGCGGCGCGCCCGCCGCGAACTCGGCCGCGAGCTTGTTCATGACCTCGGTCGTGCCCGAGCGGAACAGCTCGACCTCGATCGCCGGCTCGACCGTCCGGAACAGCTCGAGGACCTCCTGCATCTGGCCGGTCGGCTGGCTCGTGTAGAGCACGAGCTTCTCGGCCGTGGCCGGGCCGGCGGCGGCCGCGATCAGGCCGGCGAGGCAGAGACCCAGCGAGCGCCTGCGCATGGTGACCTCCTTGGGGCGGGCTTCGAGCGCGCCTAGTCGTGGTCGGTGACGGTCGCGTGACCGTCGGCCGCCGGCGGGTCGAGCCCGAGCCCGCGCTCGAGGTGGATCGCCGTGCCCGGAAAGGCAACCGCCCAGGCCTCGGCCGCGGCTGCCGGCTCGAACAGCGGCACGAGCCGCCGCGGTCGCACCAGGGCCACGAGCCGCTCGAGGGTGGCCCGGTCGGGGTGCACCGGCCAGCGCCGCCAGACGGCGCCGCCGGCCTCGAGCAGGGCCCGGGCCGGGCAGCCGCGCGGCACGTGGCCGGTGAGCAGGATCCGGGCGTCGTCGCGATCGGCCCAGCGGCGGGCGAGCCCGGCCGCGGGGCCGCGCTCGAGCTTGGCACCTTCGGCGATCACCACCCCCGACGGATCGTCCGACCAGGGCGGCGCCGCGTCGAGCAGGGCCGAGAGCCGCTCGGCGATCCCCTCCCGCAGGCTCGCCCGAGCCACGGCCAGGGTCCGGGCGAGCCGCCCGCGGGTCCGCGGGCAGAGCACCGGGAGGCACCCCGTGGCCTCGCTCACGAACAGAAGGAGCTCCGGCCCGCGCCCGTCGGCCGGCGCCGGCAGGAGCACGCGCGGCCGGTTGAATGCTTCGAGGAGTGCCGCCCGACGCAGCTCGAGCGGGGTCGGGTCGAGCCCGTAGGACGCGTCGACGAGCAGCGTGGCGGCCGGAGGCGGCGGATCGAGCGCCCAGACCTCGGACCGGTCGAACAGATCCCCGGTGTAGAGGACCCCTTCCCCGATCCCGAGCTGCAGCCAGACCCCGCCCGGCGCGTGCCCCGCCCGCCCGGTCCGGACCGGCACGCCCGCGATCTCGACCACACCCGAGAGCGGCAGCGTCCCCCCCGGCGGGAGATCGCGCAGCGCCCGGAGCTCCGCCGTCGCCCAGACCGGGGGGCGGCCGAGCTCGCCGAGCCGGTCGAGCGCCCCCGCATGGTCGACATGGCCGTGCGTGAGCAGCACCGCATCGACGCGGCCCACCCCCTCGAGCGGCACCTCCGCCCCCGGCTCCGGCCCACGCCCGAGGTCGAGCAGCAGCCGCGAATGCCCGGCCTCGACCAGCACCGCGGCCGGGCCCTTGGCGGCGAGGCCGGAAAGAACGGTGACCCGCACGCTCGAGGCTCCCCGGTCGGCCCTCGTTGACGCCTCCGCCGCGCCGCGTCTAGCCAGACCGCGTAGCAAGGGGGAGGCCCTTCCGTGCGCGAGGTCGGTGCGATCGTGGGGTGCGGGTTGATCGGGCGGGCCTGGGCGATCGACTTCGCCCGGGCCGGCTGGCACGTGCGCCTGTTCGACCCGGCCGAGGGCGCCGTCGAGCAGGCGCTTTCGACCATCGACGGGCTCCTCGCCGACCTCGTGGAGAACGGGCTCCTCTCCCTCGAGGGCCAGCGCGCGGCGCGCGCCCGGCTCGAGCCCGCGGCGAGCCTCGAGGCGGCCCTCGCCGGGGCGGCTTGGGTGCAGGAGAACGCCCCCGAACGGCTCGAGCTCAAGCGAGAACTCTGGCGCGAGCTCGACCGGCTCGCCGATCGCGAGGCCGTGCTCGCCTCCTCGACCTCGGCCCTTCTCCCCTCCCGCTTCACCGAGGATCTCGCGGGCCGGGAGCGCTGCCTCGTCGCGCACCCCCTGAACCCGCCCTACCTGATCCGGGCGGTCGAGCTCTGCCCCGCACCCTGGACCAGCATGGAGACGCTCTTGCGCGCCGAGACCGTGATGCGCGGCCTCGGCCATTCGGTGATCCGGCTCGCCCGCGAGATCGAGGGCTTCGTCATGAACCGGCTGCAGGCGGCGCTCGTCGAGGAAGCCATGAAGCTCGTCGCGGCCGGGATCTGCACGGCCGAGGAGGTCGACATCGGGCTCCGCGACGGCCTGGCGCTCCGCTGGTGCTTCGCCGGGCCGTTCGAGGTGGGCGATCTCAATGCCCCGGGCGGCATCCGCGACTACGTCACCCGCTACCGGAGCGTCTTCGATTCCGTGCTCACCTCGGCCCTGCCGCGACCGGAGTGGACCGGCCCCGTGCTCGACGAGATCGAGCAGAGCCGGCGGCTCCGTCTGCTCGCCGAAGAGATCGCGCATCGCCAGCGCTGGCGCGACCGCCGGCTCATGGCCCTCGTCCGCCACAAG
>CAZDFD010000036.1:0-3859 GCA_964504655.1 uncultured Geminicoccaceae bacterium
AGATGGGCGGCTCCGACCAGTGGGGCAACATCGTCAACGGCATCGAGCTCGCCCGCCGGGTCGACGGTCGCCAGTTGTTCGCGCTCACCACGCCTTTGATCACCACGGCCTCCGGCGCCAAGATGGGCAAGACCGCGGCCGGTGCCGTCTGGCTGAACGCCGAGCGGCTGCCGCCGTTCGACTATTACCAGTTCTGGCGCAACACCGAGGATGCGGATGTCGGCCGCTTCCTCCGGCTGTTCACCGAGCTGCCGCTCGCCGAGGTGGCCCGGCTCGCGCGACTGGAGGGGGCGGACCTCAACGAGGCCAAGAAGATCCTGGCCTTCGAGGCGACCCGCCTGTGCCACGGCGAGCTCGAGGCCGAGCGGGCGCGGGCCGCGACGGCCGGCCTGTTCGAGGGCGGGGCCGCCACCCTGGAGGGGCTGCCGGTCGTCCGCCTCGATCGCGATCGGCTGGCTGCGGGACTGCCGGTGATCGAGCTGTTCCAGCTGGCCGGGCTCGCCTCGAGCCTCGCCGAGGCGCGCCGGCTCGTGCGCGGCGGCGGCGCGAGGCTCGACGACCGGCTGGTCGAGGACGAGACCATGGCCATCGACCTCGATGCGGTGCGCCCGGAAGGTCTCAAGCTCTCGGCCGGCAAGAAGCGGCACGTCCTGGTGCGGCCGGGCTGACGCCTCAATCGCGCGGCGCGGCTTCGGTCGGCTCGGCCCGCTGCGCCAACAGCGCCGCCAGATCGCGCAGGAACCCGGGCACGACCAGGGTCAGCGGGTTGACCCTGATGGCCGGTGCCGCCGCCGGACCACGGGCCGACCAGGTCACGGCGAAGGCCCCGACACCGTCCTGGCCGCGCAGCAGCCGGCCGACCAGCGGGAGCCGTCCGACGAACCGGTTGAGTGTATAGACCGGGACGAGCGTGCCCGACAGGTCGAGCAGCCCACCCGCGAGATCGATCGTGCCGGCCGCCGTGAACCCGAGCTCCGAGCCGCTCGCGCGCGCGTTCGCCACGGCGAGCACGCCGCCTGTGAGGTTGAGCCCGGCGTCGATCCGGTCCAGCCGCAGGCCGCGTCCCGTGAGCACGTCGAGGATGCCGCCGAGCGAGGCCAGGGTCAGGATCCGGGCGAGGATCGGGGCCCGCCGGATCACCACCTCCCGCACCTCGAGGCGGCCGTCGAAGGCGAGGCCCTGAGGGCCCTGGCCGAGCTCGCCCTCGAGGAGCAGACGCCCGCCGTCGGCGAAGTCGGCGGCCGGATCGGCGGCCTCCAGGAGAAGGCCCGCGCGGTCGCTGCGGACCACGAGCCTCGGACGCCCGTCGATCGGCTCGAGCCCGATCCGGAAGGCGCCGCCGCCCACGTGGCCGGCGGAAAGCTCGATCCGCCGCCAGCGCTCCCGGTCGTGCTCGACCCGCCCGCCCAGCCCGAGGAGGACCAGCCCGCCCGCCTCGACGCGGTCGAGGGCCAGGTCGAGGGCGAGTGCCGGCAGATCGCCGCCTCCCTGTCCGCCACCGAGCCACGGGTCGAGCACGAGCAGGGCGCCCCGGATCCGCCCGGTCAGCTCGCCACGGTCGAGGGCGAGGCTCACCCCGAGCTCGCTGCCGGCGATCCGCAGCCGGTCCAGCTCGAGCGTGGTCGGACGCAGCTCCGGCCAGGCGAGGGTGGCGCGGCCATCGAGGATCAGCCCCGGCCATCCGAGCGCCAGGGTCGCGACGCGCACCTGCTGGCCGCGCTTCTCGGCGGCGAGAGCCAGCTTCCCGGGCTGGCCCACCGCCTTGGTGATCGACAGGTCCGGGAGGCCGACCCCGAGCGATTGCAGATCGCCGTCGAGCCGGATCGCGAGCGACCCCTCTCGCCCGAGCTCGAAGGCGAGCTCGCCCTCGACGCTGCCCGACAGCCGGCCCGCGAGCACCGGGACCGCCTCGGCCAGCCGCTCGGCGGCCAGACGGCCGCGCAGTCGCCCGACGCTCTGCGGGCCGGCGCGGGCCGCGAACTCGTGGCGCAGCGATTCGAGTTCGAGCGGCTGGCCGTCGATCCGGAGCGCCCCGCTCGCCACGACCGCCCGCTCGTCGATCTCGAGCGCGAGCCGGACCGCCTCGAGGTCGCGCCCGGGCACGAGACCTTGCAGCACCACCCCCTCGGCGGTGCCCGTCAGGCTCCAGGCGAGGCGCCCGGCCGCCGCCGGCCTCCGGGCGCGAAGCTCGGCCTCGAGCATGCCCGACCGGAGGTGCGCTTGGAGCCACTCGCGCGCCTCGATCGCGACCCCCTCCGGCCAGAGCGCCAGAAGGCGGCTTCGGTCGAGCCTCGAGACCCGGCCGGCGAGCTGGAACGCGCCGGTGTTGGCCTCGATCCGGCCGGTCGCCTGGAGGCTGGCACCGAGCGCCTCGACCCGCAGCCGCTCGAGCTCGAGGCCGGCCGGCTCGGCGATACCGGTCCCGGCCGCCTGAACGTGGTCCAGGACCGTCTCCGGCAGCATCGGGTCGAGTGCCGCCAAGGAGAGGCCAGCCAGCTCGGCGGCCCAGGCGATCCGTCCCGGGGTCGCGGCCGGAGCCAGAAGGAACGCCAGCTGCGCGGCCGCCCCTGGCTGCTCGAGCACCAGGGTCGCGAACGCCCGGCGGCGGCCGCGCTCGAGCACTGCGACGCCGTCGCGGAGCCGGTGCGTTCGGCCCCTCACCTCGTCGACCAGCTCGATCCGCGCACCTTCGATCGCGAGGTCCTGGAGCTCGACCGGCAGGTCGGCGCCGTCCTCGGCGCCGAGCAGGCGACGCAGGAGCGCGATCGGCGCCGAGCCGTCGCCGGCCGGGACGAGCCCGCCCCCGGCCGCCCGGCGCAGCCGGATCTCCGGCTCGAGCACGGTCAGCCGGTCGACCGCGAGGCGTTCCTCGCGGAGGGAGCGGCCGAGCTCCGGTGCGAGTGCGGCGTGCCGGGCGACGAGCAGGGGAGCGTCGGCCGCGTCGCGCACCTCGAGGTCCAGCACCTCGAGCTCGAGCCGGCCGGTGGTCGGGGAGCGCCGGACCGCCACGTCCGCGACCGCGACACGCAGCGGGGCCACACTCGTGCGCACCAGATCGAGCAGCGGGGCGCGGAAGGGCCCGAGCCCGATCGGGGCCTCGTGGATCGCCAGGAGGAGCAGCACGAGCCCGGCCACGAGCAGGCTCGCGAGCTCGCCCGCGATCGTCGGCACCGCGCCGCCGAGCCGCCTCATGGCGCGATCCCGGCAGGGGCCCGGCTTGACCGGCCCCTTGCCAGCCGACAGTGTCGCGCACCCGACGATCGCCGTGTGCACGAGGAGGCCGTCTGAGCCAGTCGACGCTCGACCCGCCCCTGCCGACCGACTCGGTGGCCCTCGAGACCGGCCTGCGCCGGCTCGGGACGGTCGCCGCCGCGACCGCCGATCCCGCCCTGGCCCGTTTCCTGAGCGCGGCTCCCGAGCTGCCGGGGCTCGGGGACCTGCTGCGCGGGATCCTCTCGGGCAGCCCGTTCCTGAGCGAGTGCCTCCTGGCCGAGCCCGACCTCCTGCGCCGGGTCCACGAGGCCGGTCCGGAGCGGGCCTGGGAGGAGCTCTCGGCCGCCGTGGCGGCAGTCGATCCGAGCGACCGCGGCCGGGTGATGGCCGCACTCCGCCGCCAGCGCCGGCGGGTGGCGCTCCTGGTGGCGCTCGCCGACCTGTCCTGCGCCTGGCCGCTCGAGCGGGTGAGCGAGGCGCTCACGGGGTTCGCCGACCGTGCGATCGAGCGGGTGCTCGTGCACCTCCTTCTCGACTCCGCCAAGCGCGGCGAGCTGGCCGGCCTCGACCGCGACGATCCGTGTCGGGGTTGCGGCCTGATCGTGCTCGGGATGGGCAAGTACGGCGCCCGCGAGCTCAACTACTC
>CAZDFD010000036.1:3959-23759 GCA_964504655.1 uncultured Geminicoccaceae bacterium
CACGGCCAGAACTGGGAGCGTGCCGCCTTCATCAAGGCCCGGGCGGCGGCCGGCGACCGGGACGCGGGCGAGCGGTTCCTCGCCGGCCTGCAGCCCTACGTCTGGCGGCGCAGCCTCGACTACGCGGCGATCCGCGACATCCATTCGATCAAGCGGCAGATCAACGCGCATCGGGGCTTCGGCAGCATCCGCGCGCACGGCCACGATATCAAGGTGGGCCGGGGCGGGATCCGCGAGATCGAGTTCTTCGCCCAGACCCAGCAGCTGATCCTGGGGGGGCGCGAACGCGAGCTGCGCAGCCCGCGAACCTGCGAGGCGCTCGAAGCGCTGGCCCGCGGTCGGTGGATCGCGCCCGAGGCGGCCGCCGAGCTCACGGCCGCCTACCGGCTGCTGCGCAGCCTCGAGCATCGCCTGCAGATGGTCGCGGACAAGCAGACCCAGACGATCCCGGCCCGCGAGCAGGAGGTCGCCCGCTTCGCAGCGTTCGCGGGCTTCGCCTCGAGCGAGGCGCTGATCGACCGCCTGCTCGCGACGCTCGGGACGGTCGAGCGCCACTATGCGGCGCTGTTCGAGCGCGAGCCCGACCTCGGTGCCGGCGGCAATCTCGTCTTCACCGGCACCGGGGACGATCCGGCGACGCTCGAGACCCTGCGCGGCATGGGTTTTCGCGAGCCCGGGCCGCTCGCGGCGCGGATCCGGGCCTGGCACCACGGCCATGTCCGCGCCACCCGCAGCACGCGCGCCCGGGAGCTGCTCACCGAGCTCACGCCGAGCCTGCTCGAGCTCCTCACCGCGCAACCGGACCCCGACCTCGCGTTCCGGCTGTTCGACGAGTTCGTGACGGCACTCCCGGCCGGCGTCCAGCTGTTCTCGCTGCTGCGTGCCAACCCGCGCCTGCTCGGCCTCCTCGCCGACCTGATGGGCGCCGCCCCGCGCCTGGCCCGGCATCTGGCGAGCCAGTCCGACCTCTTCGAGCAGCTCATCCAGCCGGATTTCTTCGAGCCGTTGCCCGACGCCGAGCGGCTCGGCTCCGAGCTCGCCGGGCGGCTGCGCGATGCGCGCGACCTGCAGGACACGCTCGATCTGGCCTCCCGCTGGGCGCGCGGCCGCCAGTTCCAGGCCGGACTGCAGGTCCTCCTGGGGCTGGCCGGCGCCGAGGAGGCGGCCGCCACTCTGACCGCGATCGCCGAGACCGTGCTGCGCGCCTTCCTGCCGCGGGCCGAGGCCTGGCTCGAGCCCCAGCACGGCCGCGTGCCGGGCGGTGCATTCGTCGTCCTGGGCCTGGGCAAACTCGGGTCGCGGGAGCTCACGGTGGGCTCCGATCTCGACCTCGTATTCGTCTACGATGCGCCCGAGACGGCACGTTCGGCGGGACCGAAGCCGCTCGACGCCGCCACCTGGTACGGCCGCCTCGGTAATCGGCTGGTCGCGGCCGTCACGGCGCGGACGGCCGGCGGCCAGCTCTACGAGATCGACACCCGTCTGCGTCCATCCGGCAACGTCGGTCCCCCGGCCTGCGCGCTCGCGAGCTTCGCTCGCTACCAGCTCGAGACCGCCGAGATCTGGGAGCAGCAGGCGCTCACCCGGGCTCGGGTCGTGGCGGGTGACCCGGCGCTCGCCCTGAGGGTCGGAGCCGCGATCGAGGCGGCGGTCCGGCGGCCGCGCGAGCGGCAGCCGCTCGCGGCCGCCGTCCGTGCGATGCGCGAGCGGATCTGGCGCGAGCACGGGCGCGAGGATCCGTGGTCGCTCAAGCACACCCGCGGCGGCCTCGTCGACCTCGAGTTCGCGGCGCAGTTCCTGGTCCTGGCACACTCCCACGACCAGCCGACGCTGCACAGCACCAGCACGCTCACCGTGCTCGACAGGGCGGGCGAGCTCGGGCTCCTGCCGCCGCCGGTGGCCCGGGAGGCGGCTCGGACACTGCGCCTCCTGCACGCCCTGCAGGCGGTCCTGCGCCTGTCCACGACCGAGCGGTTCGACCCCGCGAATGCGCCTCCCGGCTTGCGGTCGGCCCTGCTCACCGCTGCCCGACGGGTGCTGCCGGACGAGCCGCTGCCCGACTTCGCCGCCCTCGAGCGGCGGCTCGTTGAAAGCGAGGCCGCCGCGCGCCAGCTCTTCGACGAGCTCTGTCCGCCCGCCGCGGCGGCCTCGACACCCGGAGGACAGTCCCATGAGCATCAAGGAAGGTGATCCGGCCCCAGCCTTCGAGCTGCCGACCGACGAAGGCGGCCGGATCGGCTCGGAGAGCCTGCGCGGCAAGGCCTATGTCGTCTACTTCTACCCCAAGGACGACACGCCCGGCTGCACCAAGGAGGCGATCGCCTTCTCCTGTCTCGAGGCCGAGTTCCAGAAAATCGGCGTGCCGGTGATCGGCGTCTCCAAGGACAGCGTCGCCAGCCACGGCAAGTTCCGCAAGAAGCACGATCTGAAGATCGCACTCGCCGCCGACGAGGAGGGCAAGGTGGTCGAGGCGTTCGGCGCCTGGGTGGAGAAGTCCATGTACGGCAAGAAGTACATGGGCATCGATCGGTCGACCTTCCTCGTGGGCAGGGACGGGCGGATCGTTCGGGCTTGGCGGGGCGTCAAGGTCCCGGGTCACGCCGAGGAGGTGCTCGAGGCGGCCAAGGCCGCGATCGGGCGCTGAGCCGGCGGACGGGCTAGCGGTAGGGCCGACCGTCGAGGGCGCGGAGGAGGCCGCGCCCCGAGCGCCACAGGATCCACAGCCAGAGCAGCCCGAGGATCGCCCACCCCACCAGGACGACGGTGAGGATCCAGCCGAGGACGCCCAGGAGGAGCCCGACCCAGAGCACGGTCACCTGGTTGTCGAAATGGCTCGCATAAACGGTGCCCGCTGCCAGACGCCGCTTCCACAGCGCCACGATCCCGCCCGGGAGGAGTGGCAGCGCGGTGAACAGCGCGGCCAGGTAGAGCGCGTAGACGAGGAGCGTCCAGCTCCGCGCGGCCGCGGCGCTGTCCTCGGCCGCGTCGTGCACGCTCACTCGGCCCCGAGCTCGGCGAAGGAGAGCCACCCGACTGGCTCGCCCGGCTCGACCCGCGTCCGCTCGGCCGGCAGCAGCACGAGGCCGTCGCCCTCGACGAGCGAGGTCAGGATCCCCGAGCCCTCGCGCGGGATGCGTCGGACGACCGGGCACCCCTCCGCGCCGGCATCCAGGCGCGCCCGCAGGAGCTCGGTGCGGCCCGGCTGCTTGCGGAAGGCGAAGCCGGAAGGCACCGGCACCGGCCGCGGCCAGACGAGCGGGGCGCCGGCGAGCGCCAGGATCAACGGCCGCACGAACAGGAGGAAGCACACCGCCGCTGCGACCGGATTGCCGGGCAGCCCGGCATAGACGGCCCCGCCGAGCCGCCCGGCCGCGAACGGTCGGCCGGGCTTGAGGGCGATCTGCCAGAAGGCGAGCTCGCCGTCCCGGGCGACCGTGCTCGCCAGATGGTCCTCCGCTCCCTTGGAGGCGCCCGCCGAGCTCAGCACGAGATCGTGGCAAGCCGCGGCCTCGTGCAGCACGGTGCGGACGCGCGCCGCGTCGTCGGGCAGGATCCCGAGATCGGTCACCGTGCAGGGCAGGCCGGCCAGGAACCCGGCCAGGATCGTGCGGTTGGCATCGAAGACGCATCCCGCCCGAAACGGCGTGCCGGGCTCGAGGAGCTCGTCGCCCGAGGACAGGAGCGCCACCGCGAGCCGGCGATGCACCGGGATCCGGTCGAGCCCGAGCTCGGCGACGACGCCCAGATGCTGCGGCCGCAGCCGCGTGCCGGCCTCGAGGACCGTAGCACCCGCGCGCACGTCCTCGCCGGCGCGACGGCGATTCGACCCGGCCCGAAAGCCGGCCGGCACGACGACCCGGTCGCCCTCGACCCGGCATTCCTCCCACATCGCCACGCTGTCGGCACCTGCGGGCATGGGGGCCCCGGTGAGGGCCTGAACGGCGAAGCCCTCGGGTAGTGGATCGGCGAGCGAGTGGCCCGCGGCCGCCCGCCCCGGCATGACCCTGAAGCGCGTGGGTCCCTCGCCGGCGAGCCCGCTGCCGGCGAACGCCCAGCCGTCGACCGCGACATTGTCGAACGCCGGCACGTCGCGCGGGCTCGTCAGCCTGGCGGCCAGGATCCGCCCACGGCCCTCGGCCAGGGGCACGGTCTCGGCGGAGAGGGCCGGTCGCCCGGCGAGGAGCGCTTCGATCCGGGCCAGCACCTCGGGAACCGGGACGAGCCCGGTCTCGGCCGTGAAGCAGGCGGAGCCATGGCCCTCCACGGCCTCAGCCCGGCGCCGCCCGAGCGAGCACGAGGCCCGCGATCGCCTCGATGTCGTCGAGATCGAGCACCGGCACGGAGAGCCCCTGGATCGGCTCGTCGGAGGCGACGGCCACGATCGTCGGATCGTCGCGGGCCAGGAGTGGCGTCCCGCGTTCGCGCCGGTGGACCTCGATCTTGGGCTGGCCGAAGCGCTTGAACCCTTCGACGATGACGAGGTCGACGTCGGCCATCTTGGCGAGGATCTCCTCGAGCGGGGGCTCGGCCTCCGCCCGGAGTTCGTGGATCAGCGCCCAGCGTCGGGCGGTGGCGAGCACCACCTCGGTGGCGCCGGCCTCGCGGTGCCGCCAGCTGTCCTTGCCCGGTTGGTCGATGTCGACCGAATGGTGGGCGTGCTTCACCGTCGAGACCTCGAGCCCGCGCCCGACCAGGTGGTCGACCAACCGGACGACGAGCGTCGTCTTCCCGTTGTTCTTCCACCCGACGATGCCGATCACCCGACGCTTCGAGCCCGACGACCGCATGGCCCCCGCCGTTGTCTGCGGACGGCGTGGCGATAGCATGTCGCGAGCGGCTTGGCAGCCGGGAACGCGGCCGCCGGGTCGGGATCTCGTGAGCGAGCCATGGAGTTGCGCATGACCGACCGGCAGCTCGACCTGCGCGGTCTCACTTGCCCCCTGCCGGTCCTCAAGGCCCGGCGGGCCCTCGCTCAAATGGCGCCGGGCGAGCGCCTGGAGGTGCGGGTGACCGATCCCAAGGCGCCCGCCGACCTGGCCGAGCTCTGCGCGACCGCCGGTCACCGGCTCGTGGCGAGCGAGCGGCTCGGCGACGAGCATCGGGTCGTGATCGAGCGTGCCCTCGGCTGAGGGCCTGTGCAAAGCGGGGATTACTCCCTGAGGTGGACTTGTGCTGTGGATGCGTTACCGTAAGTTGATGACCGTGCGACCGGCCGATGAGCGCGGCGGGTCGCGACGGGGAAACGCGAGCCGGGCCCCGCGACGGACAGGGTCGTGCGGCCGCGGGCGGGGGCACACACCGTGGTGGCATCGCTCGAGGGCCCGGAGCGGAGCGGTTGGATCGCGGGGGTGGTCGCCGGCGGCCGCCCGAGGGCGACGGCGGTCGAACTCCTCCTCGGGCGCGCCCGTCGGCTCTGGGTCCGCCTGGTCTCGGTCCGGGCCGCGATCGGCGACGAGCGCACCCGGCTCGGCGATCTCCTGAGCGCCGCCGCCGACTTCCTCTGGGAGGCCGATGCCGAACTGCGCATCGTGCGTCTGGTCGAGGCCGCGCGCGCGAGCCCCGGCCGATCGCTGCCCGACCTGCTCGGTCGGCGCTGGTCGGATCTGCCGGCGGAGGGGGGTGATGCCGGCCCGGACCCGTACGCGCTCCTGGCGCCCCGCCACACACGTCCGGCGATCGCTCCGGGCCAGCCGTTCCGCGACCTCCGCTGCAGCTTCACCGACGCGGCCGGCGAGGCGCGCACGCTCGAGGCGAGCGGCGTGCCGTTCCTCGATCGACGCGGACGGCTGCTCGGCTATCGCGGCACGGCCCGCGAGGTGAGCGAACGGGTCCGCATCGAGCAGCGGCTCCGCTACCTGGCCGGGCACGATTCCCTGACCGGCGCCGCTAACCGACGGCTGCTCGAGGCCGCCCTCGGCCGCGCCGTCGAGGCGGCGGCGGGCTCCGGGTGCCGTGTCGCCCTCGTCACGGTCGATCTCGATGGCTTCAAGCAGGTCAACGACGCGTTCGGCCACGTCGCCGGCGACGCCGTGCTGTGCGCCCTCGTGCGGCGCCTGCGCGAGGGCCTGGCCGCCCAGGATCTCGTCGCCCGCCTCGGCGGCGACGAGTTCGCCGTGCTTCTGGGCGCGGTCGACGATCCCCAGACGCTCGGCCCGCGCCTCGCGGCGATCCGCGACCGTCTGGCCGAGCCGGTGGCGGTCGAGGGCGGCACCGTGAGCCTCAGCGCCAGCTGCGGGGTGGCCGTCTGGCCCGAGCAGGGCCGCGGGCTCGACGACCTGCTGCGCCGCGCCGATGCCGAAATGTACCGCGCCAAATGGTCCAGGCGCCAGCCGACCGGCGCCAGCCGGCCTCTGGCCGGGCGTCTCCTGGCGACGGGCTGAGCCCGGTCGCAGGCAGGGTTCCGGGACGCGGCCTCGCGCCATCCGCTCTTCCAGGGTCGCGATGCTTCGCCTAAACGGCGAGCGCGACCAGCGAAGGCCGATCGATGCAACCCATCCGTCCCGAGATCCTGGCCCTCGAGCCGTCCGGCATCGGCAAGGTGGCGGCCGATCATCTGGACGATCCGGAGATCATCCCGCTCTGGTTCGGCGAGAGCGATCTCGTGACGCCGGGGTTCATCGCCGAGGCCGCCAAGGCCGCGCTCGACGCCGGCCGGACCTTCTACGGGCCGACCCGCGGCCACGTCCCGGTGCGCGAGGCGCTCGAGGCCTATCTGCACCGGATCTACGGGCTGCGCGTCCACCCCGACCGGATCAGCCTGCCCGGCTCGACCATGCTCACCGTGATGCTCACCTGCCAGTGCCTGGTCGGGCCCGGCGACGAGGTGATCCTGGTTTCGCCCTACTGGCCGAACATCCGCACGGTCGTCGAGGTGCTGGGTGGTGTGGCCAAGGACGTCCGCCTGGTCGAGGGGCCGGATCGCTGGCACCTCGATCTGGACCGGCTCGCCAGGGCGATCGGCCCGCGCACCAAGGCGATCTACGTCAACAGCCCCTCCAACCCCACCGGCTGGATCATGCCGGTCGAGGAGCAGCGTGCGCTCCTGGACCTGTGCCGCAGGCACGGGCTCGCGCTGATCGCCGACGAGGTCTACCACCGCAACGTCTTCGACGGGCCGGACCCGGCCCCCTCCTTCCTCGCCCTGGCCCAGGACGACGAGCCGGTCTTCGTCCTGAACGGCTTCTCCAAGGCCTGGGCGATGACCGGCTGGCGGCTGGGGTGGATGGTCCATCCCAGGCGCCTCGAGACGCCCCTGCGCGTGCTCTCCGAGATCAACAACACCGGCGCCACCGCCTTCGTCCAGTATGGCGGGATCGCAGCCCTCGAGCAGGGCGAGGCGTTCGTGGCCGAGTTCCGCGAGCGCACCCGGCGCAATCGCGATCTCGTGCTGCGGATCCTGGGCACCCATCCGCGGGTGCGCCTGCTGCGCCCCGAAGGCGCCTTCTACGCCTTCCCGCGGATCGAGGGCCTCACCGACAGCCTGGCCTTCTGCAGGCGGCTCGTGGCCGAGTGCAAGGTCGGCACGGCCGCCGGCTACACCTTCGGCGTGGGTAACGAGAGCCACATCCGGCTCTGCTTCGCGATCCACCCGGAACGGCTCGAGATCGCCCTCGAGCGGATCCGCGGCGTGCTCGACCGGATGAACTGATGGAGCTGGTCTGCCACCCGCTCACCGCCGATCGCTGGCCGGATCTCGAGCGGCTGTTCGGACCCGAGCGGGGCGCCGTCGCCGGCTGCTGGTGCATGTGGTTCCGGCTCACCCGCCGCGAGTGGGACGCGGCCGGACGCGACGGCCGCAAGCGCGCCTTCCGCATGCTGGTCGAGCGCGGGCCGCCGCCGGGCGTGCTCGGCTATCTCGGGGAGGCGCCGGTCGCCTGGGTCGCCCTCTCGCCGCGCGGCGAGCAGCCGGTGATCGAGCGCTCGCGGGTCACCCGCCCGCTCGACGACCGCCCGGCCTTCGCGGTCACCTGCTTCTATCTGGCACCCCGCCATCGTCGCTCCGGCCTGATGCGGCCCCTGATCCGGGCCGCGGTCGCGGAAGCGCGCCGCCAGGGCGCGCGGCTCGTCGAGGCGTATCCCGCCGATGCACCGCCCGAACGTCGCGCCACCGGCTTCCGCGGTCTGCTCCGACCGTTTCTCGACGCGGGCTTCGTCGAGGTCGGCCGCCGGTCGCCGACCCGCCCGATCCTGCGCCTCGAGCTCGCCCCCTAGTCGGCGGCGGCCGGGTCCACTGCCGGCGGCTCGAGGCTCTCGGGCTCGACCACCTCCTGCAGCGTGCCGAGGACGGTCCAGCCCTCCTCCCGGCCGAGGTGCCGGGCGATCACCTGCCCCGCTCGATCGAGCCCGGCGAGCACGACGTCTCCCCCCTCGAGCGCCGCGAGGCCAAGGAGCGCCTCGACCTCGCCCGGGATCGGTGCGAGCTCGGCCTTGGAGCCGAGCGGGCCGGCCGTGACCCGCCCCGTCCGGTCGCGCCAGGCGATCCAGGCCGCACCCCGTCCGTCGCCGCCGAGCACGATGTCGTCGCGAACGGCCTCGGCGAGCGGGATCAGCTCGCCGACCGGCCGACCCTCGCGGTCGAGCCGCTCGACGACGAGCCGGCCGGCGGGGTCGCGGCAGGCGAGCAGGAAGCCCTGGCCCTGCTCGAGCAGGGCCGGGGCGCGCAGGGCGTCCTCCGCCTGCACGAGGGCGCTCGCCCGCCAGACCGGAGCCTCCGGCGGGCCGCGGTCGAGCAGCGCGGTCGCGAGCCGCCCGTCCCGACCGACGCCCACGAGCAGGCTCGGGGCATCCTCGCGCGCGAGGAGGTGGAGCCGGCGCAAGGGTGGGCCCTCCAGCACCTCCCACGAGCCGGCGCGCCGGCCCGGCTCGCGCCAGAGGAGCTCGCCCTCTTCGCCGAGTGCCAGCGCGAGCCGGCCGCCGCCCAGATCGAGCCCGCCGGCGCGGCCAGGGGCGAGTGCCAGCAGCTTGGGCTTGAGCTTGCCCACGAGACGCACGGGCTGGCCCAGCACGTCGCGCACGCTGCAGTCGATCGCGCCGTTGATCTCGAAGGCGAGCACGGCGGTCGGGGTCGTGCCGGTGACCCGGACCTCGTGCCGGCCGACGGCGACCGGCAGCGTCGCCACGACCTCGAGGTCGTTGCTGTCCTGATAGCGGTCGGAATGGGGGCCCCAGAGCGGCGGGCGGCGCTCCGGCGGCAGCCGGCCGCGGATCTGGAGCCCCTTCCACGGCGCCTCGAAGAAGCTCACGAAGTCGTTCTCGTCGTCGTCCGCGCCCCAGACGTGCACCGCCACCCGATCGGGCGCCCGCCCGAGATCGAGCACCTTCGGGAAGGGCTCGCGGACGAGCCCGCCGCTCTCGACCGTGTGCTCGCCGGACAGGGCGAAATCGAGGCGGCCGTCGCCGCGCGCCGCATCGTAGGCCGCGACCTCGAAGGTGAGGTCGCCCGCGCTCTCGCTGTCGCTGTCGCTCAGGATCTTGATCACGCCGATCCGGCACGTCGCGGTCCGGCGGAAGGTCGAGAACCAGCCGCGGTGGCGGATCTTCTTCTGACCGAGGGCGGTCCCGGGTCCCTCGCCCGGTACCGAGATGCGGAACCAGAAGCGCCGTTCCTGCGGCAGGTCGAAGAACCGGATCCGGTGCGACAGCCGCGCGTTGCCGAACAGCTCGACCTCGATCCGCTCGCGGTTCGCCTTCTCCATGTCGAGGTCGATCTTGCCGGTCACCTGCCGGAACAGCTCGACCGTGGCGAAGCAGGGTCGGGTCGTCCTGAAGGTGATCGTGGCGTTCTCGGGCTCCGGCGTGACCGCGACGTCGTAGATCGCCTGCGCGGGCTCGATGTCGAAGAGGATCGGGCGGAGCGTGGCGCGCACCGCCGTCACCCAACTGCTACCGTTCGGCACAGGAGTCCTCCCCGGGTCGGCGGTCAATTCGACCGACGACCCAACGAACGCCACCTTCGGTTCTCACGCAAGTCCGGCCCCGCGCAACGACCGGTTGCCCGGGGCCGCGGCGCCCGCCTCAGACGGCCTCGAGGCAGAGAGCGATCCCCTGGCCGCCGCCGATGCACATGGTGACGACCCCCTTGCGGATGCCGTCGCGGCGCATGGAATGGAGCAGCCGGGTGGTCTGCAGGGCGCCGGTGGCACCGATCGGATGGCCGTGGGCGATCGAGTTGCCCTCGACGTTGACGACGTCCTCGGCAAGGCCGAGCTCGCGCAGGACCGCGAGCGCGATCGCCGCGAAGGCCTCGTTGATCTCGAACCGCTCGACCTCGCCGATCGACCAGCCGGCGCGCTCGAGCGCCTGGCGCACCGCCGGGACCGGGCCGATGCCGAACAGGCCCGGCTCGACCGCGGCCACCCCCCAGCTCACGAGCCGACCCATCGGTGCGAGGCCGTGCCGCTCGGCGAAGCGCGCGGAGGCCAGGACCATGGCCGCCCCGGCGCTGTTCAGGCCGGGGGCGTTGCCGGCGGTGATGGTCCCGTCCTTTCGGAAGGCGGGTCTGAGTTTGGCCAGGCTCTCGGCGGTCGTGTCCGGCCGGTTGTGCTCGTCCTTGGCGAACAGCTCCTCGCCCTTGCGGGTCTTGATCCGCACCGGGGCGATCTCGGCCTCGAACTTGCCGGCCGCCTGGGCCGCGGCGAAGCGCTGCTGCGAGCGCAGGGCCCAGCGGTCCTGCTCGGCGCGCGGGATCTGGTACTTCTGGGCGAGGTCCTCGGTGTGCCAGCCCGAATGCTGGCCCGAGAAGGCGTCGTTGAGGCCGTCGTGGAGCATCGAATCGTAGATCTGGGCGTGCCCCATGCGGTAGCCCCAGCGGCCGCCGTAGAGGAGGTAGGGGGCGGCGTCCATGTTCTCCATGCCGCCGGCCACGGCACTCTCGACCAGCCCGAGCATGATCTCGGCGGCCGCACTGGCGATCGCCTGCGCGCCCGAGCCGCACACCCGGTTGACGGTCAGGGCCGGCACCTCGACCGGCAGGCCCGCGCCGATCGCCGCCTGGCGCGCCGGGTTCATCTTGTTGCCGGCCTGGACCACGTTGCCCATGACCACCGTGCCGACGGCGGCCGGATCGAGCTTCGCCCGCTCGAGGCAGGCGCGGATCGCCGTGGCGCCGAGCTCGACGGCCGGTGTGTCCTTGAGGCTGCCATTGTAGGTCCCGATCGCCGTGCGCACCGGCGCGCACACCAGGACTGCATTCGACGTCATGATCACCGACCCCCTGCTCGAACCCCAGTCGACCGTTCATCGCATGACACCCGCCGAGCGTCGAGTGGAGCAGGCGGTCAGGGGGCGAGCAGCTCGGCGAGACGCCGCCTTTCGACCACGATCTCGGCGAGTGTGGTGCGGTCGAGCACGGCCAAGAACGCCTCGAGCGCTTCCGCGAGCACCGCGCGCAAGGCGCAGCCCGGCTCGAGCCGGCACAGGCCGCTCGAGGGATCGAAACATTCGACGAGCCGAAGGTCGGTCTCGGTCGCCCGGACCACCCGACCGAGGACGATCCGCTCGGGTGGTGCCCCCAACCGGTATCCGCCCGTCCGGCCTCGCACCGAAGCGAGCAAGCCCTCGCGGGCCAAGAGGTTCGTGATCTTGCGGACGTGGCCTTCCGGGATCCGGTGGGCGCGGGCGATCTCGCCGACGGTCACGAGCTCGGGGTCGCGCACCGAGGCCAGGACGAGCGTGCGTAGCGCATAATCCGTGAGTTTCGAGAGCTGCATGGCTCCCCGAACGTGCGGTTGACGGGTCCGACACCGTCCCCCGAGCGGCGACCGGCCCGGAGCTTAGCGGGGCGCGCGGTCGGTCCACCCGTCGCGAGACGGCCGCCCACCCGCGCGCCGATCGCCCCCCTTCAGCCGAACAGCACCTTCGGCAGCCAGAGCGCCACCTGCGGGAAGAAGAAGACGATCGCGAGGCCCACCACCTGCAGCAGCATGAAGTCGACCATGCCGCGGTAGATCCAGGCGAGCTCCCACTTGGGTGCCACCGCCTTGAGGTAGTAGGCGGCCATGGCGACGGGTGGCGAGAGGAACGCGGTCTGCAGGTTGACGGCGACCAGGGTCGAGAACCAGAGCAGATCGATCTTCATCTCGGTCACCACCGGCAGGAAGATCGGCAGGAAGATGAAGATGATCGCCGGCCATTCGAGTGGCCAGCCGAGGATGAAGATCACCGCCATCAGGAGGATGATGAGCGGCGTCGGGCCGAGGCCGAGGCCCAGGAGCCAGTCGGCGAGCATCGTGCTGGTGCCGAGCCGGGTGAACACCGCGCCGTAGATGTTGGAGGCGATCGCCAGGAAGAGGACGAGGCTCGAGGTCTCGAGCGTGTTGAAGCAGGCGTCGCGCACCTTGCGCAGGTCGAACCGGCCGTAGCCGATCATCAGACAGAAGGCTCCGAACGCGCCCATGGCGGCGGCCTCGGTGGGCGTGGCGAGGCCGAACAGGATCGAGCCCAGAGCCGCGAAGATGACGACCGCGAGCGGCACCACGCCCGTGAAGAACTCCCGGGCGATCTGTCCCCAGGAGGTGGCGCGCTCCTCGAGCGGCAGGGGCGGGCCCAGGGAGGGATCGATCTGGCAGCGGATCAGCGTGTAGGCGACGTAGAGGCCGGAGAGGATCAGCCCCGGGATCAGCGCCGCGGCGAACAGCTTGATGATCGAGACGCCGACGATCGGCCCCATCACCACGAGCATGACCGAGGGCGGGATCAGGATGCCGAGCGTGCCGCCGGCGGCGATCGTGCCGGCGCTGAGCTTCGGGTCGTAGCCCGCCTTGATCATCGCCGGGGCGGCCATCATGCCCATGACCGTCACCGAGGCGCCGATGATGCCCGTGGCGGTGGCGAAGATCGTGGCCGTCAGGAGCACGCCCAGATAGAGGGAGCCCTTGACCGGCGCCAGGATGAGCTGGAAGGAGCGGAACAGGCGCTCCATGAGGCCCGCCTGCTCCATGATGTGCCCCATGAAGATGAACAGGGGCACGGCTGCCAGCGTCTCCTCCTTCATGAGCCCGATGGTCTGGAAGACCATCAGGTAGAAGACGATGTCGCCGAAGCCGATCAGTCCGAACACGATCGAAAGGATGATCAGCGTGAAGGCGATCGGGAATCCGAGGAAGATCCCGGTGAGCAGACCGCCCAGCAGGACCAAGCCGAGGACTTCGGGGCTCACAGCGTGCGTCCGGTCGTGGCCGCGTAGGCGCTCTTGATGAACTCGGAGATGCCCTGCACGAGCAGGAAGGCCAGGGAGATCGGGATCACGAGCTTGAAGGGCCAGATCGGCGGCCGCCAGGGGCTGGCGTCCGAGACCTCGCGGATGTCCAGGGCGTGCAGTCCCTCCTGCAGGCCCATCCAGAAGAAGAGCGCGATGCCCGGGAAGAAGAAGAGCACGTAGAGCACCGCGTCCATCCAGCCGCGGGTCCGCACGCTCCAGTTCTGATAGAAGATGTCGGTGCGGATGTGGCCACCGCGATAGAGTGTGTAGGCCGCACCCAGCATGAAGTGGGTGCCGTAGAGCATGTAGCTGACGTCGTACGCCCAGATGGTCGGCCGATGGAAGAAATAGCGGGCGAACACCTCGTAGACCATCGCGCCGACGAGCGGCACGATGAGCCAGCACACGATCGCACCCGTGGAGAGGGTGAACCGGTCGATGGTCCGCACGATCCTGAGCAACGCGGCGGGCGGCACGCCGTCCCCGGCGGACAGGGTTGCACTCACGGAACCGATCCCGAGGTCAGGGCAGGAGGTCGAGGGCGGACGCTGAATTCCGGACGGACAGCCGGAGCGGCGGCGCGCGCCGCTCCGCTACCCTCACCCGCCGCGTCACTCGCGCTTCAGATAGACCTTGTCCTTCCAGTAGAAGCTGCCGGCGAAGTCGTAGGGCGGGAACCACGACATCTTGAAGGGCACGATCAGCTCGGCATACTTCTTCTGGCTGTCGATCACCTTCTTGTAGAAGGGATCCTTGGCCGCGTACTCGGCCTGGATCTTCTCCCACTCGGCGAGGAAGTTGAGCAGGATCTCGTCCGGCGTGCGGTGCAGCGTCACCCCTTCCTTGATCAGGTCGAGGCAGGCCTCCGCGGTCTCCCGGTTCAAGATGAAATTGCGGCGCATGGTCGCGTCGACCGCCGCCACCTTCATGATCTCCTGGACATCGGGGGACAGCTTGGCCCAGACGTTCTTGTTGACGACGATCTGACCGCCGGTGACGGGCTCGTGCATGCCCGGCGTGTAGTAGTGCTTGGCGACGTTGTTCAGGCCGAGCTTCTTGTCCTCGGCGCAGTTGATCCACTCCGCACCCTCGATCACGCCGCGCTCCATGGCCGGCACGATCTCGCCGCCCGGCAGCGTCACCACCGACACGCCCAGGCGGCCGTAGGTCTCGGCACCGATACCGTAGATGCGGTACTTGATGCCCTTGAGCTCCTCGAGGTTCTTGATCGGCTTCTTGAACCAGCCGAGCCCCTGCGGGAAGTCGGTCGGCGTCGGGAAGCCCACCACGTTCATCTTGAGGACGTCGCGGTAGAACTCCTCGAGCAGCTCCATCCCGCCGCCGTCGAGGTACCAGCCCCAGTAGTCGTAGCCGTCGAGCCCGAAGACGGGCCCGTGCGACATCGGGATGCCGGCCAGGCTCTTGCCGAGGATGTAGCCGAACGGCGAGGCGCCGACGTCGAGCACCCCGCGCGAGGTCGCGTCGAACACCTCGAAGGCGGGGACGATGGCGCCGGCGGGGAGCGCCTCGATCTTGACACGGCCGCCGGTCATCTTCTCGACGTTGTCGGCCCAGAGCTTGAAGATCAGGTGGAAGTTGGCGGATGCCGGATGCGAGGACTGCCCCTTCAGGCGAAGCGGCCGGTCGGCGGTCTGTGCATCCGCGGCGGCGCTGCAGGCGACGACGGCGCCGAGCGCCAACGCCGCCAGCTTGACGATCGTCCGGGTCATTGCCACGGCCTCCCTGGCTTTTGCATGGCTGACGTGACCGGTGAGCGACCGGACGATGCGGCCCCGCGCTGCAGGTGTCAATCGGCCGCATCCGGGTGTCGGTCGGGCCGGCACGCTCGTCCGCCGGCGGCAGCCTGGACGCCCTTCGGGACCGGCTGGGGGTCGCCTTCGCCCCTCGCGGGCGGTTCGCGCTGCCCGACAGAGGAGCGCGGATTTCGTGCTTGTAATACGTCTATATTCCTTGTATCAGGATCCGGCGCCGCTGGCCCGGAGCCCCGATGCACCCGCGCCCCCCGTCCCCCGCCCGCCGCCGGAGCGTCAGCCGACGCGACCCCGGCGCTCCGCCGCCGCTCCCGGACTCGCTGCGCTCGCTCGCCGCGCGCCTCCTGCCGGCCCGGCCCCGCAAGGCCCGCGGCCGCCGGCGATCGCAGCCCACCGCCTTGCCGCCGCGCCCTCGGCCGCTAGAGTGAGGCCGACGGGGGACGGGGCCCGGGGAGGCGACGGCATGACGGCGAGCGCGCGCATCGGAGCGACCCTGGCGGCGGCCCTGCTCGGCGGCTTGGCCGTCGGCAGCGGGGCGACCGCCAAGACGCTGAGCGTCTGGCACACCGAGCCGAACGCCCGCAGCGTCGCCGTGATCAAGGAGATCATCGAGGCCTTCGAGAAGGCCAATCCCGGGACCAAGGTCGAGCAGGAGGCGATCGCCTGGGGCGATCTCGATGCCAAGATGCAGGCGGCGCTCGCCGCCGGCGCCCCGCCGGACATCGCCCACGGCCAGACCTATGTCGAGCGCTCGCTCTCGGCCAAGGGCCTGCTCGTCCCGATCGACGAGGTGATCAAGGCGATCGGCGAGGACGACATCTACCCCGTGGTGCGCAAGCTCGACCATCACAGTGGGCACTATTGGGGTCTGGCGCACGCCATCGGCACGGATCTGATCATCTACCGCAAGGATTTCTACCGCGCGGCAGGTCTCGATCCCGACAAGGCACCGGCCACCTGGGCCGAGTGGCTCGCGCAGCTCAAGAAACTCACCGTCGACACCAACGGCGACGGCAAGCCCGACCGCTACGGCCTCGACCTCGCCGGCCCCGGCTTCTTCATCAACGAGGAGGTCTACATGTGGGCCGGCTCGAACGGCGGCCGGCTCTTCCAGGACAACGGTCGGCCGAACCTGACGAGCCCGCCCGTGCTCGAGATGCTCGGCTTCTGGAAGCAGTTGCACGACTGCTGCCTGCCGCCGGAATGGCTGAGCCACGGCTATCTGGACACCTTCGCCAACCTGGCGACCGGCAAGGCCGCCTCGATCCTGGGCTGGGGGCGGGGTACCGACTACTTCGAGAAGTACGCGCCCGACGCGGTCGCCAAGGGCGACATCGGCGTGTTCCCGACCAAGCCCGTGGGCCCGTCGGGGCAGACCTTCCTCACCCAGCTCGACTGCGAGCCCTGGATGGTCTTCAAGGACGACGACGGCGCCAAGGAGGAGATCGAGTTCCTCAAGTTCTTCATGCGCCCGGACAACTACCGGCGCTACATTCAGACCGTTCCCGTCCACTTCTTCCCGATCACCAAGTCGATGCAGGCCGATCCGCAGTACCTTGCGACACCGGATTTCAAGAAGTGGAAGTTCTGGGTGGACGCGCAGCAGAACGTGATCGCCAACCACGACCCGAAGCCGCTCATGATCACCGACTGGAAGGATCTCGACCTGCCCTACATCCAGGAGGTCGCGGGCTCGGGGATCCTGATCGACATGGTGACCGACGTCGTCAAGAACGGGCGCGCCCCGCAGGACGCCGCCAAGCGGGCCCAGGACCGCACCGAGCAGCTCATCACCCAGCTCGGCTACAAGCGCTGGTGAGGCGGGCGCGCCGCCGGCCACGCCGACCGGGTTCGGGCGAGGCCGGTCGATGGCGGTGGTCCAACCGACGCAGCGGGCGGTCGCCTGGCGGGAGCGCCGTCTGGCCGAGCGCCGCGTGCCGCAGTGGCTGTGGGGCTGGCTCCTCTTGGCGCCCGCGCTGCTCCTGGTCCTCGGTCTGATCCTCTACCCGGTCGCCTACTCGTTCTGGCTCAGTCTGCACAACAAGCATGCCTATCTGCCGGTGCAGACCTTCGTCGGCCTCGACCATTACCTGTTCTTCCTGACCCAGGACCGCGAGGGCTTCTGGCGCTCGCTGTGGCTCGGCACGATCTACGCGGTCGGCTCGGTCGGGCTGCAGGTCGTGGTCGGCGTCGCCGCGGCCCTGGTCCTCAACGAGACCTTCCTCGGCCGCACCTTCGTGCGCGGGCTCCTGCTCTTCCCCTACATGGTGCCGACGATCGTCGTGGTGATCCTGATGCGCTGGGTGCTCAACGATTCCTACGGGATCGTGCCCTGGCTCCTGCGCAGCGCCGGGGCCGGCGCGCCGGGCTTCTTCACCGGCGAGATGATGATGCTCACCTTGATCCTGATCAGCACCTGGACCTTCTTCCCCTTCGTGCTGATCGGCGTCCTGGCCCGCCTGCAGACCGTCGACCCCGACCTCTACGCCGCCGCCGAGATCGACGGGGCCGGGGCGATCCGCCGCTTCCTGCACGTCACCCTGCCGCAGATCGCGAGCGTGCTGTTCGTGCTGGTGCTGCTGCGCGCCATGTTCATGTTCACCAAGTTCGACATCATCTGGCTCCTGACCGGCGGCGGCGGGGTCGGCTGGTTCGTGCGCACGCTGCCGGTCTACACCTTCATGAAGACCTTCCAGGAGCTGCAGGTCGGCGCCGGCGCCTGCCTGTCGGTGATCATGTTCCTCATCCTGACCGGCTTCGCCGTCGTCTACTTCAAGCTCTTCAAGGAGCGCTCCGAGGAGGGCTCGTGAGCGGCCGGCCGCGCGGGGCGCGCGGGCTCGGCTTCGCCCTCTGGATCCACGGCGCCGCCGCCCTGCTCGCCCTGTTCTGCGGCTTCCCGTTGCTGTGGATGCTGCTCACCTCGCTGAAGCCGGACGCCGAGATCCTGACCGCCGAGCCCGTGCTGTGGCCGAGCCGCCTGCAGTTCGACGCCTATCTCCGCCTGTTCTTCGAGACCAGCTTCGCCATCTACTTCTGGAACTCGATCAAGGTCGCCGGCATCGCCACGCTCCTCACCATCCTGGTCGCCACGCTCGCGGCCTACGCCGTCACCCGCTTCCGCTTCCCCGGTCGCGAGCTCGTGGCCGGCACCATGCTGTTCACCTACATGTTCGCGCCGATCATGATCGTGGTGCCGTTCTACATCATGGTCCGCTCGGTCGGGCTCATGAACACCCACGCCGGTCTCGTGCTCTCCTACACCGCCTTCTCCCTGCCCTTCTCGATGTGGCTCCTGCGCTCCTTCTTCCGCTCGATCCCCCTCGAGCTCGAGGAGGCGGCGATGATCGACGGCGCCTCGCGGCCGCAGGCGGTGGCGCGGATCGTCGTGCCGCTGGCCCTGCCCGGCGTGATCGCGGTCTCGATCTTCACCTTCATCGTCGCCTGGAACGACTATCTCTTCGCCCGGGTGCTGATCAGCGCCGACCGGCTCAAGACCCTGCCCGTGGGCATGAACGACCTCTACAACGCCACCGTCACCGACTGGGGCATGATGATGGCGGCGGGCGTGGTGATCACCATCCCGGCGCTGGTCTTCTTCGTGCTCGTGCAGCGCTGGCTGATCGCCGGCTGGGGGGCGGGCGGGGTCAAGGGCTGAGGCCCGGCCGCGGCCGGGGTCCGCCGCGCGGGCCTGCGGCTGCGGCGCCACGGCCACGGATCGCTCACGCCCGCGCCGTCGGACCCGCCCTCGTACCGAGGGGTGTCGAAGCGGGGTTGATCTCGACCGGCCAAACGGGGATCTTGCCATGGCGGCGCGGACTCGGCGCAGGGGCCGCGCACGCCCGTTGGGCAGGAGACGCCAGTGGTCGAGCAGCGCATGCTCGCGCGCGCCGTCGGCGCGGCGCCGGCCGCGGGCGAGCCGTCGGTCGCCACACCACCGTCCGAGGTCGGCCTCGGCTGGATCGTCGACGTTCTCCGCCGCAACCTGTCGCTGGTGCTCGGCACCGTACTGGCGGTCGATCTCCTGGTGGCGGGCTGGCTCCTCGCCCGCCCCGAGCTGTGGACCGCCTCGGCCGAGCTCCTGATCGAGGCCGACGACCGCGGCTTCGGCAATCTGCGCGAGGAGATCGATCTGCGGATCGACCGCGTGCAGCCGGCCGATGTCGAGAGCGAGGTCAAGGTGCTGGCCTCGCGCCGCCTGGCGCTGCGGGTGATCGAGCAGGAGCGGCTCGCCGAGGTGGTCGAGCCCGAGCCGGTGGCGCAGCGCCTGCGCGGCCTCCTCGCCGGCGCCGGTGAGTGGCTGCTCGACTGGGTGGCGGGCGTCCGCTCGAGCTTCGCGGGCTACCCGACCGACCTCGCCGCCCGGCTGCCCGACGAGCGCGAGGTGGCGGCACCCGACCCCGAGGCCGTGCTCGACCGCTTCGAGCAGGCCCTGGCGATCCGCCGCGATCCCTTGGCCCGCGTGGTCACCGTCGCCTACACGGCGACCGACCCGGCGCGGGCGACGCGCGTCGCCGATGCGGTCACGCGCCTCTACCTCGACGAGCGCGTCGCGACTCAGCGCGAGGCCCTGCAGCAGACCGCGCGCTACCTCGAGGAGCGTCTCGCCGTCGTGGCGCGCGAGCTCGAGGAGGCGGAGCGGCGGGTCAAGTCCTACCAGAGCGAGTCCGGCCTCTTCGCCTTCGAGGGCTCCTCGGCGATCGAGCGGCGCTACGCCGAGCTCGGCCGCGAGCTGACCCAGGCCACAGTCCAGCTCGCCGACGCCAAGGCGCGTCTGGCGCAGCTCGAGGCGGCCCGTGCCGGCCGCGGCCTCGCCGGCCTGCGCGAGGTGGC
>CAZDFD010000036.1:23769-40500 GCA_964504655.1 uncultured Geminicoccaceae bacterium
CGGCGCATCGCCGACCTCGGCACCCAGTACGGGCCGCGCCACCCCCTCATGCAGAACGCCCGCGCCGAGCTCGCCGACATCCGGCGCTCGATCGGCGCCGAGATCGATCGGATCGCCACCTCGCTCGCCAGCGAGGTGACGGTGGCCGAGGGCCGGGTCGCCCGCCTGCAGGCCGAGGTCGCCGAGGCGGAGCGGCGTCTGGCCACGGTCGGCTCGAGCCAGGTCGCCCTCGAGGAGCTGACCCGCCGCGCCGAGGCCGCCCGCAAGCTGTACGAGACCATGCTCGACCGCTACCGCCGGGCGAGCGAGCAGCAGAACCTGCTGCGTCCGGCGGCCCGGATCATCTCCCCGGCGACGCAGCCGAGCCGCCCGGCCAACAGCCCCAAGACGCTGGTGCTGGCGTTCACCACGCTGGCCGGCGCCGGGCTCGGCTGCGGCCTGGCCTTCCTGCGGGAGCTGCGCCGCCGCGGCTTCCTCACCAGCACCGAGCTCGAGCGCGAGCTGGGTCTGCCGGTCCTGGCGGCGCTGCCGGCCCTGCCCGCGGAGGAGGTCGGCCGCGGCGCGGCGCCGGACGCCCCGGCGCCGCCCTTGGCCGTGGCCTACGTCGAGGCCGTCCAGCGCATCGCCTCCCGCCTCCTCGCCGACCCGAACGAGCCGGGAGCACGCCGCGGGCGCGTGATCGGGCTCACCTCGGCCTTCCCCGGCGAGGGCAAGACCACGCTCGCCCTGGCGCTGGCCCGACAGTGCGCCCGCAGCGGCCGGCGCACGCTCCTGATCGACGCCGATCTCCGGCGCCGCTCCCTCGACCCGCTCCTGGCCGTGCCCGCCGACCAGCCGGGGCTCGTCCAGGTGCTGACCGGGGAGTGCCGGGCGATCGATCGGGCGCTCCTGACCGAGGCGGGTTCGGGCCTGCGGATCCTGCCGGCCGGCGGCTCGCCCGAGAGCCCGCAGGACCTGCTCGGCTCGCCGCAGGCCCGCGTCCTCCTCGGGGCGCTGCGCGAGCTGTGCGACGTCGTCGTCGTCGACCTGCCGCCGGTCCTGGCGGTGAGCGACGCCATGGCGTTGGCCCGCGCGCTCGACCAGGCCCTGCTCGTGCTCCGATGGGACCGGACCCCGCGCGACGCCGCCCGGGCTGCGCTGCGCGAACTGCGTGCGGTCGACCTGCCGGTCGTGGGTGCCGTGCTGAACGCGGTCGATCTGCGCACCTACCAGCGCTACGGCAGCGCCGACCATCTCCGTTACACGGCGCACTACGCCCACTACTACACCGCCCGCGGCTGAGCGCGGAGGGCCGGGGGAATGCGGGTCGTCTGCCTCCAGACCGGGCCACTCGATTATTGCGTCGAGTTCGCCCGCGCGGCCTCGCGCCACGCCGAGCTTCTCCTGATCGGCGCGGCGCACGAGCTCGAGCGCGTCGAGGGCGAGCCCTCCGAGCCCCCGCCACTCGCGCCGCTGCCCTGGCCGCGCCACCGGAGTCTCGCCAATCTCCGCCTCCTGCGCGACGTGCTGGCGGCGATCCGCGCGCACCGGCCGGACGTCGTGCACTTCCTCGGCGATTCGACCCTCTGGCTCAACCTCGCCCTGCCCCTCCTCCGCCATCTGCCGCGGGTGGTCACGATCCACGACGTGCATCTGCATCCGGGCGACGTGCAGTCGCGCCGGGTTCCGCGGCTGACCGTCCACCAGCTGCGGCGCAGCGCCGATCTGCTCGTGGTCCACGGCGAGGAGCAGCAGCGCCTCGCGATGCGGCAGCTGGGTCGGCCGGCCGAGGACGTGCGCGTCGTCCCCCACCCGGCCCTGCTCCGCTACGCCCGGATCGCCGCACGGCAGGGGCTCGCCCCCCGCCGCGGCGGGCCGCCCCGGGTCCTCTTCTTCGGCCGACTGATGCGCTACAAGGGCCTCCCGCACCTCCTCGCGGCGTGGCCCGCCGTGGCGGCAGCGGTGCCCGGAGCCAGCCTGGTCCTGGCCGGCAGCGGGCCGGACGCGGCTTGGCTCGAGGCCGCGCGTCGGGGACTGCCGGACGTCGTCCTGATCGACCGCTACCTCGACGACCGGGCGACGGCGCAGGCCTTTCTCGACGCCGATCTGGTGGTGCTCCCCTACATCGAGGCGTCGCAGAGCGGCGTCCTCGCGCTCGCCGCCGCCTTCGGCCGGCCCGTGGTCGCGAGCGCGGTCGGCGATCTCGCCGCGACCGTGCGCGCCACCGGCATGGGTGTCCTGGTTCCTCCGGGCGATCCGGCCGCGCTCGCGGCGGCCCTCGTCGCGATCCTGACCGACCCGGCCGAGCGGGCCCGCCTCGGCGGGCTGAGCGCGGCCGCGGCCGCCGGCTCGCTCGGACCCGAGACCGTCGGCCGGCTCGCGGCCGGGATCTACGCCGATGCCGTGGCCCGTCGTGCCGCGCGGCTCGCCGCCTGAGCAGCCGGCCCGGGCCGGCTCGACCTCAGGGAGCCCCGGGCGCAGCGGTGCCGAGCGCCCGCCGGTACAGCTCCGCCAGCCGGGCTGCGTAGCGGTCGATCGTGAACCCCTCGAGGTACCGGCGTCGCGCCGCCGCGCCGAGCCGGACGCGGAGCGCCGGGTCGTCGAGCAGACGACCGATCGCCGCGGCGAGCCCGGGGGCGTCGCCCGGCCGAACCAGGAGCGCCTCCCGCCCGTCGGCGACCGCCTCGCCGTGCGCGCCGACCTCGGTCGCGACGATCGCGAGGCCGTGCGCCATGGCCTCGAGCAGCGCCATGGCCTGGCCCTCGGCGTGGGAGGGCAGCACCAGGAGGTCGGCCGCCCGCAGCAGGTTCCAGGCCGCCTCCTGGCCGAGCCAGCCGTGGAAGCGGCAGCGGCCGGCGAGCCCGAGCCGCCCGGCCTCGGCGCGGAACCGCTCGACCTCGCCGCCACCGGCCAGATCGAGCTCCCAGTTCCGGGCGGACAGCGCCGGCGTGGCGAGCGCCTCGAGGAGCTCCGGCACACCCTTGCGCGCGCTCAGATGACCGAGGAAGAGGAGCCGCGCCGGCCCTTGGCCCCCGGCCCGGGCCCGCACCGGCGGCGGACCCGGATCGGGCACGGCGTTGTGCAGCACCGCGACCCGTCCGGGCTCGACCCCGAGCCTGGTCAGGACGAGGTCGCGGTCGCGCAGGCCGAGCACGATGCAGCACCGGGCACGCCCGAACATCCGGGCGACCAGCGCTCGCTGCCAGGCGGGCCGGCGAGCGAGGTCGGCGGCGTAGTCGAAGTCGTGCAGATGGACGATCGTCGGCAGCCGCAGCAGCTCGGCCCAGAGCGCCAGGATCAGCTTGCGGACCGTGCTGCCGCGCCCGGCGACGTTGAGATGCAGGAGGTCGAGCCGCCCGGCGAGCCGCGCGCCCGCGATCCGCACGAGGCTGCCAGCCAAGTGCACCGGCGAGGTCAGGAGCGATCCGGTCCCGCGGGCATCGACCAGCGTCCAGAGGGGGCCGCGACCGGAGGCGTCCCAGGCGCGCGTCGCATAGAGCATGGCCCTGCCGATGCCGCCGAACTCGAAGCCGCCCGGCATGGCGATGCCGACCCGCGGCCGGAGGGGTGCCGCCGCCCGCTCCGCTCCGGCCAAGGGCTCGACGGTGGCAGACGGCTCGCTCATCGCCGGGCCGGGCGCTCCGGTTGCGGACGGGCGGCCGGGCTCGGCAGACCGTCTACCTGCGGTAGATCCTGGCAGCGCCCCCTGCCCATCCGCAAGCCTGTCGCCCGGGCATGAGCGGCACGCTGCGCGCCTCGGTCGCCGGCTCGGTGGCGTGGGCCGGCCTCGAGAGCGGGCTCTCGCTCGCCATCTCGGTGGGCTCGGTGCTGGCCATCGCCCGTCTCCTGGGTGCGAGCGAGTTCGGGCTCGGCTCGCTCGCCCACGGCCTCGTGCAGATCCCGCTGGTCCTGGTGGGCAGCCTCGTCCACGACGCCCTCGTCCAGCGGGCCGAGCTGAGCGACGCGCACTGGCGCGCCGGCTGGACCGCCTCGCTCGCCGCCGGCCTCGTGCTCACCCTGCTCGCGCTCGGCAGCGCGCCGCTCCTGGCGGCGCTGTTCGACGAGCCTCGGCTGGGCCCGTTGATCGCCGCCTTCGCGCCCCTTCTCCTGCTGGAGGCGATCAGCTCGCCGCTCCTGGCGCTGCGCCGGCGCGGCCTCGACTTCGGCAGCGTCGCCCGCCGCCTGCTGCTCGGCCGCGGGCTCGGCGCGGCGGTCGGGGTCGCGGTCGCCGCCCTGGGCGGCGCCGCCTGGGCGATCGTCGCCCAGCAGCTCGTCGCGGCCGGCTCGATCGCGGTCCTCCTCCACATCCGCGGTCCGGCTCGCCCGCGCGGCCCGCTCGACCGTCGGGCGCTCGTCGAGCTGCTGCGCTTCTGTCGCCCGATCGTCCTGACCCAGCTCGTGATCCAGGGCAGCGAGCGGCTGTTCCTGGCTTATGTCGGCCACCAGCTGAGCCTGGCCGCGGCCGGCTACTGGAGCCTCGCCGTCCGCCTCGTCGAGAACATCGCGGGCGTCGTCATGACCGCCCTCTACCATGTCGGGCTCGCCTTTTTGAGCCGGCTGCAGGCCGACCGGGCGACGCTCCTGGCGCGCCTGGACGGCTCGGTGCGCCTGCTCATGCTGGCGGCGGTCCCGGCCGTGGCGGGCCTGCTCGTGACGGCCGACCTGCTCGTGGCGCTGGCGGTCGGGCCCGGCTGGACAGCCGCCGCGCCCGCCGTGCAGATCCTGGCGCTGGGCGCGCTCCTGCTGCTGCGGCGCCTGCTGCCGACGGTGGCTCTCACGGCGGCGGGTCGGCCGCGGGTCAACCTGGAAGCCTATGTGCTCGAGAACGGACTGACCCTGCCCTTCCTGTTCCTGTTGGGACCGGTCGCCCTGCCGGCGGTGGCGGCGATCCGCGCCGCGCGTGCAGCCCTCGGCTATGTGGTGGTGGCGCAGGCCGCCGCCCGCGGCCTCGGCCGGAGCTGGCGGACCGAGCTCGGCTCGCTCGCCAACGACCTCGTGGCGCTCGCCGTGGGCGTCGGTGCGGGGGCCCTGGTGCGCGAGCTCGTGGCGCAGGCCAGCTGGCAGGCCGCTTGGAGCCTGCTCGCCACGGCCACGGCCGCGGCGCTGCCGGCCGCGGTCGTGGCGCTCCTGCTGCAGCCGAGCCTGGCGCGCGGCCTCCTGCACGGTCTCGTGCACCGCCGAGCGGGTGCGCTCCAGCCGGAGCTGCCCCCGCCCCCGCTCGAACCGCTTCGATGACGAGCCTGCGGCTGCCGCTGCCGGGTCGCGACCCGGCCCGTGCCGCGGCGGGCCCGGCCGGGTTCCTGGCCGAGGCGTTCGTCGCCTACGTCCTGTTCGTCTCGACCGGCGCCATCCTGCCGCTCCTGGCCATGGGCGAGGGCACCGAGCTCGCCGCCGAGGATTCGGCGCTGCTCCGGCTCACCCTCCTGCCGATCCTGGCGACCGTGCCGGTCCTGGCCCTGGCCCGCTGGCGCGAGGTCCTGGCCACTCTCCTGCGCACCCCGATCCTGCTCGCCCTGGTGGTGCTCGCGACCCTCTCCACCCTCTGGTCGATCGAACCCGGGGTGACGGCGCGGCGGGCCGTCGCCTTCGCCATGTTCTCGCTGCTGGGCGTGGTCATCGGCCTGCGCTACGGCGGCCGCGAGCTGGTCGAGCGCCTGCTCTGGCTGGCCTTGGCCGTGGTCGCCGTGAGCGCCCTCTTCCAGCTCGCGCTGCCGCGGCTCGCCACGATGAGCGACGGTGCCTGGCGAGGCGCCTTCACCCACAAGAACGTGCTCGGCCAGGCCGCGAGCTTCGCGCTCCTCGTGGGCCTGATCGCCTGGCGCCACCGGCTCGCACCACGGCCGCTCCTGATCGGCCTCCAGGGCCTCGCGACGGTGCTCCTCCTGGCTTCCCGGTCCGCCACCTCGCTCGTCGTGACCCTCCTCGTGGGCGCCGGCTACGTCCTGATCGGTGGCGGCGGCCTGCCGCGCCTCGCCCGCGCCGCGATCGTCTCCTTCATGCTGGCGGCCACCGCACTCCTGGCCCTGTGGGTCGTGCTGTTCACCGAGGACGTGGTGGCCCTGCTCGGCCGCGACGTCACGCTGACCGGCCGTCTGCCACTCTGGAACCACGTCTTGGGCGTGATCGCCGAGCGGCCCTGGCTGGGCTGGGGCTTCCACGCGATCTGGGCCGTGCCCGGCTTCGCCGACTACGTGCTCTGGACGCTCGGCTGGGCCGCCCCCAACGCCCATTCGGGCTACCTCGAGGTGCTGCTCGGCCTGGGGGCCCTCGGCCTCGCCTTGACCCTGGCCCTGCTCGGCCTCGCGCTCGCGCGCGCGATCCGGGCGCTGCGGCGGGGCGACGCCCTGCTCGGTCAGGTCGCGCTCCTGCTGGCGTGCGCCTACCTCCTGCGCAACCTCGTCGAATCCGAACTGCTCCAGCAGACGAGCCTGTCCTGGCTGCTCGTGGTGGCGCTCCTGGTGGGCACCGGGCCGCGACCGGGAGGTCGGGGGTGAGCGGCCGGGCCGCCTCCCTGCTTCCGGCGCTCGGCCTCGCCGCCGCCTGCGCCGCGGCCGGGGCCGCCGAGCCGCGAGCGATCGACTGCCCGGGCGAAGTCGACCCGGGCCGGCGCGTGCTCCGAGTGCCTCTCGATTCGAGCCGGGGGTCGGCCGCGATCCGGGCGGCCCTGGCCACCGCGGCGACCGATCCGCGGAGCACCGTGCTCGAGCTCGAGGGGACCGCGTTCCTCGACGAGCCGCTCCGCCTCGGAGCCGAGCACAATGGCCTCGTGCTGCGCGCGGGGCCCCGCGGCGCCACGCTCCTGGGTGGCCTCGACCTCTCGGCCGCGCGCTGGACGGCGGCCCCCGACGGCGCCCTCGAGACGCGGATCGATCCCGCCCGCCTGCCGCGCGGGGTGCTCGACCTGCACCTCGACGGGCACCGCCTCGAGCCCGCCCGCTGGCCCGATCCGGACCCGGGCGATCTGCGCTCGGGTTGGCTGCGGACCGCCCCCGGAACCGAGGGCAGCGACGGTTTCCGCGCCCGGCCGGCCGATCTGGCCGGGCTCGCGGCCGAGCCCGGGCTCCGGGCCCTCCTCTACGATGCCCGGCAATGGACCACCAATCTCGTGCGGATCGCCCGGCTCGACGGCCGGAGCGGACGGGTCGAGCTCGCCGACAACGTTGCCTGGCACAAGCTCGGCCCGGGCACCCCCTGGCGGCTCCAGGGCAGCCGGCGGTTTCTCGATCGCCCGGGCGAGTGGCACCACGATCCGACCTCCGGCACGCTGGCGCTGCGCCCGCCCGCGGGCCGGCTGCCGGCCGGCCATCGCCTCGTGGCCGCCACCCTCGACACCCTCCTCCATCTCGAGCGGGTCGAGGACGTCACGATCGCGGGCCTGGTCCTGGCCGACGGCTCGCCGCACGGCAGCGATCGGGCCCCTCCCTACCTCCAGATCGGTGGCGGGGCGATCCGGGCCGAGGCCGGCCGCGGCCTCCGCCTGTGCGGCAACACCATCCACAACGTCGGGGTCGGCATCGCGCTCCTCGAGGTCGAGGACGCGCTCGTGGCCGGCAACAGCGTCGCCGGAACGGCCGGCAACGGCATCCATGTCGGCCTGCCCTGGGGCGGTCGACCGTCGCGCCGCGTGCGGATCGAGGACAATCGGATCGAGGACGTCGGCCATCGGTTCGTCGAATCGGCCGGGATCCTCCTCCAGGGCGTGGTCGACGCGGTCGTCACGCGCAATCGGATCGAGCGCAGCTCGGGCTTCGGCATCTACGGCATGCAGGCCCGGGCGAACGGCGAGGACCGGATCGGGGGGCTCCGGATCGAGCGCAACCGGATCCACGCGGCCAATCTGCGGACCGCCGACGGCGGCGGCATCAAGCTCTTCACGGCCGTCCAGGACGAGCTCCTGGCGACGACCATCCGGGCCAACTGGGTGGACGGCACGACCCACCTCATGATGGCGCCCGGCGGCAGGTTCTTCGCGCCCGACGAGTACGACGTGCGCCGCTGGCCGCAGCCGATCGCCCCGGCGATCTATCTCGACTGGTACGCCTCGGGCGTCACCGTCGAGGGCAACCTCCTCACCGGCAACTATGCCGGCGTCTCGATCGTCAACGGCTCCGCCAACCGCATCGCCTTCAACCGGATCCTGGGCGGGGCCGGTGCGGCGCTCGACGTCGACAACAAGACGCCCGAGACCCGGGGGCGGCCGCCCATGGCGGGCAACCGGATCGAGTCCAACCTGGTCCTGCGCGATCGAACCGGCTCGGTCGCGGTGCACATCTGGGACCTCGCCGGCGAGCCGGGTGCGGTAGGCTTCGCGCGCAACCTCTATGGCGGGCCGGCCCTGGGAGTGGCCGCCTTCGTGGCCGAGCCGCGCCGCCTGCCGGGGGGCCGCGGCGCAGGCGGCCTCGAGGCCTGGCGAGGCAGCCTCTACGTCACGGGCGAGGAGCAGCTGATCCGGGTCGGTCCGGGCGAGGCCGACCTCCGCGCCCTGGCCCTCGACCCGGCCGGCCGGGCCGGCATCCCCCCGCTGGACCCCTGGCTGGTCGAGCAGCTCCGCGAGGCTCGATGAACACCGTCGGACCACGCACGGCCGGCGAGCGCCGGGCCTTCGGGCTGCTCCTCGTCCTGCTCGCCCTGGTGGCCCTGGGCACGCTCCTCTGGCGCGGCGGGACCGTGGCGTTCCCCGACGAGGCCGAGTATCTGGCGCTCGCCCGCACGTTGCTTTCGACCGGCACCTTCGGCCACGACGCCACGACGCCCACCGCCTACCGGCTGCCGCTCTACCCGGCATTCCTCGCGAGCGTGCTCGGCCTCGTCGACAGCGTGACGGCGATCCAGGCGGTCCAGCTCGGGCTCTGGCTCCTGACCGGGCTCGTGCTGGCCTGCACCGCCCGGTCCCTGGCGGGGGTGCCGGCCGGCCTCCTGGCGCTGGCGCTCTGGGGCGCCTACCCGCAGGGCCTGTTCCTCGCCACGACCCTCTACCCGCAGGCCCTGCTCGCCCCGGCGCTGGCCCTCTCGCTGCATCTGGCGGTCGGCCGGGCGAGCCTGCCGCGGGCGGCCGCCCTGGGCCTTCTGGGCGGGCTTTCGACCCTCTGCGTGGCGAACGCCCTGATCGTGGCCCTCCTCCATCTGGGCCTCCTGACGAGCCGGCTCGCCCGCCGCCGGGTGCTGCCCGCCCTCCTCCTCGGGGGCGCGCTCCTCGCCCTGCCGCCGTCCCTCTGGGTCGCCCGCAACGCCGCCTTGTTCGACGGCGCCCTCGTCCTGTCCAGCAACAGCGGCATCAATCTCCTGCTCGGCAACGCCCCCGGGGTGACCGCGGAGACCGGGACCGGCCTCGACCTCGCCCCCTACGCGGCCATGACCCGTGGGCTCTCCGAGCTCGCGGCCGACCGCGTCTTCCGCGACCACGCCGTCGCCTGGATCGGTGCCAACCCCGGCGAGGCGGCGAGGCTCTATCTGGACAAGCTCGCCCATTGGCTCGCGGCCAGCAACCGGCTCGCGACCGCCGCCGAGGAGGGCCGGGCGCGGACGCTGTTGGCCGCACTCGGCTGGTACGGCCTCCTGGCGGCCCTCCTCCTCGGCACCGGCCTCGCGGCCCGCGCCGGGAGGCTCCGGCCCCGGCTGCTCGCGGCGAGCTGGGGGGCCTGGCTCACGACCGCGCTGCTCTACGCGGTCTTCTTCACCCGCGTGCGCTTTCGCGTCCCCTTCGACGCGCTGCTCGTGCCGGTGGCGGCGAGCGGCCTCGCCCTCGGGTTCGGGGGCCTGTCCGGCCGCGCGAACCAGGGCTCGCCGACCGCCTCGAGCACGGCCCGTGCGACGAGTTCGTGACCCTCGGCGTTCCAATGCCCGTCGGTCGGGAACTCGAGGCGCCGGCCGTGGCGTCGGAAGGCCGTCGCGAACACCGGGCCAAGGTTGGACACGCGGTAGCCCGCGGCCCGGGCCCGCTCGGCCAGATGGCGGGCGAGGTACGGGAAGTCCGGGGTCGAGGCGAGCGGGCCGTCGGTGCGGCCGTAGACGGCCGGGCGGTCGGCGTCGAGCAGGATCAGGATCCGCTCGGGCGGCAGGCGGGCGGCCTCGGCCAGCCGCTCGACCAGGAGATCGGCCACCCGTTCGAGCTCGGCCAGCCGCGCCGGGTCGCTGGGCCGCCCGACGGCCGCCACCTCCGCCCGGGCGAACCGGTGGCGCCACTCGAGGATCTGCAGATTGTTCAAAAGATAGCAGGCGAGCCGGCTCTCCAGGAGGAGCCGGCGCCAGAGCGGCCGCTCGAACGGTCGCAGCACCGGCCGGCCGGTGGCGGCGTCGGCGAAATAGTGGAAGCCGGGCCGGCTGGTCGGGCCCGAGAGGCTCTCGTCGAAGTCGTTGGCGATCACCGAGACCACGAGCCAGGTGGGCGCGAATGTCTCGGCCACCCAGGCGGCATGGGCCAGGTACTGGCTGATCTGCGCGCCCGAGAGCCCGAAGCTGTAGACCCGACGCGCCGGACCGAGCTCGGCTGCGAGCCGGCCGTGGAAGCTGTCGCGCCAGGGCACCTGCAGGCCCTCGACGAAGGAATCGCCGACGACCGCGAGGAGCGGCCGCGGGTCGTTTCGCTCGTACTCCTGCTCGTTGACGAACCCCTCGCGGTTGATCCGCACGCGATTGACGATGTCGAAGAACGGACCGTGCGAGTAGAGGACGCTTCGGTCGGGCTCGTAGCGGGCGACCGGTCGGTCCGCGTCGAACGCGGCGCGCAGCAGGGGCTCGTGCACCGGCAACAGACGCGCCGCGAGCTCGCCCGAGAGCAGCACCGCGAGCACCGCCAGAGCGACCGTGATCGGCCCGAACAGCGCCTGCCGCGCGGCCCTCGGTCGCGGCGGCGATGCTGCGGCGGGGACCGCCCGGTCCGGCGGCATGGCCTCCCTCAATAGGCGTTGCGGCAGCCGAGCCCGCGCAGGACGGTGAGCACCAGGATCCTGAGGTCGAGCAGGAGCGACCAGTTCTCGACATAGTGCAGGTCGAAGGCGACCCGGGCCCGGGCCTTCTCGAGGGTGTCGACCTCGCCGCGGAGCCCGTGCACCTGGGCCCAGCCGGTGATCCCCGGACGCACCCGATGCCGTGCGAAGTAGCCCTCGACCACCTCGTGATAGTAGCGGTCGCCGATCTTCATCTCGATGGGATGGGCCCGCGGCCCGACGATCGACATGTCGCCGATGAGCACGTTCCAGAGCTGCGGCAGCTCGTCGATGCTGGAGCGTCGCAGGAAGCGGCCGATCCGGGTCACCCGCGGGTCGTTGCGCACGGTCCGTCGCGCCCCGCTCGGGTCGCAGTCCGCCACCCGCATGGTCCGGAACTTGAGCATCTCGAAGCGCCGATTGTTGAACCCGAACCGCTCCTGGCGGAAGAAGATCGGGCCGGGACTGTCGAGCTTCACGGCCACCGCCGCCAGGAGGAGAAGCGGCGACAGGAGTGCCAGCGCCGTCGCCGCCAGCGCGAGGTCGGCGGCGCGCTTGATGCGCTGCTCGGTCATGGTGAGCGGCTGCGGCCAGACCAGGAGCGCCGGCAGGGGCCCGAAGCTGGTGCCGCCGGTGCGCGCCAGCCGCGGCTCGACGGCCGGGCAGTACCAGACGTCGACCGGCAGCTCGCGGAGCTGGTCCAGGAGCCGCATCTGCAGGGCGGCGTCGGACGCGGTCGGCAGGACCAGCACGCCGTCGACGCCATCGTGGCGCAGCGCCCGGCGCAGGCCCGTGAGCCGCCCCCCGAGCGCCGCCTCCCCTCCGTCGAGCTCGGCGGCCTCGAGCACGTGCCGCGAGAGCCGCAGATGCGGCAGCGCCGGACCGAGCAGGCCGGCGGCGCTCTCCACGAGCGGCCGCGGCCCGACCAGCGCCAGGCCGCGCCGGGTGATGCGCCCGGTCAGGGCGAGCCGGCGCAGGAGCGGCGCGAAGCCCAGCCGGACCAGGAGCAGCCCCACGAGCACCGAGCCGTACCAGCCGAGGAACCAACCGCGCGAGAGTTCGCCCGCGGCGTGCAGCAGGAACACCGCGAGCAGCAGGAGACCGGCGGCCATCGTCCAGGAGGTCGCCACGAGGCGCAGCTGCGCCCGCAGATCGAGCAGCCGCCGGCTGGTGTAGGCGCCGACCGACCAGAGCCGCTGCATCAGCAGGAGCGCCGCCAGACCGCCGAACCCGGCGTAGGCCAGCTCCCGGCCGCTGTCGGCATAGCGCTGCTCGTAGAAGCCGAAGAAGACGAGGACCGCGCCGGCCACCACCACGAGGCCGTCGGCGGCGGCCACGAGACCCGCCAGCAGCTCACAGGAGAGAGTCCCGAGGCGGCGCCGTCCGCCCGCCCGAGCGACCGCCTCGAGCGCCGCCGGGGTCGGCAGGACCGTCCCCTCCAGTGCGTCCGCGACGCTGCCTCCGACCGCCACCGCCGGGCGCTCCTGGACGAGCAGAGCGGATGCGAGGTCGCTCACCAGTAAGCTTCCTTAGAGCAGTCGATACGTAACCAATAGTTGATTGCCTCTCGAGTAGATTCTTCCATACTCCTGTCCTCTTTGAAAGCTCAATGTCCTGGCGACACCAGCGCCCTCCTGTGCGCCGATTTTGCTACAGCCGGTTGACCCGCGCAGCGCTCGCACGCAGCATGCGTCACCGGGGTGTGGCAGCACCTGCGCCCCCGGCTGCGCACGAGGGAACGCCTTGCCGATCATACTGGGCACGCGGGTCGATGCGGTCGGCCTCGCCGAGGCCGCCGACCGCGTCCTGGCCTGGGCCGAGGCCGGCGAGACCCGGATGGTCGCCGCCGCCAATGTCCACATGCTGGTCGAGGCGCGCGACGACCCGGCGTTCGCCGACCGGCTCGCCCGGTTCGACCTCGTGACGCCCGACGGCATGCCCCTGGTGTGGCGGCTGCGGCGGATGGGTCATGCCGGCCAGGAGCGGGTCTACGGTCCCGACCTGACCCTCGAGGTGTGCACCCGGGCGGCCGCTCGCGGCGTCCCGATCGGGATCTTCGGCGGCAGCCCGGAGGCGCTGGCCGGCACCCGTCGGGCCCTGCTCGACCGCTTCCCGGAGCTGCGGATCGTCCATGCGGAGAGCCCGCCGATCCGACCCGCACGCGTCGAGGACGCGGCGACCCTGGCCGCGATCCGCGCCTCCGGCGCCCGCATCCTCCTCGTGGCCCTGGGCTGTCCGAAGCAGGAGCACTGGGTGGCGCTCAACGCCCCGCACCTGCCGATGGTGCACCTGGCGGTCGGCGCCGCCGTCGACTTCCTGGCCGGTCGGGTCGCCCAGGCCCCGCCCTGGCTGCAGCGCGCCGGGCTCGAGTGGGCGTTCCGGCTGGTGGCCGACCCGAGGCGGCTCTGGCGCCGCTACGCCTACACCAACACCCGCTTCGTCTCGGAGCTGCTGCTCGGCCGGGTCTGAGCGGCCGCGCGCGGCACCCGCTTCCCCGCCCGGGCCCGGTCGCGGCAGAACGGGTGCGGGCGTACCGGGGAGGGTGCGATGGGCGGCAGGCTCGAGGGCAGGGTGGCGCTCGTGATGGGAGCCGGCTCGTCCGGTCCCGGCTGGGGCAACGGCAAGGCCACGGCCGTCCTCATGGCCCGCGAGGGCGCCCGGGTGGTGGCGGTCGACAACCGTCCGGCCGCCGCCGAGGAGACCGCCGCGGTCATCACCGGCGAGGGTCTGCCGGGCGAGGCCGCGGTCTGCGACGTCACCGACGGCGCCGCGATCGCCCGGCTGGTCGCGGGCGTGGTCGCCCGCCACGGCCGGATCGACGTGCTGCACAACAATGTCGGCATCGCCGTCATGGGTGGCCCGGTCGAGCTCGACGAGGCCGCCTGGCAGCGGGTCCTCGACGTCAACCTGAAGAGCGTCTTCCTCGCCTGCAAGCACGTCCTCCCGGTCATGCTGCGGCAGGGCAAGGGGGCGATCGTCAACGTCAGTTCACTGGCGGCGATCCGCTACCTCTACCCCTACGCCAGCTATTACGCCTCCAAGGCGGCCATCAACCAGATGAGCGTCGGCCTCGCGCTGCAGTATGCGCGGCAGGGCATCCGGGTGAACGTGATCATGCCCGGCCTCATCGACACGCCCATGATCTACGGTCAGATCTCGGTCGAGTATCCGACCGTCGAGGCGATGGTGGCGGCCCGCAACGCGATGTGCCCGACCGGCCGGATGGGGACCGCCTGGGACGTCGCCAGGGCGGCGGCGTTCCTGGCCTCCGACGACGCCGCCTACATCACCGGCCACTGCCTGCCGGTGGACGGCGGGTTGAGCCTCCAGGTGGCGCCGCCGTCCTAGTCGGCCCCGGCCCGGGCCGGCCGGGTCGCCGCGGCCGGCTGCAACGCCCCCGCGAGCAGCGCGGCGACCACGAGCCCGAGCCCGAGGCCGAGCACGGTGGCCGGCCAGCCGAGGCGGTCGAACACGAGCCCGAGCACCGCGCTGCCGGCGAGCCCGCCCAGATAGTAGGAGGCGAGGTAGAGGCCGGAGGCGGCGCCGCGGTCGGAGGTGGCGGCCCGGCTCACATAGCCGGTCGCGGCGGCCTGCGCGAGGAAGGTCCCGACCGCCACGAGCGCCAGGCCCACGAGGACCGGCGGCAGCTTCGGTGCGAGCAGGAGCGGCAGGCCTGCGCCGGCCACGAGCAGGCTCGCGCGGAACGCCGGGCGGACGCCCAGCCGGGCCACGACCGCCCCGGCGAGCGGGGTGGTGAGGAGCGCCGGCAGGAAGACCAGATAGACGAAGCCGAGCTGCATCGGTGCCAGACCCAGGGGCGGCCCCACCAGCACGAAGTTGACGTAGGTGAAGGTGCCGATGAACACGAACAGGATCAAGAAGCCGATCGCGAAGCTCGCCGCCAGGGCGGGCGTGCGGAGCTGCTCGAGCCAGCCGGCGAGCGCCGAGCGACGCCGGGCCGCTTCCATGCCCATGGCCGTGCACCGGGTGAGGCTCGCCCAGGCGAGAGCGGCACCGGCGAGGTTCAGCGCCGCGAACAGGAGGAAGGTCGAGGCGAGGCCCAGATGGTCGGCGACAGCGGCGGCCGCGAGCCGGCCGACGAGGTTCGAGGCGACGTTGCCGGTGACGTAGGCGGCGAGCGCGGTCGCCGTCTCCCGGGCGCTCGTCGTCTCGGCGAGATAGGCCATGGTGAGCGTGAAGGCGGTCGCCATGAGCACACCCTGGGCGATCCGCAGGGCGGTGAAGGTGGCGAGATCGGGCATGGTGGCCAACAGGGCGGTCGGCACCGCCAGGAGTGCCAGGCTCGCACCCACGCCGGCGCGGCGTGGGAGGTGGCGGCCGAACAGCGCCACGGCCAGGCCCGCGGCGGCCATGCCGATCGTACTCGCGTTGACCGCCACGCCCATGGTCGCCGCCGGCACGGCGTAGGCGGCGGCGAGCGAGGGCAGGATCGCCTGCGCGGCGAAGAGGTCGACCAGCGTGAGGAAGGCGATCAGACCGATCGTCCAAAGACGCAGCCGGTCGGCGCCGATCGGCATCGGACGGGGGATCGAGCGGGTCGCGAGCATGGCGGTTCGGGCCTCCCCGGGGAGCTGGAGGGGTCGTGGCGGTGGTACGGGGGGGTGTGCGCCGCCACGACCCCATCACGGGACCGGACGAGAGCGAGCGTCACATGACGTTCGGATCGCCCGCGACGTGCAGCAGGTCGGCCGACAGGAGGACCACGGTCTCCTTGCCGGTGTTCTTCCACCAGTGGGACACACCGTGGGTCTCGGCCGAGACCTCGCCCGCCTTGTGCACGATCGGCACCGCGCAATCGCTCGAATATTCGGTGATCGTGCCCTTGACGACGTAGATGATCGCCGGCCGGTCCTTGTGCTCGTGCCAGGGCACCTCGCCCCCCGGCATGATCTCGAGCCGGCGCAGGCGGAACAGCCGATCCTTGATCTGCACCGGCTCCCTGGCGACGTCGATCTGGCCGATCACCGTGTCGGTCACGGCCTTGGGCTTGGTGGCGCCGGGCTTCTGGCCCTGGCCGGAGGCCACGACCTTGCCGGCCGGGCACTCGCCGGCGCGGGCGTCCTGGATGCCGGCACCCAGGACCAGGAGCGTGGTCAGGGCGGCACCGGCAGCGATGCGGAAGCTGATCATCGGAGGCGATCTCCTTCGGGGGTTTGGACCGCGGCTCGGCCGCGGCGTCGAGACCAGCATCGCGGGTGTCCGAAGGCCTTTGAAATATCGCCTGGCTCTCGAGAGCGGAGCCGGCGGCTATCGTCCATCCCCTGCCCGCGGAACGAAAAAAAGGCACCCGACGGGGGGACGTCGGGTGCCAGTCGGGGGAGGACGAAGGGAACGGGAGGTCAGAGGTAGGTCGCGGCCAGATCCACGGTCGAGTCGCGCCCCAGACGCTCGAGGTTGGCCTCGAGCCACCGACCGGCATGGGCGCGGCCGTCCTCGAACAGGTGGGTGAGGAACTCCCAATCGGCGTTGAGCTTGCTCGTCACCGAGAGGCCCTGCATGACCTCCTCGGCGGCGATCGCGTGGATCAGCATGCGCTTCATGCCGGCATCCGCGAGCCGGCCCTGGTCGATCAGATCGGTGACGAAGGCGATCGCCCGCATCTCCCGCATGAGCGAGCTGTTGAAGCTGATCTCGTTGATCCGGTTCATGATCTCGCTCGCCGAGCGGGGCAGCTCCGAGCGCGTCATCGGGTTGATGTGGACGATCACCACGTCGCGGCTGTCGCAGTGGTAGATCAGCGGGAAGATCGCCGGGTTGCCCATGTAGCCGCCGTCCCAGTAGGCCTCGCCGTCGATCTCGACCGCCT
>CAZDFD010000037.1:0-39076 GCA_964504655.1 uncultured Geminicoccaceae bacterium
AGACCCGCCAGGCCTTCTTGACCGCCTCGATCTCCTCGACCGTGCCGGTGAGCCCGATCAGCCGGGGATGGAACGCCGCCACGTAGTCCTTGAGGACCGCGGGCGTGTCGCGCTCGGGATCGACCGAGACGAAGATCGGCTGGACCTTCCGGGCGGTCTCGGGCGGCAGCCGGTCGACCGCCTCGGCCAGGGTCTGCAGGCCCAGGGGGCAGACGTCCGGGCAGTAGGTGTAGCCGAAATAGACCAGCCGGAAGCGGCCGGCGAGCGCCGCCTCGGTGAGCCGCCGGCCGTCCTGGTCGAGGAGTGCGAGCGGGCCGCCGATCTGGACGAGGCCCGCCGCCGGGCCCTGCGCCGCCTGGCGGTCGGAGCGCGCCACCAGCATGGCGGCCACCGCGGCGCTGACCGCCGCGAGTGCCACCAGCACGACGATCAGGATCCGCTGTCGCATCCGCTCGCGGTCCGAGGCGCGCACCATGGGTCCGCGACTAGGGGGTCGGCCGGGTCGCCCGCAAGCCGCATCGGCGTCGCTGGGACCGGGTGTCGCGGCCGCCGCTCAGGGCCGCTCGCCGCGCTCGAGGCGGGCCTCGATCGCGGCGACCGCGGCCGGCAGCTCGGCCACGCTGTCGACCACGAGATGGGCGCCGGCGCGGGCCAGCCGCTCGACCGCGCGGGCCCGCAGCCGGGCCTGCTCGGCCGCCGGCAGCGCCCGCCACTCGGCGAGCGGCAGGCCGACCTCGTTGCCGCTCACGGCCACGGCCACGGTCCACATCCCGGCGGCGAGCCCCTCCTCGATGCCCGGCACGGTGTCGTCGACCTTGAGGCAGGCGGCGACGTCGCTGACCGCGAGCCGGGCGGCGTTCACCAGGCACATGGCCGGCCGCGGCCGGGCCCGCGGCACGTCCGAGGCGGCGACCGCATCGTCGAGCTCGAGGCCCTGGCGGCGGGCCTCGGCCAGGCACAGCTCGAGCATGTCGCGCGAGTAGCCGGTGTTGGCGGCGAGCCTCTTGCCCTCGGCCCTGAGCGCCGCCGCCGCCTCGAGGGCACCCGGGACGAGCTCGGCGTAGCGGGCGAGGCAGGCGAGCTGGGCCGGCACGAAGGCGGCGTACAGCCGGTCGACGTCCGCCTCCGAGGGGGCGCGGCCGTGGCGGGCCTCGAAGCGGGCGGCGATCGCGGGTGCGGTCAGGAGCTCGCGCACGTGCTGCCGCTTCTCGGCACCCATGGGCCCGCGCGCCTCGGCGAGCGAGATCGCCACGCCTTCGGCCGCGAACACCTCGACGAACACGCCGGCCGGGGCGCAGGAGCCGAAGTCCATGAGGGTGCCGGCCAGATCGCAGATCACGGCCTCGATCGGCCCGCGCCAGGCGCGGCGGAAGGCCCAGCTCATGCCACGGCCCCGAGTGCGGCCGCAGGCGCGCCGCTGGCCACGCCCAGCGCCGCCATGGCCTCGCGCACCGCGGCCACGGCGCCGTGCATGACCTCGGGCCCGAGCCGGCCGATGCAGCCCATGCGGAAGGAGGGTGCGACCGTGAGCTTGCCGGGGTAGATCACGTAGCCGCGCGCCCGCAGGAGCTCGTAGAACTCCTCGAAGCGGAAGCGCGGGTCGGCCGGCATCTGGAAGGTCAGGATGATCGGCGCCTGCACCGCCTCGGCCAGGAGCGGCACGAAGCCCAGCGCCCGCATGCCGTCCAGGAGGATGCGGGCGTTGCGGGCGTAGCGCCGGCCGCGGCCTTCGACCCCGCCCTCGGCGTCGAGCTCGTCCAAGGCCTGGTGCAGGGCGGCGAGCACGTGGGTCGGCGGGGTGAAGCGCCACTGGCCGGTCCGCGCGTAGGCGGCGTCCTGGTCGGCGAGATCGAGCGAGAGGGCCGGGGCGTTGCCGGCGGCCGCCGCCAGCGCCTCGCTCCGGGCCAGGACGAAGCCCACGCCCGGCACGCCCTCGAGGCACTTGTTGGCCGAGGCCGCGAGCCCGTCGAAGCGGGTCCCTCGGGCGTCGATCGGCAGGGCCCCGAAGCTGCTCATGGCGTCGACCAGGAGCGCCCGGCCGTGCCGGGCGGTCACCTCGGCCACCGCCTCGAGCGGGTTGAGGACGCCCGAGCTGGTCTCGCAGTGGACCACCGCGACGTGGCCGATCGCGGGCTCGGCGGCGAGCCGGGCGTCGAGCGCCGCCGGATCGACCGGGCGATCCTCGGCCCAGGTGAGGGTCTCGACGGCGCGGCCGTGGTAGCCCGCCATCTTGACCATCCGTTCGCCATAGGCGCCGTTGACCAGGACCAGGAGGCGGCCGCGGCGGGGTACGAGCGTGCCCAGCATCGCCTCGACCGCGAAGGTGCCGCTGCCCTGGAGCGGCACGCAGCGATGGCTCTCCCGGCCGTGGACCAGCGCCAGGAGGCGGTCGCGGACCGCGCGGTCGAGGGCCAGGAAGGCGCGGTCGCGCGAGCCGCGGTCGTGCAGCATGGCGGCCTTGACGGTCGCCGAGGTGGTGAGTGGCCCCGGCGTCAGGAGCCAGGGATCGGCGGTCGGGGCGGGCACGGCTGCGGGTCTCCGGGCGCGGGCGGGCGCCCACGATCTCTAGACCCGCGCGGTGGCCGTTTGAAGCGCGCCGGCGCGCAGCGCAGGGGAGGAGCGGAAGCGCAGCACGACCTTGAGCCCCGGGGCGTTGTCGGCGAGCTCGAGGCGGGCGCCGTGCAGCTTGGCCACGGCCGCCACCAGGGCGAGGCCGAGGCCGTTGCCCGGGGTCGAGCGGTCGGGCTGCAGCCGCACGAACCGCTCGAGCGCCTTCTCGCGCAGCTCGGGCGCGATCCCGGGGCCGTCGTCGGCGACCTCGAGGGCGGGCTCGGGGCCGGCCACGGTGCGGACCCGGACCGTGCCGCCCTCGGGCGTGTACTTGATGGCGTTGTCGACGAGGTTGGCGATCGTCTGGGCGAGGAGCTGGCGGTGGCCGCTCACCGTGGCCGGGCCGGCCGCGTCGATCACGAGCGCGATCCGCCGCTCCTCGGCCAAAGGCTCGTAGAGCTCGGCCACGTCGTGGGCGAGGTGGGCCAAGTCGACCGGCTCGTGGTCGCGGCGCTCGCTCGCGGCCTCGGCGCGGGCGATCGACAGGAGCGCGTTGAAGGTCGCGATCAGGCCGTCGGCGTCGCGCATGGTGGCCTCGAGCAGCTCCCTGGCCTCGGCCCGGTCGACGTCCTTGAGGAGCGCCACCTCGATCCGCGAGCGGATCCGGTTCAACGGCGTGCGCAGGTCGTGCGCGACGTTGTCGGTCACCTCCCGCATCGAGGCCACGAGCTGCTCGATCCGCTCGAGCATGGCGTTGAGGTTCTGGGCCAGCTCGTCGAACTCGTCGCCGCCGCCGAACAGGGCGATCCGCTGCTCGAGGTTGCCGGCCATGATCGCGGCGGTCGTGCGGTTGACCTGCTCCAGCCGGCCGATCGTCCAGCGCGACAGGGCGAAGCCGCCCATCAGCCCGAGCAGCAGCATCAGGCCGGTGCCGCCGGCAATCGCGCTCCTGAGCAGCTGCTGGGTCTTGAGCTTGTCCTGGATGTCGCGGCCGACGAGCAACCTGGGCCCGGTCGGCAGCTCGACGGCGCGCGCCAGCACCTGGCGATCGGTGCCGTCGCGGCGGCGGCGGTCGACCAGCTTGAGCCGGTAGAGTTCGGCCGCCTGCGGCGGCTCGCTCGGCCAGCTCGCGATGTTGCCGGCGAGGAACCGGCCGCCGGCGTCGACCAGGAGGTAGAAGCTCGAGCGGTCGGGGTCGTAGGCCGAGCGCAGCTCGACCAGCTCGACGAGCCCGGTGATGCCGCCCAGGGCGTGCGCCTCGAGCAGTCCCTGCGCGTCGGCGTCGATCGTCTCGCGCGCCTGCTGCTCCATGTACTCGACGGCGGCCACGTAGACGAAGGTCAGAAGGGCCAGCGCCGAGGCCCCGAACGCGAACCCGTAGGCCAGCGTCAGGCGGAAGACCGACGACCTAAGCAGCCTTGTCGGGCGCGCGGAGGCTGTAGCCGGCGCCGCGGACGGTCTGGATGAGGGGATAGTCGAAGCCACGGTCGATCTTCTGCCGCAGGCGGCTGATGTGCACGTCGATCACGTTGGTCTGCGGATCGAAGCGGTAGTCCCAGACCTTCTCGAGCAGCATGGTGCGGGTCATCACCTGGCCGGCGTGGCGCAGCAGCACCTCGAGGATCTTGAACTCCCGCGGCTGCAGGTCGATCTCGCGGCCGGCCCGCTCGACCCGCCGGGCCAACAGGTCCATGCTCAGGTCGGCGTAGCGCAGCACGGTCTCGCGGCCGTCGCCGGGCTCGGCGGTCCGCCGCCTGAGGAGCGCCTCGAGCCGGGCGAGCAGCTCGGAGAAAGCATAGGGCTTGACGAGATAGTCGTCACCACCCGCCTTGAGGCCCTTGACCCGCTCGTCGACCTCGCCCAGCGCCGAGAGGAACAGCACCGGCGAGCGGTTGCCGGTGGCGCGCAGCGTGCGCACCAGCGACACCCCGTCGAGGCCGGGCAGCATGCGGTCGACGATCAGCACGTCGTGCGCCTCGGTGGCGGCCATCAAGAGGCCCTCCTTGCCGGTGTGCGCGACGTCGACGGTGTAGCCGCTCTCGCCCAGGCCCTTGGCGAGGTAGGCGGCCGCATCCTTGTCGTCCTCGATGATCAGGACCCGCATGCTCGGCCCGCCGCTCGCCGGGCGAGCGCTCTGAGTGGTGGAGGTCAGCATGATGCCTGCTCTCTCGGCCCCGGTCCACGGGCCCGGCGGGACGGGCGCACCCGCCCCGCCGGGCGCGGGCTCAGGACACCGCCATGGGGATCGCGACGAAGCGCTGCCGGCCGTCGCGCTGGAGCTGGACCAGGACGGTGCGCTGGCCCTCGCCATGGGCCTTGCGGACCGCCTCGACCACCTCGGCCGGGGTGCGCACCGGCTTGCCGGCAACGGCCAGGATGAGGTCGCCCTCGCGCACGCCCTTGGCGGCGGCCGGGCCGTCCGGCCGGACCTCGCGCACCAGCACGCCCTCGACACCGGGCTCGATGTCGAAGCGCTGGCGCAGCTCCGGAGTCAGCGCCGCGAGCCCGAGGCCGAGCCGGGGCTGGCCGGCGGCCGGCTCGGCCGGCTCGCCCCGCGCCACCTGCTCGCTGGTCGGCTGACGGCCGATCTCGACCGCGACCTTGCGCTCCTTGCCGTCGGCCAGGACCGTGACCTGGGCGGTCCGGCCGGGCTCGACCGCCGCCACCGCGCGGCTCAAGGTGCGCAGCCGGTCGATCGCGACGCCGTTGAACTCGCGCACCACCTGGCCGGCCTGGAGCCCCGCCTTCTCGGCCGGGCTGCCGGGCTCGACCTTGGCGATCAGGGCACCCTTGGTGTCCGGGGCGCCCAGGCTCTTCGCCAGATCCTCGTCGAGCGGCTGGATCTGCACGCCGAGCCAGCCGCGCTGGATCGAGCCCTTGTCGATCAGCTCGGCCACCACCTGCTTGGCGGTGTTGGACGAGATCGCGAAGCCGATGCCGATGTTGCCGCCCGAGGGCGAGACGATGATGCTGTTGACGCCCACGACCTCGCCGTCGAGGTTGAAGGTCGGGCCGCCCGAATTGCCGCGGTTGATCGGCGCGTCGATCTGGATGAACTCGTCGTAGGGGCTGGCGCCGAGCTCGCGGCCGGTCGAGCTCACGATGCCGGCCGTGACCGTGCCGCCGAGCCCGAACGGGTTGCCGACCGCCACGACCTTGTCGCCGACCCGGACCTTGCTCGAATCGCCGAACTCGACCCAGACCGGCTCCTTGGCCGGCTCGGTCGCGAGCACCGCGAGGTCGGTCTTCTCGTCGACGCCCACGATCCTGGCCGCGAGACGGGTGCCGTCCTGGAGCACCACCCAGACCGTCTCGGCGCCGTCCACGACGTGGGCGTTGGTGACGATGTGGCCCTTGCCGTCGACGAAGAAGCCCGAGCCCTCGCCGCGCGCCCGGAAGCGCGGCTGGCGGTCCGGCTGCTGCGGCATGGGCTGGCCGAAGAAGCGCTCGAAGAAGCGGCGCATCTCGGGGTCGGCGAACGGGGCCGGGGTCGGCGCGTCGCGCTCGCTGCGCTCGACCTGGACGTTGACCACCGCCGGGAGCAGGGCCTCGACGAGCTGCGCGTAGGAGCGGTCGAGGTCGGCGCGCGCCACCTTGCCGCGCACGTCCTGGGTGGCCGAGCCGGGTGCGGCCCAGGCGGCGCCCGTGAGCGCCAGCGCCGAGACCAGCCCGAGCGCCAGGCCGGCGCCGAGCCGCCGCGGCCGGCCGATTTGCTGCAAGGACATCAACCAGATCCTCCTTGGTCCGGATCGGGCGCGTCGCCTCGGCGCGCCCCCTCCTCGACCCGCCATGTAGTTCATGAACCTGACCCCTGCTTGTCCCGACCGTGACATCTGCGTTAGTCGTCCGGCCGGTCGGCGGCGGGGCGGCCGGCGGGAGCGGGTGCAGCATGCGGGTGGCGACCTGGCAGGCGCCGGCCGACCAGGAGGCCGACCGGGGCTACGGCGCTGCGCTGGCCGCGGCCGTGGGCGCCGCGGCCGCCGCCGGTGCCGAGCTCCTCGTCCTGCCCGAACTGGCCCTGCTCGGCCCACCCGGCGCCGCCGGGCTCGAGCCCCTGGCCACGGCCTCGGACGGCGCCCCGGCGCGGCGGCTCGGGGCGCTCGCGCGGGCGAGCGGGATCGCGATTGCGACCGGCTATCTCGAGGCCTGCAGCGGCCGGCTGCACAGCGCCGCCCTCCTGGTCGACGGCCGCGGCCATGCGCTCGCCAACTATCGCCGCAGCCACCTGCGGGCCGCCGAGGAGGCCCGGCTCGCGCGCGGCGCCTGGCTGTCGGTGATGCCGCTCGGCGGCCGCCGGCTCGGCCTCCTGATCGGCTACGACCTGCGCTTTCCCGAGGTCGCCCGGGCGCTCGTCCTGGCCGGCGCCGACCTGCTCGTGGTGCTCGGCCCCTGGCCGGTCGAGCCCGAGGCGGCGCTCGGCCCGCTCGCCGCCGCGCGCGCGATCGAGAACGGCGTGCCGCTGGCGCTGGCCTGCTGGGCCGCGGCCGGCGGGGCGGCGAGCCGGATCCTCGGGCCGGACGGCGCGCCGCTCGCCCGCGCCGGCACCGGTCCGGACCTGGTCCTGGCCGACCTGCCGGCCGCCCTCGGCGCCGCGGCGGGGTTGGCGGATCGCCGGCCCCGGCTCTATCAACAGCTCGTGGCCGACGCTCCCTGACCGGTGCGGGCGGCCGCGCGGGAGAACGCTGGCGTGAAGACGATCCTCGCCCATCTCGAGACCGGGCCCGGCCTCGATTCGGTGCTGCGCTGCGCGCTCCAGGCGGCGCGCCTGTTCGGCTCCTACATCGAGGGCCTGCACCTGCGGCCGGGCCAGCCGGACGTGATCGCGGCCGGGGCCGACGGCTTCGTCGCCGCCGCACCCGACCTGGTCGCCGGCTTCGAGCGCGAGGCGCGCGAGCGGGCCGAGCGGGCGCGGGCGGCGTTCGAGGCCTTCATGGCCGAGGCCGGGGTGCCGGCCGCGGACGGTGCGGTGGACGGGCCGTGCGCACGGATGCGGGTCGAGCAGGCGAGCCAGGTGGCGCTCGGCTCGGTCGGCCGGGTGTTCGACCTGATCGTGGTCGGGCGGCCGGTGCGCGATTCCGTCACCCCGAGCATGGCGGCGCTCGAGGCGGCGCTGTTCGAGGCCGGCCGGCTCCTGCTGATCGCCCCGCCGAACGCCCCGGCGGCGCTCGGCTCGCACATCGTCATCGCCTGGAACCAGTCGACCGAGACGGCGCGCACCGTGGCCTTCGCGATGCCGTTCCTGAAGCGCGCCCGCAAGGTCACCGTGCTGACCGTCACCGGCGCCACCGTGCCCGGACCGAGCGGCGCCGATCTCGCGGCGAACCTCGCCCGGCACGGCCTCGACTGCCGGGTGGTCGAGGCCGACCCCGGCAACCGGCCGGTCGGCCAGGCGATGCTCGCCGAGGCGGCGGCCGCGGGCGGCGACCTCCTGGTCAAGGGTGCCTACACCCAGAGCCGGCTCCGGCAGATGATCTTCGGCGGCGCCACCAGCCACATCCTGGCCTCGGCCGAGCTGCCGGTCCTGATGGCGCACTGAGACGGTGCGGCGCCGGCTTGACGCGGTGCCGCGCACGTGGAGCATGGCGGCGGCCGCCGCGGCCGAGACCGCGCGGCCGGGAGGACGGGCCATGCCGGGTCGGGTCACCCGGGCGAGCGGGGCGTGCGGCGTCGCCCTGGCCGCCCTCGTGGGTGCCGTGGTCGCGCTCGACGGCGCCGGGGCCAGGGCCCAGCAGGCCGCCCCGCCGCCCTCGGCCGAGCAGCTCCGCCAGGCGATCGAGGAGATCCGCCGCCGGCTGGCGCGGCCGCCCGAGGGCCAGCCTCCGGCCGAGGCGGCGCTCGCCGGCGAGCTCAAGGCCGCGAATGCCCGCATCGCCGAGCTCAACGAGACGCTCGCGCGGCTGCGCTCCGAGCGCGACACGCTGCGCGCCGACCTCGAGCAGGCGCGCGGCGAGAGCGACCGCCTCGCCGAGACGGTCAACGGCCTCGACGGCCGCGCCCAGGCGCTCGAGCAACGGCTGGCCGAGCTGGTCGAGGGCCGCGCCCGCGACCTCGAGCGGCTGAATGCCGAGCTGGTTGCCCTCAAGGGGCGGGCCGAGCGGGCCGAGCGGTCGGCCGGCAGCGACGCGCAGCGGGCGGCGCAGCTCGAGGCGGCGCTCGCCGAGGCCAAGGGGGCGGGCGAGACGGCAACCCGCGAGCTCGCCGCGGCGCGCCAGCGCGCCGAGCAGGCCGAGCAGCAGGGCGCCCGGCAGCAGAGCGAGACGGCGGCGCTCGCCGCCCGGCTGGAGGCGGTCCAGGGCCAGCTCGCGAGCGCGCGCGGCGAGGCCCAGGCGGGCGCCCGCCGGGTCGAGGAGCTGGGCAGCCGGCTGCAGGCGGCGGAAGCCGACGCGGCGCGGCTGCAGCGCGAGGTCGAGGAGCTGCGGACGATCGCCGCGACCTCGGTCGGCGAGATGCAGAGCCTGGGCGAGCAGCTGCTGCGGGTCTTGGCCGACAACCAGACCCTGCTGCAGACCCTGGAGCAGGTGCGGGCGGCGCGCGAGCTGACGCTGGCCGAGCTCGGGGCGGCGCGGCGCGATGCCGAGCTCTACGCCGCCGAGGCGGCGCGGCTGCGCGGCCAGGCCGGCGGCGCCGAGCGCCCGGCTCCGCCGAACGGCACCGTCGCCGCCCTGGCCCGGCTCGAGGCCGCGCCCGAGACGCCCGAGCGCGGCCCGCCGCCCGACGGCGCGGCGCTGCGCGCCGAGCTCGCGGCGCTGCGCGCGGTCGAGGCGGCCGACGGCGCGGTCGTGACGGTGATCGAGGGCACCGCGTTCCAGTTCGGCTCCGAGCAGCTCACCGAGAACGCCGGCGGGTCGCTGCTGCGGGTCGCGCGGCTGATCGACCTCGTCCAGCCGAGCCGGGTGCGGCTCGTCGGGCACACCGATTCGCAGGGCGACGACGAGGCCAACCGGCGGCTGAGCCAGCGCCGCGCCCAGACCGTGCGCGACTGGCTGGTGCGCAACCGCGGCCTGCCGGCGGCGCGGCTCGTGGTCGAGGGCCGCGGCGAGGACCAGCCGATCGCCAGCAACGACACGCCCGAGGGGCGGCGCGCCAATCGCCGGGTCGAGGTGATCCTCGACCGCTGAGGGCTTGTCAGGCTTTTCGTCCTGGTATAGGATCCTGGGCATCACGGACGGCCGGTCCCTCCGGCCGAGCATGGCGAGCCGCGATGCCGAACCGACGCTCCGACCACCGCCTGGTCGGCCTGCCTCCGCTCCGCGTCCACGAGGTCTGTGCGCGCGCGTCTGGACCCGGCGCCGGGGGGCGCGGCCGCGAGGAGCGGCTGCGCTGGTCGGAGAGCCTGCTGCGGTTGCCGCTCGCCTGGCGCGAGACCCAGGGCGAGGGGGTCAAGGTCGCGATCCTCGACACCGGCATCGACGCCGATCACCCGGACCTCGAGGGTGCGGTGGTCGACGCGCGCGACTTCACCGGCGAGGGCCTCGAGGACCTGAGCGGGCACGGCACCCATTGCGCCGGGATCGTCGCCGCCCGCGCCAACGGGGTGGGCTTCATCGGCGCCGCCCCCAAGGCCGGGCTGATCGTGGTCAAGGTGCTCGACCGGAACGGCCAGGGCACCCTCGCCCGGGTCGCGGCCGGGATCGACTGGGCGGTCGAGGCCGGCGCCGACATCCTCTCGCTCTCGCTCGCCGCCGAGCGCGACGACCGCGCCCTGCACCGGGCCGTGCACGCGGCCCTCGCGGCCGGTCGCTGCGTGGTCTGCGCCGCCGGCAACAGCGGTGCCCTGACCGCCAACACGATCGGCTATCCGGGCCGCTACGGCAGCGTCGTCACGGTCGCCGCGCACGACGCCATGGGCCACCCCTCGGGCTTCTCCTCGCGCGGGCCCGAGATCGACTTCATGGCGCCCGGACAGGAGATCTGGTCGACCTGGAAGGAGGGCGGCTGGGCGCAGCTCTCGGGCACCTCCATGGCGGCGCCGTTCGTGGCCGGGATCGCCGCGCTGATCCTGGCCAAGCACCGTCGGCCCGGCCGCCACGCCACCCCGGTCCACGACAACGAGGACCTCAAGGAGCATCTCCTGCGCATGGCGGCGCATCCGGGCTGGCACGATCCGGCGCGCGGCCACGGGCCCTTGCTGCCGTTCGCCTACTTCCTGGGCGACGCCCGGCCGCTCGGCGGCGACGTGCTCGGCTGACGGCGGCGGCGCGGCGGGACCGGCTCGCCGCGCGGGGGGTCGCAGCCCCGCTGCCGGTGGTGCAAACGGCGCTCGGCTCGGCTAGCCTCGGCGAGCCGCGCCGCTCCGGGCGCGGCGGCCAACCCTGCCCCCGGGACGTCGCCCATGCTCTCCGGCGAGCTCGCAGCCCAGCTCACCGCGCTCGCCCAGGTGGTGCTGATCGACATCGTGCTCGCCGGCGACAACGCGGTCGTGGTCGGCACCGCCGCGGCCGGCCTGCCGCCCGTGCAGCAGCGCCAGGTGATCTTCCTCGGCGCCGGCCTCGCGCTCCTCATGCGGATCGCCTTCGCGCTGATCGCCACCCAGCTCCTCGCGGTGATCGGCCTGCTCCTGGCCGGCGGGCTGCTGCTGCTCTGGGTCGCCTGGAAGATGTGGCGCGAGCTGCAGGCGCAGAAGGCGGCCGAGCGGAGCGAGATCCCGGAGCTCCTGCCGGGCGCCCACGCCACCGTGCCCGGCCAGAAGACCTTCGCCTCGGCGGTGGCGCAGGTGGCGATCGCCGACGTGTCGATGTCGCTCGACAACGTGCTGGCGGTGGCCGGCGCGGCCCGCGAGCATCCCTACATCATGGCCTTCGGCCTGCTCCTGTCGATCGCGCTCATGGCGGTCGCGGCGGGCTGGATCGCCCGGCTGATCGACCGCCACCGCTGGATCGCCTATGTCGGCCTCGCCATCATCCTCTGGGTGGCCGGCAAGATGATCTGGGACGGCGGCCAGGAGGTCTGGGGGGTCGTCAACGGCGCCTGAGCCGGCGGCTCAGCTCGGCTGTCCGGCCGCGGCCGGCGGCAGCGCGCGCGCCCGCTTGACCAGCCGGACGAGCTCGACGCGGCAGCTCTCGGCGTCCTTGACCGGCTTGTCGAACGGCAGCCGGGCATGCCGGCCCTCGGCGCGCAGGTCGGCCCCCTCGGGATCGACGCCGGCGAGCCGCCAGCCGCCGCCGGCGAGGCCGAGGAGCCGCTCGGCGTAGAGCTGGACGGCGTCGGCGTGGTCCTCGTTCATGTGCGCCACGATCTCGGCCTCGGCCGCGGCGAGCTCCCGGGCGACGCCGGTGTCGAGTCGCACGCGACCGCCCTCGACCCAGTGGATGCGGCCGAAGCCGGCCACCAGATGGGCCCGCTCGATGGTCACCTTGAACAGGTGGAAGTCCTTGAATCCGAGGTACATCTCGGCGTCCGGGTGGCGCCCGACGTAGCGCCGGGCGAGGCGCTCGTCGCCGTCCGCGAGGACCGCCCTGCCCTGCACGCTGGCGCGCTCGCCGGCGAGCGGGATCGCCCGGCCGAGGGTGCCGTCGAGCAGGAGCGAGACCCGCGGATCGCGACGGATGTTGCGGGTGTGGTCGGCCAGATCGGAGATCAGCAGGATCGGCTCGGCGTCGTGGTCGACCGCGACCATGGCGAGCGACACGTAGGGCTCGCCGCTCTCGAGCAGCGTGCCCAGCGCCGCGCGCGGCTGCTCGCGCAGCAATCGGCGGATGGTGAGCGCCGGATCCTCGGTCGCCCTGGCCTGGCTCGGCTCGCTCACGGCTCTCCTCTCCCGCTCCCGGCCCTGCACCCGGCCGCCTTGCCGCGGCCGCGGTCGGGCGGCTATCGACCGGCGTCCCCGACGCGAGGAGAGAGATGGTGCGGCAGCCCGCCCCGGTCGAGAGCGGCGATCCGATGCGCGAGGTGGTCTGGGCGGCGGCCGTGCCCGAGCTCGGCCGACCGGTCGAGCTCGTGCCCGGCATCTGGTGGCTGCGCCTGGCGCTCCCCTTCGCGCTCGACCACATCAATCTCTGGCTGCTCGAGGACGGCCCGGGCTGGACGCTGATCGACACCGGCTACGGCGACGAGCGCACCCGCACGATCTGGGAGGGGCTCCTCGACGGCCCGCTCGCCGGCCGGCCGATCCGGCGGATCCTCGCCACCCACTTCCACCCCGATCATCTGGGCCAGGCCGGCTGGCTCGCCCGCCGGCTCGAGGTGCCGCTCCTGATGACCCGGCTCGAGTGGCTGACCGGGCGGATGCTGCAGCTCGACCAGAGCCCGGAGTTCGTCGCCGCCGGCCTCGCCCAGGACCGCCGCGCCGGCCTGCCCGAGGAGCTGATCCAGACGCGGGCGCGGCGCGGCAACGCCTACCGGCTCGGGGTCGCGCCGGTGCCGGCCGCGATCGAGCTCGTGGCCGACGGCGACCGGCTCGAGATCGGCGGCACCGAGTGGCGGGTGATCACCGGCCACGGCCATGCGCCGGAGATGATCACGCTGCATTCGGCCGAGCGCCGGATCCTGATCTGCGCCGACCAGCTCCTGCCGCGGATCACACCCGTCGTGGGCCTCTGGCCGACCAGCCCGGAGCGCGATCCCCTGGGCGCCTTCGTCGCCTGCCTGGATCGCTTCGAGGGCCTGCCGGTCGAGACCCTGGTGCTGCCCTCCCACGAGCGGCCCTACCGCGGCCTGGACGCCCGGCTGCGCGGCCTGCGCGCCCACCACGAGGCGCGGCTCGATCTGACCGAGCGGCTGTGCGCCCGGCCGGCGAGCGTGGCCGAGGTGATGGCCGGCCTGTTCGACCGCGCCCTCGACCTGCACCAGACGGGCTTCGCCGTGGCCGAGACGCTCGCCCATCTGCGCGCCCTCGAGCGCCGCGGCCGGCTCCGCCACACGACCGACGCCCGGGGCGTCGACCGCTTCGAGCGCGCCTGAGCCTCCGCTCAGGCGAGCTCGATCGCGATGCGGCGGTTGAGCCGGCCCTTCTTCTCGATCCGGCCGATCGTCACCCGGCCGATCTCGCCCGTGCTCCGGACGTGGGTGCCGCCGCAGGCCTGCAGGTCGACCCCGGCGATGCGCACGAGCCGCACCCGGCCGGCGCCGGCCGGAGGCCGCACCGAGAGGGTGCGCACCAGCTCCGGCCGGGTGGCGAGCTCGGCCTCCTCGACCCAGAGCGCGTCGACCGGGTGGTCCTCGGCGATCCATTGCCGGATCCGGCCCTCGAGCGCCTCCTTCTCGGGCGGCTCCGGCAGGTCGAAGTCGAGCCGCCCCTCGAGCTCGCCCACGGCCCCTCCGGTGACCGGCGCGCCGACCGCCTGGCAGAGCAGGTGCAGGGCGGTGTGGGTGCGCATCAGCCGGTGCCGGCGGTCCCAGTCGATCACCGCCTCGACCGGCTCGCCGGGCGCAGGCAGGGCCGCCCCCTCGGCCGGCCGGTGCAGGATCGCCGCCCCCTCGCCCTTGCGGGTGTCCAGGATCGCGACCGTGCCGCCGCCGGCGAGCTTGAGCGTGCCGCGATCGCCGGGCTGGCCGCCGCCCGTCGGGTAGAAGACCGTGCGGTCGAGCACGATCCCCTCGGGCCCCGCCGCCACCACCCGCGCCGCGCAGGCCACGAGATAGGCGTCGTCGCGGAACAAGGGCTCGGTCACGCGGGCGTCTCCAGGGGCAGGGCGCGGATCGGGTTTGCAGTCGGGCCGGCCCTGGTCTAACCGGAGCGGCGGGCGGGTGCGAGCGGGAGCGCTTGGGGCGCCGATGGCCGACGGGCGCGACACGATCGTCCGGTTCGCCGCTGTCGAGAAGAGCTACGACGGCGCGAGCTTGGTCGTCAAAAGCCTCGATCTCGACATCGCCCGCGGCGAGTTCCTGACGCTCCTCGGCCCCTCGGGCTCGGGCAAGACCACCACCTTGATGATGCTCGCCGGCTTCGAGGCGCCGACCAAGGGCGAGATCTTCCTCGACGGCCGGCCGATCAGCCGGGTGCCGCCCTGGCGGCGCGACATCGGCATGGTGTTCCAGAACTACGCGCTGTTCCCGCACCTGACCGCGGCCGAGAACGTGGCCTTCCCGCTGGCGGTGCGGCGGCGGCCGCGCTCCGAGATCGGCGAGCGGGTGCGGCGGGCGCTCGCCATGGTGCGGCTCGAGGGCTTCGAGACGCGCCGTCCGGCGCAGCTCTCGGGCGGCCAGCAGCAGCGCGTGGCGCTCGCCCGGGCGCTGGTCTTCGAGCCGAAGCTCGTGCTCATGGACGAGCCCCTGGGTGCCCTCGACAAGCAGCTCCGCGAGAGCATGCAGTACGAGATCAAGCACCTGCACGAGCGCCTCGGCGTCACGGTCGTCTACGTGACCCACGACCAGAGCGAGGCCTTGACGATGTCGGACCGGGTCGCGGTCTTCAACGAGGGCCGGATCCAGCAGCTGGCGACCCCGGCCGAGCTCTACGAGCGGCCGCGCAACGCCTTCGTCGCCCGCTTCATCGGCGAGAACAACCGCCTGCGCGGCACCATCAAGGAACGGCTCGGCGAGCGCTGCCTGGTCGAGGTCGACGGCCGGCTGATCAAGGCCATGGCCGGCAACGTGGGCGGCGCCGGCACCGTCACCACGCTCTCGCTCCGGCCCGAGCGGGTCTCGATCAACTCGATGATCGCCCAGGACAACGAGCTCGAGGGCCGGGTCGAGGAGCTGATCTATCACGGCGACCACATCCGCACCCGGCTGGCGCTGTTGGGCCACGACGACTTCGTCGTGAAGCTGCCCAACCGGCCGGGCCAGATGCGGCTCGTGCCCGGCCAGGCGGTCAAGGTCTCCTGGCTCGCGGCCGACTGCCGGGCGCTCGATGCCGGCTGAGGCGGCGACGACCGGGCACGGGAGCGCCGGATCGCCGGCGCCGGCGCCGCTCCGCCTGCACCACGACCTGCCGCCCACCCTCGAGGCCGGCGCCTCGATCCGCTGGTCCTGCACGCTCGAGGCGCTGCGCGGGCTCGCGCCCGGCTGCCGGATCGGCCTCGCCCGGCGCTGGCCGTCCGACTGGGGAACCCCGCAGCTCGGCCGGCCGGACGCCGCCGACCATCTGGCCCTCGAAGCGCGCCCGCCGGTCGGGCTCCGGGTCGCGACGCTGCGCGAGCCGAGCTGGCACCCCTTCGACCACCTCCTGCTGCTCGAGCTCCTGGACCCCCTGCCGGTCGGCGGCAGCCTCGTGCTCGGGTTCGGTCGGGACGGGCCGGGTCACCGCGTGCAGACCTTCGCCGAGGCCGGCTGCCAGTTCCTGGTGCGGGTGCGCGAGCCGGGTGCGGCCGGCTGGACCGAGATCGCCCGCCCGGGGGTCGACGTGGTCGGCGGGAGGGCGGCCCGGCTGATCCTCGTGGCCCCCTCGACCGTGGCGGTCGACGAGCCGTTCGCGCTGCGCCTGGTCCTCGAGGACCGCTGGGGCAACCCGGCCTCCGGGCCGGCGCTCGAGGTCGCGGTCGAGGGGGTGCCCGGCTGGCACGTCCTCGGCGGCAGCGGCGCCCGACCACTCACGCTCGAGGCCCGGCTCGACCGTCCGGGCGTCCATCGCCTGGCCGCCCGCGACCGGACCGGGCTGCTCGCCGCCACGAGCAACCCGATCGACTGCCGGCCGGCGCCGACGCGGCGGGTCGTCTGGGGCGATCTGCACGGGCAGTCGCGGATCGGCTGCGGGGCGGGCGGCTTCGAGCCCTATCTGCGGCACGCCCGCGACGCCGCCCTGCTCGACTTCGCCGGCCACCAGGCCAACTGCTTCCTCGTCAGCGACGCCGACTGGGAGGAGCAGCGGCGGGTGACCCGGGCGCTGCACGCGCCGGGCGCCTTCCTCCCGCTCCTCGGCTACGAGTGGTCCGGCGAGACCGCGGTCGGCGGCGACCGCAACATCTACTTTCCGGGCGAGGAGGGCGAGCTCCGCCGCTGCAGCCACGCCTTCGTGGAGGGCCCGGCCGATCCGGCCTCCGACCTGCCCCATGTGCGCGACCTGCACGCCCACTTCCGCGATCGGGACGTGCTCGGCGTGCTGCACGTCGGCGGCCGCACCAGCAACCTCGACTGGCACGAGCCGGCCTTCGAGCGCCTGCTCGAGGTGCACTCGACCCACGCCACCTCGGAGTGGCTCCTGCGCGAGGCGCTCGCCCGCGGCTACCGGATGGGGGTGGTGGCCGGCAGCGACGGGGTCGACGGCCGGCCCGGCTCCAGCCATCCGGGCCGCATGGCGGTCCGCAACCTCAAGGGCGGGCTCACCGGCGTGGCGCTGCCCGAGCCGACCCGGGCGGCCCTCTGGCAGGCGCTGCGCGAGCGCCGCACCTGGGGCACCACGGGTGCCCGCATCCTGCTCGAGCTCGAGGCCGACGGTGTGCCCATGGGCTCCGAGCTCGAGGTCGCGGCGCCACCCCTGCTGCGCATCCGGGTCGAGGGCACGGCGCCGCTCGAGGCGGTCGAGCTGATGCGCGGCGAGCGGGTCCTGTTCGCGGCACCGCTCGTGGGCGAGGGCCGCTCGGACCGGCTGCGGGTCGCCTGGAGCGGGCTTTCGGCGCGCGGCAACTTCGCCCGCGCGCGCATGGTCTGGGACGGCGGCCTCGAGGTCGAGGAGGGCCGCATCCTCGAGGCCAGGGGCTGGGCCTTCGACACGCCCGAGGAAGGGATCGTCGCCCAGGGTCCGGGCGGGGTCGCCTGGCGCTCGGTCACCGCCGGCGACTGGGACGGCGTCATCCTCCGGCTCGAGGAGACCGCGGCCACGGTCCTGACGATCGCCACCGGCCCGCTCGCCTGCCGGCTGCCACTCGCCGGGCTCGGCGAGGCGCCGCGGCTGATCGCCCTCGAGGAGCCGATGCGGCGGCTCGAGCTGCGCCGGCTGCCGCGGGTTCCGCCACCCTCGTCCTGGAGCGGGACGGTGCGCGATCCGGACCCGACGCCGGGCGAGCGGGCCTACTGGCTCCGGGTCCGGCAGAGCGACGGCGAGCAGGCCTGGTCGAGCCCCGTCTGGGTGACGCTCGACGCCCCGGCCGGCGCGCGCGGGGAGGAGCGATGAGCCTCGAGATCGCCCCGGCCGGCCCGGACGGCCTCGCCCTGATGCTCGACTGGGCCGCGCGCGAGGGCTGGAACCCGGGCCTCGCCGACGCCGAGCCGTTCCTGGCCGCGGATCCGGAGGGCTTCCTGATCGGCCGGATCGGCGGCGAGCCCGTGGGCTGCGTCTCGGTGGTGCGCTATCCGGGCGACTTCGGCTTCCTCGGCTTCTACATCGTCGCCCCGGTGCATCGCGGCCGTGGCCACGGACTGGCGCTCTGGCGGGCCGGCCTCGCCCATCTCGAGGGCTGCAACGTCGGCCTCGACGGGGTCGTGGCGCAGCAGGAGAACTACCGTCGCTCGGGCTTCGCCTACGCCCACCGCAACATCCGCTTCGGGGGGAGGGTCGCCGCGAGGCCGCTCGACGACCCGCGGGTGGTGCCGCTCGACCGTCTACCCCGGGCGGAGCTGCTGGCCTTCGACCGCAGCTGCTTTCCGGCCGACCGCCGGGCCTTCCTCGAGCGTTGGATCGCCCGGCCGCGGGTGGCGCTCGGCTACCTCGAGCGCGGCCGGCTCCTGGGCTACGGGGTGATCCGCGCCTGCCGGCAGGGCTTCAAGATCGGGCCGCTCCTGGCCGACCGGGCGGACGCCGCCGAGGCCCTGTTCCTGGCGCTCGCGGCCGAGGCCGCGGGCGAGCCCGTCTTCCTCGATCCGCCCGAGCCCAATCGCGAGGCGGTGGCGCTCGCGCGCCGGCACGGCCTCGAGCCGGCGTTCGAGACCGCGCGGATGTACACCCGGGGCGATCCCGGGCTGCCGCTCTCCCGCATCTGGGGCATCACGACCTTCGAGCTGGGCTGAGTACCGCCATGCCGAGCGACCCCGCCTACCCGCGCGATCTCCTGGGCTACGGCCGCAACCCGCCCGATCCGCGCTGGCCGGACGGCGCCTATTTGGCCCTCCAGTTCGTGATCAACTACGAGGAGGGCGGCGAGAACTGCGTCCTGCACGGCGATCCGGCATCGGAAGCCTTCCTCTCCGAGATCGTGGGCGCGCAGCCGCTCGCCGGCGTCCGCAACATGAACATGGAATCGATCTACGAGTACGGCTCCAGGGCCGGCTTCTGGCGGCTGTTCCGGCTGTTCGGCGAGCGGCGGCTGCCGGTCACCGTGTTCGCGGTGACCATGGCCCTCGACCGCAACCGCGAGGCCGCGGCGGCGATGCGGGAGGCGGGCTTCGAGATCGCGAGCCACGGGCTCCGATGGATCGACTACCAGTACATGGGCATCGAAGCCGAGCGGGCGCAGATGCGGGAATCGATCCGGCTGCACACCGAGATCACCGGCAGCCGGCCCTTGGGGTGGTACACCGGCCGGGTCTCGCCCAATACGCTCGGCCTCGTCGTCGAGGAGGGCGGCTTCCTCTACACGGCCGACTCCTACGCCGACGAGCTCCCCTACTGGGTCGAGGTGGCCGGCCGGCGCCAGCTCGTCGTCCCCTACACGCTCGATGCCAACGACATGCGCTTCGCCACCGCCCAGGGCTTCAACTCGGGCGAGCAGTTCTTCGCCTATCTCGAGGACAGCTTCGACCTGCTCTGGGAGGAGGGCCGGCGCGGGGCGCCCAAGATGATGTCGGTCGGCCTGCATTGCCGGCTGGTCGGCAGGCCCGGTCGGGCCGCGGCCCTCGCCCGCTTCCTCGACCACGTGCAGCGCCACGAGAAGGTCTGGGTGGCGACCCGGCTCGACATCGCCCGGCACTGGCACGCCCACCACCGTCCCGCCTGAGCCCTCCGCGCAGCCGCCATCCGCGCCGCGGGCTGCTCCGTCCACCCCGCTCCGTGCTAACCATCGGGTCGGGGGGAGCGGACACCCGCGGGAGGCGAGGCATGCGCGAGGACGGGATCGAGATCCTGCCGGTGGCCGGTGCGCTCGGTGCCGAGATCCGCGGCGTCGACCTCGCCGCACCGCTTTCGGAGGCGACCGTCGCCGCGATCCGCCGCGCCTTCCTGGACCACGGCGTCGTCTTCTTCCACGACCAGCGGATCGACCCCGACCAGCACATCGCCTTCGCCGAGCGCTTCGCGCCGATCGACGTCAACCGCTTCTTCACGCCGGTCCCGGGCCATCCGCAGATCGCCGAGGTGCGCAAGGAGGCGGAGCAGAGGCGCAACATCGGCGAGGCCTGGCACACCGACCACAGCTACGACCAGGTGCCGGCGATGGGCTCGATGCTGCTCGCCCGCGAGGTCCCCGATCATGGCGGCGACACCATGTTCGCCTCCATGTACGCCGCCTACGAGGCCCTCTCCGAAGGCTTCCGGCGGATGCTCGAGGGGCTCCAGGCGCTGCACTCGAGCCGGCACGTGTTCGGCCCCGAGGCGCGCTACCACGGCACCGACCTCGTGGGCCGCCTGCACCATCCGGAGAAGGCGACCCAGGACGCCGTCCACCCGGTCGTGATCCGCCACCCGGAGACCGGCCGCAAGGCGCTCTACGTCAACCGCACCTTCACCGTCGGCATCGTCGGCTGGAGCCGCGAGGAGAGCGCGGCGCTCCTGGAGTTCCTCTACCGCCACGGCGAGCGCCCGGAGTTCACCTGCCGCTTTCGCTGGCGGCCCGGCTCCATGGCCTTCTGGGACAATCGCTGCACCTGGCACTACGCGATCAACGACTATCAGGGGCAGCGGCGCGTGATGCATCGCATCACGCTCGCCGGCACCCCGCTCTCCTGACGCCCCCTGGACCCCTGGCGCGGAGGCCCGCCTTGACCATCGCCGATGCCCTGACCTCGCGCCTGGAGCGCTGCTACACGGGCGTCCTCAACGACGTGATGCGCGCGATGGGGCTCAGGAACTTCGTGCTGCCGCCCGAGATCCGGCTGCACGATCGGACCCGCCCCCTGGCCGGGCCGGTGCAGACCCTGTCGGGGCACGTCGAGGAGGCGGCCGACCGGCACACCACCCTGCTCGAATGGACCGGGATCCTCTCCAAGGCGCGGCCCGGCCGTGTGCTGGTCTGCCAGCCGCACACCCTGGCGGTGGCGCTGATGGGCGAGCTGTCGGCCGAGACCCTGCAGCACAAGGGGGTGCTCGGCTACGTGGTCGACGGGGCGACCCGCGACCTCGGCTTCATCGAGCGGATCGGCTTCCCGATCGCCTTCCGCCACACCACGCCCAAGGACATCGTCTCCTTCTGGCTGCCCGACGGCGTCGACGTGCCGATCGTGATCGGCGAGGTGCGGATCCACAGCGGCGACTACCTCCTGGCCGACATCGACGGCATCGTCGTCGTGCCGGCGGCGCGCGCCGAGGAGGTGGTGGCCGAGGCGGAGCGGGCGATCGGAACCGAGAACCTGATCCGCACCGCGATCCTCGCCGGCGAGGACCCGCAGGCGGCCTATCTGCGGCACGGCAAGTTCTGAGCGGGCGGAGGGGGCATGGCGCAGATCCACACCACCGGCACCGAGGGCGCCGCCGCCCTCGGCACCGACCGCCGGGTGCTGCTGCTGAGCCCGGAGGACAATGTGCTGGTCGCCTGCACCGACCTTCCGGCCGGCACCGAGCTCGTCATCGACGGGCGGAGCGTGCGGCTCGGCGAGCCGGTGCCGACCGGCCACAAGCTCGCCCGTCGAGTGATCGCCGCGGGCGAGCGGATCCTCAAGTACGGGGCGCCGATCGGCTCGGCACGCCAGCCGATCGCGGCCGGCGCCTACGTGCACACCCACAATCTCGGCTCCGACTACATCCCGACCTGGGACCGCGAGGGCCGCGAGATGCGCTGAGCCTCAGCGCTCGATGGCCTTGATCTCGAGGCCGAGCGTCTGGGCGGTCCGCGCCGGGGTGGCGAGCGCGCCCATGAAGGTCGCGAGGAACGAGACCGGGCGGGGCGGCGCCAAACGGATCACGAGCCGGCCGGGCCGCACGAGGAAGCGCTCGAGCTCGGCCGTGCGGCGGCTGTCGAGCAGCGAGCGGCCCGGCTCCCCGCGGCGCAGGTCGCGCAGCATCTCCTTGACCAGGTCCGCCCGCCTCCTGCCGGTCTCCCGCTCGAGCCCCGCCAGCCAGCGCTCGACCAGCCCGAGATCGGCGAGCGCCAGCTCGGCGCGCACGAGCTCGGCGTCGGTCGAGGCGGTGACCGGGTCGAGCGTCGGATCGGCGCCGAGCCGGGAGACGAGGCTCAGGCTCAGGCCGGCCTGCCCGGCCGCCTCGAGCGACAGCTCCTCGATCCCGGCCTCGAGGCTCGCCTGGTCGTAGACGGACGCGAGCCGGGCCCGCAGCTCGAGCCGGTCGATCCCGAGCGCGGCGAGCTTCCGGGCGGGCTCGTCGCTGCCGAGCGCCGCCGGGTCGATCCGGACCTCCTCGACCGCGAGGACGGTGCGCCGGCGCGGGCCGTCCTCGTCGAGCTCGACCGCGAGCCGCCCGATGCCGAAGCCGACCGCCCCGTCACGATCGAGCGCCAGGCCGGTGAGCATGGTCCGGCCCTGCCAGGGCAGACGGCCGAACTCCGCGGTCAGCGCCTGCAGCGCCTCGGTGGTGCGCGGCGCCGCCTCGACCCGCTCGGCCAGGTCCACGGGGCCGGTCGCGAACGCGGTCTGGGCGAAGCGGTCCACGCGGAAGCTCCAGCCGCCCTCGCCACGGGCCACGAACGCCGCCAGATCGACGGCACCGAAGCGGCCGCCCGAAAGGCCTTCCCAGGCCAGCCGGCCGAGCGCCAGACCCCCGTCCGGCGTGCCGGCGTCGAGCCCGTCGACCCGGAGCGGACCGACCTCGAGCCGCAGCAGCTCACCTGCGACCTCGAGGCCGGCGAAGGCCCGCGCGACGCCGGCCGCCTCGGGGTCGTCGTCCGCCGCGCCGGGAGCGCCCTCGACGCGGCCGTCGGCGCCACCCGCGGCCGGCTCCGTCTCCTCCTCGGTCTCCTCCTCCGCCTGCGCCCCGAGGCGCTCGCCGGCCGCGACCAGCCGATCGAGCCTGACCCGGCTCCAGTCGACCCGGGCGAGCTCGAGGCCGGCCAGGACGCCCTTGCCGCCGCGCTCGTCGCGCAGCTCGATCCCGCCCAGCACGAAGCCCTCGATGCGGCCCTGGCCGGCATGGTCGAGGCCCAGGCGGGCGAGCCCCAGCCGGCCGTCCGACCAGTCGAGCTCGAGCCCCGCCACGCGCGCCTGCTCGACGCGCAGGCGGTCGAACAGGGCGAGGCCCGCGAGCGGGTCGTCCTCGGCCGCCGCGAGTGCTGCGGGCTCGAGCGCGGCCAGATCGAGGAGCCCGAGCCCGAGCTCGGCCAGACGGCCGCGCGTGCCGTCCCGCCCGTCGATCGCGAGGCCGGCGAGCTCGAGGCCCTCGAGGCGCCGAGCGGCATAGCCGCCGATCGCGATCCGCGGCAGCTCGAGCCTGCGGTCGGGCCGCTCGGCGACGATCCCTTCGGCGCGCAGCGGGCCGAGCCGCAGCGCCTCGAGCGCGGCGAGCGGCTCCGGCGCGGCCAGGGCTTCGGTGAGCGCGCGGATCTCGACCTCCTCGCCCTCGACCAGCGCCGCCCGCACGGTGCCGGCGTCGCCGGCCAGCCGCACCAGGACGTCGCTCGCCCGGAAGCCGCCGACCCGGCCGATCGTGTCGCTGCCGCCGGCGGCCTGGGCGAGCCGGACCGCCGCCAGCTCGAGCGAGCGGACCGGCGAGCCCGCGGGCAGGTCGAGACGCACCTCCTCGAGGTCGAGCGCCAAGCGCAGTGGCTTGGCGTCGAGCCGCGCCCAGCTCAGCCGGGCGCCGTCCGGCAGCCGCCCGGCGACGCGCTCGAGCTCGACCACCGCCCGCGCCTCGATCCAGGCCTCGACCGCCGCGTGCGCGGCCACGAGCCCGAGCGACAGGAGCACTCCGCTCGACAGCAGTCGACGCATGGTCCGTCCCCGCACGCGCACCCCTTCCCGGGCACAGTCTGGCAGGACGAGCGTGATCTGTCCAAGGGCGCGAGCCGACCCGGATGCAGAGCGCGCCGCGCGCGAGCGCTCAGCCGCCGGGCAGAAACCCCTCGAGCGCCTCGACAACCGCCTCCGGGGCGTCCGCGTGCACCCAGTGGCCGGCCCTGGGTACGGTCACGAGACGCAGCGCCGGGAACAGCCGGCGGAGCGCCGCGATGCCGTCGGCCCCGAGATAGTCGGAGCGGCCGCCGGCGATCGCGAGGACGGGCAGATCGGGACCGGCCGGCGCCACCTGGGCCGGAAAGCCGCCGAGTGTGGCGAGCGCCTCGAGCAGCACCGCGAGGTTCGGCAGCCACGCGAGGCGGCCGTCGACCTGGTCGAGGTTGCTCGCGAGGAACGCCCGGATGGCCGGGTCGGGGACCGCTTCGGCCAGGGCCCGCTCGGCCTCGGCGCGACGCCCGAGCCGGCCCGGATCGACCGCCGCCATGGCCCGCAGATAACCGGCGAACAGGTCGGATCGGCCATAGTCCACCGGCGCCACGTCGACCACGACGAGCCGGTCGAGGAGGCCCGGCCGCTGCAGCGCCAGGGTCATGGCGGCCTTGCCGCCCATGCTGTGGCCGACCACCGCCGGCCGGGCGAGCCCGCGGTCCGAGATCAGCGCCGCGAGGTCGGCGGCCATGGCCGGGTAGGTCATGACCGGATGCCAGGGCGACCGGCCGTGGTTGCGCAGGTCGACCAGGAGGACGCGACGGTTCCGTGCGAGGCGCCGTCCGACCCCGGCCCAGTTGCGGCCCTGGCCCAGAAGGCCGTGCAGGACCAGGACCGGCGGCCCCTCGCCCAGCTCCTGGACGAAGAGCGGACCCGGAGCCGGGTGGGTCGCGCTCACTCCGCCGCGCGCAGCCGCGCCGTGCCGGCGGTCGCCAGCTGCCGCTCGGCGTCCACCATGTAGTCGCGGGTGAGCGGCACGGCCCGGCGATCCTTGGCGATCTGCAGGTGGAAGACCATCATGTCGTTCACGCGGAAGCCGAGCTCGCTGGCGACGAGGTAGAACTCCCACATCCGGCAGAACCGCTCGTCGTAGATCTCGCGGATCCGCGCGCGGTTGCGCTCGAACCGCTCGCGCCAGCAGCGCAGGGTCTCGGCATAGTGGAGCCGGAGGATCTCGCAGTCGGTGAGCCAAAGCCCGGAGCGCTCGAGCGCCGGCAGCACGTCCGACAGCGCCGGGATGTAGCCACCCGGGAAGATGTATTTGCGGATCCAGGGGTTCGGATAGCCGGGCCCGGCCATGTGACCCATCGAGTGGATCAACGCCACGCCGTCGTCGGCCAGAAGCTCGCGGATCTTGGCGAACAGCTCGCCATAGTGCGCCTTGCCGACATGCTCGAGCATGCCGATCGAGACGATCCGGTCGAAACGGCCGCCGGCCTCGCGATAGTCCTGGTAGAGAAAGCGGCAGCGGTCGGCGAGCCCCTCGCGCCGCGCCCGCTCGTTGGCGTGCGCGACCTGCTCCTTGGAGAGCGTGACGCCGGTCACGTCGACGCCGAAGCTCCGGGTCAGATAGCGGCCGAGCGCACCCCAGCCGCAGCCCATGTCCAGCACCCTCTGGCCCGGCTCGAGCAGGAGCTTGGCCGCCACGTGCCGCTCCTTGGCCCGCTGCGCCTCCTCGATGTCGGCCTCGGGACGCGGGAAGTAGGCGCAGGTGTACTCGCGCTCGCTGTCGAGGAAGAGGCCGTAGAGCTCGCCCGAGAGGTCGTAGTGGTGCGCGATGTTGCGCTTGGCCCGCCACACCGGGTTGCGGTCCCACCCGGTCCGCAGCGCGTTGAGCGCCCGCTGCACGAGCCCGGCCCAGCCGCGCCGGTCGGCCAGGGCCAGGTTGCTCATGGCGACCTCGAGGAAGTCGTAGAGCGTCCCCTCCTCGACGGTCAGGCGGCCGTCCATCCAGGCCTCGCCGACGGCGAGCTCGGCATCGAGGAGGATCCGCCACTCGATCGCCCGGTCGTGCAGCCGGATGGTGGCGGACGGTCCGGGCTCCGCGCCCTCGAACAGGCGCCGCCGGCCGGCCGCGTCGATCACCCCGAGCCGGCCGACCCGAATCAGTCGCTCGAGCAGCCCCGCAAGCACCATGGCGGTCTCCGTCCCTGCCCTCTCGCTGCCGCCGGGCCGCCGGGGCCCGGCGAAAAGCCGCTTTTGCGCTAGAGTTTAGCTCGGGAACGATCGGCCGCAAGCGGGCCTTTGCCGGGCCGCCGCTCAGTGGAAGCGGACCTCGACCGGCGTGCCCAGGAGCTCGAAGTCGAGCGGGCGCTCGGGCCGTACGATCACCACCAGCGGCCGCCGCGCCGCCGTGACCGGGTCGCCGCCGGCGAGCCCGAGAAGCTGGGGCCGCAGATCGATCCGCTCGACCCGGCCGCGCACGCTGCCGTGCGCGCCCGGCAGCTCGATCAGCGCGGCGTCGCCGGCGGCCAGGCGCCGGCCGGCGCGCGCCGCCACGCTCGCCCGCACCAGGAGCGGACGGTCGATCGCCGCGAGCAGCGCCACGGCCTCGCCCGCTTCGACCTGCTGGCCGGTCTCGGCGAGCCAGTCGACGAGCGAGCACTCGCAGGGGCTCACCAGCGGCGTGGGGCCGGTCTCGGTCTCGATGGTGCCGATCGCGCCGCCGACCGCGAGCACCGGCTCCGGCTCGCCCGGGCGCAGCCGGCCGGTCGCCGGGGCCACGAGGCGCACCACCGGCGCCTCGACGATCGCGGCCTCGGCCCGGACCGTGAGCCAGCGCTCCCGTGCCCCGAGCCAGGCGAGCCCGCCGAGCCCGGCGCCGAGCGCGAGCAGCAGCAGGAACTTGAGGGCGCGGCGCAGCCGCGCGCCCAGGGTGCCGCGGCCGGGCTCGCCCACGAGGCCCGGGCTCGGGATCTCGGCGGCGGCGCGTGCGTGCGCCGCGAGGACGTCGCCCGCGGCCACGAGCTCGCCCGAGAGATAGGCGTCGACCAGGTAGCGGAACAGCGCCAGCTGGCCCGGGGCCAGGCCAGTGAACCGGCAGCCGAACCGGCTTCCGTCCTCGAGCCGGTAGACCAGCTCGCAGCCGACCTCGAGGCTGAGCTCGAAATCCTCGAAGGGCAGGTGCAGGCGGACCGGGAAGCGGTCGCCCGGGCGACGTCGCGGCAGATCGCCCAGGACCCCGAAGCCTCCGAGCGACCAGTCGTCGACGGTGAGCCGGGCACCGTCGACCTCGACGGCGATCGGGATGCGGAGGCGGACATGCTGGCGGTGGATCTCGGTCTCGTGGACGATCTCGTTCGCCATGCCGCGACCTTCAGAACAGCCCGACCGGGATCGGGCGGAGCGGCCATGCGAGCACACCGGTGGCGAGCCCGACGCCGACCAGGAGCGCGCTCAGCGCCAGGGCGTGGAGGTAGAGCGAGCCGGCCGCCCGCAGCGCCCCGCCGGGCCGCGCCGGCCAACTGATCGCCTGGCGGGTCCAGCGCTGCCGGTCGAGCCGGAACAGCACCCAGCCCTTCACGAGCGCACCCCAGAGCTGGCCGTAGTAGAGGAGCATCGGCCACCAGCCGCTCAGCCGGTCGCGGGCGGCCAGGAGGCCCAGCGTCAGCAGGAGACGCGTCGCCAGCACCCACATGCCGTATGCGTAGAGCAGCGAAGGGGTTACCAGCAACCCCAGGAGGATGGCGGCGCTCGGGCCGACGAGGGGTGTCCAGACCGAGAGCCGCTGGTCGAGCAGGCACCACCAGAGGAACGGCCCGATCCGTCGCGGCCCGAGCGCGAGCGCCTGGCGACCGCCGCGCAGCATGTTGCCGGACCAGCGCAGCATGAGGGCCGTGGTCGCGGCCACGAAGCCGCCGCGGGGCGGATGCTCGAGGGTGAGGACCTGCACGTCCGGGACGTAGAGCATCTCCTTGCCCTGCTCGAGCAGCCAGAGCCAGGTCGACTTGTCCTCGCCGGTCAGGAGCCGGATCCGGCCGAGCCGCCAATGGTCGATCGAATCGGCCTCGATCCGGGCGATCAGGCCGGGATCGGTGGCGATCGAGGCCCGATAGACGGACATCCGTCCGGTCACCGACAGGAGCCGCCGCGACAGGCCGAGCGAGCTCATGACGAGCTGGCGCTGGGCGAAGCGCAGCCGGTGCCAGTGGCGGAGTGCGGCCGAGCCCTCGACCGCCGCGTCCTGGTCGGTGGTGAGGGCGGCGAGCCCGGGCATCAGCGCGAGGAACGGCAGGGTGCGGGCGAGCGAACCCGGCGTCAGCACCGCATCGCCGTCCATCACCACGACCGCCGCGTCGGGGTGGACCCGGCGCCGGGCCACGGCCCGAAGGGCCACCGCGAGCGCCGCCCGCTTGCCGGTCGGAGGCAGGCGGACCAGCACCAGGCGGACGGCCAGCCCGGCCGGGGCCGCCGCGACCAGCGCCTTCACCAGACGCTGATCGGCCATCTCCACCAGGGCCACGACGAGGGTCGTGGGCAGGCCCACCCGGGCCGCCTCGGCGAGTGCGGCACGGATCGCCGTGGCGGTCGTGCCGGCGGGGATCCGATAGCTGGTCACGACCAGCACGAGCTCCGGCACGGGGCCGACCTCGGGCGCGGCCGGGACCAGTCGGTCGGCGGCGCGCCGCAGCTGCGGGAAGACCACGCGGCGATAGAGGAGCGCCCGCGCCACATGCAGGGCGCCCCAGCCGTAGCGCCAGGCACCGATCGCGCCGAGCAGCCAGAGGAAGGCGCGCGAACTCGGGTCGAGCAGCTCGGCAGGCGCCGCCAGCGCCAGCACCACGAGCAGCAGGACCTGGGCCCCCAGCAGCACCGCCTCGACCTCGCCCGCGACCCGGCGCCGGGACCGCCGCGGCGCCCGCCGCCCGCATTAACGCCGGACCGCGCCCGAGGCGAGCCCCGGCCCCGGCCGCGCCGGCACCCGGGGACGAGTCCGGCGGGCCTCGCCGCGCGCCCGCACACCCGAGGTCGCCCCACGGGCTTCCCGGCGCCCCCTCGCCGCGTTAGCCTCCGACCCGGCATCGGGCAGCGTCGGGGCATGGCGATGAGCGCGACCCATCGGGTCCTGATCGTCGACGACGACCAGGAGTTCCGGCGCGAGCTCGCCGACCAGCTGGCCCTGCACGAGGGCTTCGCGGTCGACCAGGCGGGCAGCGTGCGCGAGGCGCTCGAGGCCACCCGGCGGCCGCAGCACGACGCGATCGTGCTCGACGTCGGCCTGCCGGACGGCGACGGGCGCGACCTCTGCCGGCTCCTGCGCCGCAACGGCATCAAGTGCCCGATCGTGATGCTGACCGCGCACGATACGGACGCGGACACGATCCTGGGCCTGGATTCCGGCGCCAACGACTATGTGAGCAAGCCGGTCCGGCTCAACGTGCTGATGGCCCGGCTGCGCGCCCAGCTCCGCCAGTTCGAGCTGTCCGACGACGCCACCTTCCAGATCGGCCCCTACAGCTTCCGCCCGGCCGTCAAGATGCTGATCGCCGGCCAGAAGAAGATCCATCTGACGGACAAGGAGACAGCCATCCTCAAGTACCTCTACCGGATCGGCGACCGGCCGGTCTCGCGCGAGGTGCTGTTGGGCGAGGTGTGGGGCTACAATGCCGGGGTGACGACCCACACGCTCGAGACGCACATCTACCGGCTGCGTCAGAAGCTCGAGCCGAAGCCGGGCGAGAACCGGCTCCTCGTTACCGAGCCCGAAGGCTACCGGCTCGTGCGCACCCCCTCCGCGGGCTGAGCCCCGGGCGTGGCGGCGAGCGCCGCCCGCAGTTCGGCGAGGACGGCCCGGCTCTCGGGCACCGGAACACCCGCCGCCTCGCCGAGCCGGACCACGGCTCCCAGGAGCCAGTCGAGCTCGAGCCGGCGGCCGGCCAGGAGATCGGTCAGCATCGAGGAGCGCATGGCGGCCGGTAGGCCGCGGATCAGCGCCAGACGGTCCTCGACCAGATCCTCGGGAAGCGGCACGCCGCGCGCCCGGCCGACCGCGACCGCCTCCTCGACCAGCGCCCGGGTGCGCGCCCAGAGCGTCGGATCCTCGCGCAGGCCGCCTGCGGGCACCCGGGCGAGCGCCGTCATCGCCGCGAAGGGGGCGAGGAAGACGAACTTGCGCCAGAGCTCGACCGCCATGGCCGGGCTCAGCACATGGTCGATCCCGGCCCGCCGGCAGGCGGCGGCGAACTCGGCGAGGCGCGGTTCCTCGCCCTCGCCCACAGGGCCGAAGACCAAGCGGGCGGTGGTGCCGACGTGGCGGATCACCCCCGGCGCCTCGACCTCGCCGCCGATGTAGGCGACCGCCGGGGCGACCCGCGCCGGGGCCGCGAAGGGCGCCAGGATCTCGCCCGCCTCCACACCATTCTCGATCGGCAGGACGAGCGTGTCGGGCCCGACGAGCGCGGCCACCGCCGGGCCCGCCGAAGCGAGGTCGTACATCTTGACGGCGACCAGCACGAGCCCGACCGGGCGGTCCGAGCGCTCGCCCGGGGCCAGCACCCGAAGCGGGGCCAGATGCAGGTCGCCGAGCGGTGAGAGGAGCCGCAATCCGGCCGTGCGCAAGGCCCGGCCGTGCGCGCCGCGGGCGACGAACAGCACGTCCTCGCCGGCCGCGGCGAGCCGCGCCCCGAAATACCCGCCGACCGCGCCGACGCCCACGACCGCGATGCGCATGACCCCTCCCCCGCCGATCGCCCGATCCTGGCGAGCCGCGCTCCCGCCGTCCAGGCGCGCCCGATCGGGGCCGGTCTGTGTCGCCGATCACCGACGTCTCGCGGTCGGCCCGTGTAAGTTGCAGAGTCGCGAGAAGAACGAAGAGGCGACCCGGAGTGGAGGACCGGATACCATGACCCGAGCCCTGGTGCCCGCGGCATTCGCAGCCGTGTTCGTCCTCGTCGCGGCGGCGCCCGCCGTCGCGGTCGGCCCCGACCGCGAGGAGAGCGAGCTGCCGATCGCGCTCCGGTCCTCGGGCCTCGCCGCCTGGGAACGATGGCTCGAGACCCGCCAGTACCGGATCGGCGTGCCGGTCGACTGCAGCGGGCAGGGCTGCGGCGGGAGCGCCGAGAGCCCGGGCGGCGGCCCTTCGCGGGACCGGGAGGGGCCGAACGATCCCGGCCGCGGGAGCGAGAAGCCGTGAGCTGCGGGCGCCCCCGTGGCGGCGCGGTCGGCCGGCTCCTGCTCGTCTCGATCGCGGCACTCGGGCTCGGCGCGTGCGAGGCGACCGGCCCGGGTCTCCAGCCCGTGGTCTCGGGTCTGCTCGGCGAGCCCTGGCGCGGCCGGCTCGCGGTCGGCGACGAGCTCCTGGTCGCCGACGCCGCGACCGGCGAGAGCTGTCGGGCGGTCAAGGTCGACGAGGTCGGCACGCTCGTCCGCCTCGAGGACCTCGAGATCCGCTGCGGTGCCTTCGCCGAGCCGGCCGGCCGGCTGCGTCGCTTCCCGATCCGTGCCGGCGAGGACCTGGCACCGTTCCTGGAGAAGCGCGAGCTGGCGCTCTGGGACGCGCCGGCGAGCGCCTGCGGCCCGCTCGAGCGGCGCTCGGTCGGCGCCGAGGTCGAGGTGCTGGTGCGGAGCTGCACCGACGGCGAGGGCTGGCCCCTGCTGACGCTCGCGGCCCGCGCGGCGGGCGACGGCCGGGCGATCGCCGGGGCGGTGCTGCCGCAGCTCGTGCCGATCGTCGAGCGGCTGCTGGTGCCCGGCGTCGAGCCGGCGCTCCTTCGCCGCGGCGGCCGGCTCGCGCCCCTGGCCGAGCTCGCCCGGACCCGCGACGCCGCCGGCCGGCCGCTCACCGTCGAGCAGATCACGGATCAGCGCCGGCTCGCCGCCCTCGGCCGCGCCTTCAACCATGCGGGCCGCTTCGCCGAGGCGGTGCGCGCCCACGAGCGGGCGCTCGACCTGCAGCGCGCCGCCCAGGGACCCGAGGCCCCGGCCACTGCGACCACCCTCGCGGCACTCGGCCTCAACCTCGCCCAGGACGGCCGGATCGCCGACGCGCACCGCGCCTTCGAGCGGGCCGGACGGCTGGTCGAGCGCGCGCCCGGGCAGGACCGGCGGGCCCGCTACCTCCTCTACCGCGCCGCCTTCGCCCGCCAGGAGCGCGATCTCCCGGTCGCCCGGGCCATGGCCGAGGAGGCGGTGCGGCTGCGCGAGGCGGCCTACGGCGCCGATGCGCCGGAGACCGCCCAGGCGCGGGCGACGCTCGGCTCGGCGCTGGCCGATCTCGGCGAGCTGCCGGCGTCGCGGCGGCTCCTCGAGAGCGCGCTCGCCGTCCTCGAGCGCGAGCGCGAGCGGACCGGGCAGCTCTTCGTCCGCGCCCGCCTTGCGGCGCTCGAGCGGGCCGCCCAGAGGCCCGAGCCGGCCCGCGGCCACGCCCGGGCGGCGCTGCGCGCCTCGCGCGCGCTGTTCGGCGACGGGCCCACGACGATCGGGCTCTTGGTCGAGCTCGGCCGGATCGAGTGGGCGGCCGGCCGGGTCGACGCCGCCCTCGAGGCCCTCGACGAGGCGGCCCGGCTCGCCGAGGCGGCGCTCGCGGACGGCTACCGGCACCCGGGCGCGGCGATCGAGGTGCACCTCGACCTCCTGCTCGAGGCGGCCGAGCGGCGGCCGGCCGAGCGCGCCGCGCTCCTGGCCCGGGCCTGGCGGGTGGCGCAGCTCGCCCCGGCCTCGCGGCTGGCCGATGTCGAGCGGCGGGCGGCCGGTCGACTGGCCGCGGCGGAGGCCGGGCTCGGCGAGCGGGCGCGGGCCCTGCAGGAGGCCCAGGAGCGCGTGCTCGCGGTCTCGGTCGAGCTCGGCCGGCTGCAGCTCGAGGACGCCCGGGCCCCGGCGGCCGACCGGGCCACGGCACTCGAGGCCGAGCGCGCCGAGCTCGCCGGCCGGGTGCGGGCGCTCGAGCGCGAGATCCAGGCCCGCTTCCCCCGCTACGGTGCCCTCCTCGCCGCACGGGTCGTGCCGGCCGAGGAGGCCGCCGCCCTGCTCGCCCCGGAGGAGGCGATGCTGCGCCTCGTGGTGACGCCCGAGGCGAGCTTCGTCCTGGCGCTCGGCGCCGACGGGCGGATCGCCGCGCACCGCGCCGGGCTCGGCCGGGCGGCGCTCACCGGTACGGTGCAGCGGCTGCGGGCGACGCTCGGCTTCGCCGAGGGTCTGCACCCCTTCGATCGGGCGAGCGCGCGCGCCCTCCACGAGGCGCTCCTGGCACCGCTCGCCCCGGCGCTCGCCGGCCGCGACCATCTCCTCGTGGTGCCCGACGGCCCGCTCCAGGCCGTGCCGTTCGGCGTGCTCCTGGTGGCCGAGAGGCCTGAGCCCCGCTTCCTCGCGGCCGAGCGGGCGATCTCGATCCTGCCGGCGGTGACGAGCCTGCCGCTCGCCCGCCGCCGGGACGACCGGCGACCGGCCCCGGAGCCGTTCCTGGGCGTGGGCGATCCGGTGCTCGCCGGCGGCAGCGGAGCGCGCGGCGCGCTCGCCGCGGCGAGCGAGGCCTGCCGCGAGGACCAGCCCCTGGACCCGCGCCTGTTGCGCGCCCTGCCGCCTCTGCCCGAGACCGCCCTCGAGCTTCGCCGGGTGGCGCGCGCTTTGGGTGCCGGAGGTGGTGCCCTCGTGCTCGGCGCCGAGGCCAAGGAACCGGTGATCCGCCGGCTGCCGCTCGGGCGCTACCGGGTGATCGCCTTCGCCACGCACGGGCTCCTGCCCGGCGAGCTGCGCTGCGCGAGCGAGCCGGCGCTCGTGCTGACCCCGCCGGCACGGCCGGCGCCCGGGGACGACGGGCTCCTCGGGGCGAGCGAGATCGCGCTCCTCGAGCTCGACGCCGATTGGGTGAGCCTCTCGGCCTGCAACACCGCGGCCGGCGGACCGGGCGGCGGCGAGGCGCTGGGCGGGCTCGCCGGCGCCTTCCTGCGGGCGGGTGCGCGGCGCGTGCTGGCGAGCCATTGGGAGGTCGATTCGGACGCCACCGTGGCGCTCATGACGACCACCTTCGAAGCCTTCGCCCGCGCTCCCGCGGCCGGCGCGGCTCGGGCGCTGCGCAGCGCGCAAGGGCGGCTCCTGGCCGAGCCGCGCTTCGCCCACCCCTCCTTCTGGGCGGCCTTCTCGCTGCTTGGCGACGGCGGGCCCGAGAGCGGGCTCAGAGTTCGAGCTCGACCGTGACCGGGACGTGGTCGGAGGGGCTCTCCCAGCCGCGCGCGTCGCGCCGGACCTCGGCCGTGACGAGCGCCGGTGCGAGCGCCGGCGAGAGCCAGATGTGATCGAGCCGCCGGCCGCGGTCGGAGGCGTCCCAGTCGCGCGCCCGGTAGGACCACCAAGTGTAGAGCTTCGTCTCGGGCGGGATCACCGCGCGCACCGCGTCGAGGAAGCCGTAGGCGCGCTGCAGGGCCCCGAGCGCTTCGGTCTCGACGGGGGTGTGCGAGACGACGTCCAGGAGCTGCCTGTGGCTCCAGACGTCGGTCTCGAGCGGGGCGATGTTGAGATCGCCCAGGAGCACGAGCCGGGCCCCGTCGCCGCGGCGGGCGGCGAACCAGTCGGTGAGCTCGCGGACCATGGCGAGCTTGTGGGCGAACTTGGGGTTGGCCACGGGATCGGGCACGTCGCCGCCGGCCGGCACGTAGAGGTCGTGCAGCTCGATCCCGCCGGGCAGCCGGCAGACCGCGTGGCGGCAGTCCTCCACACCGCACCATTTGCGGCTGTGGCAGTCCTCGAGCGGCAGCTTGGAGAGGATCGCCACCCCGTGATACGCCTTCTGGCCGTGCACGTGGCGATGTGCGAAGCCGAGCTCGGCGACGAGCTCGTGCGGAAAGCTCCGGTCCTCGACCTTGGTCTCCTGCAGGCAGAGCACGTCCGGGCGGATCTCCGCCACGATGCGACGCAGCGCCGCCTCGCGCAGGCGCACGGAGTTGGCGTTCCAGGTGGTGATGCGCAGCCGCACGGCAGGTCTCCGGAGCCGGGCCCGGAGCTAGCCCGCGCCGACCGCCGCGTCGAGGGGCGGAGGAGGGCATCGACCGATCCGCGGTACCGCTCGGAGGGGGAGCACCAAGCGTGCCAGTGACGGTTCCCGATGCGCCGACGGTGAGCGTCCTGATCGCCTCCCGCGACACGGCACCCTGGCTCCCCGAGGCGCTCGCTTCGGCGCTCGGCCAGACGCTTCGGTCACTCGAGGTGATCCTGGTCGACGACGGCTCGCGCGACGCCTCGCCGGAGATCGCCCGCGCCGCCGCGGCCCGCGATCCGCGCCTGCGGGTCGTTTGTCGCGCGATGTCGCGCGGCGCCCCGGCGACCCGCAACGAGGCCCTGGCGCTCGCCCGCGGCCGCTGGGTCGCGGCGCTCGACGCCGATGACCGGATGGAGCCCACGCGGCTCGCCCGCATGGTCGACACGGCCGAAGAGGTCGGCGCCGACTGGCTCGCCGACGATCAGTGGATCGAGGCCGAGGGGACCGGCTGGCCAGCCGCGCGCCTGCTGCTGGACGAGCCGGCGGGCGCGAGCCGCCTCGACGCCGTGCACTTTCTCGACCGCGACCCGCCCGAGACGATCGGTTACGGCACCTTGAAGCCGCTCGTCCGGCGCGATTTCCTCCTGCGCACCGGCATCCGCTGGCGACCCGAGGCCGGCCGGTCGGATGACTTCGCCTTCGCGCTCGACTGCATCGTGGCCGGGGCGGCCCTCTGGCTCCTGAACGAGCCGCTGTACCGCTACCGGCTGCGGCCGGGCTCGCAGGTCACGAGCCTGGGCGGGCTCGCGACCCACGCGCACATGCGGGAGGTGCAGGGGCTGGCCGAACGGATCCTCGAGGGCATCGCCGATCCGGCTCTTTTGGCCGCCCTCGCGCGACGACGCCGGCGCATCGAGACCGCGGGGCTCTACCGGCGAACGCTCGAGGCGGCCCGCGCGGGAGACCTGTCGGTGGTGCTGCGGACGGTACTGCGCCGGCCGGCGGCGCTCGGGCTGCTCGCCCGCGGGCTCGCCGAGGCGACGGCACGCCGCCTGCACGGCCGCCGCGTGCCCACGCTCGCCAATCGGCGGCTGTTCCGGGCCATCGGCGGCTGACGCGCCTCAGACCAGGAGCTTGGCGTCGAACCCGTCCGGACCTGAGGTCAGGAGTGCCGGGCGGCCCTTGAGGCGGGTCTCGAGGTGGACCTTGTGGCCCCAGAGCGTGCGGACGTGGGCGAGCGTCTTCTCGGCGCTGCCGATGTCCAGATCGCGGCCGTCGTGCTCGTGGCGCAGATAGAGGGTCCGGGTGCCCCGGTAATCGGCGTCGACCACGGAGATCACCGGGATCGAGCCGGTCCCCACCTGCGTCAGGAGCTGCGCCTTGACCGGCTCCCAACCCTCCTCGTCGCTCACCTCGCTCACCACCAGATGCTCGCCGCGCGGCTTCCAGGAGAAGAGGTCGAGCTCGTGCATCAACTCACGGGTGAGGAAGCGGCGAAGGAAGGCGACGTCCCGGTCGCTCTCGCGCACGCTCATGAGCTTCTGGCGCGCCTCGGGGCTACCCTCGCCGCCGAACCGGCGCTCGATGTCGCGCCAGACGACGAAGCCCAGATGGTAGGGATTGATCCCGCCACGGTGCGGGCTCACCACCTGATTGTGGCGGACCAGGAACTCGAGGTGCAGCTCGGCCGGGAGCTCGAGCGAGCTCAGGATCCGGTGGTGCCAGAAGCTGGCCCACCCCTCGTTCATGATCTTGGTCTCGATCTGCGGCAGGAAGTAGCGAGCCTCCTCGTCGACGATGGTCAACAGATCCTTCTGCCAGTCGGCGAGCTCGCGATTGTGGTCGCGGACGAAGACCAGGAGGTCGACGTCCGGCTCGAGCGGCGTCCGCCGGAGATCGGGCTCGACCGGCTCCGGCCGCCGGTGCAGGGCGGCGAAGGGGTCGGGCCGCGGCCGCGCCCGCTCGAGCACCCGCTCCCGCTGGGCGGCGGCATCGAGCCGACGGATCGCCTGGTTGCGGTTGCGGTTCAAGGCGAGCGCGTGCGCCGCGTCGAGGAACTGCTCGACCGCCTCGCCGCCGATCGAGGGATCCTCGATGTAGCGCCGGACGCGGTCCGCCCGGGTCTTGAACGCCGCCAGGGTGTCGCAGGCCCGCGTCGCGCTCGTGAAGGTGAAGTTGTTCTTGAAGAAGTCGTTGTGCCCGTAGACATGCGCGATCGTCAGGACCTGCAACAGCAGGCTGTTGTCGCGCATCAGGTAGGCCAGGCAGGGGTCGCTGTTGATGACGAGCTCGTAGGGCAGGCCGGTGACCCCGTGGTCGTACATGGTCTTGGTCTGCTCGTAGGCCTTGCCGTACGACCAGTGCGGATAGTGGGCCGGCATGCCGTGATAGGCCATGTAGCCGAGCATGGCGTTCTGGTCGCAGATCTCGAACTCCTGCGGATAGCAGTCGAGCCCGAACTCGGCGACCTTCTCGCGGATGCGCGCGTCCCAGCGCTCGAGCTCGGCGAGCGACCACTCGCTCACGTCGCCACCTCCCGGTCCTTGGCCATCAGCTGACGGAAGGCCGGCCAGACGTCCTCGCGCCGCTCGATCAGCACGGCATGGAAATTGTCCGCATCCAGCGACTTGAACTGCTCCAGCATCGAGCTGTCGTAGTAGTGCGAGCCCAAGGGCTTGATCTCGCCGTAGCCGAACAGGTTGCAGACCTCGCAGAGCTGGGCCGCCGCCTCGATCGCCGACTCGTTGTCGCTCTCGAAGTTGTCGCCGTCCGAGCAGTGGAACGCGTAGATGTTCCAGTGATCGGGGTGGTACCGGTCCTCGATGATCTCCAGGGCCTTCTTGTAGCCCGAGGAGATCAGTGTGCCGCCCGACTCGCCCTTGTGGAAGAACTCGTGCTCGGTGACCTCCTTGGCCTCGCTGTGGTGGCCGATGAAGACGAGCTGGGTATTCTCGTACTTGCTGCGGACGAACTGGTAGAGGAGGAAGAAGAAGCTGCGCGCCAAGTATTTCTTGAGCCGGTCCATGGAGCCCGAGGTGTCCATGATGCACAGCACCACGGCGTTGCTTTCCTCGCGCGGCTCGTCGACGAGGCGGCGATAGGTCAGGTCCTCCTTGCGGAAGCCGAACGGCGCCGGCTCGCCGTCCTCGCCCGCGGGGGGCGGCCCGCCGGCGATCTTCCTGCGGATCTTCGAACGCACCGTCCGCCGGCGGTCGAGATGGATCCGGATCCCCTGCTTCTTGTAGCCCTGGCGCTTGGCGGTCCGGTCGGCCAGGAGCTGGCGCAGGGCCTTGCGCTCGAGATCGGGCAGCTCGAGATCCTCGAACATGATCTCGACCAGCTCGTCGAGCGTGATCTCGGTCTCGTAATAGTCGACGCCGGGCTCGCTGCCCGCCGGGCCGGCGCCGCGCTCACCCTTCTGACCGGCCTGGCCCACCACCTGACCGGGACGGGTCGAGCCGTCACCCGTGCCCACCCCGCCTTCGTTGTCGCCGTAGACGAAGCGGTACTCGCGCACGCCGCGGATCGGCACCTTGATGATGCGGTCGCGGTCGCGCCCGATGATGCTCTCCTCGGCGATGATGTCGGCGATGGTCTCCTTGAGCGCCCGGCGCAGCTTCTCGCGGTGCCGCTTGCGGTCGGCGGCGCTCCGGTCCGACCGCAGCGCGTCGCCCTCGCTGTAGGGGCGGAAGACCGTACTCATCGGCGTCCGCCCCCGCGCCTCGCGGCCCCGCCCGGCTCAGTCCTTCCAGAGATGATTGGCGGCATATTTGAGGATCGTGTCGATGCTGTCCTCGGGATAGCCCTGGGCCAGCAGGTTCTCGACCATCGCATCGTACTTCTGCCGCTGCTCCTCGTTGCGCGTCCGTGCCTTGGTGATGATCCGGCTGATGTCGCGCACCGAGTTCATGAGCTTCTTCTCGATCGCCTCCTTCAGGGGCTCGTAGGCCGTGTAGGACAGGGCCTCGCCCCGGCGCATCGCCGACCAGAGATAGGCGATCACCTCCTGGCGGAAGCCGTCCGCCGCCGGCCCGATGATCGCGATCTGCTCCTCGATCGACTTCAGGAAGCCCTCGTCGGGGTGCATCTCCTCGCGGGTCACCGAGTCCTTGACCTTGGACTTGGTGACATAGGCCTCCGCATTGTCCAGATAGTTCTGGAACAGCGTCTCGGCCTGGTCCCTGAAGCTGTAGACGAACGCCTTGGTGATGTCCTTCTCGAGGAGATCCAGATAGACCTTGTGCAGCGTGTCCTGCAGGAACTCCAGGTACTGCTTCTTGGTGTCCTCGGCGAGGTCGGCCTCCTTGACCATGCCGATCAGGGCTTCGCGCACGCTGATCGGATGGATCGAGCCGTTGTTGCGGGTCAAGGCGACGTCGAGCGCCTTCATGATGAAGCGGGTGCTGATGCCGAACAGGCCCTCGCGCCGGGCGTCCTCCTTGAGCTCGTGCGCGGTGAGCTTCTTCGGTCGGCCCTTCTCCAGGACCTCCTCGCCGTTGTAGATCTTGAGCTTGGTCAACAGATCACATTTCGCGGTCGGCTCCAGCCGCGACAGCACCGCGAACATCGAGGCGATCTCGAGTGTGTGCGGCGCGATCTTCAGATCGAAGTGCGACCGCTTCAGGAACTTCCGGTAGATCTTGACCTCTTCCGAGAGGCGCAGATTGTAGGGCACCTTGACCACGACGATCCGGTCCAGGATCGCTTCGTTGGTGTGGTCGGCCTTGAACTTCTGCCACTCGGCCTCGTTGCTGTGGGCGA
>CAZDFD010000038.1:0-37704 GCA_964504655.1 uncultured Geminicoccaceae bacterium
CCGTCGAGGTCGTCGAACTGGCCCGAGCGCAGCGCCCAGACGAAGGCGGCGAGGCCCAGAAGACCCAGGAAGAGTGCCACCGGGATCAGGTAGACGAGCCCGCTCACCGGCCGCCCCGCTGCAGCCGGAGCGCGTTGCCGACCACGAGCAGCGAGCTCGTGCTCATCGCCACGGCCGCGACCAAGGGGGTCACGAGCCCGGCCGCGGCCAGGGGCACGGCGCAGAGATTGTAGGCGATCGAGAGGGCGATGTTCTGGCGCACCAGGCGCTCGGCGCGGCCGGCCACCTCGAGCAGCTCCAGGACCGGCTCGAGGCGCTCGCCCTGGAACACCGCATCGGCCGCGGTCTGGGCGATGTCGGCGGCGCTCGCCGGCGACAGCGAGACCGCGGCCGCGGCCAAGGCCGGGGCGTCGTTGAGCCCGTCGCCGACCATGAGCACCTTCCGACCCTCGGCCGCCAGCGCCTCGAGCCGGGCCACCTTCTGGCCGGGTGCGAGGCCGGCCCGCCAGTCGGCGACGCCGAGCGCGCGCGCCACCGCCGCAACGGTCGCCGGCCGGTCGCCCGACAGGAGCTCGACCGGCAGGCCGCGGCCGCGCAGGGCCTCGACCACCCGGGCGGCGTCCGGCCGCAGGGGATCCGCGAAGCGGAAGCGCACCGGCTGCCGGCCGGGCCGGGCGAGCCAGAGCTCGGCCCCGGGCAGCCCGTCGTCGGCGCCGTCGCCGCAGGCCCAGTCCCGCCGGCCGAGCCGCCAGGGCCCGTCCGGCCCCGGGCGCTCGAGCCCCTGCCCCGCCACCTCCGCGACCCCGGCCGCGACCGGGCCGGGTCCGGCGGCCGCGGCGAGGGTGCGGGCGAGCGGGTGGCGCGAGCTCCGGGCGAGGCCCGCCGCCGCCCGGAGATCGTCGGCGCCGCCGCCCTCGATCGCCTCGAGCGCCATCCGGCCGGTGGTGAGCGTGCCGGTCTTGTCGAACACCACCGTGTCGACCCGGGCGAAGCGCTCGAGCGCGGTCGGCGACTTGACGAGCACGCCGCGGCGCAGGAGCCGGCCCGCGGCGATCACCTGGACCGCCGGGACGGCGAGCCCGAGCGCGCAGGGGCAGGTGATGATCAAGACCGCGAGCGCCGCCCAGAGGGCCGCGTGCCAGCCGGCCCCGGCCAACAGCCAGCCCGCGAGCGTCAGGGCCGCCAAGCTGTGCACGAACGGCGCGTAGAGGCGGGCGACCCGGTCGGCGAGTACGACGAAGCGCGAGCGGCGCTGCTCGGCCGCCTCGACCAGCCGGACGATCTCGGCCAAGAGCGTGCCCTCGCCGACCGCGTCGACCCGCACCCGCAAGGCTGGTCCGAGATTGACCGTGCCCGCGAACACGCGGTCGCCCGGGGCGACCGGCGCGGGCGTGGTCTCGCCGGTGACGAGGCTCGTGTCGAGCTCGGAGCGGCCCTCGAGGATGGTGCCGTCGACGCCCACCCGCTCGCCCGTGGCGACCAGCACGGTGGCACCCGCGGGCACGCTCTCGGGCCGAACCGGCCGGGTGGTGCCGTCGGCCTCGACGAGGGTCACCGCCTGGCCGCGCAGCGCCAGGAGGCGGGCCGCCGCGGCCCGCGCGGCACCGCGCGCGCGGCGGTCGAGATAGCGGCCGATCAGGAGGAAGAAGAGCAGCGTCACGGCGCTGTCGAAATAGGCGTGCTCGCCGCCGCGCGCGGTCTCGACCAGGCTCGCCGCCGGTGCCAGGATCACCGCGAGTGCGATCGGCACGTCCATGTTGGTGCGGCCGTGGCGGAGGGCCGCGAGCGCCGAGCGGAAGAACGGCCGGCCCGCGAAGGCGATCGCCGGCAAGGCCACGAGTGCCTGGAACCAGTGCAGGAACGTGCGGGTCGCCTCGCCCATCCCGAGGCTGTGCCCGGACCAGACCGAGACCGCGAGCAGCATGACGTTGCCGGCGGCGAAGCCGGCGACCGCGAGGCACAACAGGAGCTCGCGCTCGGCCCGGGCGTCGCCGCCCTGGAGCCGCTCCGGATCGAACGGCGCGGCGCGGTAGCCGAGCCCCTCGACCGTGGCGACGATCTCGCCGGCGCGGGCCGGATCGCCCGGCCAGGCGACCGCGAGCCGCCGGGTGGTGAGGTTGACGCGCGCCTCGGCGAGCCCGCCCAGCCGCTCGAGGCCGCGCTCGATCCGGCGGATGCAGGCGGCGCAGTGCACCCCGTCGACCACGAGGTCGAGCCGGTTGAGCCCGCTCCGCGGATCGCGGCGCACGAACGGCAGGGGCTCGATCGCGGGCTCGGAACGGTCGGGCGGCGGCGCCGCCGGCCGCGCCAGGAGGCCGGTGCTCACGGCAGCACCAGCCGCTCGCTCAAGACCATCCGCTCGGCGCCGCGCACCAGCCGCAGCCGGGCGTGCCACTGGCCGCCGGCCGGCAGCTCGAGGCGGGTGCGGTAGAGGCCCGGCCCGGCCGGGTCGAGCGCGAGGGCCCGGTCCTGGCCGGCCGCGAGCGGCCGCTCGAGCGTGCCCAGGACGGCGAGCCCGCTCACCGGTGCTCCGGTGCGGTCGCGCACCTCGAGGGTGAGCTCGTGGTCGCCCGCGGGCCCGGGCCCGGCCACCAGCCGCGCGGTCCACCCGAGCCCGGCCATCGCCGCCGCCGCCTCGAGGTTGCGGTTGTAGTCGAGCCCGCGGTCGTAGGGCCGCTCGGTGACGAGCCCGGTCCAGCTACGGATGGCGACCGCGACGAGTGCCCCGTTGACCGCCACGACGACGGCGAAGCCGGCGACGAAGGTCCAGGGGATCCACCAGCCGGGCGGCCGCCCGCGGCCCGAGCGGGCCGGCGGCGCGCTCATCGCCGCGGCCCGCGGAAGGTCGAGGCGACCCGCCGGGTCTGCCCGGTCACCGCGTCGACCAGCACGAAGCCGACCTCCTGGACCTCGCCCGCGACCGCCTCGCGCGGCACCTTGAGGTAGATCCGGTGGGTGCCGACCCCGTCGGGTGGCGCATCGAGGAGGAGCGTGCCGCGCTCGGCCTGGTCGCCGGCGCGCAGCAGCCGCGCGCCCGCGAGCCCCTCGACCGAGAGCTCGTAGGTCCGCGGCTGGCGCTCCTTGTTGAGGATCTTGAAGGTGTAGCCGTTGCGGATGCCGCCGTCGGCGAGCTGCACGAACAAGGGGTTGCGCTCGGGCAGGACGTTGACGTCGGTCGTCTCGCGCAGCGCCAGGACGGCGAGCATCACGCTCGCCACCACCCCGAGCACGCCCGCATAGAGGACGGTGCGCGGCCGCACCAGGCGGAACAGCGGCGCCTCGCGCCGGGCGCGGCGCTCGAGGTTGCGCTCGCTGTCGTAGGAGATGAGCTTGAGCGGCCGGCCGATCTTGGCCATCACGTCGTCGCAGGCGTCGATGCACAGGCCGCAGCCGATGCACTCGAGCTGGAACCCGTCGCGGATGTCGATGCCCATGGGGCAGACCGCCACGCACTGGCGGCAGTCGATGCAGTCGCCACGGCCCGCGAAGCTCTCGCCCCGGCGGTACTTGCCGCGCGGCTCGCCGCGCCAGGTCTCGTAGGAGACCGCGAGCGTGTCCTGGTCGACGAGCGCGCCCTGGATCCGCGGCCACGGGCACATGTAGGTGCAGACCTGCTCGCGCGCGTGGCCGGCCAAAAGATAGGTCGTGAAGGTGAACAGGCCGAAGAAGAAATAGACCGAGAAGCCCGCCTGCCCGGTCACGAGTTCGCGCACCACGGTCGGCGCGTCGTTGAAGTACATGATCCAGGCACCGCCGGTGGCGGCCGCGATCACGAGCCAGGCGGCGTGCTTGAGGGCCCGCTTGCGCAGCTTGTCGGCGGACCAGGGTGCGGCATCCAGGCGGATGCGCTGGGCGCGGTCGCCCTCGATCAGCCGCTCGACCCACATGAACAGATCGGTCCACACCGTCTGCGGGCAGGCGAAGCCGCACCACAGTCGGCCGAACAGTGCGGTCGCGAGGAACAGGCCGAACGCCGCCAGCATCAACAGGCCGGTCAGGTAATAGACCTCCTGCGGCCAGATCTCGATCCAGAAGAAGTAGATCCGCCGGGTCTCGAAGTCCGCCAGGATCGCCTGGCCGGGAGCACCCGGCCCGCGGTCGAAGCGGATCCAGGGCGCCACGTAGTAGAGCGCGAGCAGGACCGCGAGCACCGTCCATTTGACCCGGCGGAAGGTGCCGGAGACGCTTTTGGGGTGCACCCTGACCCGGCCGGCATAGAGCGGCGAGGCCTTCTGCTCGGCCCGGCTCAACGCGTCCTGGACCTCGGCGATCTCGCTCATGCCCGCACCATCCGCCGCCCCACCGTGGCGGCCAGCTCCTAGGGGACGGATCGTGCCCATGCCTTGATCCAGCGCAAGTCCGCAGGCCCCGCTGCGCCTCATATGAGTTCCTCCTGAAGCTCGGTCCCTGTGACCGATCGGCGCGCCCGCTCGGCATTCCTGCTCGCGGTATTGACAATGATCCTAGTATGCGGCTATACATCCTTGGGACAGCATCGAGGAGGACGCGCATGGCCGCTCCGACCGCCACCCCCTCGCCCCTGGGCGGGCCCAGGACCCCCGAGGGCAAGGCCCGCTCGGCGCAGAACGCACTCCGCCACGGGCTCAGGGCCGGCCGCTTCGCGCTCCTGCCCGAGGAGGACGCCGAGGAGTTCAAGGCGCTCGTGGCCGAGCTCCGCCGCCTGCACGCGCCCGAGGGGCCGATCGAGCTCCTCCAGGTCGACGCCGTCGCCGTCGCCATCTGGCGCGAGCTCCGGGCCGACCGGCTCGAGGCCGAGGCCCTGGCCGACATCGCCCCGGCCGAGCCCGGGCGGAGCTGCGGCAGCGATCTGGCCGAGCCCGGCCGCCGCGCCGGCCTCGCGACGATCCTGCGCTACCGCGCCCAGGCGCAGGCCGAGCACCGCCGCGCCCTCCAGCTCCTGGCCGAACATCGCCGGCTGCGCGCCGCCCGCCCCGCCGCGGTGGCGGCACCCGAGCTTGACGCCGCGGCGGCAGCCGCGCCGGACGCGCCGGCCGCCGCCACGGACGAACCCCCGCCGCCGCCCGAGCCGGCCCGGGTGGCGCCGCGCGCCCGCGCCCGCCAGGAGCTCGCGAGCCGGCAGCGGATCCGCCTCGAGGCCGAGGCCCTGGCCGGGCTCGATCCGGGCTTCCTGGAGGCGCCGGAGCGTGCGCGCCGGCCGGCCGAGGACCCGCTGGACGCCGCCCGCCGGCTGCTCGACGACTGGCTCCAGGGGCACCCGGCCGACGGCCGGGCCGCCTGAGCGGCCGCGGGCTCAGGCGGCCGCCGGCTCCACCGCCCGGGCCGCGGCGGCGAGCGCCGCATCGAGGCTCCCGGCCGCCACCAGGCGGCGGACATGCTCCGGTGCGGCGAGCCCCGGCAGGAGGCGCGGATCGTCCTGGATCGCGCCGGGCACGAGGCGGAGCGGCACCACCCCCGCCCAGATCGGCAGGGCGTAGTCGGCCTCCTCGTCCTTGGGCGGGCCCGTGCGGAGCTTGGCCGAGCCCTCCTCGAGCGCCATCACCATCACCGTCGTGGCCTTGAGCTCCGGCGCCGAGGGCGGCCGCAGGGCCGCCGCCCGGCCGGGCAGGATGCGGTCGACGAAGGCGTCGAGTGCGGCCCGCTTGGCGGCCGGGTCGGCGACCGCCCGGGCCCGCCCGAACAGCATCACCGAGCGGTAGTTCAGCGAGTGGTGGAAGCCCGAGCGGGCGAGCACGAGCCCGTCCAGATGGGTGACCGTCAGGCACACCGGCAGGCCGTGCTGGGCGCGGATCGCCCGGCTGGCCCTGGAGCCGTGCCAGTACACGTTCGAACCCTCCCGCCAGTAGGCGGTCGGGGTGACGTAGGGCTCGCCGTCGATCACGTAGCCCACATGCGCGACGAGCCCGGCATCCAGGATCGCCGCGATCGTCGCGAGCTCGTGGCTGCCGCGCTCGTGCAGCCGCCGCACCCGCGACCGCTCGGTCGGCTCGAGCCGCTCCCCTGCCATGCGCCGTCTCCCTCGCGTCCACCCCAGCCGGAGCCACGCGACGGTGCGCCGGGCAAGCGCCAACCCGGCGCCGGGCACGGTGCCACCCGGCCGGGGCTTGAAGCGCCGCCGGCTCCAGCTAGCCTCGGCGCGCGGGACGGCCGGGGGAGGCAGGGCCTTGGGCGAGATCGACGTCGTGGTGCTGTGGCCGAACCGGCCGAAGCAGATGGCGATCCTCGAGGAGCGCTATCGGCTGCACCACCTCTACAAGGCCCCCGACAAGGCGGCGATGCTCGCCGAGGTGGGCCCGCGGGTGCGCGCCATCGTGGCCTCGGGCGAGGTCGGGCCGGACCGGGCGATGATCGAGGCCTGCCCGAAGCTCGAGATCGTCGCCTGCTACGGGGTCGGCGTCGATGCGATCGACCGCGTGGCCTGCGCCGAGCGCGGCGTCCCGGTCACCAACACGCCCGAGGTCCTGACCGAGGACGTGGCCGACATGGGCCTCATGCTCCTCCTCATGACCCTCCGCGACGCGGTCGCGGCGGACGCCTGGGCGCGCACCGGGCGCTGGGCGCGCGAGGGCGTGTTCCGCATGACCCGCTGCCCGCGCGGCCTTTCGGTCGGCATCCTGGGCCTCGGCCGGATCGGCAAGGCGATCGCCCGCCGGGTCGAGGCGATCGGCATGGTCGTCAGGGGCTATCACGGGCGGACCGCCCAGCCGGGCGTGGCCTGGCGCCACTATCCCTCGCTGGTCGAGCTCGCCCGCGACGTCGACGTGTTGATCCTCTCCTGCCCCGGCGGTGCCGCGACCCGCGGCATCGTCAACGCCGCGGTCCTGGACGCGCTCGGCCCCGAGGGCTGGCTCGTCAACGTCGCCCGTGGCTCGGTGGTCGACGAGCCGGCGCTGATCGAGGCGCTCGAGCGGAGGCGCATCAAGGGCGCCGGCCTCGATGTGTTCGCGAACGAACCGCACGTGCCCGAGCGGCTCTGCCGTCTGGAGAACGTGGTCCTCTCCCCGCACGCCGCCTCGGGCACCTTCGAGACGCGCGACAGGATGGCCCAGCTCGTGGTCGACAATCTCGCGGCCCACTTCGCCGGCCGCCCCCTCCTGACCCCGGTCCCGCCGCCCGGCTGAGGGTGCCCGCGCGTCAGGCCGAGCCCCGCTCGACGATGCCGTAGGGCCCGTAGGCCACCCGGGTCAGGAAGGCGTAGCGCGCCCGGTGGTCGAACGCGATCGGCGCCGCCGACCACAGCCGGCCGCTCGCCATCTCGGCCTCGCGCCACTCGAAGCCTTCCGGCAGGATCACCCGGGCGCGGTGCGGCGCGCCGGTGACCGGGTTGCGGATCGGCTCGGCCACCATCTCGAGCACGCCGGCCACGCGCAGGGAGCCGGTCCCGGCGGCCGGGTCGCACGCCATCTCGATCGGCAGGAACAGCGGCTCGTGCTCCTCAGCGACGGTCGAGCCGTAGATATTGAAGACCGTGGTGGGCTCCTGCTCCTTGCCGCCCAGGATGGCGAGCAGGGCCGCCCGCTGGGCCGGATCGGCCCGCACGTCGACGATCGCCTGGACCACCCCGCCGCCCTCGTGGACCGGGCCGGGCCAGCGGTAGCGGGCGGCGACCACGAGCCCGTCGAGCCGCAGATCGCCGAACCACCCCTCCTCGATGCGGTGCGCCTCGAGCCCTTCGCAGACGCCATGGGTCGGCGGCGCGTTGAACTCGCAGGGGCAGCCATGGGCGCAGTTGCAGGCCGCGATCTTGGGCCCGCTGATCAGCCAGTCGACATGGGCCATCCGCCATCTCCCTCCACGGGCGTTGCGCGGCTCCGCGATCGGGCCGGCCGGCCCAGGATCAGCCACTCCCGGCCGAGGCGAGGAGCCAGAGCCCGCAAAGGAGGCAGGCGGCCCCGCTCGCCCGGGCCAGGAGCCGGCCGCCCGGGGCCAGCTTCTCCACGAGCACGAGCCCGGCCAGTGCCGCCACCCAGAGCGGGCTCATGACCCCGCCCACGAACAGGAGCAGCATGAGCGCCCAGCAGCAGCCGAGGCAGTAGAGCCCGTGCGCGGCGCCGGTCCGGAGCGCACCGAGCGCGCCCGGCCGGAGCCGCGCCGCGAAGAACGCCAGGGGCGAGCGGCAATGCTCGAGGCAGGCCGCCTTGAGCGGCAGCCATTGCCAGGCTCCGGCCGCCAGCAGGAGCGCCCCGGCCAGCCGGTCGGTCGCCACGACCGTGGCGCCGTGCACCAGTGCCGCCGCCTCGAGGGCGAGCTGGAGGAGGGTCGCCGCCAGGGCGAAGCCGGTCCACACCAGAAGGTAGGCCGCGGTGAACAGGCCGACCGGCGGCAGCACCGTGCCGCCTTCGGCCGCCCGGCGCACGACCCTCGCGTAGAGCAGGATCGCCGGCGCCGCCGAGGGCAGCATCATGCCGACCATCATCACCGTCCACATCAGGAAGCCCAGGGCGAGCCGGGCGATCGCCCCGTCCGCCGGCATCCCTCCGGCCATCGCCATGTGGCGGGCGTCGACGAGGAACCAGGCCCAGGCGAGCGCTGCGAGCCCGACGAGGCTCGCCGCCACGACCGCGCGCTCGCGCCGCAGCAGCGTCTCGAGCGTGGTCGCCACGCCCGAGCCCCCTCAGGGGCCGGAGCCGCACCGCGTCGGCCGGCCGATCACGAACCCGGCGCGACGGCTGCCCGACCAAGGCTGCGCCATCCCGTTCCCTCCCCGACCGCCGGACACCCCGCGCACGGACCGGCAATGGCCGACGCTACGCCCGCCGCCGCGGTCTGTCACGATCCGCGAGCATTCCGCCTCATGGGTTGACATTCCTCTCGAATCGGCCCATCCTTCGCGGAGCGGCGGCGCCCGCCGGAAAGCTGTGGACAGACGGTGCGCCGCGGTTGCGCGGCCGGCGCGGGCCGGCAGGATGGGTGTCCGCGTCAGCCCGGGTCGCCCGCATGCCGCACGCCGACTTCGTCCATCTGCGCGTCCGCTCGGCCTTCTCGCTGCTCGAGAGCACGGTCCGCCTCAAGGACCTCGTGGCCCGCTGCCGCGAGCTCCAGATGCCCGCGGTGGCGGTCACCGACAGCGCCAACCTGTTCGCCGCCATGGCCTTCGGCGAGGCCGCCAAGGCCCAGGGCGTGCAGCCGATCCTGGGCTGCGCCCTGCCCCTGGCCGCGGCCGGCGAGGCCGGTCGCCCGGGCGGCCGGCCGGCGCCGCCCGAGCCGCTCGTCCTCCTGGTCAAGGACGCGGAGGGCTGGCGCAACCTCATGGCGCTGGTCTCCGCGGCCCATCTCGGCGCCGAGGACGGCCGGGTCGAGACCACGCCCGACCTGCTCGCCCGCCACGCAAGCGGCCTGATCGCGCTCACCGGCGGTCCGCAGGGCCCGCTCGGCGCCGCCCTCGGCCGCGGCGACCGGGCCGCCGCCGAGCGGCTGCTCGGCGAGCTCGAGGCGATCTTCGGCGACCGGCTCTATGTCGAGCTGCAGCGCCACGGCACGCCCGAGGCGGCGCGGATCGAGCCCGCCCTGCTCGAGCTCGCCTTCGCCCGCGGCCTGCCGCTGGTCGCCACCAACGACGTCCACTTCCTGGACGCCGCCCACCACGAGGCGCACGACCTCCTGCTCGCGATCGCCGAGGGCCGCACCGTCCAGGAGGAGGACCGCCGCCGGGTCACGCTCGAGCATCGCCTCAAGAGTGCCCAGGAGATGCGGGCGCTCTTCGCCGACCTGCCGGAGGCCTGCGACAACACGCTCGTGGTCGCCCGCCGCTGCGCCTTCATGGCGCCCGAGCGCAAGCCGATCCTCCCCTCCTTCGCGGCCGACGAGGCGGCCGAGCTCGAGCGGCAGGCGGTCGAGGGCCTCGAGCGCCGGCTCGCGGCCGAGGTCTTCCGCCCGGAGATGGACCCGGCCGCCCGCGCCGCCGCCGCCGCACCCTACCGCGAGCGGCTCGCCTACGAGTGCCGGGTGATCGCCGGCATGCGCTTTGCCGGCTACTTCCTGATCGTCTCCGACTTCATCCGCTGGGCCAAGGCCCGGGGCGTCCCGGTCGGCCCCGGGCGCGGCAGCGGCGCCGGCTCGCTGGTCGCCTGGGCGCTCGAGATCACCGACCTCGATCCCCTGCGCTTCGGCCTCCTGTTCGAGCGCTTCCTCAACCCCGAGCGGGTGTCGATGCCGGACTTCGACATCGACTTCTGCGAGGAGCGCCGCGACGAGGTGATCGCCTATGTGCGCGAGCGCTACGGCGCCGACCGGGTGGCCCAGATCATCACCTTCGGCACCCTCCAGGCGCGCGCCGCGCTCCGCGACGTCGGCCGCGCCATGGGCCTGCCGTTCGGGCTCGTCGACCGGATCTGCAAGCTCGTGCCGGTCAACCCGGCGAGCCCGGTGAGCCTCGCCCAGGCGCGCGAGCTCGAGCCGCGGCTCGGCCAGGCGATGGTGGAGGATCCGAAGGTCGCCCGCATGGTCGAACTGGCGATGGCGCTCGAGGGCCTGCCGCGCCACGCCAGCACGCACGCCGCCGGTGTGGTGATCGGCGACCGGCCGCTGGTCGAGCTGGTGCCGCTCTACCGCGACCCGCGCGCCGCCATGCCCGCCACCCAGTTCAACATGAAGGACGTCGAGAAGGCCGGGCTCGTCAAGTTCGACTTCCTCGGCCTGTCGACGCTCACCCTCCTGACCCGGGCCGAGCGGCTGGTGACCGAGGCCACGGGCCGGCCCTTCGCCCTCGGGGCCCTGCCGCTCGACGATCCGCGCACCTACGAGCTCCTCGGCCGCGGCGAGACGCTCGGGGTGTTCCAGCTCGAATCGGGCGGCATGCGCGACGCGCTGCGCAAGCTCCGGCCGGACCGGTTCGAGGACATCGTGGCCATGAACGCCCTCTACCGGCCGGGCCCGATGAGCAACATCCCGCGCTACATCGCGGTCAAGCACGGCCAGGAGGATCCCGCGTACCTGCACCCGGCGCTCGAGCCGATCCTGGCCGAGACCAACGGCGTCATCGTCTACCAGGAGCAGGTCATGGAGCTGGCCCGCCAGCTCGCCGGCTACTCCTTGGGCGGCGCCGACCTGTTGCGCCGGGCCATGGGCAAGAAGATCAAGGCCGAGATGGACGCCCAGCGCGCCGTCTTCGTCGAGGGGGCGGTCGCTCGCGGCGTCGACGCCGCCCGCGCCGAGGCGATCTTCGAGGCGGTCGCCAAGTTCGCTTCCTACGGCTTCAACAAGAGCCACGCCGTGGCCTATGCCCTGCTCGCCTACCAGACCGCCTGGCTCAAGGCCAACCGGCCGCACGAGTTCTATGCGGCGGCGATGGGCGTCGAGATCGCCAACCACGACAAGCTCGCCGCCTTCCGCCAGGAGATGGCGCGGCGCGGGCTGGCGCTCTTGCCGCCCGACGTCGAGCGCTCGGGCGTCGGATTCACCGTCGAGCGGACGGCGGACGGCGGGGCGGCCGTGCGCTTCGCGCTCGCCGCCATCCGCGGTGTCGGCGAGCAGGCGATGGCGGCCCTCGTGGCCGAGCGCCAGCGGGGCGGCGGCTTCGCCGACCTCGTCGACCTGGTCGATCGGGTCGGTGGCCGGGTGCTCAACCGTCGGGTGCTCGAGGCGCTCGTCCAGGCGGGCGCGCTCGACCGGCTGGATCCCTGCCGGCGACGGCTGTTCGAGGCGATCGAGCCGGCGCTGCGCTGGGCCCAGGCCGCGGCCGAGGCGCGCGCGAGCGGCCAGGCGAGCTTGTTCGGCGGCGGCGAGGCGCTCCTGCCGCCGCGCCCGGCCCGGCCCGAGGTCGGGGACTGGCCGGCGGCCGAGCGGCTGCAGCGCGAGTTCCAGGCGCTCGGCTTCTTCCTCTCGGCGCACCCGCTCGACGCGTTCGGGCCGGCGCTGGCGCGGCTCGGGGTGGTGCCGGCGGCGGGCCTGGCCGAGCGGCTCGAGCGCAGCGGCCGCGAGCGGGTGCTGCTCGCGGGCGTGCCGATCGGCCGCCAGGACCGGGTGAGCGAGCGCGGCCGCTGGGCCTTCGTGCAGCTCTCCGACCCGTCCGGGCAGGTCGAGGTCACCCTCTACGCCGAGCTCCTGGGCCAGGCCCGCGAGCTCCTCGACGCCCGCGGCCCGGTCCTGATCGAGGCCGACGCGCGGCTCGAGGAGGGGGCGCTCCGGGTCGTGGCGCAGCGGCTCGAGGGGCTCGCCGAGCGGCTCGCGGCGCAGCCGCCCGGGCTCGTCGAGATCCGCCTCGAGGGGGTGGCGGCGGCGGCCGGGCTGGCGCCGCTCCTGGCCGAGGAGCGCGGCGCCCGGGTCCGCCTCGTGGTGCCGTGCGGGGCCGAGGAGGTGGTGCTGGCGCTGCCGGCCGGCTACGGGCTGAGCTTCGCGCGGCGGCCGGACGTGGCGCGGCTGCCGGGCGTGCGCGGGCTGCGCGAGCTCGAGGCCCGCTGAGCGGCCGGGGCTCAGCCGATCCGCTCGACCCCGACCCGGATCGGCCCCTCGGCGCGGCCGTGCACGAACTGGTCGACATAGGGGTCGCCGCTGTCGTCGAGCCGCTCGACCGGCCCCTCCCAGACGATCCGGCCGGCGTGCAGCATCGCCACCCGGTCGGCGATCCTGCGCACGGATGCCATGTCGTGGGTGATCGAGAGCGCGGTGGCGCCCAGATCGCGGACGACGCTGCGGATCAGCCCGTTGATCACGTCGGCCATGATCGGGTCGAGGCCGGTCGTGGGCTCGTCGAAGAACAGGATCTCGGGTGCGGCGGCGATCGCCCGGGCGAGGCCGACCCGCTTCTGCATCCCGCCCGAGAGCTCGGAGGGATAGAGATCGGCCGCCTCGGGGCCGAGCCCGACCCGGGCGAGCGTGGCCACCGCCTTCTCGCGGGCGGCCGCGCGGTCGACCTGGCGGCGCGCCAGAAGGCCGAAGGCGACGTTCTCCCAGACCGGCAGGCTGTCGAACAGGGCCGCCCCCTGGAACAGCATGCCGAACTTGGCGCGGGCGGCGTCGAGGGTGGCGCGGCGGGCACCCACGAGCTCCTGCCCGTCGACCGTGATCGAGCCGGCGTCGGGCCGGACGATGCCGAGGATGCACTTGATCAGGACCGACTTGCCGGTGCCCGAGCCGCCGATCACCACGAGCGAGCGGCCGGCCGGCACCTCGAGGTCGAGACCCTCGAGCACCCGCTTGGCCCCGAACCGCTTGGCGAGGCCCCGGACCCGGATCTTGGCCGGCGGCGCCGGCGGCGGTTCGGAGGTGGGGCTCATCGCGCGAAGAACAGCTCGGTGACGAAGTAGTTGGCAATGAGGATCAGGATCGAGGCCGAGACCACCGCCCGGGTGGTGGCCGCACCCACACCCTGCGCCCCGCCCTTCGAGCGGTAGCCGTGGTAGCAGCCCATGAGGGTCAGGAGGAAGCCGAACACCGCCGCCTTGACGAGGCCCGAGACGACGTCCTGGGTCTCGAGGAACTCGAAGGTCCGGTTGACGTACTCGATCGGGCCGAAGCCGAGCTTGTAGACCGACACGAGCCAGCCGCCCATGACCCCGATCACGTCCGCCACCACCACGAGCAGCGGCAGCATGAGGGTGCCCGCCAACAGGCGCGGGAAGACGAGGTAGCGCAGGGGGTCGGTGGCGAGCGTGGTGAGCGCGTCGATCTGCTCGGTCACCCGCATGGTGCCGAGCTCGGCGGCGATCGAGGCGCCGACCCGCCCGGCCACCATGAGGCCGGCCAGGACCGGCCCGAGCTCGCGGGTCATCGACAAGACGACGATCGTCGGGATCGCGCTCTGCGCCTCGAACCGCGAGAAGCCGGTGTAGCTCTGGAGAGCCAGCACCATGCCGGTGAACACCGCGGTCAGGCCCACCACCGGCAGCGAGAAGTAGCCCATCTCGAGCATCTGGCGGGCGAGCTGGCGGCCGTGCAGCCGGCCCGAAAGCCCGCTCGCCAAGGCCTGGAGGGCGAACAGGACGACGCCGCCGATCGTCTCGAGCAGCGCGAGGGTGGCCCGGCCGAGGCCGGCGAGCAGGCTCATGGCGGCGCCTCCGCCCCGAGCCAGCGCCGCTCCAGGCGACGGCCGAGCCGGGTCAAGATCTCGTAGCCGATGGTCGAGGCGGCCTCGGCGAGCCGGTCCGGCCCGAGGCCGGGTCCGATCAGCTCGACGGTGGTGCCCGGCCCGACCGAGCCGGCCGGCAAGGCCGACACGTCGAGGGTCAAAAGGTCCATCGAGACGCGGCCCACGACCGGGACCAGCGCCTCGCCGATGCGCGCCCGGGCGCGGCCGCCCGCGGCCCGCGGGTAGCCGTCGGCATAACCGACCGGCACCACCGCGATCCGCGCCCCGGGCCGGGTCGGCCAGGTGGCGCCGTAGCCGACGCTGCCGGGCTCGGCCACGGCGTGCACCTGGAGCACCGGCGCCTCGAGGCGGACCACGCAGTCGACCGGGCTCGGCCGGCCGGGCACGGGCTCGAGCCCAAAGAGCGCCGCACCCGGCCGCACCAGGTCCAGATGGTAGGCGGCGCCGAGGAGGATGCCGGCGGAGGCGGCGAGGCTCGCCGGTGCCGGCGGGAGGAGCGCCCGGGCCGCCCGCAGGCGGGCCAGCTGGCGCTCGTTGAGCGGGTGCGTGGGCTCGTCGGCGCAGGCCAGATGGCTCGCCACGAGGCCGAGCTCGACGCCGGCGAAGGCGTCGGGGGCGAGCCGCTCGAGCTCGGCCCGGGCGAAGCCCAGGCGGGTGAGCCCGGTGTCGAGCAGGAGGGCGGCGCGCAGCCGGCGGTCGGCCGCGGCCGCCGCCCGGCGCCAGTCGGCGAGCTCGGCCGGGCTCGTCAGCACGGGCTCGAGCCGGGCCGCCAGGAGCCGGCCGGGCGGGCGGCCGGCGAGCCCGTCGAGCACGAGGATGCGGGCCGCGTCGAGCAGGCCGCGCAGCTCCTCGCCCTCGGCCAGCCGGGCCACGAAGAAGGTCCGGCAGCCGGCCCGGGCGAGCGCCCGCGCCACCGGGGCGAGGCCGAGCCCGTAGGCATCGGCCTTGACCACGGCCGCGACCTCGGCCGGCGCCGCGAGGCGGCGGAGCGTGCGCCAGTTGGCGGTGATCGCCGCCAGATCGACGGTCAGGCGCGCCCGCGCCGGCGGGTCGACGCCGCTCACGACCGGGCGCCGCTCAATAGGAGCCTTCCGGATAGCCGCCCGGCTCGAGGTTGCGGAACCGGCCGTAGGCCGCGTCGAACTGCAGCTCGACCTGGCCGATCGGGCCGTTGCGCTGCTTGGCGATGATCACCTCGGCCTTGTTGTGCACCCGCTCGCAGCGCTGCACCCAGTCCTGGTAGCGCTGCTGGAACTTCTCGGTCGCCTCGCCCTCGCGCTGGCTCGGCACCGCCCGCGCCAGATAGTACTCCTCGCGGAAGACGAACATGACCACGTCGGCGTCCTGCTCGATCGACCCCGATTCCCTGAGGTCGGAGAGCATCGGCCGCTTGTCGTCGCGGGATTCGACCGCCCGCGAGAGCTGCGAGAGGGCGAGCACCGGCACCGCCAGCTCCTTGGCGAGCGCCTTGAGGCCCTGGGTGATCTCGCTCACCTCCTGGACCCGGTTGCCGGGGCCGTAGCTGCCGCCGCCGCGCAGGAGCTGCAGATAGTCGACCACCACGAGCGAGAGCCCGTGGGTGCGCTTGAGCCGCCGCGCCCGGGTCCGCAGCGCCGCCACGGTGAGGGCCGGGGTGTCGTCGATCCAAAGCGGCATCCGCGCGAGCCGCTGGCTCGCCCGCGCCAGCCGCGGCCAGTCGTCCTCGCCGAGCTGGCCGCGGCGGAGCTCGTCGGAGGGGATCTGGGCCTCGGCCGAGAGCAGCCGGGTGGCCAGCTGCTCGGCCGACATCTCGAGCGAGAACAGGCCCACCACATGGCCCTCGGGTCCGCCCGGCCGGCGCTCCTCGGGTGGCAGGGGGGTGGCCGCGGCGTTGGCGGCGATGGTCACGGCGAGCGCGGTCTTGCCCATGCTCGGCCGGCCGGCCAGGACCACGAGGTCGGAGGGCTGCAGCCCGCCGAGCTTCTGGTCGAGGCCCTCGAGCCGGGTCGGCACGCCGGTCACCTGGCCGGCCTTGCGGTAGGCCCCGTCGATGTGCCGCAGCGCCGCCGCGAGCACGCCGTCGAAGGCCTGGAAGGCGCGGCTCGCGCGGCCGGTCTCGGCGAGCCCGAACAGCTCCTGCTCGGCCTGCTCGATCTGCTGGCGGCCGGACCGCTCGGTGGCGCGGTCGAAGGCCCGGGCGACGATCTCCTCGCCGACCCGGATCAGCCGGCGGCGCAGCGCCAGGTCGTGGATCACCCGGCCGTAGTGGTCGGCGTCGGCCACGAGCTCGGCCGCGGCCGCGAGCCGCGCCAGGTAGCGGGCACCGTCGAGCTCCTTGAGCGCCGGCTCGGTCTCGAACAGGTGGAACAGGGTCTTGTGGTTGGCGATCCGGCCGTCGGCGATCCACTGCGCGCAGGCGGCGAAGATCTTCTGGTGCACCGGCTCGAAGAAGTCCTCGGCGGTGAGGTAGTCCTCGACCCGCTGGAAGGCCTCGTTGTTGACCAGGATCGCGCCGAGCAGCGCCTGCTCGGCCTCGAGGTTGTAGGGCTGGGTGCGGAACCCGGGCTCGGCAGCGGGCGCGAGCGGGGGGGCCGGCGGGGCGTCGACGACGGGCATGGGGCGAGCCTAGCAGCGCCGCCGCCGGGCCGGGAAGGAGGGCGCGCCGCGTCCCTGGGGACGGCCCTGTGGACGGGCCTGTGGAGCCGCCCGGCCGCGGCGCCGCCGCCACGCCCGGCCGGCCGCCGGCTCAGATCGCGCACAGCTCGGCGACGCTCTCGGGCGCCGCCTGCAGCCGCTGGTACTGCTCCTGCAGGAAGCGGATCGTGTCGGGCCCGTAGTCGGTGCGCGGCGGCCGGCCGTCGACCGCCGCCTCGGCGAACTCGATCGCCATGCGCACGAGCACGTAGTGGGCGACCGGAAAGCCGGCCCGCACGCAGATCGCGGCCAGCCGCCTCCGGTCGGCGTCGTAGAGCATCCGCCGCACCCGTGCCACCGGCTCGCGGGCGTGCAGCGCCACCGCCACCTCGAAGCCGCCGACGTCACCGTCGCGCAGCATGGCCAAGAGGGTCTCGTGGCCGAGCTCGCCCGCCTGGAAGCGGGTCCGCAGATGCTGCTCGAGCGAGCGGCTGCCGTGGTCGCGCGCCACCAGATCGATCGCCGAGCGCTCGCGCGCCGCCCGCATGATCACCTGCGCCTGCTCGAGCGGCATGCGGTGGGTTCGCACCAGCTCCCACTCGAGCCCCTCGGCGATCAGCCGGACCAGCCGGTCGACCAGCTCGAAGGACAGCTCGGGCCGGCGCACCATGCGGTGCTGGACCTCGTGCTCGGCGCCGAACTCGGCGACCACGCGCTCGAGCGTCGCCCGCGACAGCCGGGCGCCGACATTGCCCACGAGGCGGGCCACCACCGGCGCCTCGCCGGTGTCGACCAGGACCTCGCTCACCGCCTCGGAGAGCTGGCTGCGCCCGGCGACCGCGAGCGCGTACTGCATGGCGTTGGTGCGCACGATCCCGATCAGATCGTCGTCGGACAGGAGCGGGCTCTGGCGGAGCACCGGCTCGGCCACCTCGATGGCGTCGCGGGCGAGCCTGCGGGCGATCGAGGGCGGCACCTCGTGGCTGTCGGCGACCGCCTCGGCGAGCGCCCGCCGCACCTCCTTGGCGACGTCGCGGACCAGGAGCTCGAGCACCGCCTCGACCAGTTGGGCGTTGGCCTGCCGGCCGAGCTCGCCGATCTGGGCGCCGATCTTGCCCGCGATCCGCGCCCGCTGCCCGACCGAGCGGTCGTCGCCCAGGGCGCGGACGTCGTCCGGGGTCAACGGCTCGGCGTGGCGGCCGCCGGCCGGGCCGTGGCGGAGCAGCGCCTCGCGCCGCCGCCCACCGGCCGAACGCGCCACGGTCTGGCTCTCGGACATGGCTCGATCCCCACGATCGCCCTGGCTCGCGGGCGCCCGCCCGGGGGCGCCCCTCGCCGACCCTGGCACGCATCGGTTAAGGAAGCGTTATGCCTGTCCCGGTCGCGCCGCCCTTCGGCCGCGAGGCCGTCACCGCCGAGGTCCGCCGCGGCACCATGCGCCTGTTGGCCGAGCTCGGCCTCGCACCGCTCGCCGAGGTCGGGCTCGCCAGCGGCCGGCGGCTCGACCTCCTGGCGCTCGCCGCCGACGGCCGCTTCTGGGCGATCGAGATCAAGAGCTCGCTCGCCGATCTCCGCGCCGACGCCAAGTGGGGCGAGTATCTGGACTTCGCCGACCGCTTCTTCTTCGCCGTGGCGCCCGGCTTCCCGCTCGACGCGCTGCCGCCCGGGGAGGGGCTGATCGTGGCCGACCGCTTCGAGGCCACGATCCTGCGCGAGGGGCCGCTCAGGCCGCTGCCCGGCGCCCGCCGCCGGGCGCTGCTCCTGCGCTTCGCCCGGCTGGCCGCGGCCCGCGCCCACGCCCTCGCCGATCCGCCGCCTTGAGCCGGGCTCAGCCCTCGGCCAGCCACTCGTCGATCAGGAAGCGGGCGATGCTGTCGAGGTTCGGCAGCCGCACCGGCCGGTGCGCCTCGTCGCGGAGCAGGGCGCGGTCGAACCAGCGGGCGTCCTCGAGCTCCTCGAGCTCGATCGCGAGCGCGCCCTCGCCGGCCACGGCGCGGAAGCCGAGCATCAGGCTCTGCGGGAACGGCCAGGGCTGCGAGGAGCGGTAGGCGACGCTCGCGAGCTCGAGCCCGACCTCCTCGCGGACCTCGCGGCGGACCGCCGCCTCGAGCGATTCGCCCGGCTCCACGAAGCCCGCCAGGGTCGAGTACATGCCGGGCGGGAAGCGCGGGGCCCGGCCGAGCACGCAGCGCTCGCCGGCGGTCACGAGCACGATCACCGCCGGGTCGGTGCGCGGGAAGCTGTCGGCCCCGCAGGCCGGGCAGCGGCGCACGTGGCCGGCCTCGATCGCGGTCGTGGCGCCGCCGCAGCGGCCGCAGAAGCGGTGCGTGCGGTGCCAGTGGGCGAGCGCCCGGGCATAGGCCAGAAGGCCGGCCTCGGCGGCGCCGAGGAGCGGAGCCAGCGCCCGCAGCTCGACCAGCCGGCCCTCGATGCCGGGCCGCTCGCCCGCCAGGTCGAGGGCGAAGATCGCCCGCCCGCCCTGCTCGCCGAGCAGGACGGCGCTCTCCGGCACGGCGCCGCCGAGTGCCGCCGGATCGAGCGGGAACGGGTCCGGCCCGGCCGGGCCGTCGACCACGAGGAGCTGCAGCTCCTCGAGCGCCACGACCCGGCTCGTCGGATCGCGCCGCCGCTCGGCGAGCCAGGCCGGATCGCGCCGCCGCGCCACCGCCCGGTCGAGCCCGACCGTGGTGTAGAGGTGCGGCGGCGGGTTGGCGATGGCGCGCAACGACGTCCCCCCTTTTTGGCGCGGCCGGGGCGCGGCCGGCGGCGCGCCGGGGCCGACTTTCGGGCCCGGCCGCATCTTGCGCAAGCCGGCGGGCCGGTCGATATAGCGGCTCGGAAGGCTGGCGGCGGACGACACCCTCGCCAACCCGGTCAGGTCCGGAAGGAAGCAGCCGTAACGAGTTCCGTGCCGGGTCGTTCGCCAGCCTTCCGCCCCGAGCCACCCGCCTTCCACCCCGAGCCGCCAGCCTTCCGCACCGAGCACGTGGCCGCCCCCGTCCAGCGATCGCCATGAGCGACCGAGCCGCACCCGGCACCTACCGCGTGCTGGCCCGGACCTACCGCCCGGGCCGGCTGTCCGAGCTGATCGGCCAGGAGGCACTGGTGCGCACCGTCACCAACGCCTTCCGGACCGGGCGGATCGCGCACGCCTTCCTGCTCTCGGGCATCCGCGGCGTCGGCAAGACCACGACCGCGCGGATCCTGGCCAAGGGGCTCAACTGCACCGGCCCCGACGGCCGGGGCGGCCCGACCCCCGAGCCCTGCGGGATCTGCCCCTCCTGCGTGGCGATCGCCGAGGACCGCTCGCTCGACGTCATCGAGATGGACGCCGCCTCGCAGACCGGCAAGGCCGACGTCCTCGACCTGGTCCAGGGGATCCAGCTCGTCCCGGCCGCGGCGCGCTTCAAGGTCTACATCCTGGACGAGGTCCACATGCTCTCGGAGAAGGCCTGGAACGCCCTTCTCAAGACCGTCGAGGAGCCGCCGCCGCACGCCAAGTTCGTGTTCGCCACGACCGAGCTCAGGAAGGTGCCGGTCACCGTGCTGTCGCGCTGCCAGCGCTTCGAGCTCAGGCGGGTCGAGCCGGCGGCGCTCGGAGCACACCTGGCCGAGGTCTGCCGCCGCGAGGAGGTCGCGGCCGAGCCCGCGGCCCTGGCGCTTCTGGCCGACGTCGCCGAGGGCTCGGTCCGCGACGCCCTGTCCCTGCTCGACCAGGCGATCGCGGTGGGCGAGGGCCGGGTCGAGGCGGCGGCGGTCCGGGACATGCTCGGGCTCTCCGATCGCGGCCGGCTCGAGGAGCTGCTCGAGGCGGCCCTGACCCGGGCGCCCGCCGACGCGCTCGACCGGTTCGAGGCGCTGCACGCGCTGGGCGCCGACCCCCGCCTCCTGCTCCAGGACCTGCTCGAGCTCGTGCACCGGGCGAGCCGGCTCGCGGTCGGGGTCGGCCCCGAGCGGGGCGATGCCGCGGCCGGCGGCGAGCGGCTCCAGGCCCTCGCCCGCGGGCAGGGCCCGGCGCGCCTCGCGCGCGCCTGGCAGGTGCTCCTCAAGGGCCTCGAGGAGGTCCGCGCCGCGCCCGACGCGGCGGCCGCCGCCGAGATGGTGCTGCTGCGCCTCGCCTGCCTCGCCGAGGTGCCGCCGCCGGGCGAACTGGCGCGCCTCCTGCGCGAGGCCGCCGGCCCGGCCACGCCCGCCAAGGCCGCCGCCGTCGCGGCCCCGATGCCGGCGCCGAGCGCGATCCGGCCCGCGCCGGCCGGCCCGCGGACCGCACGTGCCGCGGCGCCGCGGCCGGGCGAGGTCGAGCCGGCCGGCCGTGCGGCCGAGCCGCCCCTGGGTTTCCCCGAGCTCGTGGCGCTCCTTCGCCGGAGCGGCGAGGGCAGCCTCGCCGCCTGGCTCGCCGAGGCCGCGCACCTCGTTCGCCTCGAGCCCGGGCGGCTCGAGCTCCGCGCCGGGGCGGGCGTGCCGCGCGACCTGCCCGGCCGGGTGGGCGAGGCGCTCGGCCGGCTCACCGGCCGCCGCTGGCTCGTGGCGCTGAGCGAGGCCGAGGGCGAACCCACGCTCGCCGAGCAGGCCGCCCGGGCACGCGCCGCGCGGCTCGACGAGCTCGGCCGGAGCGAGCCCCTGCGCGGGCTGCTCGAGCTGTTCCCGGGTGCGAGGATCGTCGACATCCGCCCGGCCGAGCCGCAGGGCTCCGCCGCGGCCGCGGGCGAGGAGGGCCGGACGTGAAGAACATCGGCAACATGCTCAAGGAGGCGCAGAAGCTGCAGCAGCGGATGCTCGAGATGCAGCAGCGCCTGGCCGAGGTCGAGATGAGCGGCCAGTCCGGCGGCGGCCTCGTCACCGTGACGCTCAGCGGCAAGGGCGAGATGCGGCGGATCAAGATCGACAAGAGCCTCGTCGATCCGGCCGAGGTCGAGGTGCTCGAGGACCTGATCGTGGCCGCGACCAACGACGCCAAGGCCAAGATCGAGGCGCACCTCGCGGCCGAGATGCAGAAGATGACCGGCGGGCTGCCGCTGCCGCCCGGCATGAAGCTGCCCTTCTGAGCCGCGAGCGCCGGCCGAGCCTTGATCGCCGGGCCGATCGACGAGCTGATCCGGCTCCTGGCGCGGGTCCCGGGGCTCGGGCCGCGCTCGGCCCGGCGCGCGGCACTCGCCCTCCTGCGCCGGCCGGACACCCTCCTCGGCCCGCTGCGCGAGGCCCTCGAGACCTGCGCGCGGGAGGTCCGCCGCTGCTCGGAGTGCGGCAATCTCGACCGCCAGGACCCGTGCGCGATCTGCCGGGCGCCCGACCGCGCCGCCGGCCAGATCCTCGTGGTCGAGCAGGTCGAGGACCTCTGGGCGATGGAGCGGGCCGGCGCCTGGCGCGGCCGCTACCACGTGCTCGGCGGCACGCTCTCGGCGCTCGATGCGGTCGGCCCCGAGGATCTGGGCGTCGACCGGCTCCTGCGCCGGGTCGGCGCGGCCGAGGAGGTCGAGGTGGTGCTGGCGCTGGGTGCCACGGTCGCCGGCCAGACCACCGCCCACTACCTGGCCGACCGGCTCGCCGGCAGCGGCGCCCGGGTGACCCGGCTCGGCTACGGCCTTCCGGTCGGCGGCGAGCTCAACTATCTGGACGAGGGCACGCTCGCCGCCGCGCTCAAGTCCCGCCAGCCGGTCGGCTGAGCCCACCCCTCGCCGCGGATCCCCGAGCCGATGGCCGTCCGTCGCATCCTGATCGCGCCGCACCCGCTCCTCAAGCTCCGCGCCCGACCCGTCGAGACCGTCGACGCGGAGGTCCGCGCCCTCATGGACGACATGCTCGAGACCATGTACCGGGCGCCCGGGATCGGGCTGGCGGCGCCGCAGGTGGGCGTGTCGCGGCGGATCGTGGTGGTCGACCTCGCCAAGGAGGACCAGCCGCGCGCGCCGCTCCGCCTGGTCAACCCCGAGATCACCTGGCGCTCCGAGGAGGAGGTGGTCATGGAGGAGGGCTGCCTGTCGCTGCCCGAGCAGTTCGCCGAGATCGGCCGGCCGGCGGCGGTGCGGCTGCGCTACCGGGACGAGACCGGCGCCGAGCGCACGCTCGAGGCGGACGGGCTGCTCGCCCGCTGCCTGCAGCACGAGGTCGACCATCTGGACGGGATCCTGTTCGTCGACCATCTCTCGGCGCTCAAGCGCAACATCATCCTGCGCAAGCTCGCCAAGGCGCAGCGCGCCCGCGCCTGAACCGGGCGGGGAGAGAGGTGCGGTGCCGCTCGGCCTCCTGTTCCTGGGCAGCGCCCCCTTCGCGGTGCCGGCGCTTTCGGCCCTGGCGCGCGGGCCGCACCGGATCCTGGCCGTCCTCTGCCAGCCGCCGCGGCCGGCCGGACGCGGCCTCGAGGCGCGGCCGACCGCCGTCCAGGCGGCGGCCGAGCGGCTCGGGCTCGAGGTCCGCACACCTGCGAGCCTGCGCGATCCGGCCGTCCAGGCCGGGCTCGCGGCACTCGGCGCGGATCTGGCCGTGGTCGCGGCCTACGGGCTCCTGCTGCCGCCCGCGGTCCTCGCCATCCCGCGGCTCGGCTGCGTCAACCTGCACGCCTCGCTCCTGCCGCGCTGGCGCGGTGCGGCCCCGATCCAGCGCGCCATCCTGGCCGGCGACGCCGCGACCGGGGTGTGCCTGATGCGCATGGAGGCGGGCCTCGACACGGGGCCGGTCTATGCCCGCCGCGAGACCCCGATCGGGCCGCGCGAGACCGCGGGCGCGCTGCACGACCGGCTGGCCGCGCTCGCCGCCGAGCTCCTCCTGGCCGAGCTGCCGGCGCTCGAGGCCGGGCGTGCCGTGCCCGTGCCGCAGCCCGCCGAGGGCGTCACCTACGCCGCCAAGCTCGGGCCCGAGGACCAGCGGCTCGACCTCGGCCGCGACGCCCGGGAGCTCGACCGTCGGGTCCGCGCCCTGGCGCCGCGCCCGGGCGCCTTCCTCGAAGCGCGCGGTGAGCGCCTGCTGGTGCTCGAGGCCGAGCCGGTCGCGGCCCCGCCCGGGGCGCCGGGCGAGGTCGTGGCAGCACCGCTCGTGGTGGCCTGCGGCCAGGGCGCCCTCTCGCTGCGCCGGGTGCAGCGCGCCGGCCGACGGGCGATGACCGCCCTGGAGCTGCAGCGCGGCTTCCCCCTGCCGGTCGGCACCCGGCTCGGGTGAGCGGCGGTGCAGCGCTGGCGGCTCCTGCTCGAGTACGACGGTGCTCCCTTCGTCGGCTGGCAGCGCCAGGCCCGCGGCCTGTCGGTCCAGGGGGTGCTCGAGGAGGCGGTGGCGCGGCTGTCCGGCGAGACCGCGACGCTGGTCGGCGGCGGGCGGACCGACGCCGGGGTGCACGCCCGCGGCCAGGTGGCGCATCTCGACCTCGCCCGGCCGTTCCCGCCCGAGCGGCTGGCCGCCGGCCTCAACGCGCATCTGCGACCGCACCCGGTGGCGGTGCTCGAGGCGCGGCCGGTGCCGGCCGGCTTCCACGCCCGCTTCGATGCCGTCCGCCGGACCTATCTCTACCGGATCCTCGACCGCCGGGCGCCGCCCGCCCTCGAGCGCGGCCGCGTCTGGCACCTGCCGCTGCGGCTCGACGCCGAGGCCATGCACGACGCCGCCCAGGCGCTGGTCGGCCGGCACGACTTCACGAGCTTCCGCTCGAGCGAGTGCCAGGCGGCGAGCCCGCTCAAGACCCTGGCCCTGGTGCACGTGCGCCGGGTGGGCGGGCTCGTGGAGGTGCGCACGAGCGCCCGCTCCTTCCTCCACCACCAGGTCCGCACCATCGTCGGCACCCTGGTCCGGGTCGGCCTCGGCAAGGAGGATCTGGGCCATCCGGCGCGCGTGCTGGCCGCCCGCGACCGGCGCGCGGCCGGCCCGACCGCCCCCGCCTGCGGCCTCTGCCTCGAGCGGATCGACTACCCGCCCGCCTGAGCGGCCCGGCTAGACCGCCGACGGGGCCAGCCAGTCGAGCGCCCGCTCGGTGGCGCCGTGCACCAGGAGGCTCACCACGACGTCGAGCAGGACGAAGCCGGCCGCCACCGCCCCCGGCGCCTCGAGCGCGGTCCGCACCACGAGCCACTGATAGGCGAGCGCCGCCAGGGTCGCGGTCGTGGTGACGGCGGCCGCGGTCGGCGCCGGGAGCGCGGCGGCCACCAGCACCGCCGCCAGGACGAAGCCGATCTGCAGGACCGCGGCCCAGTTGCCGGCGACCACGAGGGGCACCAGCCGGCGGCCCTCGCCCAGCCCGTGCAGCACGAGGGCGGCGGCGAGCGGGAAGGCGAGCCAGCCGGCCACGTAGCCGAGCCCCTCGACCAGGAGGACGAGCGGCAGGGCCACGGCCGTGCCCTCGCTCGCCAGCCGCGCCAGGAGGAGCAGGGCGTAGGCCGGCGCCGCCACGAGCATCGCCTGGAAGGAGCGGTAGAAGCCGTCCGGGCTGAGGTCGAAGAGGGCCATCGCCGCCGGCTCGCGGCGGAGGATCGCGAGCGCTCCGGCGAGGCCGCGGCGGACCTCGGCGCCGGCCGCGCTCACGGCGCCAGGTACCGCTCGAGGAAGGCCCGGTAGATCGCCGTCAGGCCCAGGATGTCGGCCACCGCCACCTGCTCGTCGACCTGGTGCAGGGTCGGACCGGGCAGGCCGAGCTCGACCACGGGGCAGACGGGGGCGAAGAAGCGGGCATCCGAGGTGCCGCCCGAGCAGTCGAAGCGGGGCCGCCGGCCGGTGACCGCCTCGACCGCCGCCGCCAGGGTCCGGGTGAGCGGCCCCTCCTCGGTGCGGAACGGCTCGGCGCCGATCGCCACCTCGAGCTCGAAGCGGCCGCCGATCGCCTCGAGCAGGCGGCGCATCCGGTCCTCGAGCGCCCGGCCGCTGTGCAGGTCGTTGAAGCGGAGGTTGAGGACGGCGCGGGCCTCGCCCGGGATCACGTTCGCGGCCGGGTTGCCGACGTCGATCGAGGCGATCTGCAGGTTGGAGGGCTCGAACCAGGGGGTGCCCTCGTCGAGCCGCATGGCGAGCAGCGCCCCGAGCATGGCGACCAGCCGGTGGGCGGCGTTGTCGGCGCGCTGCGGGTAGGCGGTGTGGCCCTGCCGGCCGGCGACCACGAGCCGCGCCGTCAAGGAGCCGCGCCGGCCGATCTTGGCCAGATCGCCGAGCGCCTCGCGGCTGGTCGGCTCGCCGACGAGGCAGGCGTCGGGCGGGATGCCCTCGGCCACCGCCCAGGCGACCAGGTGGGCCGAGCCGTCGACCGCCGGCCCCTCCTCGTCGCCGGTGAGCATCAGGCTCAGCCGGCCGTTCGGCGGCCCGTGCGCCGCGAGGAAGTCGGCGGCGGCGGCGATCATCGCCGCCACCCCGCTCTTCATGTCGGCGGCGCCGCGGCCGAACAGCCGGCCGTCGCGGACGAGGCCGCCGTGCGGATCGACCGTCCAGCGCGCCCGGTCGCCGACCGGGACGGTGTCGAGATGGCCGTTCAGCACGAGGTGCGGCCGGCCCCGGCCGACCGTGGCCACGAGGTTGGGCACGGTGCCGGAGGCGGCCGCCCGGTCGAGCCGGGTGCAGGTGAAGCCGGCCGCCTCGAGGACCCGGGCGCACAGCCCGAGCGCCGCCCCCGCGTCCGGGGTCACGCTCGGACAGCGGACGAGATCCCGGGTGAGCTCGATCGGATCGACGGGCAAGGCCGGCCTCGGTTCCGCTGGACGCGCGCGCAACCTAGGAGGCAACGAGGGGCTGTCAACCGTGGGTCGGCCCCGGGCGCCCCGCTCACCCAAGGTCACGACCGCGTGAGCCGGCGTCGGCGCAGATCCCGAGCCGGCGTCGCCTCGTAATTCGCGCGGGCCTGCAGTCGTTCCTCGGCCCGCCCACCTCGATGAACCAGGAAGCAGCGGGGAATTCCCATGGAGAGCACCACCGTGTCGTTCGAGGACATCGCCCGCAGGGCGAAGGACAATGCCGGCATCTTCGATATCTTGGAGGGTACGCGGGGCGACGATGCGTTGACCGGCAGCGACGCCGACGAGATCGTGACCGGCGGCAACGGCGACGACAGCCTGCTCGGCGAAGGCGGCATCGACATCCTGCTGGGTGGCCGCGGCGACGACCTCATGAACACCGGCGCCGGGCTCGGCGTCCATGTCGGCGGCCGTGGCGCCGACACCTTCCAGATCGGCGACGACATCCTGAGCAACGGGGTGATCGACACGGTGATCGCGTTCGGCTTCGACCCGACCCGGGGCGACGTGCTCGACCTCGGCGACACCATCACCGAGGTGGTCCGGGCGACGCTGGCGGGCACCGACACCACCACGCTCAGCCTCTCCGAGGGGGCCGATCTCGGCGAGCTGGCCGAGGCGCTCGACGGCGTCGTGGTGCGCGGCGAGCGCGACCTGCGGGCCCTCCAGAAGCTGCTCGACGGCGCCGCCGAGGACGGCACGGTGGCCGACGCGACCACGGTCGAGGTCGCCAACGGCGATCGGATCATCGTCACCGGCGTCGACGTCGAGACGCTGGTCGCGGTGCTCGACGCCACGGTCAACCCGCCCGCCGCCTGAGCCGCCGGCTCAGTCGCGCAACAGCTCGTTGATCGCCGTGCGCGCCCGGGTCCGCGCGTCGACGCGCTTGATGATGACGGCGCAGTAGACGCTCGGGCCCGGGCGGCCGTCGGGCAATGGCGCGCCCGGCAGGCTGCCCGGCACGACCACGGCTCCGGCCGGCACGCGGCCGGTCACGACCTCGCCCGTGGCGCGGTCGACGATCTTGGTCGAGGCGCCGATGAAGGTGCCCATGGCGAGCACCGCACCCTCCTCGACGACGACACCCTCGACCACCTCGGCGCGGGCGCCGATGAAGCAGCCGTCCTCGACGATCACCGGGCTCGCCTGCAACGGCTCGAGCACGCCGCCGATCCCGGCCCCGCCCGAGATGTGGCAGTCGCGGCCGATCTGGGCGCAGGAGCCGACCGTGGCCCAGGTGTCGACCATGGTGCCGCGCTCGACCCGGGCGCCGACATTGACGAAGCAGGGCATCAGGACGACGCCCGGGGCGATGTAGGCCGAGCGCCGGACGATCGAGCCCGGCACGGCGCGGAACCCGGCTTCCTTGAAGCGGGCGGCGTCCCAGCCCTGGGCCTTGATCGGCACCTTGTCCCACCACGAGGAGCCGCCCGGGCCGCCCGCGACCGGGACCGTGTCGTTCAGGCGGAAGGACAAGAGCACCGCCTTCTTGAGCCATTCGTGGACGATCCAGCGGCCAGACAGCTTCTCGGCCACGCGGAGAGCGCCGCGGTCGAGCCCGTCGAGGGCCGCCTCGACCGCCTCGCGGACCGCCCCGCCCGTCCCGGGGCCGATCCGCTCGCGCTCCTCCCAGGCCCGCTCGATCGTGTCCCTGAGCCCGTCCGTGGTCATGCCCCGCCTCCCCTGCCGCCGACCCCGCCGGGCGCCCGTCCCGAGCGGTGCCGGAAGCTAGCCGCGGGCCGGTGCCTGTCAACGCGCATCGGTCTTGACGGGTGCGGCGGTGGCGAGGATCGTCGATTGCATGGTCGGGCTCCGGGCCGAGCCGCGTGAGGCCTGCCTCGGCGCCTGCGAGCGGGGGCGGATCGGCTCGCTCGCCCGCCGGCGGGCCGGGTGCCAGGGGCTCCGGCGAGGCGGCCGGTAGCCCTGGCGATGGCGACCCCTCCGACCGCGGAGACCATCCTCGAGGGCATCAGGAGCCGGGCCCCGGCGGAGGTCGCCGGCAAGCAGATGTTCGGCTCGGAGGCCCTGACCGTGGCGGGCAAGGCCTTCCTGGTCGCGTCCAAGGGCCGGATCGTCCTGAAGCTGCCGCGCGAGCGGGTCGACGCGCTGGTGGCCGCCGGTGCCGCCCGCTTCGATCCGGGCCACGGCCGGCCGATGAAGGAGTGGGTCGCCCTCGACCCCGCGGCCGGCCACGACTGGGACGAGCTCGCCGCGGCGGCGCGCGCCTTCGTCGCCGGCGCGGCCAGGGGCCGAGGCTGAGGGATCTCGGCCGGGATCGCATCGGCCGACGCCGGACCGCCGCGGAGCGGGCGGTTGCCCAGCCGCTCGCGGCGCCCTAGACTCGTGCGCTCGGACGGGAAGCGCACGAGAAAGAGGGAGGCCGTCGTCATGTCGAGGCTGGCGCTGTCCATGGTGGCGTTGCTGGCGACGAGCGCGGGGGCCCTCGCGGAGCCGGTGCGGCTCGCCCCGAGCGACCTCGACCGGGTGCTGGCCGGCGGCCCCGGGCTCGGACGGGTCTGCGTCAGCTGCATCCTCGGCAGCGTGCTCGGGCAACTGGGCGGCGCGCCGAGCCCCACCCCGACACCGCCCCCGACGCCGACCCCGCCGCCCGGGCCGAGCCTCGACGAGATCGTCCTGGGCTCGCGGATCAAGTTCTGATCCGGGCACGGAGCCCGTCGCGCGCGGAGGCGGCGGGCCGCGGCCCACTGCTTGCGGCGGTGCCGCCGCGGTCCTAGCCTTCGGCCATGGATCTGGCGGACCTCCCTCCCCTGCCGGCCGGCTTCCTCGAGGCCTGCCGGGCGGCGGTCGGGCCCTCGGGCGTGCTCGACGACCCCCAGTCGATCGAGCCCTACGTCACCGATTTCTGGCGTCAGCATCGGGGCCGGACGCCGGCCGTCCTGCGGCCGGCCACGACGGGCGAGGTCGCGGCGCTCGTCGCCCTGGCCGCGCGGCACCGCGTGCCCTTGGTGCCGCAGTCCGGCAACACCGGGCTCGTGCTCGGCGGGATCCCGGACCGCAGCGGCCGCCAGGTGGTCCTCTCGCTCGAGCGGATGACCCGGATCCGCCATCTCGACCCGCGCGGCGACCATCTCGTGGTCGAGGCGGGGTGCGTGCTCGAGACCGTCCAGCGGGCGGCCGCCGAGGCCGGGCGGCTGTTCCCGCTCGCGCTCGGCGCCCAGGGCTCCTGCCGGATCGGCGGCAACCTCGGCAGCAACGCCGGCGGCGTCAACGTGCTGCGCTACGGCATGATGCGCGATCTGGTGCTCGGCCTCGAGGTGGTCTTGGCCGACGGCCGCGTCTGGGACGGGCTCCGGGCGCTGCGCAAGGACAATACGGGCTACGACCTGAAGCATCTGTTCATCGGCTCCGAGGGCACGCTCGGGGTGATCACCGCGGCCGCCTTGAAGCTGTTCCCGGCACCGCGCGACCGGCGCACCTGCTGGCTCGGCATCGACGGGCCCAAGGTGGCGCTCGACGTGTTCGAGCTGTTCCGGGCCGAGGCGGGCGAGGTGATCTCGAGCTTCGAGCTGTTGACCGGGTTCGGCGTCGAGGCGGCCTGCGCGCACCTGCCCGGGGTGCGCCGGCCGGTCGCCGATCCCCACCCCTGGCACCTCCTGATCGAGCTCGCCTGGAGCTTCGAGGACGGCCTCGCCGAGCGGCTCGAGGGGGTCCTCACCCGGGCCATCGAGATGGGCCTCGTGCGCGACGGGACCTGCGCCGAGAGCGAGGCGCAGCGCGCCAACATGTGGCGGATCCGCGAGGGCCAGTCGGAGGCGACCCGACACATGGGCTTCATCGTCCGGAGCGACGTCACCGTGCCGATCGCCAAGATCCCGGAGCTGGTCGAGCGGATGCAGGCCTGGACCGCGGCGCGCGAGCCCGAGGTGACGCTGATCCCCTTCGGCCATGTCGGCGACGGCAACCTCCACTTCAACTTCGTGACGCCGCCGGCGCGGGTGGCCGAGCTCCGGCCGGTGCTGCTCGAGCGGCTGTACGACGAGGTCACGGCCCTCGGCGGCTCGATCAGCGCCGAGCACGGGATCGGGCGGATGAAGCGGGCGGCGCTGGCGGCCCGCAAGGCACCGCTCGAGCTCGAGCTCATGGGCCGGCTCAAGGCGGCCCTCGATCCCGCGGGCATCCTCAACCCCGGGGTCGTCCTGGCCGCTCCGGGAGAGGCCCCTTGAGCCCGGCCCGCCCGGCCGGCTGGCCGGCCCGGGCCACGATCGTCGAGGTCGGGCTCCGCGACGGGCTGCAGGCCGAGCCAAGGATCCTGCCCACGGCCACGAAGCTCGAGCTCGCCGAGCGGCTCATGGACGCCGGCCTCCGCCATCTCGAGGTCACGAGCTTCGTCAGCCCCAAGGCGGTGCCGCAGCTGGCGGATGCGGCCGAGCTCCTGGCCGGCCTGCCCAGGCGTCCCGGGGTCGAGCTCTCGGCGCTCGTGCCCAACGCCAAGGGCGCCGAGCGGGCGGTGGCCGCCCGGGTCGATGCCATGGTGGTGTTCCTCTCCGCCTCCGAGAGCCACAACCGGAAGAACCTCAACCGCCCGATCGACCGCTCCCTCGCCGACGTGGCCGAGGTCACGATGATCGCCGAGGCGGCGCGGATCCCGGTGCACGCCGCCATCTCGGTCTGCTTCGGCTGCCCGTTCGAGGGCGAGGTGCCGCTCGCGCGGGTGCTGCGCATCGCCGAGGATCTGGCCATGCTCGGCATCCGCCACCTCTCGCTCGCCGACACCACCGGCATGGCCACCCCGCCCTTGGTGCGCGAGCGGATCGCCGCGGTGCGCGCGGCGCTCCCGGGCGTCGCGCTGGCGCTGCACGTGCACAACACCCGCGGGCTCGGCCTGTGCAACGTGATGGCCGCCCTCGAGCTCGGCCTCGACCGCTTCGAGAGCTCGATCGGCGGGCTCGGCGGCTGCCCCTTCGCGCCCGGCGCCACGGGCAACGTCGTCACCGAGGACCTCGTCTACCTGCTCGAGGAGTGCGGGGTCGCGACCGGCGTCGACCTCGAGCGGCTGATCCTGGCGGCCCTGGCCATGGAGCGGGCGGTCGGCCACCCGCTGCCGGGCCAGGTCATGAAGGCCGGCCCGCGGCTGCGCCGGCACGAGCTCGCGGCGGTGCGCACCGCTGCCGGCTGAGCCCCGACCCGCGCCCCCGGCCCCCCCGCCCGGCGCGCTCGACGGGATCCGGGTCGTCGATCTGACCCGCGTCCTGTCCGGCCCGTTCTGCACCATGCTCCTGGCCGACCTCGGCGCCGACGTCGTCAAGGTCGAGAGCCCGGAGGGCGATTCCACCCGCACCACCGGCGCCGGCCGCGACGGTCTCTCCTGGTACTTCGCCGCCTTCAACCGCAACAAGCGGTCGATCGTGCTCGACCTCAAGCGCGAGGCCGACCGGGAGGTGCTGGCACGGCTGATCGCGCGGGCCGACGTGCTGGTCGAGAACTTCCGCCCGGGCGTGCTCGCCGCCCTGGGCTTCCCACCCGACCGCCTCGAGGCCCTCAACCCGCGCCTCGTCACCTGCTCGATCAACGGCTTCGGCTCGACCGGCCCCTACGCCGAGCGGCCGGCCTTCGACTTCATCGCCCAGGCGATGAGCGGGTTCATGGCGACGAACGGCTGGGACGGCGGCCCGCCTCTGCGCGCCGCGGCGCCGATCACCGATCTGTTGGCCGGGCTCTACGCGGCGCTCGCCGTGCTCGCGGCCCTACGCGCGCGCGATGCCTCCGGCCGCGGCCAGCGGGTCGAGGCGGCGATGCTGACCTCGATGGTCGCCACGCTCGGCTATCTGGTGCCGGAGTATCTGGCGACCGGGCGGCCCCCGCCCCGCACCGGCAACGACCATCCGATCCTTGCGCCCTACGGCCTGTTCAGGACGGCCGACCGGCCGATCGCCGTGGCCCCGGCGAGCGCTCCGATCGTGCGCCGCTTCCTCGCGGCGCTCGGCCTCGAAGCGCTCCTGGCCGAGACGTGCTTTGCGAGCAATGCCGAGCGGGTGCGCCACCGGGAGGAGCTGCGGGCGCGGATCGAGGCGGTGCTCGCCTCCGCCCCGGCGGCCGAGTGGATCGCGCGGCTCAACGCGGCCGGGGTGCCCTGCGGCCCGGTCAACGGGCTCGCCGAGGCGCTCGCCGACCCGCAGCTCCTGGCCCAGGAGATGGTGCTCGAGATGGAGCAGCCGGGCCTCGGCCTCGTGCGGACCACGGGCTTCCCGATGAAGCTCGCGGCCACGCCCTGCCGGCTGCGCCGGCCGGCACCCGGGCTCGGCGAGCATGGGAGCGAGATCCTGGCCGAGCTCGGCCAAGGCCCGCTCGAGGCCGGCCCGGCGGCGCCGGCCCGGGCCGAGCAGGAAGGAAGCGGCGCGCAGGTCGCCGGCCTCGAGGTGCAGCTCGAGCACGGCGCGGGCCATGCGGGCGAGGCGGGCGAGCTGGCGGTCCGGCGGCAGCGCCCGGAGGGCGCGCCGGTGGTCGACCAGGGCGGCGAAGTCCGGGTCGGCGAGCAGCGACCGGAGCGCGGGCGCGGTGATGCCCTCGGGGCGGCCGGCCGCGACCGGGTCGAGCCCGGCGGCGAGCCGGGCGGCGATGCGCCACCGGCGCCGCCGGGACGGCCGGAGATCGGCGAGGGGTAGCGGCCGGGCGCGGGGCATGCGTCCCCATTTATCCGTGTATGATCCTAATGTCAAGCCGTTCGTCCTCGTTCTCGCACCGGGGCGGTGCACGGCGGGATCGCCTCTGCCAGAGTGGGTCCGTGGGGACGGGCGATGCGACTGCGCGCGGAGGAGGTGGCGGTCATCGAGCGGCTGGTCGCCGAGGCCTACGGGCCGGCGGCACGGGTGCGGCTGTTCGGCTCGCAGGTCGACGACACGCGCAAGGGCGGTGACATCGATCTGCTCGTGGAGCTTCCGGAGGATGCCGCCCGCGATCTGGGCGCCGAGCTGCGCCTGCACGCGGCGCTCGAGGAGGCGCTCGACGAGCGGAAGGTGGACCTGATCGTGCACCAGGGGGGCGACGAGGAGGGGCCGTTCGTGCGGATCGCGAAGCGGACGGGCATCCTTTTGCCGAGCCCGGCGTCGTCGGCCGGAGCATCCGACGGCGATCGGACCGGTGCAACGCGGAGACCCACGATGACGACCGCCGAAGAGCTCCTCCTGGACATCTTCAGAACCTTGGCGCGTACCGGCGAGGCGCTGAAGCGGCTGCGGGTGCGGCTCGCCGATCGTCTTCCCGCCCGACCCGAAACGGTGGCGGCCTTCGACGAGGATACGAGGTTCCTCACCGATGCCCTACTGAAGCGCTTCGAACAGCATACGGATGGCCTCCGCGCCGCAGCCCGGACCGTCGTGCGGCTCTCGGGCGAGGAAGACAAATATCGGACCGTTCGCCAAGTGCTCGACCGCCTGGAGAGCCTCGGCGTCGTTCCCGAGGCCGCGCGGTTCATGGCGCTCGTCGACCTGCGCAACCGAACGACGCACGCCTACGCACCGGAAAGCGCGCGGCAGGCCGAGATCCTGAACAGCGTGTACGCGAGCCTGGGCGAGCTTCTGGACCTCGCCTGCCGGCTCGCGCGGTTCGTACGGGATCAGAAGCTCCTGCCCGAGGCGGAGGCGGGGTCGGTGCTCGACGGGCTCGCCGGGCTCGCAGCGACCTCGTGACCCCTCGCCGCCGCTCTGGCCGGCGCGCGTCGGCCGTGCCATCTCTGCGGCCAGCCACGGCGGCACGAGGGCTCGGGACCAGGGCCATGGAGACGTATCTCAACTTGATCGGCGGCAAGTCCGTGCCGGCGCGGGACGGGGGCACTTACGAGCATCTCTGCCCCTCCGACGGGCGACCGTTCGCGACCGCGCCCAGGAGCGGGGCGGCCGAGGTCGACGATGCGGTCAGGGCGGCCCGCGCCGCCTTCGAGGGGGCGTGGGGGCGGACGCCCGCGGTCGAGCGCGGCCGGCTGCTCGCGCGGCTCGCCCAGGCGATCGGGCGGGAGGCCGAGAGCCTCGCCGCCCTCGAGGCCAGGGACACCGGCAAGCCCCTGAAGCAGGCGCGCGCCGACATCGCCGCCGCCGCCCGCTACTTCGAGTTCTACGGCGGGGCGGCCGACAAGCTCATGGGCACGACCATCCCGTTCCTCGAGGGCTACACGGTCCTGACCGTGCGCGAGCCGCACGGGGTGACCGCGCACATCGTGCCCTGGAACTACCCGGCGCAGATCTTCGCCCGCTCGGTGGGCGCGGCCTTGGCCGCCGGCAACGCCTGCGTGGTGAAGCCGGGCGAGGAGGCCGGGCTCACGATCGTCGAGATGGCCGAGCTCGCGCGCGAGGTGGGCCTTCCCGACGGGGCCCTGAACGTCGTCCACGGGCTCGGCGAGGAGGCGGGTGCGGCGCTCGCCGCGCACCCCGACATCGACCATCTCTCCTTCACGGGCTCGCCCGAGGTCGGCACCCTCGTCCAGGCTGCGGCGGCCAGGAACCATGTGGGCTGCACCCTCGAGCTCGGCGGCAAGAGCCCGCAGGTGATCTTCGCCGATGCCGACCTCGAGGCCTGCCTGCCGGTGGTGGTGACGGCGATCTGCCAGAACGCCGGGCAGACCTGCTCGGCCGGCTCGCGCGTGCTGGTCGAGAAGCGCGCCTACGAGGAGGTCCTGGGCCGGCTCGCCGAGCGCTTCGCGCAAGTTCGGGTGGGCACCCACGCGATGGACCTCGACATGGGTGCGCTCGTCTCGGAGACGCAGCGCCGGCGGGTCCACGGCTACATCGAGGCGGCGCTCGCCGAGGGCGTGCCGGTGCTGGCCCGGGGCCGGCTCGAGCCCGGCCTGCCGGCCGGCGGGTTCTATGTCGAGCCGGTGCTGTTCGGCCCGGTGCCGCGCGCCAACCGCTTGGCGTGCGAGGAGGTGTTCGGGCCGGTCCTGGCGGCCTTCCCGTTCGAGGACGAGGCGGATGCGATCCGGCTCGCCAACGGCACGCCCTACGGGCTCGTGGCGGGGGTGTGGACGCGCGATCTCGGCCGTGGCCTGCGCCTCGCGCGGGCGGTCCGCACGGGCCAGGTGTTCCTCAACGCCTACGGGGCCGGCGGCGGCGTCGAGCTGCCGTTCGGCGGGTTCAAGCATTCCGGCCACGGCCGCGAGAAGGGATTCGAGGCGCTGCATGGCTTCACCGCGGTCAAGACCGTTGTCGTCCGCCACTGAGCGGCCCTGGCGGCGCCGCCTGCTGGCCGGGCTCTCGGCCGCGGCGGCGGCCGCCTGCCAGCCGGCCGCCCGGCCGGATCCGGCGGCGAGCGCCCGGATCGTCCAGGCGAGCCCGGCCGAGGCGGTGGCGCGCGCGGCCGACCAGCTTCGCTCGGCCGGCTTCAAGGTCACCGAGCTCGCCGGTGCCACGGCACCCACGCTGCGCGGCGAGCTCGGCTCGGGAGGCGATCCCGACTGGGCGCGGTGCCCCGGGATCTGGACCAACGACCCGTTCAGCGACGTCGGCCGCTCGCGCTTCGTCCAGGCGGGCTCGAGGCGCACGATCGTGGTGGTGCGCACGAGCGCCCTGCCGCAGGGCACGAGCGTCGAGGTCGACGCGCACACGCTCGGCGTCTACCGGCACGCCTTCACCGGCCAGGACATCGAATCGCCCTGCGACACGACCGGCCGGCTCGAGGCGCGGCTCCTGGCGGCCGCCGCCGGAGGCCCCGCATGACGACCTACACCCCGCCGCTCGGCGAGATGCGCTTCGTCTTGCGCAGCATCGCGGGCGTCGAGGAGCTCGCCGCACTGCCGGGCCTCGGCCACGCCACGCCCGACCTCCTGGATGCCGCGCTCGAGGAGGCGGGCCGGCTCGCGGCCGAGGTGCTGGCGCCCTTGAACCCGGTCGGCGACCGGCACGGCGCCACCCTCGAGAACGGTGTGGTGCGCACCGCGCCGGGCTTCAAGGAGGCCTATGCGGCGTTCCGCGACGGCGGCTGGATGGGTGCGGTCTTCCCCGAGAGCCACGGCGGCCAGGACCTGCCGTGGACGCTCGGCGCCGCGCTCGCCGACCTCTGGAACGCCGCCAACATGACCTTGGAGCTCTGTCCGCTTCTGACCCAGGGGGCGGTCGAGGCGATCCTCCACCACGGCAGCGAGGCGCAGAAGGAGCTCTATGCGCGGCGGCTGATCGCGGGGACGTGGACCGCCGCCATGTGCCTGACCGAGCCGCAGGCGGGCAGCGATCTGGGTGCGCTTCGGACCCGCGCCGAGCCGCGCGACGGGCACTTCCGGATCTTCGGGCAGAAGATCTTCATCACCTTCGGCGACCACGACATGGCCGAGAACATCGTCCATCTCGTGCTCGCCCGGCTGCCCGGGGCGCCCGAGGGCACGCGCGGCATCTCGCTCTTCATCGTGCCGAAGTTCCTGCCCGGGCCGGACGGTGCGCTCGGGGCGCGCAACGACTGGCGGATCCTCAAGCTCGAGGAGAAGGTCGGGATCCACGCCTCGCCCACCTGCGTCGTCGCCTATGGCGAGGACGCGGGTGCGGTGGGCTTCCTTCTGGGCGAGCCCAACCGCGGGCTCGCCTGCATGTTCACGATGATGAACAACGCGCGGCTGGCCGTCGGCCACGAGGGGCTCGGGCTCGCCGAGCGCGCCTTCCAGCAGGCGCTCGCCTACGCCCGGAGCCGCGTGCAGGGGCGGATCGACGGCCGGCCGGCGGCGATCGCCGAGTTCCCCGACGTGCGCCGCATGCTCGTGCGGATGCGCGCCCAGATCGCCGCGATGCGCGCGCTCTGCTACTGGACCGGCGGCTTCGTCGACCGCGCGCTGCGCGCCGCCGACCCGGCCGAGCGGCGCCGGGCGGCCGACCGGGTGGCGCTGTTGACCCCGGTGGTCAAGGCCTGGTGCACCGATCTGGCCCAGGAGATCACCCACGCCGCCGTCCAGGTGCACGGCGGCATGGGCTTCGTCGAGGAGACCGGCGTCGCCCAGCACTGGCGCGACGCCCGCATCCTGCCGATCTACGAGGGCACCAACGGCATCCAGGCGATCGACCTCGTCGGCCGCAAGCTCGCGCTGGCCGACGGCCGGCTGCCCTGGGAACTCGCCCAGGAGCTGCGCCTCGACCTCGACAGCGTGCCGGGCGAGCTCCGCCTCGAGCTGCGCGAGGGCCTCGAGCGGTTCGAGGCCGCGACCCGCTACCTGCAGGCCACGGCCGAGGACCATCGCGGTGCCGCGGCCTCCGCCTATCTCCGCCTCCTGGGCCACACGCTCGGCGGCTTCCTCCTGGCGCGCGGTGCCCGGGCCGCGCTCGCCGGAGCCGCGGGCGGCGCCGCCTGGCCAGGCTTGGCGCGGTTCTGGGCCCGCCACGTCCTGCCCGAGACCCGGGGCCTCCTGGCGAGCGTCCTGGCCGGCGCCGAGGGTCTCGACCCGGCCCTGCTCGAGGGCTGAGC
>CAZDFD010000039.1:0-37653 GCA_964504655.1 uncultured Geminicoccaceae bacterium
GGGTCGTGGAAGCGGAACAGGGTGGGATCGAGGGGGACGCCGTATTCGGGCTCCTCGATCAGGACGGTGGTGGTGAGGCCCTGCGGGTCGGTCACCGCCCAGCGCCGCAGCTCGAGCGGCGCCTCGCCGAACACCAGGACGACCCGGCCCTGGTCCGGCTCCTTGCTGCGCACGATCTCGAGCGCGATCTCCCCGGCCCGCCGCTGCACGCCCCGGACCTCGATCTCGCCGGCGAGCCGCACCTGCTCGTCGAGCAGGAAGGCGAGCGGGGTCTGCGCCAACGGCAGCACGTTGACCTGGCGGGCGGCCGAATCGACCAGCACGAGCCGCCAGTCGGTGGCGATCAGGAGGAGCTTCGAGGGCGGGTCGTAGTCGAAGCGCAGCCGTCCCGGCCGCTGCAGGAACACCCGCCCGGTCGCCAGCCGCCCGTCGGGGGCGAGCTGGGTGAAGCGGGCCCGCAGCGTCGTGATCCCCTGCAGCCAGGCCTCGATCCGCGCCACGAGGGCGCCGTCGGACGGCTCGAGAGCGGCCAGCGCCGGCCGGCCGAGCGCAAGGAGCGCGGCGGCGCCCAGAAGCCGGCGTCGTGTGGAGCCGCGGCCCCCGGTTGGCTCAGATCCCGGTCGGCTCGATCCCATCCACTCCGCCCCGGCCCATCAGGATCTGGCGTCGGCCGATATGGTCGGCGCCACTGATCAGGCCCTCCTGCTCCATCCGCTCGATCAGCTTGGCGGCGTTGTTGTAGCCGATCGCGAGCTTGCGCTGCAGGTAGCTGGTCGAGGCCTTGCCGTCGCGGGCCACGATCTCGACCGCCTGGGCGTAGAGCCGGTCGCTCTCGGCGGCCTCGGCCGCGGCCCCGAACAGCGGCCCGGCCGGGCCGGGTGCCGCGGCCTCCGCCTCCTCGATCTCCTCGGTGATGCCGTCCTGGTAGTCCGGCACGCCCTGCTCCTTGAGGTGACGGACCACCGCCTCGACCTCGCCGTCGGTGACGAGCGGCCCGTGCACGCGGACGATCCGGTCGCCGGTCATGAGGTAAAGGAGGTCGCCCTGGCCGAGGAGCTGTTCGGCACCGGCGTCGCCCAGCACGGTCCGGCTGTCGATCTTGGAGGAGACCCGGAAGCTGATGCGCGAGGGCAGGTTGGCCTTGATCACGCCGGTCAGGACGTCGACCGAGGGCCGCTGGGTGGCCACGATCAGGTGCACGCCGGCGGCGCGCGCCTTCTGCGACAGGCGCTGGATGCAGTGCTCGATCTCCTTGCCGGCGGTGAGCATCAGATCGGCCACCTCGTCGACGATGACGACGATCAGCGGCAACGGCCGCATCTCGATCGGCAGGTCCTCCATGATCGGCAGGCCGGTGCCGGGCTCGAAGCCGGTCCGCACCCGCCGCACCAGCGTCTCGCCGCGCTGCAGCGCCTGCAGGATGCGCCGGTTGAAGGCGAAGATGTCGCGCACGCCCAGGTGCGACATCAGCCGGTAGCGCTCGTCCATCTGCCGCACGACCCACTTCAAGGCCACCACCGCCTTGTGCGGCTCGGTCACCACGGGCGCCAACAGGTGCGGGATGTCCTCGTAGACCGACAGCTCGATGACCTTGGGGTCGATCATGATGATCCGGCACTGCTCGGGCGTGAGCCGATAGAGGAGCGACAGGATCATCGCGTTGATGGCGACCGACTTGCCCGAGCCGGTGGTGCCTGCGATCAGCAGATGCGGCATGCGCGACAGGTCGACGATCACCGGCTGGCCGGCGATGTCCTTGCCGAGGGTGAGTGCGAGCGGCGCCTCGCTGTCGCGGTATGTCGCCGATTCGAGCAGCTCGCGCAGATAGACGGTCTCGCGCCGCTCGTTCGGCAGCTCGATGCCGATGACGTTGCGGCCGGGCACGGTGGCGACCCGGACCGAGACCGCCGAGAGCGAGCGGGCGATGTCGTCGGCGAGGCTGATCACGCGCTGCGAGCGCGTGCCGGGCGCGGGCTCGAGTTCGAACAGCGTCACCACCGGGCCCGGCTTCACGTCCAGGATCTGCCCGCGGACCCCGAAATCGTCCAGGACCGCCTCGAGCTGGCGGGCGGTCTCCTGGAGTGCCGCCCGCGACAGCCCGGCGTCGGCCAGACGCCGCGGCGCGATCAGGAGGTCGAGCGAGGGAAGGACGAAGCCGCCCGCCTCGGAGCCGGTCGAGAGCGCCCGCGGCGGGCCGGCTGCGGCCGCCTCCTCGAAGGAGGCCGGCGCCGAGGCGCGGGCCGGTCGGCGGCGACGGGTTTCGGTCGGCGACGGCTCGAGCGGGGCCTGGGCGCGGGCGGCCTCCTCGGTGCGCGGCCGGATCGGCCGGAGGGCCGGTGCCGGCCCGGGCTCGGCGTGGCCGGCCCGCCGGCCGAAGCGCGCGCCGATCGCCCGGAGCCAGCCCGCGACGCGGCCCGGGCCGCGATCCGGCTCGACCGGCTCCGCGGCACCCTCCGCCGGGTCCGCGGCGCGGCCGGCGCCGGCGCGGCGGAGCGCCACGCCCGACCAGCGGCCGGTCTCGCGGGCGGCGGCGCCGAGCCGTCGACCGGCCCAGGCCGAGGCGGCGACGACCTGCCCGAGGGCGCGGCGGGATTCGCCCCAGCGCAGGCCGAGTGCGGCGATCCCGCTCGCCAGCGCCACGAGCCCGGTGAGCCACGGATAGACCCCGCCGTCGATCCACAGCCGGAGGTGGTTCATGAGGTAGTCGCCGACCAGCCCGCCGAGACCGACCCGGAACGGCCAGGCGGCCGGCTCGGGCATCGGTCGATCGGCGAGCGCCGCCGCGGTCGCGAGCAGCGCCAGCGGCAGGGCCAGGAGCGGCAGCCAAGGCCAGGCGAGCGCCCGGTCGAGCGCCATCCGCACGCCCCGCGCGAAGGCCAGGAGCGGCAGGAGCCAGGCGGCGAGGCCCAGGGTCTGGAGCAGGAGGTCGGCGGCCGAGGCGCCGAGCGGCCCGGCCGGGTTGCGGACCGCGGCACCGGCCTTGACGGCATGGTTCAGGCTCGGGTCGGCGGCATCGAAGCCGGCGAGCGCCACCGCCAGCCACAGGCCGGCGCCGGCCAGGGCCACGCCGAGCAGCCGCCGTCCGGCGCCGAGGAGGAAGGCGCGCAGCGGATGCTCGCCGAGTGCCGGAAGCGTGCCGATCGCCATCGGGGCCCCGGCCGCGCTCAGCCCAGCACCGCGACGAGCCGGTCGAGCGCGCGGTCGAGGGTCGGCTCGTCGTGGACCATGGCCAGCCGCACATAGGAGGCCGCGGGGTTGCGGCCGCTCGCATCGGGCACCGCCAGATAGCCGCCGGGCAGGACCTTCACCCCGCCCCGGCGCCAGAGCTCGGTGGCGGCGGCCTCGCCGTCACCCACGTCGAGCCAGAGAAAGAACCCGCCGGCCGGACGGTAGAAGCCGAACCGGTTGGACAGCCGGCGCTCGGCCAGATCGAACTTGCGGCGGTAGAGGCCGCGGTTCGCCTCGACATGGCTCTCCTCCGCCCAGAGCGCCGTCGCGGCCGCCATGAGCGGCAGCGGCTGGACGGCCGCGGCGTAGGCGCGCAGGCGCAGGAACCGGGCGAGCAGCTCGGGGTCGCCCGCGACCAGGCCCGAGCGCAGGCCGGCGGCGCTCGACCGCTTGGAGAGCGAGTGGAAGGCCACGACGTTGGCGAAGCTCCGGTCCTCGGCCCAGGCCGCCTCGAGCGCCCCGGACGGCGGCTCCCGGTCGTAGAGCTCGGCGTAGCACTCGTCGGCCACGAGGACGAAGCCGTGGCGGCGGGCGAGCCGGACCGCCTTGCGCAGATAGGCGAGGTCGGCCACGGCACCCTGCGGATTGGCCGGCGAGCAGAGATAGAGCGCCGCCGTCCGCTCGAGCAGCTCGGGGCCGAGCGCGTCGAGGTCGGGCAGGAAGCCGGTCTCGGCGGTGGCGGGCAGGTAGACCGGCTCGGCCCCGGCCAAGACCGCCGCGCCCACATAGACGGCGTAGACCGGGTTCGGCACGAGCACGGCCGGTCGCGGGCCGGACGGGCGCTCGGGCACCAGGAGCTCCGGCAACAGGAACAGCGCCTCCTTGGTCCCGGCCACCGGCAGGACGTGGCGCTCCGGATCGAGCGCACCCTCCGGCAGGCCGTAGCGACGGCCGAGCCAGGCGCAGACCTGCCGGCGGAAGGCCGCCGTGCCGTTGATCGGGGGGTAGCGGTTCCACTCCTGCGCGTGACGGGCGACGACCTCGGCCAGGAGCGGCGGTGGCTGATGCTGCGGCTCGCCGATCGTGAGATCGAAGGTCTCGCCGGCGGGCGGGTCGAGGCCCGCGAAGAGCCGCCCGAGGCGCCGGAACGGAAACTCCTGCAACCGGTCGAGACGGTCGTTCCACATGCGCGTCCTCGAGGAGCTCGGCGGCCGTGCCGGCGGGCGAGCGATCGCCCGAGCAGGACCTTAACACCCGCCGCCAAGACCCTGCAACGTGACCGGAACCGGCGGCTCGCACAGCCGCTCCCCGGGCCCGTCGGCCCGCTCCGCCTCAGCGCGCGGCGCGCGCTTGGATCCGATCGTCCAGCCGATCGTCCTCGAGCCCGGCCGGCTCCTGGTGGATGATGATCTCGGCGTCGGGGAACACGGCGCGGAGCTCGCGCTCGAGGGCGTCGGTCACGAGGTGGGCGGCGCGGACGGTCATCTCGCCGTCGAGCTCGATGTGGAACTCGATGAACGCCGTGCCCGCGGCTTCCCGGGTGCGCAGATCGTGCAGGCTCGCCACGTCGGGGTGGGCCCGTACGATGGCCGCGATCCGCTCGCGCTGGCCGGGCGGCAGCTCGTGGTCCATGAGGGTGTGGACGGCGCTGCGGCCGATCCCGAAGGCGCCCCGGAGCAGCCAGCCGGCGATTGCGAGGCCGACCAGCGGATCGAGCCAGAGGAGCCCGGCCCGCTCGGTCAGGAGGAGCGAGCCGACGATCGCGAGGCCGGTCAAAAGATCGCTCCGGTAGTGGAGCGCGTCCGCGGCGATCGCCTGCGAGCCGGTGACGCGGACCACCCAGGCCTGGAACGCAAGGAGCGCGACCGTCAGCGCCGCCGCCGCCAGCATCGTCGCGATCGCGAGGCCGCCGTGGGCGAGCGGCTGCGGGGCGCCGAGCCGGGTCACGGCCTCGACCAGGACGAGCAGCGCCGAGCCGGTCACGATCGCCGCCTGCGCGAGCGCCGAGAGCGGCTCGGCCTTGCCGTGCCCGAACCGGTGCCGCCGATCGGGCGGCTGCTGGGCGATCCGCACCGACAGCCAGGTGATGCCCGAGGCGGCGATGTCGGCGAGGCTGTCGACCGCGGAGGAGAGCAGCGCGGTCGAACCGGAGACCACGGCCACGGCCAGCTTGCCGATGGTGAGGACGGTCGCCACGAGCACGCTCGCGGTGGCGGCGGCCCGCTTGAGCCGGTCCGGATCGCGCACGCTCACCGCACCGCCGCCCCCAGGATGGGCGCGCCGGGCCGCCGTGCGACAGGTCGATGACCGTCTATCCACAGAACGGTGGATGAGCCTGTGCGTGGGCTGGTGGAGGGCCCCGGGCGAACCCCGCCAAGCCCGGAGCGGGTCGAGGAGAATCGCGGGGACGGGCACGGGCGGTGGTGCGCTTCGGCCAGGATTCGGCCGAGATCTTCTACTCTTGGTTGCTTGATCACGTGGGCGCCGAGGCTGCCGGGGCCGCCTCCGCGGCGACCTCCTTGAGCACCTCCTTGGCGATTCGGAACGCGGTGTTGGCGGCCGGGACGCCGGCATAGACGGCGAGCTGGAGGAAGACCTCGCCGATCTCGGCCTCGCTCACGCCGTTGCGGAGCGCGCCGCGGAGGTGCAGCTTGAGCTCCTCGTGGTGGCCCAGGGCGCCGAGCATGGCCAGGTTGAGGAGCGAGCGGGTGCGCCGCGGCAGGCCCGGCCGGCCCCAGACGGCACCCCAGCACCAGGTGGTGAGCATCTCCTGAAACGCCCGGTCGAGCTCGGTGGTGCGCGCGAAGGCGCGGTCGACCCAGGCGTCGCCGAGCACGGCGCGGCGGATCTCGAGGCCGCGCGCATAGACCTCGCCGAGGCCGCCGAGGCCGGCGCGCTCCTGCTCGTCGAGAAACGCCAGGAGCGCGCCGTTGAACGCGTCGGCGGCCTCGATGTTCAGGATGTGGGCCGCGTCCAGGACCACGAGCTCGGCACGGCCGATCCGGGCCCTGAGCTCCTCGAGCCGGGCGGGCGGGGTGGCCGGATCGGCACTGCCCGCGACCAGGAGCGTCGGGACCGTGATGCGGTGCAGCTCGCCGCACAGATCGGTGTCGCGCACGGCGGCCGCGGCGGCGGCGTAGCCCGCCGCCGGCGTCGCGCACAGCATCGCGCGCAGCCGCTCGGCCTCGGCCGGCCGACGCGCCCGGTAGCCCTCCGACAGCCAGCGGGCGACCACGGCGTCGGCGATCGCCTCGACGCCGCCAGCCTCGACCGCCCGGATCCGCTCCTCCCAGGCGGCGGCCGGCCCGAAGCTGCAGGCGGTCGCGCAGAGGACCAGCGAGCGCAGCCGCTCCGGCCGATGGACGGCGAGCCACTGGCCGACCGCACCGCCGAGCGACAGGCCGCAGAGATGCACCCTGTCGATCCCGAGGGCGTCGAGGAGCGCCACCGCGTCGAGGGCGAGGCCGTCGATCCGGTAGGGACCGGCCGGCACGTCCGAGCGTCCGTGGCCGCGCATGTCGTAGCGCAGCACGCGGAAGCGTCCGGCGAGCGCCGCCACCTGCGGCTGCCACATCCCGAGGTCGGCGCCGAGCGAGTTCGCCAGCATCACCACCGGCGCCCCGTCGGGGCCGTCGATCTGACAGTTGAGGCGGATGCCCGCGGCGTCGACCTGTGGCATGTCCTTCCCCCTGCGCACGGCCCCGCCCGGAGCCGCCGCCGGTCTGGTGGCAGACCCTCGGCGGGCGCGCAACGCCGCGGGCCTCAGCCGCGCGCGGGCAGCGTCGGTGCCGGCCGTTCGCGGTCGAGGGTGAACAGCTCCTGCGGCCGGGCCACGCCGCGCAGCGCGTAGCGGCCGAGCGACACCAGCCGGTCGCGGTCCGGCCCGGCCGCGGCGGCGAAGCTCGCCGAGACCACCACCGGCTGCTCGAGCGAACGGCACATCCGCTCGATCCGGCTCGCCTCGTTCACCGCCGGCCCGAGCACGGTGAAGTCGAGCCGCTCGGCGCTGCCGACATTGCCGTACAGCACCTCGCCCAGATGCAGGCCGATGAAGATCCGTGTGGAGGGCTCGCCACGCGCCGATCGCTGCTCGGCCAGCGCCGCGGCCGCCCGCTCGACCGCCACGGCGGCATCGAGTGCGCGGCGGCAGGCGGTGTCGGCGGCGTCGAGGTCGAAGATGGCGAGGGCGCCGTCGCCGATGAGCTTCAGCACCTGCCCCTCGTGCGCCGCCACGGTGTCGAGCACGAGCCCGGCATAGTCGTTGAGGAGGGCCATCAGCCGCTCGTTCGGGAGCGAGTCGGCGAGGCGGGTGAAGCCCTCGAGGTCGCTGTACCAGATGACGGCCCGGATGGTCTCGGCCTCGCCGCGGGCGATCCGGCCGGCGAGCACCCGCGCCGCCGCGTCGGCCCCGAGATAGGTGGCGGTCACGGTGCGCGCCGTCTCGAGGAGGAGAATGGCCTTGTAGGCGAGCGCCAGGGGCTGCACGAGGCGGCGGATCGCCGCCAGATGCCCGGCGTCGAACCCGCCCGGAGCCGCGGTCGCGAAGGTCGCGACCATCCCCTCGACCTCGCCGAGCGTGGCGGGCGGCGGATACTCGACCGCGAAGGCCACGTAGTCCGTGAGGCCCTCGCGCTTGAGGCGGTCGAGGAGCGGAAACTCGCCCTCGCGATAGTCGAGGGCGAGCCGCCTTCGCAGTTCGCCCAGGCGCTGGGTGATCAACGGATAGAGCGGGCTCTGCAGCCACTCCGTGGACTGCGAGTCCATGCTCTGCTCGCGCGTGAAGCGGCTCGTCTCGAGCCCCCGCCCGCGCACCCACCGGATGCTCCGGCCGCCCAGGGTCGGATGCAGCGCGTCGGCGCCGACCATCATACGCTCGATCGGGATGCCGGCCGCCGTCAGCCGGGCGGCGAGGCCCTCGACCAGGAGGTCGTGGCCGCCGAGCTCGATCCCGGCCTTCACCAACCAGTCCGCGATGGGCTCGCTCGGCTGCACCTTCGGACTCACCTCTCTCCATCCGGCACGTCGACCGCCCGCCGGCGGCGGGGCGGCCGGCCGCCGCGCCGCGCCGGATCGGTCGACCTCGGCGGGCGGCTCATGCGGCGGGGGCCGCGCCGGGCGTTCCCGGAGCGAGCGCGAACAGCTCCTGCGGCCGCGCCACGCCGCGCAGATGGAACCGCCCGACCGGCTCGAGCCGTGCGCCCGCCTCGCCGCACGCCTCGGCGAACGTCGCCGAGGCGACGATCGGCCGGCCGAGCGTCCGGCACATGCGCTCGAGCCGCGCCGCCTCGTTCACGGCCGGCCCCAGCACGGTGAAGTCGAGCCGGTCGGCGCTGCCGATGTTGCCGTAGAGCACCTCGCCCTGATGCAGGCCGATGAACAGGCGGGTGGTGGGCTCGCCCGCGGTCCGCCGGGCGGCGCTCAGGCGCTCGAAGGAATCGAGCCCGGCCACCGCGGCCGCGAGGGCCCGGCTGCAGGCGTCCGTGTGCTCGTCGAGCGGGTAGATCCCGAGCACACCGTCGCCCATGAGCTTGAGCACCTGGCCGCCGCTCGCGGCGATCGTGTCGAGCACGGTGCCGGCATAGACGTTGAGCATCGCCATCAGGTGGTCCTTGGGCAGCGAATCGCTCAGGCTCGTGAAGCCCTCGAGATCGCTGAACCAGATGGCGGCCCGGATGGTCTCGACCTGGCCACGGGCGATCCGGCCCGCCAGCACCCGGGCGGCCGCGTCGGCACCCAGGTAGGTCGAGGTCACCGCGCGCAGGGCGTCGAGCAGCAGGATCGAGCGCCAGGCGAGGGCCAAGGGCTGGACGCAGCCGCGCAGCAGCCCGATCTCGCGGTCGCTGAAGCCCCCCGGCCCGTCGCTCGCGAAGGTCGCGACCATGCCGGCCGTCTCGCCCACGACGGTGCCCGCGGGGAAGTACACCGCGCAGGCCAGATAGTCGGTGAGACCGTCGTCGCAGAGCGAATCGAGGAGCGCGAACTCGCCGCGCCGGTAGTCCGCGGCGAGCCGCCGGCGGAACTCGGGCAGGCGTTCGCGCAGCACGACGCGCAGCGGCGTGGCGCGCCACTGCGGATGCTCGAAGTCGCGCCGCTCGACCCGGGTGAAGCCGGTCGCCTCGACGCCGCGGCGGCTCGACCAGCTCACCGTCCGGGCCCCGATCGTCGGATGCAGGATGTCCGCGCCGATCCACAGCCGGCCGAGCGACACGCCCCGCTCGCGCAGGAGCCCGGCGAGCCGGGCGGCCAGCTCGGCCGGATCGGCCGTCTGGACACCGAGCTCGCTCAGCCGCTCGGCGATCCCGTCCGCCGCGTCACCGCCCACGCCCTCCTCCCTCGCACCTCCGGCCCCGGCCCGGTTCGGCGGCCGGGTTTGGCAGCCTCGCCGGCCTGTGGCACAAGTGGGAACGGACCCCGCCCTCCGCCAGCCGATCCAGCCGCCCGTGCCGAGCATCCAGCCACCCACCCTCGTGCCCCGGACCGCCCAGACGGTGGCGCCGGACCCGTCCGAGGTGCGCGGCGGCGCCGAGCTGCATCCGGTGCTCCGCCACCTGACGCAGACCGGCCGGCTCGACCCGGCGACCGCTCGCGAGGCCATGGATGCCGCGGCCGATGCCCAGGAGAGCCTCGTGGTCCAGCTGGTCCGCTCGGGGGTCGTGGCGAGCACGGCCTGGACCGAGGCGGCGGCCGAGCTGTTCGGCCTGCAGCGGGTGAGCACCGACGACTTTCCCGACACGCCGCTGCTCGGCGAGGCCATCGCCGCCCGCTTCCTGCGTCGGGCCCGCATGGCGCCGATCGCGGTCGACGAGACGCGGGTCTGGGTGGCGGTGGCGGACCCGAGCGACAGCTACGCCCTCAAGGCCATCGGGCTGGCGAGCGGGCTCGAGCCGGTGCCGGTGGCGGCGGCGCTGGAGGACATCGAGGCGGCGCTGGCGCGCTGGTTCGACCGCGGGCCGGAGGCGCTCCGGCGGCTCGTCTCCGACCTCGACGGCCAGGGCGAGGTGCGGGCCGAGGAGGTCGAGCGGCTGCTCGACAGCGCCCAGGAGGCGCCGGTGGTGCGGCTGGTCGGCCAGCTCCTGACCGACGCGCTCCACCTCAAGGCCTCCGACGTCCACATCGAGCCGTTCCCCGACCATCTGCGGGTCCGCTACCGGGTGCACGGCCGGCTGCGCGAGATCGCCTCGCCGCCGGTGCGCTACGCCGCGGCGATCGTCTCGCGGATCAAGATCCTGGCGCGGCTCGACATCGCCGAGCGGCGCCTGCCCCAGGACGGGCGCGCCCGTCTCGAGCTCGACGGCAGGCGGGTCGATCTCCGGGTGGCGACCGCGCCGACGGTGCACGGCGAGAGCCTGGTCGTGCGACTGCTCGAGACGGGGCGGCACGGCGTCGGGCTCGGCGAGCTCGGGCTCGCCGCGGCGGTCGAGGCCCGGGTCGGCGCGATCCTGCGCTCGCCGCACGGCATGCTGCTCGTGACGGGGCCGACCGGCTCGGGCAAGACGACCACCCTCTACGCCGCGCTGCGCGGCCTCGACCGCGAGACGCTCAAGGTCGTGAGCGTCGAGGATCCGGTCGAATACCAGATCGAGGGGGTCACCCAGATCCACGTCCGCCCGGACATCGGGCTCGATTTCGCGCGCGTGCTGCGCTCGGTCGTCCGCCACGACCCGGACGTCATCATGGTCGGCGAGACGCGCGATCCGGAGACCGCCGACATCGCGGTGCACGCCGCGCTCACCGGCCACCTGCTCCTGTCGACGCTGCACACCAACAGCGCCGCCGGCGCGGTGGCGCGGCTGCTCGACATGGGCGTCGAGCCCTACCTCCTGGCCTCGGTGCTGCGCGGGGTGATCGGCCAGCGCCTCGTGGGCGTGCTCTGCCCGCACTGCCGCGAGCCGCAGCCGGCCGACCCGGCGCAGCGGGCACTCCTGGCGGGCCTGGTCCCGGCCACGGCCGGCCCGCCGCTCCTCTACCGGGCGCCCGGCTGCAGCCGCTGCGACGGGCTCGGGATCGTCGGTCGGGTCGGGATCTTCGAGCTGCTCGAGGTCGACGACCGGATCCGCGAGCTGATCCGGGCGCGCGCTCCGACGCAGGCGATCCAGGCCGCCGCCGAGGCGGCCGGGATGCGCACGATGTGGCGGGACGGGATCGACAAGGCGCTCGCCGGCACGACCACCCTCGAGGAGGTCGGCCGGGTCACCGCGGACTGGTGAGGAGCCGGGACGGCGGTGCCGCTGTTCGCCTATCGGGCGCTGACCGCCGGCGGTGAGCGGGTCGCGGGCGAGATCGAGGCCGCCGACGGCCGGAGCGCCGTGGCGCGGCTGCAGGACCGTGGCCTGATCCCGATCAGCGCCGAGCCGATCGCGGCCCGCCCGAGTGCCTCTTCCGTCGCCCGGCCGGGACTGGCGCGGGCGGTCACCCAGGCGACCCGCGAGCTCGCCACGCTCCTGGGCGCCGGCCAGCCGGTCGAGGGCGCGCTCGCCCTTCTGGTCGAGACCGGCGAGCACGGCCGCCTGCGCGCGATCCTCCAGAGCGTGCGCGAGGCCGTGCGCGGCGGCCGGGCCCTGAGCGAGGCGCTGGCGGCGCACCCGGAGGCCTTTCCGCGCGCCTATGTCGGCCTCGTGCGGGCGGGCGAGGCGGCCGGCACGCTGCCCGAGTGCCTGGACGCCCTGGTCACCCTGCGCGAGCGCAGCGAGCAGCTCGAGCGCAAGCTCGTCTCGGCCATGATCTACCCGGCGGTCCTGCTGGTGGCGTCCTTGGCGGCCCTCGCCGTGCTGCTGCTCGTCGTGGTGCCGCGCTTCGCGCCGCTCTTCGCCCAGGCCGGCGCCGCGCTCCCCTTCGCCACCCGCATGACCCTGGCGCTGGCGGCACTCCTCGCCGAGCAGGGGGCGCTCCTGGCGCTCGGCCTGGCCCTGGCGCTGCTCGCCCTGCTCCTGGCGCTGCGCAACCCCACCCTCCGGCTCGGCCTCGACCGGCTGCTGCTGCGCCTCCCCGTCGCCGGCCGGGTCGCGCGCGAGCGCGCCACCGCCCAGGCCGCGCGCGGGCTCGCCACGCTCCTTGGCGGCGGCCTCGACCTCGCGAGCGCGCTCCTCCTGGTCCGCGACATGCTCGCCAACCGCGCGGCGCAGGCGGCCTTCGACCAAGTGGTCACCGGCGTGCGCCAGGGCCGGACCCTCTGGAGCTGCCTCGCCGAGGCCGACGTGCTCGCGCCGCTCGCCGTGCGGCTGCTGCGGGTCGGCGAGGAGAGCGGGCGGCTGGTGGCGGTGGCCGGCCATCTGGCCGAGGCCTTCGAGGAGCGAACGGCGGTCCGCCTGACCCGGCTCGTGGCGATCGCGGAGCCGCTCGTGATCGTCACGCTCGGCCTGCTCGTGGGCGGGATCGTGGTGTCGATCCTGGCCGCGGTCGTGGCGGTCAACGATCTGGCCTTCTGAGAGCTGCCGGTCGCCGGGCCAAGCGCCGGCGGACGGCCTTGCGGCTCTCTTCTGCCACCAGGAGCAAAAGGGCTCCGGCGGCGCCGACCGCCCAGGGAAGAGGCCCGAGCGGCGCGGTCTCGAAGAGCACCCAACCGAGTGGTGTGTAGACGATCACGACGAGCAGGCCGGCTTCGATCGCCAGGGCCGGCAACAGCAGCGGGTTGTGCGGTCGAACCGGTTCGAGGGCCGGGGCGAGGTCGTCGCGGCAGACGAGGAGGTTGGCCATCTGGGCGAGGACGATGCCGGCGAGCGTCGCCGTCGTGGCCTCGAGATACCGCGGATCGCCCACCGGGAGGGGCTCGCCCCACCGCCAATCGGCGGTGGCCAGCACCGCGCCGTAGGCGGCGAGCGAGCCCAGGGCCTGCAGCGGTCCGAGCCAGCCATAGGCGCGCACCAACAAGCTCCGGTCGATCAACGGCGCCCGCTTGGGCCGCGGCGGACGCTGCATCGTGTCCGCAGCCGGAAGCTCCGCTCCCAACGCGAGAGCGGGCAGGAGGTCGGTGCCGAGATCCACCGCGAGGATCTGCAACACGGTCAGTGGCAGCGGGATGCCGAAGAGCGCGAAGGCCAGGAACGGGACGAGTTCGGGCACGTTCGAGGTGAGGATGTAGGTCAAGAACTTGCGGACGTTGGCGAACACCGCACGGCCCTCGGCGATCGCCGCCACGATCGCCGCGAAATCGTCGTCGACGAGCACGATGTCGGCGGCTTCGCGCGCCACGTCGCTGCCCGAGCGACCCATCGCCACGCCGATCTCCGCCCGTTTGAGGGCCGGCGCGTCGTTGGCCCCGTCGCCGGTGACGGCCACGGTCTCGCCGACGGCCTGCAGCGCCTCGACGATCCGCAGCTTCTGGTCGGCCCCCAGCCGCGCGAAGAGGATCTCCGGCGCCTCGAGAGCATGTTGCAGTTGCGCCCAGGACAGGCGGGCGAGCTCGTCACCGGTGACGACGCGCGGCCGCTCCCCGCGCACGAGGCCGAGCCTGCGCGCCAATGCCACAGCGGTGAGCGGGTGGTCGCCGGTCGCGACGACGACCCGGAGGCAAGCCCCCCGGGCCGTGGCGATCGCCTCGGCCACGCCGGGCCGCGGCGGATCCTCGAGCGCCACGAAGCCGAAGAAGGTCAGATCGTCCTCGTCCTCCGGCACCTCCCCTTGGGCGAGTGACCGCTCGGCCAGTGCCAGCATGCGGTAGCCCTGACCGGCCAGAGCGGCAGCGGCCGCGAGCAGGGCCGTCCGCTCTTCCGCCTCCAGGGCCCCGGAACCTTCGGCTCCAGCGAGCCGCGAGCACCGCGGCAGCACGCTCTCCGGCGCGCCCTTGCAGAAGAGCACGCGACCCTCGGTCGAACGATGCGTCGTGCCCATCCGTTTGCGGTCGGCGTCGAAGGGGATGGTGTCCTCGACCGGAAGCGGACCAACGCCGTGCGCGGCGGCCGCGGCGACGAGCGCGACCTCCATCGGGTCGCCGATCCAGCCGCGCTCGCCGCGCCGCAGGCCGTGACAGGAGGCGGCGACCTCGAGCAGCCGACGCGTCGTGCGATCAGCCGGGTCGAGCGCCTCGATCGGGCGGGCGGAGGGCCAGCCGGCGCGCTGCACGAGGCGGACGGTCATCCGCCCGGTGGTGAGCGTCCCGGTCTTGTCGGTGACGATGACGCTGGCCGCCCCGAGCGTCTCGATCGCCGGTAGATGGCGGACCAGAACGCCCTTGCGGGCGAGCCGCTGGGCGGCCATCGCGAGCGAGAGGGTGACCGTCGGCAGGAGACCCTCCGGAACGTTGGCGACGATCACGCCCAGGGCGAATACGGAGGCTGCGTAGGTCGAAAGGCCGGCGGCGAGGCCGGTGAGGAGGAAGAGCGCGCCGAGGCCCAAAGCGAGCAGCCCGATCCACCGGCTCAGCCGGGAAATCTCGGCAAGGAAGGAAGAGCGTAGCTCCGGCTGCGTTTGCGCGAGCTCGGCGATCCGCCCGAACTCCGTGCGCCGCCCGGTCGCGAAGACGACGGCGCGGGCCTCGCCCGCCACCACCGAGGTGCCGGCCAGCACGAGGTTCGGCGCTTCGAGCGCCGCAACGGGCGCACAAGGAGCCGCCGAGCGGGCCCGCGGACGGGCCTCACCGGTGAGCGTCGCGAGATCGACCCGCAGCCCGTGCGCGGCGAGCAGGCGGCCGTCGGCGGGAACCACGTCGCCGGCCTCGAGGAGGATGACGTCACCCGGGACGAGGCACTCCAGGGGAGCTTGCAGCGCCCGACCTCCGCGCAGCAGCCGCGCGCACCCCGGCAACAATCCGGCGAGGGCGGCGAGCATCCGCTCGGCGCGGTACTCCTGGATGAAGGCGAACAGCCCGTTGACGAGGATCACGGCGACGATCGCCGCGGCGAGCGTGTCCATCCCGGCGCTCGGATCGCCCAGATGGGCGAGCCGAGCCAAGCCGGCTGCCGCCCACAGGAGCAAGGCGAACCCGTGCGCGAAGCAGCCGAGGAAGCGGGCCGCCAGCGATTTCCGCGGGGTGCGGGCGAGCTCGTTGCGACCGTAGCGCGCGAGCCTGCGCTCGGCCTCGGCCGGCGAGAGACCCTCCGGCGACGAGCCGAGGCTCGCCAGAACGGCCTCGGCCTCCGAGCCGACGAGCGTCGAAAGCTCCAAAGTACGCGTCCGATCCGGACGTGACCCCGCGATGCTTCTAGCGAGCCCGGCTCCGTCGGGCGAGGCTGGTCAGCCGAGCATGCTCTGCCACATCGAGCGGCCCCATTTGAATGCCGCCTCGCTCGACTCGCGCGTCGGTGCGGGATCGACCTCGAAGCGGAGCTTGGGGCCCTCGCCCGGGACGAGATGGGCCGCCACGTTGATCCGAATCGCCCGGTCGTCGGTCACCGCGGCGAAGCAGATGCCGGCCGGCAGCCCGGTCGGAGGCGGTACCGGCTCCGGCGCCCCGTCGATCCGCCGCTCGATGGCCTCGGCCACCGCCACGCCGGCGTTGAACGCGACGTGCCCGCTCTTGGGCAGGGGCGTGCCCGCGGAATCGCCGACGATCCAGATCCGATCGTCGGCCTGCGACCGGAAGTCGGGCAGGCGGACGGCGGCCCAACGCTCGGCGAGCCCGGCCTCGCGCAACAGCTTCGGCGCACGCATCGGCAGGACCAGATTGGCGTGGGTGAACGGGACGTCGGCGATCCCGCAATCGAGCACGCCCTTGGCGGGGTCGACGGCCTTGGCCTCGTGGTCCGCGAGATACTCGATCCGCTCGCCGTGCGCCGCGCGCATGGCCTCGAGCAGCGGCTCGGCGATCGGCGGCGGCATGGGCTTCGGGTTGGCGTCGGCGATCACGACCCTCCCCTTGGTGCCGCGTCGCGCGATCTGCTCGGCGATGAGACAAGCGCGCTCGTAGGGCGCCGGCGGGCAGCGGTAGGGCGGCTTCGGCACCGAGATCAGGAAGGTGCCGCCCTCGGCGAGGAACCGCTCCACGAGCGCCTTGACCCCCTGCTGCTCGAACGGCCTGAAGCCCACCGGCAGGGCGGCGCGCGCCTCGGCGTAGCCCGCGATCGCCTCCTCGGCGTACTCGACGCCGGGCGCGAGCACGAGGTAGTCGTAGCCGATCCGGCCGCTCGCCGTGACGACCTCCCGCCGGTCGCGGTCGATCGCGGTGGCCGGCTCGGCGACGCGGCGCACGCCGAGGCGCTCGATCGCCGCGTAGCCGTGCTCGAAGTCGCCGAACGGTCGCTCGCCCACGATGTAGTGGATGCTCAAGGGGCAGGAGACGAAGGCGGGGTGCGGCTCGATGAGCGTGAGCTCCGCCGATCCCGCACGGGCCGAGGCGCGAAGCGCCCCGAGGCCACCCCAGCCGCCGCCGACCACGACGACCCTGGCCCGGGCCGCGCGCGCGACACGCGGTGCGGCGAGCATCGCCAGCCCGCCCGCGGCCGCGACGATGACGCTCCGCCGATCGACGGCCCGAGGGCCGAACTTCGCCTGTCCGGTCATGCGCCCAAACCTCCCACCGTTCACAGCATTTCAGTCTCTTCTGATACACGACCGGCACGCGCGTCAAGGTCGCTCGGGAGGTCCAATATACATAGAAAAAATGTAAATTTTTGGTTATTGACAGCTCGTGCTGTTGAAATCAGGATCGCCGCGTCGCGCCGATTTGAGCTGACAGCTTGCGGGCGCGTTACAAGTGCAGCTAAAGCGTCCGGCAGCCCGCCGTACGTCAGCTGCGGCGGGCTCGCCGTCGAGAGCCGTCTCCGGCCCCCGACCTCCGGCCCGCCGAGGGAAGACAGCGAGCCCAGTCTCGCCAACGGGTCGGAGTTCGACATGAAGATGTTGCGTCGTGACGTCCTGGCGACCGTCGGAGCCTTGGCTCTCGTCTCGGCCGGACGGCCGGCACGGGCGGCTCGACCGTCCGAGCTCGTCCTCGACTGGGCGACCTACAACCCGGTGAGCCTCGTGCTGCGCGAGAAGGGCTGGGTCGAGGAGGCCCTGGCCGGGCACGGCCTCCGCGTCCGCTGGGTCCAGTCGCTCGGCTCGAACAAGGCGCTCGAGTTCCTCAACGCCGGCTCGCTGCATCTGGGCTCGACGGCCGGCGCGGCGGCACTCCTCGCACGGATCAACGGCAACCCGATCCGCTCCGTCTACGTCTACTCCAAGCCCGAGTGGACAGCGCTCGTGACCCGACCCGGCACCGGCATCGCCAAGGTCGAGGATCTGAGGGGTCGCCGGATCGCCGCGACCAAGGGCACCGACCCCTACATCTTCCTCCTGCGCGCCCTCGAGCGGCACGGCCTCGCGCAGAAGGACGTCGAGCTCGTGCTCCTGCAGCACGATCAGGGGAAGGCGGCGCTCGAGCGGGGCGACGTCGACGCCTGGGCCGGGCTCGACCCGATGATGGCGCAGACCGAGCTCGAGTCCGGCAACCGGCTGTTCTACCGCGACCCGGACGCCAACACCTGGGGCGTGCTCAACGCGCCCGAGAGCCTGATCGCCGAGCATCCGGACCTGATCGAGGCGGTGGTGGCGGCCTACGAGCGCGGCCGCCGGCACGCCCTCGCCCACCCCGACGAGCTGCGCACCCTCCTGGCCAGGGCGGCCCGCATCAGCGGCCCGGTCGCCGCCCGCCAGCTCGAGCGCACGGGGCTCGCGGACCCGCGCGTGGGCGACGCCCAGCACGCCTCGATCGCCGCCGCGGGCCGGGCCCTTCGGGCCGGCGGCGTGATCCGCCCGGAGGTCGACGTCGAGGCGGTGACCGGCGCGCTGCTCGACCGCCGCTTCACCGCCTCGCTCACGGTCGGCTGATGGCGGCCGCGATCGAGCGGGTCGAGCCGGCAGCCCCGGCGGCCGGCCGGGCCCCGCCGCGGGCTGCGCCGGGCCCGCGGCCGCGACCGCCCGGCGCCCTTCTGGGCCTGATCGTGCCGCTCGGGCTCGCCCTCCTCTGGGAGCTCGCCGCCGCCCGGGGCTGGATCGCCCCCCGTCTGCTGCCGCCGCCGACGGCGATCCTGGCCCAGCTCGAGGAGCTCGCCGCGACCGGCGAGCTCCTGCGGCACGTGGAGGCGACGCTCCGCCGCGTGGCCCTGGGCTTCGCCCTCGGCGTCGGTGCCGCGACCGTCCTCGGCGCCCTCACCGGGACGTTCGATGCGCTCCGCCGCCTGCTCGATCCGACGCTGCAGGCGCTCCGGGCGATCCCCTCGATCGCCTGGGTGCCGCTGTTCGTGCTGTGGTTCGGCATCTTCGAGACGCCCAAGGTGCTGCTGATCGCGGTCGGTGCCTTCTTCCCGGTCTATCTGGGTCTGGACGCCGGGATCCGCGGCGTCGACCGCAAGCTGGTCGAGGTCGGCCGGGTCTGCCAGCTGGGCCCGCTCGCCATGATCGGCCGGATCCTCCTGCCGGCGGCGCTGCCGGCCTGGCTCACGGGCGTGCGCGGCGGGCTCGGCCTCGCCTGGATGTTCGTCATCGCGGCCGAGCTGATGGGCGCCTCCGAGGGGCTCGGCTACCTGCTGGTCGACGGCCAGATGAGCGGCAACGCCGCCATCATCCTGGGCGCGATCCTGCTCTTCGCCATCCTCGGCAAGACCAGCGACGGCCTGCTCGTCGCCTCGACCCGCCGGCTGGTCGCCTGGCAGGATTCCTTCAAGGTGGGGGCTTGACCGCCATGCTCGAGCTGATCGGTGTCACCAAGCGCTACGCCGACGGTCACACGGCCCTGGACGGGATCGACCTCGCCCTGCCGGCCGGGCGGATCACCGTCGTGATCGGACCCTCGGGCTGCGGCAAGAGCACGCTCCTTCGCCTGCTCGCCGGCCTCGAGCTGCCGACCGCGGGCCGGATCCGTCTCGACGGCCGGGAGCTGCACGGGCCCTCCCCCGAGGTCGGGGTGGTCTTCCAGGAGCCGCGGCTCTTCCCCTGGCTCGACCTCTTGCACAACGTCGCCTTCGCCCTGCCGCGCCGGCTGCCCTGGGCCGAGCGCAGGGCGCTCGCGCTGCAGGCGATCGAGCGGGTCGGCCTCGCCCACGCCACCGACCGGCTGCCCAAGCAGCTCTCCGGTGGCATGGCGCAGCGCGCGGCGCTGGCCCGGGCGCTCGTCGCCCGCCCGCCGGTCCTCCTCCTGGACGAGCCCTTCAGCGCGCTCGACGCGCTCCTGCGGGCGCAGCTCCAGCGCGAGCTGCTGCGCCTCTGGCAGGAGGATCGGCCGACCCTCCTCTTGGTCACCCACGACCTCGACGAGGCGGTGCTCCTGGCCGACGAGGTGGTGGTCCTGGGCGGCCGGCCCGGTGAGGTCCGCGCCCGCCAGGCGATCGACCTGCCGCGCCCGCGCGAACCGCAGCGCCCGGCCTTCCAGATGCTGCGCGCCCGGTTGCTCTCGGCGCTGCCCTCCTACAACCTCGAGGCCGCCTGATCCCGACGCTGCGGAGACACCCCCCCTTGACCCCCGACCAGCTCAAGGCGCTGCAGGCGCCCTTGAAGTCCCGCTACCGCGAGACCCCCGAGGCGGCGCGGATCACGCTCCGCGCCGAGGGCGCGCTCGGCGAGGGCGTGAGTTGCCGCGTCGACACCATGAAGGGCCTGGTCGAAGCGGGCCTGCATCCGGCGACCGGCGGCTCCGGCCTCGAGGCCTGCTCGGGCGACATGCTGCTCGAGGCGCTCGTGGCCTGCGCCGGCGTCACCCTCCGGGCGGTCGCCACCGCGCTCGCGATCCCGGTGCGCGGCGGCACCGTCCGGGCCGAAGGCGACCTCGACTTCCGCGGCACGCTCGGGGTCGACAAGGAGGCGCCGGTCGGCTTCCGGGCCGTCCGCCTCGCCTTCGAGCTCGACACGGATGCCACGCCCGAGCAGCTCGAGCGGCTGCTGGCGCTGACCGAACGCTACTGCGTGGTCCTGCAGACGCTCCGCGAGCCCGTCCCGACCGAGGCGCGGATCGCCCGCGCCGCCTGAGAGCCGGCTTCATTCGCAGGCCCCGGGGAGCTAGGCTGCGGGGACGCCCGCTCCGGGAGAGCCGACCTGCGCATCGCCCGTGCCTCGGGCCTCGTCCTCCTGCTCGCCGCCTGCGCCGGGGCCCCGCCGACGCGGCCGCAGCCGGGGGCGGGGCCCGTCGCCGACCCCGACCTCGCCGCCTGCACCAGCCGCTCCGACGACGCGACCTCGGCCCGCGCGGCCTGCGACCGCCTCCTCGCCCGGCCGACGCTCGAGGCAGACCGCCGCGCCGACGCGCTCGCCACCCGCGCCACGCTCCTGCGTCGGGCCGGCGAGCTCGAGGCGGCGCGGGCCGACCTCGACGCGCTTCTGCTGATCCGGCCCGAGGACGGCGGGGCGCTCGCCGCGCGCGCCCTGGTCCGCGAGCGGCTGGGCGATCTCGACGGTGCCGTAGCCGACCTGCGGGCGGCTCGGGCGCGCTCGCCGGAGGATCCCGGGATCGCCGCCAACCTCGCCCGGCTGCGGCTGCGCGCCGGCGCGCCGCAGGAGGCCGTGCGCCTGCTCGACCCGGTGCTGGAGCGCAATCCGCGCGAGGTCGACGCGCTCGCCACCCGCGCCCGCGCCCGCCTCGAGCTCGGCGATGCGGCCGGTGCGGTGGCCGATTTCGGCGCCGCGCTCGCCGAGGCTCCGGATCGCCCCGATCTGCTCGCCGGCCGGGCGCGGGCCCACCTGCAGCGGGGCGATGCACGCGCCGCGGTCGCCGACCTCGAGGCGGCGCGGGCCCGTTCGCCCGGCGATCGCGACCTCGAGCTGGCGCTCGGCCGGGCGCTGCTGCGCGCCGGCGAGCCCGGCCGGGCGCTCACGGTGTTCGATGCCGTGCTCGCGGTCGAGCCCGGCTCGTTCGAGGGCCGGCTCGGCCGCGGCCGCGCCCTCCTGGCGCTCGGCCGGCCGCAGCCGGCGCTCGCGGCCCTCGACCGGGCGGTCGCGATCGACCCGGCGCGGGCCGACGGCTGGCACATGCGCGGCCTCGCCCGCATGCGCCTCGAGGACTATCCCCGCGCCCAGCGCGACCTCACCGAGGCGCTCCGCCGCGAGCCCGAGCGCCTGGACGCGCTCGCCACCCGTGGCATCGCCCGGCTGCGCCAGAACGATGCCCAGGGCGCGCTCGCCGACCTCGACCGCGCCATCCGCGGCGGTGCCGGCGAGCCCTGGTTCCTCTACAACCGGGCCCGCGCCCGCGAGCAGCTCGGCGATCGGACGCGGGCGATCGCCGATCTCGAGCAGGCGCTGGCCGGCGATCCCGGGCTCACCCCGGCCCGCGACGCCCTCGAGCGGCTGCGGCGCGCGCCCACGGGCGGAGGTTGACCATGCCCGTCTCGACCCGTCGCGCCGCCCTGGCGGCCTCCGCACTGACGCTGGCGCGCGCCCGCCCCGGCTCGGCGCAGGCGGTCCCGGCAGTGCGCGAGCCGCTCTCGATCCTGACCCGCGGCGGTGCGCTCGCCTTCACGGTCGAGTTGGCGCTCACCCCCGAGCAGCACGCCCGCGGGTTGATGTTCCGCACCGAGCTGCCCGAGCGCCACGGCATGCTGTTCGACTTCGGCAGCGAGCAGCATCTCAGCTTCTGGATGCGCAACACGCTGATCCCGCTGGACATGCTGTTCATCGGGCGGGACGGGGTGATCCGCCACCTGCACGAGAACGCGACCCCGCTCTCGGAGGAGCCGATCCCCTCGCGCCAGCCGGCCCGCGCCGTGCTCGAGATCATCGGCGGCAGCGCCCGGCGGCTCGGCGTCGCGGTCGGCGACCGGGTGGTGCACCGGATCTTCGCCCCGGGCTGAGCGCCCGCTCAGCCGCGCACGAACGGATTGGTGCGCCGCTCCTGGCCGATCGTCGTTCCGGGACCGTGGCCGCAGAGCACGGTCACGTCGTCGCCCAAGGGGTAGAGCTTGGTGCGGATCGCCTCGAGCAGCGCCTCGTGGTCGCCGTAGGGGAAATCGGTCCGGCCGATCGAGCCGCGGAACAGCACGTCGCCCGCGACCAGGAGCCGGAGCTGGGCGTTGAAGAAGGTGACGTGCCCGGGCGTGTGGCCGGGGCAATGGAACACCGCGAACTCGTAGTCGGCGATCCGCACCCGATCGCCCTCGGCGAGCCAGCGATCGGGCCGGACGTCGCGTCCGCCCGCGATCCCGTAGGCCCGGCACTGCTGCTCGAGGCTGTCGAGCAGGAAGCGGTCGGCCTCGTGCGGGCCCTCGATCGGCACGGGCGCGGGCGGCGCGCCGGACCCTCCTGGCGCCGCCCGCTCCAACCGCGCCTTGAGCGCGACGGCTCCGCCCGCGTGGTCGAGATGGCCGTGGGTCAGGAGGATCCGCTCGACCTGGATGCCGCGCGCCTCGATCAGGCCGGCGATCCGCTCGGCGTCGCCGCCCGGGTCGACCACGACCCCGCGCCGGCTCGTCTCGTCGTAGAGGACGGCGCAGTTCTGCTCGAACGGGGTGACCGGGACGATCGCGGCCTTGAGCCCGGGCATCGGCTGGTCCGTGGCGCTCGGGCGGCCCCCGGCCACCCTCGGGGGGAGATAGGCGGACCGCGGTGCCGCCGCCAGCCCGCGCGCGCGACTGGCAGCCCGGCCGGCGGCCGGCTATAGCCGCCCGGCCGCCGCGCGGAGGGCCCATGCTCGAGCTCCTGGTCGATCCGCACGCCTGGGCGAGCCTCGTGACGCTCGCCGCGCTCGAGATCGTCCTCGGCATCGACAACATCATCTTCCTGTCGATCGTGACCGGGCGTCTGCCGGCCGCGCAGCAGCCCGCCGCCCGCCGGATCGGCCTCCTCCTGGCGCTCTTGATGCGGGTCGCGCTGCTCTTGTCGATCACCTGGATCATCGGGCTGACCGCCCCGGCCTTCGTCCTGTTCGACCACACCGTGTCCTGGCGCGACCTGGTGCTCGGCGGCGGCGGGCTGTTCCTCCTGGCCAAGGGCACGATGGAGATCCATCACACGCTCGAGGGCCAGGATGACCCCGGCGGCGGCCGGACGACCTCCTTCGCCGCCGCGATCGTCCAGATCGTGCTGCTCGATCTCGTCTTCTCGCTCGATTCGGTGATCACCGCCGTGGGCATGGCCGAGCATGTCGAGATCATGGTGGCGGCGGTGACGATCGCGATCCTCGTCATGCTGCTCGCGGCCGAGGCCGTGAGCGCCTTCGTCAACCGCCATCCGACCGTCAAGATGCTGGCGCTGGCGTTCCTCCTGCTCGTCGGCACGGCCCTCGTGGCCGACGCGCTGCACGTCCACATCCCGAGGGGCTACCTCTACTTCGCGATCGCCTTCTCGGCCGGGGTCGAGACCCTGAACCTCCTGGTCCGCCGCCGCGCCAGCTCCGCACGGCGCGAGGCCCGGGCGGCCTGACGCCCCTCAGCCGGTCGGGGCCGGCCGGCCCCGGTTGAGCCGCCAGATCGAGCCGTTGAGGGCGGCCGCGAAGGCGACCCAGGCGAGATAGGGGAGGAGGAGGACCGCGGCCGTCGTCGACACCGGCGCGAAGGTGGCGATCACCGCCACGATCGACAGCCAGAGGCCGAGGATCCAAAGGAGCGCCCAGTCGATCCGTCGCAACCCGAAGAAGATCGCCGACCAGCCGGCGTTGAAGCCGAGGCTCACGAGATAGACGAGGATCGGCGTGCCGACGCCGTCGCGCTGCCAGACCAGCCAGCCGGCGACCGCGATCAGCGTGTAGAGCACCGCCCAGGCCGGGCCGAACAGCCAGTCGGGCGGGCGCCACCAGGGCTTGGCCAAACCCTGGTACCAGGCGCCCGGACGGAACCAGGCGCCCGACAGCGCCGCCAGGAAGTTGAGGCCGAGGAAGCCCAGGAGGGCCGGGATCGCGGAGGCGTCCACGGGCGCCGCGCCCCCCGGCTCAGTCGAAGAAGCCGGCGTCCTCGGGCAGGAGGTGGGGCCTCGCCTTCTCCGGGACGATCTCGACCCCCATGCCCGGCCGGTCCCACACCGTGATCTGGCCGTCCTCGACGATCGGCTGCGGCAGCCCCTCGACGATGTCGTACCACCAGGCGGGATCGCCCGTCGGGTACTCGAAGGCGATGAAGTTGTGCGGCAGCGTCGCGCAGACCTGGACCAGGGCGGCCAGGCCCAAAAGGCCGTTGCCGGTGCCGTGCGGCGCCATCAGCACGCCGTGCAGCTGGGCGAACTCGGCGATCCACTTGAGCTCGGCGATGCCGCCGCAGTCGCAGGGGTCCGGCCCGACGATGCGGACCGCGTTGCGCTCGATCAGCTCCTTGAAGTTCTGCCGCAGATAGATCTGCTCGCCGGTGTGGATCGGCGTCGAGGTGGCGCGGGTCAGCTCGCCATAGACCTCGGCGTTGACGTAGGGGACGTAGTCCCCGGTCAGCATGTCCTCGAGCCACATCAGGTTCAAGGGCTCGACCGCGCGCGCGAAGCGGATCGCGTCCGGCAGGGTCCAGCCGGGGCCGCAGTCGAGGGCGAGGCCCACCTCGGGGCCGAGCTCGGCCTTCATGGCCTCGACGCAGGCGATCAGGTGGCGCATGCCGTGCTCGGTCAGGAGCCCCGAATCGAGCGCGCCGTGGAACGGGCTCGGATCGCACTCGCCCATGAAGAAGCCCGGCACCTGCCGCTTCATCGGCGAGTGGAACGCCACTCCCATCTTGACGAAGCCGAAGCGCTCGGGGAGCGACTTCATCCACCGGACCTCGGCGGCGTAGTCCTCGGGCGCGACGCCGCGCAGCGGCCGGCGGCGGGCGCCGTTGTAGACCCGCACCCGGTCGCGCACCTTGCCGCCGAGCAGGCGGTGGACGGGCACACCCTGCGCCTTCCCGGCCAGGTCCCAGAGCGCCATCTCGATGGCGCTCACCGCACTGCCCCAGGGCTTGAAGGCGCCGCGCTGGCGGATCTTGACCATCACCCGCTCGACGTCGCGCGGGTCCATGCCGAGCACCGCCTCGCGGTAGTGCAGGACGTGCGGCTTGAGATAGGGCTTGTACTGCTCGATCTGGCCGTAGCCGCTGATCCCCTGGTCGCTGAGGATCCGCACGATCGGGTTCTTGCCGATGACGGCGCAGCGCAGGTCGGTGATCTTCAAGGCGTCTGTCCCTTGCTCGGGGGAGGGGGTGGGCCCCGGCGCTGCGGCGCCGTGCTCAGGGCTCGTGGCCGGCGCGCTCGCGCAGCCACGCCTCGTACTCCGGCCGCGCTGCGTCGGTGAGCGGGTAGTAGCGGCGCAGATCGCCGCCGGCGGCCAGCCGCTCGCGCGAGAACTCCTCCCATTCATGGTGCTCGGAGGCCTTGGCGATCACCTCCGGGGCGAGCGCCGCCGGCACCACGACGGCACCGTCGTCGTCGGCCACGACGAGGTCGCCGGGCATGACCAGCGTGCCGCCGCAGGCGATCGGCACGTTGACCGCGAAGGGCATCAGGTCCGTCTGGGTGTGGAAGTTCGGCGTCACCCCGCGCAGCCAGAAGCCGAGGTCGATCTTCTGCACGTTCGGCCAGTCGCGCACGCAGCCGTCGATCACCGCGCCGACCCCGCCCCGGCCCCGGAAGTAGGTCAGCATCATCTCCCCGAACACGCCACTCCTGAGATTGCCGCGGGCGTCGACCACGACGAGGTCCCCGGGCCGCGTGTGGTAGAGCACGTGGCGGTGGAGCTGGCGCTCGGGGTCGGTGTACTCGCCCTCCCCGTAGAGATCCTCGCGCTTCGGCATGAACTGCAGGGTGAGCGCCGGCCCGGCGACGCAGCGGCCCCGGGTCCAGGCGACCGGCCCCTCGATGAAGGTGCTGCGCACCCCCATGTGGAACAGCGTGCCGGCGACGGTGGCGGCGCCGATCTCGGCCAGAGCCCGCGACCACTCGGCCGGCGGGCGGGTGATGTCCTTGGTCTCGATCATCGGCCCCTACCAGTTGGTGTACGAGCCGTCGCGCCGGCGCAGGTGCGGCGGCTCCCAGAAGCGGAACGGCTCGCGTCCGAGCGCCGTCTCGTCGACCTCGACGCCGAGGCCGGGTGCCGTCGGCACCGGGTAGGCCGCGCCCTCGAGGCGGATCTGCACCGGGAAGATCGAGGCGTCGTCGAAGCCCAGATGCGCCTCGGTCGGCGTCGCTCGGCACTCGAGCCAAGCGAAGTTGGGCACGGCCGCAGCCAGGTGCACGGTCGCCGCGGTGCAGACCGGGCCCAACGGGTTGTGCGGCATGAGGTCGACATAGTGCGCCTCGCTCCATCCCGCGATCTTCATGGCCTCGGTGAGCCCGCCGACGTTGCACACGTCGATGCGGTTGAACTGGTGGATGTCGCGCTCGATGTAGGGTCGGAACTGCCACTTGGACGAGAACTCCTCGCCGATCGCGAAGGGGATCTCGGTCATCCGCCGCAGTGCCTCGTAGGCCTCCGGGGTCTCGTCGCGGATCGGCTCCTCGAGGAAGTCGAGCGTACCGCGCGGCATCCGCTGGCAGAAGGAGGCGGCCTCGGCGACCGAGAGCCGGTGGTGCCAGTCGACGCCGAGCGCGACGTCGCCACCGAGCGCCTCGCGCGCCCGCACGCACCAGGTGGCGGTGGTGGCGAGGTGCTCGCGCGGCTCGTAGAGGTCGCGCGCCTGGTGGCCGGACACCGACAGCCGCAGGCAGCTCCAGCCCTGCGCCACGAGCGCCCGCGCCTGCTCGATCATCTCCGCGCCGGGCGCGGCCGAGGTCGTGGCGAAGGTCGGAACCCGGTCGCGCTGGCGGCCGCCCAGGAGCTCGTGGACCGGCACGCCCAACGCCTTGCCCTTGATGTCGTGCAGCGCGATGTCGATCGCCGAGATGGCGGCCGCGAGCACCCGCCCGCCCTCGAAATACTGACTCCGGTACATCTCCTGCCAGATGGCACCGATCCGCATCGGATCGCGGCCGACCACGAACTCGGCGAAGTGCTCGAGCGCGCCCACGACCGCCTTCTCGCGGCCCGAGAGACCCGATTCCCCCCAGCCGAACAGCCCTTCGTCGGTCTCGACCTTGACGAGGAGCTGGTTGCGGATGCCGACCCGGACCGGAAACGGTCGGATCGCGGTGATCTTCATGGGATCCCTGCCTCCCCGGGGCGACCGACGCGCCGGCCTCCTGAGCGGCCTAGGGTGAGGGTGACCGCCCGTCAACCGCCGCCGGCGCCGGGCCGGGTCGCCCGGCCCGATGCCGCCGGCTCAGGCCCAGGGCTCGTCGCCGAAGAACGAGGAGCCGGGCGCGAGGTGGGCGCGCGCCACGGCCTCGTCGAGCTCGAGCCCGTGTCCCGGGCGATCGTCCAGATGGATGAAGCCATCGACGATGGTCGGCCCGCCTCCGACCAGATCGTCCCACCAGGGGACGTCGTGGGCGTGGTACTCGATCACCAGGAAGTTGTTCATGGCGGCGCAGACCTGGGCGCCCGCCACCGTCCCGATCGGGCTCGCCACGTTGTGGGGCGCCACCGGCACGTAATAGAGATCGGCATGGTCGGCCACTTTCTTGGCCTCCATGAGCCCGCCCATCTTCGGGATGTCGGGGGCGATGATGCGCGCCGCCTGCTTCTCGATCAGCTCGCGGAACCCGTGCTTTCGGTAGAGGTTCTCGCCGGTGCAGATCGGCGTGCGGGTGCTGTGGGTGACGTGCCGCTGCGCCTCGAGGTTCTCGGGCGGCACCGGATCCTCGAGCCACAGCAGGTCGAACGGCTCGAGCGCCTGGGCGAGGCGGATCGCATCGTCGACGCTGTATTTCCAGTGCGCGTCCATGGCGACCATGACCTCGGGGCCGACCGCCTCGCGCACCGCCCGCACGCAGTCGACCTGCCATTTGAGCTCGCGCCAGCCGATCGTCCGGTTGAACGGCTCGTACCAGCGCCGCCGCGGGTGCGGATCGTCCGAGACGTCGCGGGTGTAGGGGTTCTCGGCGTCGAGGTCGAACTTGAGCGCGGTGAAGCCCTCGGCGACGATCTCCCTGGCCTTCCTGGCCCAGTCGGCCGGGTCGGGGGTCTCGCCCGCGTGGCAGTCGGCGTAGACCCGGATCTTGTCGCGGAAGCGGCCGCCGAAGAACGTGGAGATCGGCGTCCGAAGCCTGCGGCCGAGCAGGTCCCAGAGCGCGATCTCGATGCCGCTGATCGCGGTCACCGTGGCGCCAGCCTGCGAGCCCTCGCCCGAGAGGCAGCGGATCATGATCTCGACCAGGCGGCCGATGTCGGTCGGGTCGCGGCCGAGCAGGAGGGGCTTCGCCTTGTGCACGAGCTCGGCCACGCCGGCTCCCCAATAGGCCTCGCCGAGGCCGGTCAGGCCCTCGTCGGTCTCGATCTTGACCAGCACCCAGGGGAAGTTGCCCCGGATCACCGCCGTGCTCACCCGCGTGATCTTCACCGCTTCCCCCCTCTCGGGCTCGTGTCCTCGGGTCTCAGCCGCGCAGCGCCTGCTGCGTGCCGGCGTCGAACAGATGCAGCCGCTCCTGGTCCGGCTCCAGCCAGACGGGCTGGTCGGGGACCAGCGCCCGGCCCGGCGGCACGCTCACGATCACCGTCGCCGAGCCCAGCTCGATGTGCGCGTAGGTGACGTCGCCCGTGGGCTCGAGGGTGTAGACCCGGCCCGGGATCGCCGCCGGCGTGGCGGCGTCGTGCAGACGGATCGCGCTGTGCCGGGTGCCGAGGATCACCTCCGGGCCGGCCGCGGCGCGCGCCTTGGCGGCGTTCGCGGGCGAGAGCTCGAGGAGCCAGCCGTCGGCGCCGCGCACCGCGAGGCCCTGGCCCGCCGCCACGAGCGTCCCGGGCACGAGGTTCATGGCCGGGCTGCCGACGAAGCCCGCGACGAAGGTGTTGACCGGCTCCGCGAACAGCCGTTCCGGGGTGTCGTACTGCTGCAGGACGCCGTTGCTCATCACCGCCATCTTGTCGGCCATGGTCATGGCCTCGAGCTGGTCGTGGGTGACGTAGACCACGGTCGCCTTGAGGTCCTGGTGGAAGCGCTTGAGCTCGGCGCGCATCTGCACCCGGAGCTTGGCGTCGAGGTTGGAGAGCGGCTCGTCCATGAGGAAGACGAGCGGATCGCGGACCAGGGCGCGGCCGAGTGCCACCCGCTGCTGCTGGCCGCCGGAGAGCTCGCGCGGGCGCCGCTCGAGCAGCGGCTCGATGCCGAGGAGCCTCGCCGCCGCCTTGACCTTGCGCTCGATCTCGGCCCGGCCCAGGCGCCGCATCCGCAGCGGGAAGGCCAGGTTGTTGTAGACGGTCTTGTTCGGGTAGAGGGCGTAGTTCTGGAAGACCATCGCGATGTCGCGATCCTTGGGGTCGAGATCGTTGACCAGCCGATCGCCGATCCAGATCTCGCCGTCGGTGATCTCGAGCAGGCCCGCGATCAGGTTCAAGGTGGTGGTCTTGCCGCAGCCCGAGGGGCCGACCAGGGCCACGAAGTCGCCGTCCGCGACGGTGAGCGACACCCGGTCCACCGCGACGACGCTGCCGTAGGTCTTGACGACCTCGCGCAGGCGCACCTCCGCCATCCGCTCCCCCGACCCCCGCGTTCCCTAGGACTTCACCGCGCCCTCGGTGAGCGCGCGCACGAAGTATTTCTGCAAGACCAGGAACAGCGCCACCACCGGCACGCTCATGATGAACGAGGCGGCCATCAGGCCGGGCCAGTTGGTGCTGTATTCGGCGAAGAAGCGCTGCAGACCCACGGGCGAGGTGAGCTTGCTCTGGTCGTTGATGAAGGTGAGCGCGTAGACGTACTCGTTCCAGGCGACGATGAACGAGTAGATCGCCGTGGCGACGATCCCGGGGGCGGAGAGCGGCATCACCACGCGCAGGAAGGCCTGGAAGCGGGTGGCACCGTCGATCCGCGCCGCCTGCTCGAGCTGCGGCGGGATGTTGTCGTAGAAGCCCTTCAACAGCCAGATCGACAGCGGCAGGACGAAGGTCAGGTATGTCAGGATCAAAGAGGCGTGGGTGTTCACGAGCCCGAGCCAGCGCATCAGGATGAACAGGGGGATCAGGAACACCACCGCCGGGAACATGTTGCGCACCAGGACCGCGTAGAAGAGCAGGCTGCGGCCGGGGAAGCGGAACCTGGAGAAGGCGTAGGCGGCCGGCACCGCCACGATCACGCCGAGCACGGTGGTGGCGCTCGACACCCAGACGCTGTTCAAGAGATAGATCAGGAACTCGCGGCCGACGTCGTTCTCGGGCGAGAGCAGGCGGGCGTATTCGCCGAGCGTGGGCTCGGAGGGGATCCACTCCGGCGGATACTGCAGCGCCGCGAACTGGGTCTTGAGCGAGGTGACCAGCATCCAGAGCATCGGCAGGCAGGCGAAGAGCGTGATGGCCACGAGGAACGCCCAGCCGCCGGCGGTCCAGCCGCCCGGGCCGCGGGGGCGCGCCGTGCCGCTCACCCGGCCCTCCGCTCGTCGCCGCGGGTGAGCGCGCGCACGTAGAAGTAGCCCATGGCCATCATCACCGCGAACAGGATCACCGAGTAGGCCGAGGCGAGGCCGAAGCGGATCCGCCCGAAGGCCAGGTTGTAGATCGCGGTGATCCAGATGTCGGAGGCCCCGGCCGGGCCGCCGCCGGTCATGACGTAGGGGATGGTGAAGGAGTTCAGGTTGGCAACCAGGAGCAGGAGCACGGTCACGAGCGTCACCCCCTTGAGATGCGGCAGGGTGACGTGGAGGAAGCGCTGCAGGGCGTTGGCGCCGTCGACCCGGGCGGCGCGCAGGAGATGCTCGGGCACGGTCTGCAGGCCGGCCAGCATCATGATCATCGCGAACGGGAACTCCTTCCAGACGTTGACCACGATCAGCGAGGCCAGGACGCGATCGACGTCGTCGAGGAAGTTGATCGGCTCGCTCGTGAGCCCGAGGCGGATCGCAGTGGCGCCGATCACCCCGAAGTCGCTGTGGTACATCCAGCGCCAGACATAGGAGGCGGCGACCGCGCTGATCACGTAGGGCACCAACAGCACGCCGCGCAGGAACCCCCGGCCGCGGAACTCGCGGTCGAGCACGAGGGCCGCGCCGAGGCCGAGCAGGAAGGCGAACAGCGTCGACCAGACGGTCCACACGAGCGTGTTCCACGTCACCTCGTGGAAGCTCTCCGCGGCCAGGATCCGCCCGTAGTTCTCGAGCCCGACATGGATCTTGTCCTCGAGCGCGAGGCTCGGCGGCGTGCTGAAGAACGACAGGTAGACCGTGAAGTAGACCGGATAGGCGATGACCAGCGCCATCACGCCGAGCGCCGGCAGCACGTAGAGATAGTCCGCGCGGTGGCGGACGATCCGGCCGAGCAGGCCGCCCCGGCGGGCCCGCGACGGCGCCGCCCGGACGGCGCCCGGCACGCTCCCGGCGATGGGGCCCGCGCCCACGCTCGACCGCGCCTCCCCTCGAGCCGCCCGGCCCGGCGGGTCGCCGCCGGGCGCGCGCTCAGACGTCGTTGATCAGCGCCTTGATCTTCTTGGCGGCGTCGTCGCAGGCCTGCGCCACCGTCATCTTCTTGGTGAGCGCGTTCTGCATCATGTCGGGGACGATGATGTTCATGATCTCGGCCGATTCGGCGATCACCGGGAACGGGATGCCGTAGGGCAGCATCGAGGTGGTGACGTTGAGGAAGCGGATCTGCTCGAGCCGCTGCTTCATCCACGAGGTGCGGAAGCCGCGCCGGTTGCCGGGGTTCGAGGCCGACCAGGCGATCTTGGTCGACCATTCGGGCCCGGTGTGGAAGGCCACGAACGCCCGCGCCGCGTCCATGTCCATCTTGCCGTCGACGTTCTTCGGATTGAAGACGTGGATGTTCGAGCCGCCGAACACCACCGCGCGCCGGGCCGGGCCCTTGGGCAGAAGCCCGTAGCGCATGTTCTCGACCACGGCATCCGCGATCTTCTTGTGCTCGCCGGTGGCCTTCTTGGCCCGCTCGACCATGACCGCGTACTCGGACGGGTGCGCGATCATCATCGCCAGTTGCCCGGCGATGAACGGATCCTGGTTCTCGTTCTGGGTGTTGGTGAGCGCCGAGGTCGGCACCGACCGGTCGCGCACGTACATGTCGTAGGAGGCCTGCAGCGAGGCCTTCGAGCCCTCGTTGTTGATGTAGATCTTCTTGTAGGTCGGCGCCGCCTCGGCCTCGTCGAGGGCACCGCCGCCATAGGCCCAGCACTGCGGCATGTAGCGGAACGGCGTGTTGCCGGCGTTCTGCCGGGCGACCAGCCCGTAGCCGTTCTTGCCCGTCTTCTCCTTGATCAGCCGCGAGTAGGTGACGACGTCGTCCCAGGTCGCGGGCGGCTTCTCCGGGTCGAGGCCGGCCTCGGCGAAGATCGCGGCGTTCCAGATGAGCGCCATCGTCTCGTTGTTGGTCGGCACCCCGTAGGTCTTGCCCTGCCAGGTGACCGACTTCATCGCACCCGGCCAGAAATCGTCGGTCTTGTGGCCGACGTCCTCGGGCCGGAGCTGGGAGAGCTGGCCCTTGGCCGCGAACTCGACGCCCCAGAGGATCGGCAGCCGCGCCACCATCGGCGCGGCGTTGCCGAGCGCCGCGGTCCGCAGCTTGTTGAGCATGTCGTTGTAGCCGAGGCTCTGCTTCTCGACCACGATGTTGGGATAGGTCTTCTGAAAGGCGGCCCACAGCGCGGCGTCGATCTCGTGCTCGATCCGCGGTTGCGCCTCGGTCGGGCCGACGTACCAGTAGGTCAGCCGGCCCTTGTAGTCGAGCGGCACGACCTTGGCGCACTCGGCGGCGGTGTCGACCTCGAGGGTCCCGGCCATCTTGGCGACGCTCTCGGGCGTCCAGTCGGCGGCCTGCGCCCAGGCCTCGCCGAGCCCGGCCGGGAGGCCCGCGGCCAGCGCCGCGCCCGCGGCACCCTGCAGCAGCCGGCGCCGATCGATCGAGCCCGAGAGCCCGTCCGTGGAGCGCTCGCTGGTCATCGCCTCTCTCCTGATCCTTTCGCCCGGTCGTGGTCGGCCCGCCGGTCTCAGGGTCTTGTCCGACCGCCCCCGGGCCCTGTCAAGGGTCGGGGGTCGGCGGCCGCCCGGTGGCGTCCCCAACGGGACTCGAACCCGTGTTCCCACCTTGAAAGGGTGGTGTCCTGACCGCTAGACGATGGGGACCGCGGTCCATGTACGGAGCGCCGCGGCGCCGATCAAGCGCGCCGTCAGCCGGGTGCCGCGTCCTCGATCTCGAAGCTCGCCCGCGCCTCGCCGCGCCAGCGCTCGAGCTTGACCCGGCCGGCGAGGCGGAGCGGCTCGCCGCGCCGCTGCAGGGCACCGCCGAGCGCCCGGTCGCCGGCGCGGAAGGCGATCCCGCGCAGCCGTCCGGCGGCAGTCCCGGCGATCACACAGGAGAGGTGGCCGCGGCCGACCTCGCGGGTCTCGACGATCCGCGCGTCGGTCAGGCAGAAGCGCGGCTCGGCGTTGCCCGGGCCGAACGGCGCGAGCCGGTCGAGCGCCGCCGCGAGCTCGGCCGTGACGCCGGCCACCTTGAGCGCGCCGTCGAGCTCGAGCGGCTCGGCCTCGCCGGCCCCGGCGACCGGCCGGGCGAGCTCGGCCGCGAAGGCGCCGAGCTCGGCCAGCCGATCGGCCGCGGCGCTGATCCCGGCCGCCATCGCGTGCCCGCCGCCCTCGCGCAGGATGCCGCGCGCCTTGGCGGCGATCACGAGGGCACCCAGATCGAGCCCGGGCACCGACCGGCCGGAGCCCTTGGCGAGCCCCTCCGCGACGCTCACGACGAAGGCCGGCCGCCCGTAGCGCTCGACCAGCCGGCTCGCGACGATGCCGAGCACCCCCGGGTGCCAGCCCTCCCCGGCGGCGATCAGCACCGGCGCGTCGTCGTCGAGCTGCGGCTGCACCGCCGCCTCGGCGGCCGCCGTGAGGGACCGCTCGAGCGCCTGGCGACGGCCGTTCAGGGCATCGAGGCGGGCGGCGAGCGCCGCCGCGTCGGCGGCCTGCTCGGCCAGCAGCAGGCGGGTGGCGAGCAGCGGCTCGCCGAGCCGGCCGCCGGCATTCAGCCGCGGGCCCAGGACGAAGCCCAGATGCCAGCTCTGCTCGACCGCCTCGAGGCCGGCCGCGGCGGCGAGCGCGGCGAGGCCGGGGCGGGCCGACCGCGCCGCCACCTTGAGCCCCTGGCGGACCAAGGCCCGGTTGACCCCGTCGAGCGGGACCACGTCGCAGACCGTACCCAGCGCCACGAGGTCGAGCAGGCCGAGCAGGTCGGGCAGCCGCTCGCCGACCCCGCGCCGGCGCAGCGCGCGGGCGGTCGCGGCGAGCACCACGAAGGTGACGCCGACCGCGGCCAGGTGGGCGAGCGGGCTGTCCTGGCCCGGGCGGTTCGGGTTGACGATGCCGAACGCCCTGGGCAGCCGGTCCTCGGCGCGGTGATGGTCGACGACGATCACCTCCTGGCCCTGCCCGGCGGCGAAGTCGAGCGCCTCGAACGCGCTCGTGCCGTTGTCGAGGGTCAGCACCAGTCGGCAGCCGGCCTGGGCCAGGCGCTCGAGGATCGCGGGGCTCGCCCCGTAGCCGTCCGACAGGCGGTCGGGGATCGCGATCTCGGGCACGATCCCGAGTGCCCGGAGCCAAGTCGCGGCGAGCGCGGTCGAGGTGGCGCCGTCGACGTCGTAGTCGCCGACGATGCCGATCGGCTCGCCGTCGAGCACCGCCGCGGCGAGCCGATCGGCGACGCGGTCGAGGTCCGCGAGGTGCGAGGGGTCGGGCAGCGCGTCCTTGAGCCGCGGCTCGAGGAACCCCGGCACCTCGGCCGGGGCGAGGCCGCGCCCGGCGAGCACCCGGCCCAGGATCTCGGGCAGGCCGTGGTGCTGGGCGATGGCCGTGCTGCGCTCGGGGTCGGCCGGGCGCAGCCGCCAGCTCCGCCCCGAGACGGTGCCCTCGACGATCACCGGCCGGGCTCGGCTCAGCGGCCGAAGTGCGGGACCACGCCGGCCTTGAGCGAGACGTTGTGCTCGGCGTCGATGACCCGGACGGTGCCGGTCTTCGAGCGCATCACGATCGACTGGGTCGTGACCTTCTGGCCGACCCGCTTCACCCCCTTGAGCATCGTGCCGTCGGTGACGCCGGTGGCGGCGAACATGACGTCGCCCTTGGCGAGGTCGTCGAGGTCGTAGACCCGGTCGAGGTCGGTGATGCCCATCTTGCGGGCGCGGGCGCGCTCGCCGTCGTTGCGGTAGACCAGCCGGCCCTGGAACTGGCCGCCGATGCAGCGCAGCGCCGCGGCCGCCAGCACGCCCTCGGGCGCGCCCCCGATCCCCATGTAGGCGTCGATGCCGCTCTCGGGCCGCGCCGTGGCGATCACGCCCGCGACGTCGCCGTCGCTGATCAGCCGGATGCGGGCACCGGCCGCACGCACCGCCGCGATCAGCTCCTGGTGGCGCGGCCGGTCGAGGATCAGCACCACGAGGTCCTCGACCGCCACCGACTTGGCCTCGGCGAGCCGGGCCAGGTTCCAGGCCGGCGGCTTGGCGATGTCGATCAGCCCCTGCGGCAGCCCGCCGCCGACGGCGAGCTTGTCCATGTAGATGTCGGGGGCGTTGAGGAAGCCGCCGGCCGGCGCCATGGCGAGGCAGGAGATCGCGTTCGAGCCGCCCTTGGCGGTGATGGTGGTGCCCTCGAGCGGGTCGAGGGCGATGTCGATCTTGGGGCCGCGGCCGGTGCCGACCTTCTCGCCGATGTAGAGCATCGGCGCCTCGTCGCGCTCGCCCTCGCCGATCACCACCGTCCCGTCGAGGTCGAGCACGTTCAGGGCCCGGCGCATGGCGTCGACCGCCGCCTGGTCGGCCGCCTTCTCGTCGCCGCGGCCCATGAGCCGGGCCGAGGCCAGCGCCGCCGCCTCGGTCACCCGCACGCTGTCGAGTGCCAGGTTCCGATCGCTCACCTGATACGCGTCCATGACCTCCCCCTCCTCGGCGGGCGTCCCGCCCGGCCGGCCCGCGCCCGTCAGGGGCGCTCGATGCGGATCATCCGGGGCGGCTCGAGCACGGCTGCGAGCGTCGCGATCCGGGCGAGCGCCGCGCTCATCGCGGCCTCGCTGGTCTCGTGCGAGGTCAGGACGATCGGCACCGCCTGCCCGGGGTTGCGGGCGCGCTGGATCAGCGCCTCGATCGAGACCTCGTGATCGCGCAGCACCGCCGCGATGTCGGCGAGCACGCCGGGCCGGTCGACCACCATCAAGCGGATGTAGTAGCTGCCGCGATGCGCGGCCATCGGTGCCGGGCGGTGCTCGGCCAGCCGCTCGGCCGGCACGCCCAGGACCGGCAGCCTGAGGCCGCGGGCGATGTCGACGAGATCGGCCGCCACCGCCGAGGCGGTCGGACCGGCGCCGGCGCCGCGCCCCTCGAGGACCACGGCGCCCGCGTCCTCGCACTCGGTGACGACGCCGTTGAAGACGCCCTCGACCTGGGCGATCGGCGCGTCCTTGGGCACCATGCAGGGGTGCAGCCGCTGCTCGAGGCCGGCCTCGGTCAACCGTGCCACGCCCAGGAGCTTGATCCGGTAGCCGAGCTCCTCGGCGTAGGCGATGTCGACCGCGGCGACGTGGCGGATGCCCTCGACGTGGATGGCGTCGAAGCGCGGCCGGCCGCCGAAGGCGAGCGCCGCCAGGAGTGCGAGCTTGTGGGCGGCATCCACGCCGTCGACGTCGAAGCTCGGGTCGGCCTCGGCGTAGCCGAGCGCCTGCGCCTCGGCGAGCACCTCGGCGAAGTCGCGGCCGGTCTCGCGCATCACCGTCAGGATGTAGTTCGAGGTGCCGTTCAGGATGCCGTAGACCCGGCGGACGCGGTTGGCCGCGAGGCCCTCGCGCAGCGCCTTGACGATCGGCAGGCCGCCGGCCACCGCGGCCTCGAAGGAGAGCGCCGCGCCGCGGCTCTCGGCGAGCCGGGCGAGCTCGGCGCCGTGGTGGGCGAGCATCGCCTTGTTGGCGGTGACCAGCGGCCGGCCGGCCTCGAGGGTGCGGCGGGCGAGCTCGAGGGCGATCCCCTCCGCGCCGCCGATCAGCTCGCAGACCACGTCGACCTCGGGGTCGAGCGCGAGGCCGCGGGCGTCGTCGTGCCAGCGCAGCCCGTCGAGCGTGACCGGGCGCGGCCGGGTGCGGTCGCGGGCGGCGACCGCCACGACCGCGAGCGGCCGGCCGCAGCGGGCCGCGAGCAGATCGGCGTTGCGGCGCAGCAGGTCGAGCACGCCGCAGCCGACCGTGCCGAGGCCGGCGATGCCGACGCGCAGCGCCCGGGCCACGGCTCAGGCGACCTCGAGCGCCGGGGCCTTGGCGCGGCCGGGCGCGCCCACCCCGTGGCGCGCCAGGACCGCCCGGATCGAGCGGACCGCCTGGCGCAGCCGGTGCTTGTTCTCGACCAGCGCCATCCGCACGAAGCCCTCGCCGTACTCGCCGAAGCCGACGCCCGGGGCGACCGCCACCTCGGCCTCCTCGAGCAGGAGCTTCGCGAAGGCGAGCGAGCCCATCGCCCGCATCGGCTCGGGCAGGGGCGCCCAGACGAACATCGAGGCGGCCGGCCGCGGCACCGCCCAGCCGGCCTTGGCGAGCCCCTCGACCAGGACGTCGCGGCGCTCGCGATAGAGGGTGCGCAGCTGCGCCACGCAGTCCTGCGGGCCGTTCAGCGCCGCCGTCGCCGCCACCTGGATCGGCGT
>CAZDFD010000040.1:0-34730 GCA_964504655.1 uncultured Geminicoccaceae bacterium
CCGATGTTCTCGCCCTCCCAGCGGATCTGGGGCTACGAGACGCCGGACGGCAGCTTCGCCCAGTTCTGCCGGGTCCAGTCGCGCCAGCTCATGCCGCGGCCCCGGCACCTCACCTGGGAGGAGTCGGGCTGCTACGTGCTGACCCACGCGACCGCCTACCGGATGCTGTTCGGCCACCCGCCGCACACCTTGAAGCCGGGCGACAACGTGCTGGTGTGGGGGGCCGCGGGCGGGCTCGGCTCGATGGCCACCCAGATCATCGCCGCCTCCGGGGCCAATGCGATCGGCGTGATCTCGGAGGAGGACAAGCGCGACTTCGTCCTCCAGCTCGGCGCCAAGGCGGTCATCAACCGCAAGCAGTTCGACTGCTGGGGCGAGATGCCCGACCCGATGGACAAGGAGGCCTATGGCCGCTGGCTCGCCGAGGCCAGGAAGTTCGGCAAGGCGATCTGGGACGTCACCGGCAAGGGCAACGACGTCGACCTCGTCTTCGAGCATCCGGGTGCGGCGACCTTCCCGGTCTCGGCCCTGGTCGTGAAGCGCGGCGGCATGGTGGTGATCTGCGCCGGCACCTCGGGCTACAAGCTGACCCTGGATGCCCGGTATCTCTGGATGCGGCAGAAGCGCATGCAGGGCAGCCACTTCGCCAACCTCAAGCAGGCCATGGCGGCCAACCGCTTCGTCCTCAACCGCCAGGTCGATCCCTGCATGAGCGAGGTGTTCGCCTGGGCCGACATCCCGCGCGCGCACATGAAGATGTGGAAGAACCAGCACAAGCCCGGGAACATGGCGGTGCTCGTGCAGGCCCGTCGCCCCGGCATGCGCACCCTCGAGGAGGCGATCGAGGGCTGAGCCCCGCCCCAGGCGCACCCCCGGGCAACGAGGAGCCCCCCATGGCCACAGTCCTGGCCGGTCCGGCGCGGTCGACCGGCGACCTCCGGGCGGACTGCACCGCCGCCCTTGGAGCCGCCCGCGACCTGCGCGAGCGGGCCCGCGACGCGCTCCGCGCACGCCTCGCCCCGGGCGGCCGGCTCGACCCCGAGCGGCTCGAGCGCGAGCAGCACGCGGCGCACGGGCTCGCCTGGCTCGAGGCGCATCTGCGCGGCCTCGAGGCGCTCGCCGCCTGGGCCGAGCGGCTGGCCGAGGCCGGCCGCGGCGGCGAGCGCGAGCGGCTCGTCCTGAGCTGGGGGTTCGCCGAGTACCTGGCCCGCCTCGAGGGCGGCCTCCCGATCGGCCAGGGCGAGATCGTCCGGCCGCACGAGCTCGGCCTCTCCGAGCGCGCGCTCGAGGCGTTCCGGACCGCCGAGGTGCGGGCGCTCCGGGCGGGCGGCGGCACGCCCGCGCTGCGCTCGCGCCTGGCCGAGCTCCTGGCACCGGGCGAGCTCGGCGATCCCGGCCTCGAGGACGACGGCCTCGTGCTCGTCCAGGACCAGTTCCGCCGCTTCGCCGAGGAGCGGATCCGCCCGCACGCCCAGCGCTGGCACCTCGAGGACGCGCTGATCCCCGACGCGGTGCTGCGGGAGCTCGCCGAGCTCGGCGTGTTCGGCCTGACCGTGCCCGAGGCGCACGGCGGGCTCGGCATGAGCAAGCTCGCCATGTGCCTCGTCACCGAGGAGCTGTCGCGCGGCTACATCGGCGTGGGCTCCCTGCCGACCCGCAACGAGATCGCGGGCGAGCTCGTGGCCGCCTCGGGAACACCCGACCAGCAGGCCCGCTTCCTGCCCGGGCTCGCCTCGGGGGCGCTGATCCCGACCGCGGTCTTCACCGAGCCCAACATCGGCTCCGATCTCGCCAACCTCGAGACCCGCGCGGTCCTCGAGGACGGGCTCTGGCGGGTGACGGGGCAGAAGACCTGGATCACGCACGCCGCCCGCGCGGACTTCATGACGATCCTGTGCCGCACCCGGCCCGAGCCCGGCCATCGCGGGCTCTCGATCCTCCTGGCCGAGAAGCCGCGCGGGACGGAGGCGAACCCGTTCCCGGTGCCGGGGCTCACCGGCGGCGAGATCCCGGTCCTGGGCTATCGCGGGATGAAGGAATACACACTCTCCTTCGACCGCTTCGCCGTGCCGGCCGAGAACCTCCTGGGCGGGGTCGAGGGCCAGGGCTTCAAGCAGCTCATGGCGACCTTCGAGAGCGCCCGCATCCAGACCGCCGCCCGCGCGGTGGGCGTGGCGGTGGCGGCGATCGAGGAGGGTCTCGCCTACGCCCGCGAGCGCAGGCAGTTCGGCAAGCCGCTCCTGGCCTTCCCCAGGGTCCAGCAGAAGCTCGCCTGGGCCGCGGTCGAGACCCAGATCGCCCGCCAGCTCACCTTCCTGGCGGCGCGCGCCAAGGACGAGGGCCGGCGCTGCGACCTCGAGGCCGGGCTCGCCAAGCTCCTGGCCGCCCAGGTCGCCTGGATGGCGGCCGACGCCGCCCTCCAGGTGCACGGCGGCAACGGCTACGCGCTCGAGTACCCGATCTCGCGGATCCTCTGCGACGCCCGCATCCTGTCGATCTTCGAGGGCGCCGCCGAGATCCAGGCGCAGGTGGTGGCGCGCCGCCTGCTCGAGGGCTGAGCCCGGCCGAGGCCGTCCCGGGCACCCCTCCCCGCGGGCGCCCGCCGCTCAGCCGTCGCGCGACCGTCCGGGCTCCGGCCGCGCCGGCGGCCGGCCGGTCGGCGGCGTGCCGGCGCCCTCGAGATTGCCCAGATGCGCCGGCACGCAGCGCGCGCTCTTGAGCCGCCAACCCTCCGGCGTATTGGCCTCGATCAGGTTGGCGCCGCCGTAGAAGCAGGCCTGGGCGTCGACCTCGAAATCGCGGACCTCGCAGCGCTCCGGGCTCGTGGCGAGGCAGAGGACCAGGGTCAAGGTGGCGTTCATCGGGCTCCTTCGGCCAGCCGCCGTACCGTGTCGCCACAAGATGTCGCCCGCGGGCGGCACGGCAACAGACTGAGGATATTCCCCGTCATCTTGACTTTCCGCCTAATCTAGGTACGTTGGGGCGAACCGGCTGCAGGAGATCCGCCGTGCCCGAGCTCGCTCCCCCTACCGCCCTGGCCGGCCTCGCCGAGGCCGTGCCGCCGATCCACCGGCCCGGCCTCGCCGGCCTCAGGCAGGCCTGGTTCGCGCGGCTGCGGCCGTGCGACGCGGCCGAGCGGGCCGCCGCCGACGGCTTCGTTGCGCAGGTCTGGCTCGCCCACAGGCTGGATGCCGTCGAGGAACGGCTGCTCGGCGCACTGATCGAGGGGCGGCCGGTCGACGGCCTGCCCTCGCTCGCGACGCTGGTGCGCGCCCGAGCCCGGCTCGAGCGCGACCGCGAGCGCGCGCTCGCCGACCTCGAATCGGCGCGGCGCACCCCGCCGGCAGCGCTGCCCGAGGAGCTTCGCGCGGAGGCCGATCCCGAGCCCGCGGCCTCGCCCCCGGCGGCGGAGCTCGCGGAGCCGGCCGAGCTTCCCGAGGTCGCCGGGTTCGCGGCGCACGAGGCTCCCGAGCCCGGCGCGGGTGCGGCACCGGCGGCGGCGGTGGCGTCCGTGCACGCGGCTCCCGAGCCCGCCGCCGTGGCATGGGCGCACGAAGCTCCCGAGCGCGGCGCCGCGCCCCGGCCTGCCTGGATCCCGCCCGATCCGGGCCACGCGCCGCCCCGCTTCCGGGCCGCCGGCTGAGCCGTCGCGCGCACCCTTCGCCGCAGCGGCGACGAAGGCGATTGGCCTCGGCCCGCCGAAGCGCTAGGGAGCGCCCGCGGGGAGATCGAACAGACCCCTGAAGGAGGCTCCTGGATGCGGATCATGGCATTGGCCGGCGCGCTCTTCCTGGTCGCCGGCGCGGCGGGCGGGGCCCGCGCCGAGGGCGATCCCGAGGCCGGCAAGACGGTCGCCCGGCAGTGTGTCGCCTGCCACAACCTCGACAAGCCCGAGTCGAAGCCGACCGGCCCGAGCCTCCTCGGCGTGTGGGGCCGCGCCGCCGGCACCGAGCCGACCTACGCCGCCAAGTACGGGCCGGGGATCAAGGAGTCGGGCGTGGTCTGGAACGACGAGGCGCTGCTCGACAAGTACCTCGAGAACCCGCAGAGCGTGATCAAGGGCTCGCGCATGGCCTTCCGCCTGGCCGATCCCAAGAAGCGCGCCGACGTGATCGCCTATCTGAAGACCCTGAAGCCCTGAGGAGGCCCGGCGGGGCCGATCCTCCGGAAGCCGGCGGCCGGGCGCCTCGGGTGCCCGGCCGCCGCCGTGTTGGGCGGGCTTGCCAAGACCCGTCCCCGGGTTAACTCTCGGGCCCGTTCGTTGGACGAGATCGGGGAGGCCGCCCATGCAGCTCAATCGCGACGAGCTCCTGCACGCCTATCGGCAGATGCGCACCATCCGGGCCTTCGAGGACCGGGTCCACGAGGAGTTCTCGGCCGGCAACATCCCGGGCTTCGTGCATCTCTACGCCGGCGAGGAGGCCTCGGCGGTCGGTTTCTGCATGCACCTGACCGACGTCGACCGGATCGCCTCGACCCACCGCGGCCACGGCCACAGCATCGCCAAGGGCTGCGACGTCGCCGCCATGATGGCCGAGATCTTCGGCAAGAAGGACGGCCTCTGCGGCGGCAAGGGCGGCTCGATGCACATCGCCGACCTCGAGAAGGGGATGATGGGCGCCAACGGCATCGTCGGCGGCGGCCCTCCCCTGATCTGCGGTGCGGCCCTGACCGCCAAGACGCTCAAGACCGGCGGGGTGGCGATCGCCTTCGTGGGCGACGGCGGCTCCAACCAGGGCACCACGCTCGAATCCTACAACCTCGCCAAGATCTGGAACCTGCCCGCGATCTTCGTGGTCGAGGACAACGGCTACGCCGAATCGACCGCCTCCTCCTGGTCGGTCGGCGGCAGCCAGGTCGGCCGGGCGGCGGGCTTCGGCATGCCCGGCTACGAGGTCGACGGGCACGACTTCTTCGCCGTCCACGAGGTCGCCCGCGAGGTGATCGAGCGGGCCCGGGCGGGCGGCGGCCCGTCCCTCGTGCACGTGCGGTTCACCCGCTACTACGGCCACTTCGAGGGCGATGCGATGACCTACCGCGGCAAGGACGAGGTGCCGCGGCTGGCGGCCGAGCGCGACTGCCTGATGCTGTTCCGCAGGCGCGTCCTCGACGCGGCGCTGCTCGACGCCGCCACCCTCGACGGGGTCGACCGCGAGGTCGCCCAGCACATCGACCGGGTGACCCGGGAGGCCAAGGCCGGGGCGATGCCCGGCGAGGCCGACCTTCTGACCGACGTCTACGTCTCCTACCACTGAGCCCTCGGCGCGCAGGGAGGAAGCCATGCCCAAGAAGACCTATCGCCAGGCGATCAACGAGGCGCTCCGCCAGGAGATGGAGCGCGACCGGCGGGTGATCCTGATGGGCGAGGACGTCGCCGGCGGCATGGGCTCGCCCGGCGAGGACGACGCCTGGGGCGGTCCTCTGGGCGTCACCAAGGGGCTCATGCCGATCTTCGGCCGCGAGCGGGTGCTCGACACCCCGATCAGCGAGAGCGCCTTCGTCGGCGCCGCGGCCGGGGCCGCCGCGACCGGGCTCAGGCCCGTGGCCGAGCTGATGTTCGTCGACTTCTTCGGCGTCTGCTTCGACCAGATCTTCAACCAGGCGGCCAAGTTCCGCTACATGTTCGGCGGCAAGGCCGTCACGCCCATGGTCGTGCGGACCATGTACGGCGCCGGCTTCCGCGCCGCCTCCCAGCACAGCCAGTGCCTCTACCCGATCTTCACCCACATCCCCGGGCTCAAGGTCGTGCTGCCGAGCAACGCCTACGAGGCCAAGGGCCTGCTCATCCAGTCGATCCGCGACGACGACCCGGTGATCTTCTTCGAGCACAAGGCCATGTACGACGAGGAGGCGGAGGTTCCGGACGAGCCCTACACGATCCCGTTCGGCGAGGCCAACGTCACCCGCGAGGGCGACGACGTCACCGTCCTGACCATGGGCCGGATGGTCAACTTCGCCAACCAGGTGGCCGACAAGCTCGCCAAGGAGAAGATCGGGGTGACCGTGGTCGACCTGCGCACCACCTCGCCGCTCGACCGCGAGACCGTCCTCGAGACGGCCGCCGAGACGGGCCGGGTGGTGGTCGTCGACGAGGCGCATCCGCGCTGCTCGATGGCGACCGACATCGCGGCGCTCGTGGGCCAGGAGTGCTTCACCGACCTCAAGGCGCCGGTGAAGATGGTCACCGCCCCGCACGCGCCGGTGCCGTTCTCGCCGGCGCTCGAGGACCTCTACATCCCCTCGCCCGCCAGGATCGAGGCGGCGGTGCGCGAGGTCCTGGCCTTCGAGCGCTGAGGAGAGCCCCCTTGGCGGAGATCCTGCCGATCGTCATGCCCAAATGGGGCCTCGCCATGCAGGAGGGGCTCCTCGCCGCTTGGCACGTCGAGGCGGGAGCGGTGCTCACCAAGGGCCAGGAGCTCTGCGACATCGAGACCTCGAAGATCGCCAACGTGATGGAGAGCCCGGTCGGCGGCACGCTCAGGCGGCGGCTGGCCGAGCCGGGCACCACGCTGCCGGTCGGCGCGCTCCTCGCGGTGGTGGCCGACCCGGCCGTGCCGGAGGCGGCGATCGACGCCTTCGTGGCCGACTTCGAGGCGCGCTTCGCGGCCGCGGCCGCGACCGCTGCGGCCGAGGCGCCGCGGCCGCGGACGATCACCGCCGACCATCGCCGCATCCGCCTGCTGGAGCTCGGGACGGGCGGCGTCCCGGTGGTCCTGGTGCACGGCTTCGGCGGCGATCTCGACGGCTGGATGTTCAACCAGGAGAGCCTGGCCGAGCGCCGCCGCACGATCGCCCTGGACCTGCCCGGGCACGGCGGGTCGAGCAAGGAGGTGGGGCCCGGCACGGTGGGCTTCCTCGCCGGTGAGCTCATGGCGATCCTGGCGGCGCTCGGGATCGACAGGGCGCACCTGGTCGGCCACTCGCTCGGCGGGGCGGTGAGCCTGGATCTGGCCCTGAACCATCCGGAGGCGGCGGCCTCGCTCACACTCGTGGCCTCGGCCGCTCTCGGGCCGGAGATCAACATCGACTACATCGACGGGTTCCTGGCGACCAGCCGGGCGCGCAAGCTCCGCCCGATCCTCGAGATGCTGGTCCACGACCCCAGGCTCGTGACCGCGGAGATGGTCGAGAACGTGCTCAAGGCGCGGCGGATGGACGGTGCCGAGGCGGCCTTGAACCGGATCGCCTCGGCCTGCTTCGCGGGCGGCCGCCAGCAGCTCGTGCTGACCCACCGGCTGGCCGAGCTCGGGGTGCCGGCGCAGGTGATCTGGGGTGCGGAGGACCGGATCCTGCCGGTGGCCCACTGCCGCGGCCTGCCGGCCGCGATCCCGGTCAGCGTGCTGGCCGGCGCCGGCCACCTCGTGCACATGGAGAAGGCGGCCGAGGTCAACGCCCTGATCGAGCGGCTGGTGGGCTGAGCGGGCGGCTCAGCGGACGGCCACGGTCCGGCCCAGCCCGACGAGGTCCCCGGCGGGCAGCGTGCTGACCACGGCGTAGGAGAAGTCCTCGTCCTGCCAGGCGAGCCGGGCGCCGCCCTGGAGCTTGGCCAGGAGGTCGGTGCCGACCTCGCCGACCCGGATGCCCGGGCGCGGCTGCAGGTAGAGGAGCGCCGTCTCGCCGCCGCGGCGGTAGACCAGCACCCCGCTCTTGAGGCCGCCGAGCTCGTCGATCCGGCCGCCCAGGAGCTCGAAGCCGGCCGGGATCGGCAGCGCCGGGACGGGTGCCGCGAGGCGGGCGGTGAGCCAGCCGCGCAGTGCCGCCGGGTCGCCGTTGCGCAGCTCGAGCGCCGGCTCGCCCTTGAGGCGGTCGAGCAGCGCCAGGGCGCCGCCCGGCGCGCCCGATCCGTCGAGCAGCCAGAGGCCGGTCTGCACGGCGGCGCCGGCCGCGACCGCGGCGACCGCGAGGCCGATCCGGCTCGAGCGCAGCCGGCGCGGGCGCGGCAGGTCGCTCGGCCGCGGCGGCAGGGTGCGGCCGGCCGCGACCGGCGCCGCCGGCGGCGGCGCGCTGGCACGCGGCGGTGGCAGGGCGCGCAGCGGTGCCACGAGCCTCGGCAAGGCGGTCTCGCCGCTCTTGACGAGGTCGAGCTCGAGGCCGCCCCAGAGCGAGTCGCACCGCTCGAGGCTGCGCAGCCGCCCGGCCAGGTCGCGCTCGAACTGGCGCAGGCTCTCGAACCGGGCCCGGCAGGCGAGGCAGCCGGCGAGATGGCGGCGCAGCATCAGCGAGCGCGAGCGGCCGAGCCGGCCATCGAGGAACGACTCGAGGTAGCGATCGAGGTCCGCGCACTGCATGCCCGCCCCCTCCCCGAGCTACTCTCCCTCAAACCACGCCCCGGCGCAATCGCCAGCCGACGGTCGGCGCATGCCGGGGCGCGGCCTTCCGCGGGCCGCGTTCGCGGTGGACAAGTCACCGACTTGCCACGAACATGCTGCCGATCGGTCTCCCCGCAGGGCCGCCGGCCGCCGGGGACCGCGACCCCGGGAGGCAGCATGGACGTGGCAAGCCAACGACGGAATGTAGCGCTCGTCGGCCCGAACGGGGCCGGCAAGACGACGCTGCTCGAGAGCATCCTCTTCGTGACCGGTGCCATCGCCCGCAAGGGGCGGGTGATGGACAAGAACACGGTCGGCGACTTCAGCCCGGAGGCCCGCGAGCGGCAGATGAGCACCGAGGTGACGGCCGCCACCTGCCGCCACGCCGGTCACGAGATCACCCTGCTCGACTGCCCGGGCTCGGTCGAGTTCGCGCAGGAGGCCCGCGCCGCGCTCATGGGCGTCGACCTCGCCGTGGTGGTGGTCGAGCCGGTCCTCGAACGGACCATCGCGGTGGCGCCGCTCCTGCACTTCCTCGACGCCCACGCCGTGCCGCACCTCGTGTTCATCAACAAGATGGACCGCTCCGAGGTGCGCTACCGCGACCTCCTGGATGCGCTCCGCAAGGTCAGCGCGCGGCCGGTGGTGCCGCACCAGTACGCGATCGGCCGGGGCGATTCGCTCATCGGCTACATCGACCTCGTGACCGAGCAGGCCTACCAGTTCAAGAAGGGCGGCCCGTCCGACCGGATCCCGCTGCCGGAAGACTACCGCGACCGCGAGCAGGCGGCCCGCCGGGCCATGCTCGAGACGCTCGCCGACTTCGATGACGACCTGCTCGAGAAGCTCCTCGAGGACCAGGAGCCGCCGGCCGAGCAGATCCTCCGCGACCTGCAGAAGACGCTCGGCGCCGACCAGGTGGTCCCTGTCTTCCTGGGCGTGGCCGACCAGGACATGGGCGTGCGCCGCTTCCTCGAGGCGCTCGTGGCCGAGACGCCCGATCCGGCCGTGCGCGCCCGGGCGCTCGGCCTCGGCCAGGACGGCCCGGCCCTCGTCCAGGTGCTCAAGACCTACCATCTGCCGCACGCCGGCAAGCTGTCCCTGGCGCGGATCTGGCGCGGCCAGGTCAAGGACGGGATGCAGCTCGGCGGCATGCGGGTCGGCGGCGTCTACCGGCTGCTCGGCCAGCAGCAGGAGGCGATCGGCGAGGCCGGTCCGGGCAGCATCGTGGCGCTCGCCCGGATGGAGGAGGCGCGCACCGGGGCCGTCCTCACCAACGGCAGCGGCCCGCCGCCGACCGCGCTGCCGAGCGCCGATCCGCTGCCGCCGCTGTTCGCCTACGCGGTCACCGCCGCCAACCGCAACGACGAGGTCAAGCTCTCGGGCGCGCTCGCCAAGCTCGTCGACGAGGATCCCTCGCTCAGGGTCGAGCCCGACCCGGAGATGCACCAGACGCTGCTCTGGGGTCAGGGCGAGATCCATCTCAAGGTCGCCCTCGACCGGATGCGCTCGAAGTACCACATCGCGGTCGAGCCGCACGCGCCGCGCACCCCCTATCGCGAGACCATCCGCAAGAGCGCCGAGGCGCACGGCCGGCACAAGAAGCAGTCCGGCGGGCACGGCCAGTTCGGCGACGTCAAGATCACCATCGACCCGCTGCCGCGCGGCACCGGCTTCCGCTTCGAGAACAAGGTCGTGGGCGGGGCGGTGCCGCGGCAGTTCATCCCGGCGGTCGAGGAGGGCGCCAAGGACCACCTGGCCAAGGGACCGCTCGGCTTCCAGGTGGTCGACGTCCAGGTGACCCTGCACGACGGCCAGTTCCACACCGTCGACAGCAACGAGATGAGCTTCAAGATGGCGACCGCGCTGGCCCTCAAGGAGGGCCTGCCGAAGTGCCAGCCGGTGCTGCTCGAGCCGATCCTGGCCGTGACCATCTCGGTCCCCGCCGACTACACCTCGCGGGCCCTCCAGCTCGTGACGCAGCGGCGCGGCCAGATCCTGGGCTACGAGGCCAAGGCCGGCTGGCCGGGCTGGGACGGGATCCGCGCCAGCATCCCACAGGGCGAGATGCACGATCTCATCGTGTCGCTGCGCTCGCTCTCGCAGGGCACGGGCTTCTTCGAGTGGGCCTTCGACCATCTCCAGGAGGTGCCCGACCGGCTCGCCCAGGCGATCGTCGAGAAGCACCGCGAGGAGGCGGCGGCGCACTGAGCCGGGCGGCGCCGGCGGCGGGCCGGCGGGGTCAGCCGGCCGCCCTGGTCGCGGCCGCCTCGGCCGCGGGCCGCCGGCCGGCGGTGCCGGCGACGGTCGCCATGGTCACGAGGCTCACCAGCGCCACCATGAGGAGCACGAGCTCGGGGCGGCCGGAATCGACCAGGAAGCCGTAGGCCGGCGGGGCCACGAGCCCGCCCAGGTTGAAGCCCACCATCACGAAGCCGAACACCCGGCCCGAGGCGCCGGGCGGCGTCACCGCCCGGACCAGCATGTCGCGCGAGGGGGCGATGACGCCCGAGGCCAGCCCGCCGAGCGCGAACAGGAGGATCAGCTGCGGCAGGGGCGGGGCCAGCAGGACCGCCGCCGTGGCCATCGCGGCGATCGCCAGCGAGCAGCCGGCGACGATCAGCCCGTGCCGGCCGAGCCGGTCGGCCGCCCAGCCGCCGAGCAGCACGCCCAGCGTGCTCGCCAGCAGGAAGGCCGCGAGCGGCAGGTTGGCGGCCGCCAGATCGAGGCCGCGCGAGCGCTCGAGCACGACGGGCGTGAAGCCGGTGATGCCGCCGTGGCCGAGCGCCAGGAGCACGAAGAAGAGCAGCGCCAGGAGCACGGGCCCGCTCGACAGCAGCCGGCGGTCGGCCGACCCCGCCGCGCCCTTCCCCGCTCGCGCGCCGGGCGGGGTGGCGAGCCAGCGGCGGCCGGCGAGCAGCAGGAGGCCGACGGCGAGCCCGGCGCCGCCCACCAGGAGGAGCGCCGTCCGCCAGCCGACGAGCCCGGTGAGCGCCACGATCGTGAGCGGGGCCGCGGCGAAGCCCAGATAGCCCCCGAAGGTGTGCACCGCGAAGGCCCGCCCGAGCCGCTCGGGGCGGACCCGGGTGCCGAGGATCGCGTAGTCGGCCGGGTGGTAGACGGCGTTGCCGAGCCCGGCCGCCACCACACAGGCGAGGAGCGCCGGATAGCCGGGAACGAGGCCGATCGCGGCGATCGCCCCGGCCATCAGGAGATGGCCCGCCAGGAGGATCGGCGCCGCGCCGATCCGGTCGACCAGGAAGCCGAGCGGCGGCTGCGCCAGGATCGTGGTCAGGTTGAGGGCGGCGAGCGCCAGGCCGAGCGCCGCCACGCCGACGCCGAGCTCGGGCGCCAGGACCGGGAACAGCGGCGGCAGGACCAGGATGTAGAGGTGGCTGAAGAAGTGGGCGAGCGCGATCAGCCCGACCACCGGGACGTCGGTGGCGGGCGCCGCCAGCGGCGCCGCGGCACTCGCCACGGCTCTCAGCCCGGCAGCGGAGCGGGCACGGCGAGGCCGGCGGCGCGGGCCTCACGCGCCAGCGCCTCGAGGATGCCCGGGGCCGGCTCGAGGCCGCGCGCGAGCGCCTCGCGACGGCGCGCCGCAGCCTGATCGCCCGGCACGCGCACCGCCTCGACGCCGGGCCGGGGCGGGGTCGCGCGGACCCCGCGGGCGAGCCAGCCGGTCTGGCGGGTGAAGGCCTCGAGCCCGGCGAACAGCGCCGGGTCCCAGGCCTGGACCAGGACCGCGGCACCCCAGGTGGCGGGGGCCTCGACCCGGCCGAAGCCGGACAGGCCCTGGGTCAGGCCCTCGATCACGAGGGCGAGCCCGGTGCCCTTGTGGCCGTGGTCCAGCCCACCCACGGGCAGGATCGCGCCGGGCGGGTCGGCCTCGACCACCGCCGGATCGTCGGTCGGCCGGCCGAGCGGGTCGAGCCACCAGGGCGCCGGGCCGCGCCGGCCCAGGCGGGCGAGCCGCGCCGAATTGGCGTTGGTGGTGATCGAGGCGCTGATGTCGACCAGGATCGGCTGGTCGGGCGCCGGCAGCCCGACCGCGATCGGGTCGGGGGTGAAGAGCGCGGTCCGGCCGCCATGCGGCGCTACGGTGGCGACCGAGGGGTCGGAGGAGGCCACGAGCACCACCTGGCCGCGCTCGGTGGCGCGGCCGAGGAAGGCCGCGAGGCAGCCGATGTGGCCGGAGCGGCGGATGGCGATCGCCGCCGTGCCGAGCCGGGCGGCCCGCTCGCACGCCTCCTCGATCGCCCGCGCGGTCAGCCAGAGCCCCGGCCGATAGCCGCCGTCCCAGAGCGCCACCGCGGGCGCCTCGGCCAGGACCGCGGGCTCGCCCGTGCCGACCAGTCGGCCGGCCCGCAGCTCGTCCAGATAGGGGGCGAGCAGCGCCAGGCCGTGGGTGGTGTGGCCCATGAGGTCGGCCTCGACCAGGAGTTCGGCCGTGACCCGGGCCTTGCCGGCGTCCATGCCGGCGGCGCCCAGCAGGGCGTCCGCCAGATCCACGAGATCGCTCACCCGGAAACGCTGCCCGGCCACCACGCCCCTCCCCCCGCCACGCTCGCCCGCCTCAGCCGCCGAGCATCCGCTCGCGCGGCGTGAACGGCAGACCCAGGTCCCTGGCGACCGCCTCGTAGACCAGCGCGCCGCGCACCACGTTCAGCCCGTCCGCCAGATGCGGATCCTCGGCGCAGGCGCGCCTCCAGCCCTTGCCGGCGAGCGCCAGGACGAACGGCAGGGTGGCGTTGTTGAGGGCGAAGGTCGAGGTGCGCGGCACGGCCCCGGGCATGTTGGTGACGCAGTAGTGGATGACCCCCTCCTCGACGTAGACCGGGTCGGCGTGGGTCGTCGGCCGCGAGGTCTCGGCGCAGCCGCCCTGGTCGATCGCGATGTCGACGAACACCGAGCCGCGCCGCATGCGCCGGATCATCTCGCGGGTGACGAGCTTGGGGGCGGCGGCGCCCGGGATCAGCACGGCCCCCACCACGAGGTCGGCGGTGCCGACGTGGCGCTCGATCGCATCCACCGTCGAGTACTCGGTGTTGAGGATCGGCCCGAACTGCAGGTCGAGCTCGTAGAGCCGGTCGAGCGAGCGGTCGATCACGTAGACCTGCGCCTCGAGGCCCATCGCCATGCGGATGGCGTTGGTCCCGGCCACACCACCACCGAGCACCACGACCTTGGCGGCGTGGACGCCCGGGACGCCGCCCAACAGGATGCCGGCGCCACCCTGCATCTTCTCGAGGTGATGGGCGCCCACCTGGATGCTCATCCGCCCGGCGACCTCGGACATGGGTGCCAGGAGCGGCAGCCGGCCGCGCCGGTCGGTCACCGTCTCGTAGGCGATGGCGACGCAGCCCGAGGCCAGGAGCCCCTCGGCCTGCGGGCGGTCGGCCGCGAGGTGCAGGTAGGTGAACAGGACCTGGTCGGGACGCAGCCGCCGCCACTCCTCGGCCTGCGGCTCCTTGACCTTGACCACGAGCTCGGCGCGCTCGAACACCGCCTCCGGGCCGGCGGCGATCTCGGCGCCGGCCGCGCGGTAGGCGGCGTCGTCGACGCCGATGCCGGTGCCGGCACCGCTCTGCACGAGCACCCGGTGGCCGTGATGGACGAGCTCGCGAACGCTCGACGGCACCAGCCCGACCCGGTACTCGTGGGTCTTGATCTCCTTGGGCACGCCGACCAGCATGAGCGCCTCCCTCCGGTGCCGGGCCGGTCGCGGCCGAGCACCGAGCCGAGGCTAGCCGGTCCGGGGCCGGCCGGCCAGCGCGACGGGTGCTTGTCCCGGCCGACCGCGGGAGGTATGTCCTAGGAACGGTGGCGCGTGGCCCGTGCCGGCGGAGGGCCCATGGGTCGACCCGCATCCCTGCTGCTCCTGCTGGCGCTGCTCGCCGCCTCGGCCACGGCGCGCGCCGAGCCGGCGGCGGTCGCCGGTCGCTGGGCGAGTGCTGCCGAGGGCGGTCGCGCCGAGCTGGTCCTCGAGCCGAGCGGCCGCGGCTTCACGGCGCGCCTCGCGCTCGGCGGACGAACGGTGTTCGACGCCCCGTTCGCACCGAGCGACCGGCCCGGCGTCTACGAGGCGACCGCCACGGGGCTGTTCGCCATGCTCGGCCAGCGCCGCGCGCCCGCCAATCCGCTCGAGGGCGAGGAGCTCGTGTGGGCGCGCGACCTGCCGGACGGCCTGATGCTCAGCCGACTGGCGATCGCGGCCGGCAGGCCGGTGATCGAGCAGGCCAGGATCGCGCGCGCCGGCGACCGATTGACGCTCGCGATCGAGCGGTTGCGCGGCGAGGCCGCCGAGCGCGAGCCGGCGATCGAGCTCGCCCGGAGCGGCCGCTGAGATGGACCGCCGCAGCCTCCTCCTGGCGCTCGCGACGGCCACACTCACCGCCCGCCCGGCATGGGCGCAGGGGCCGCTCGACCGCCTGTTCGGGGTGTTCGTCGGGGTCGCGCGGGTCGAGGACGGCGACGGCCGGACCGTCGAGCAGCGCGACCTCGACCTGACGATCGAGCCGTTCCGCCGCACCGGCTTCCGGCTGCGCACGATCAGCGTGACCCTCGTCGACGGTCGGCGCGACCTGCCCGGGGTCGTCCGGCGCGAGGGCGAGAGCCTGTTCGTGCCCGCCCAGCGCCGGCCCTACTTCGTCGAGTTCCGCGACCCGAACCTGTTCCGCCAGCGCGAGGAGTTCCAGCCCATGGCGGGCGATCCGGTGCGCTGGGCCGCGGCCGACGAGGAGGGGTTGCACGTCTATGCCTTCGTGCTGCTCGAGGACGGCCGGTTCGAGCTGCAGGTGACGCATCGCCGGCCGACCGCGGAGGGTCTCGACCTGGCGTTCGCCCGGATCGTCGAGGGCATCGTCCAGCGCCGGGTGATCGGGCGCGCGGTCCGGGTCCGCTGATGCCGGCTCGGCCCACGCTCGGCCGCCGCGCGCTCGCCCGGCGGCTGCTCGCCGCACTCGCCGGCACGCCGCTCGTGCTGAAGGCGTCGGCCCAGGACGCGCGCTTCTTCCGGATCGCCACCGGCCCGGTCGGCGGCAGCGCCTACGCGATCGGCGGGCTGCTCGCGGAAACCGTCTCGCGGCCGCCCGGCACGCCGCCCTGCGAGCAGGGCGGCAGCTGCGGGGTGCCGGGCCTCGTGGCCCTCGCCCAGTCCTCCTCGGGCTCGCTCGCCAATCTCGACCTGATGGCCGCCGGTCGCGCCGAGAGCGCCATCGTCCAGGCCGACCTCGCCGAGGCCGCCAATGCCGGCCGCGACGACCCGGCGCGCGGCGCGCTCGCGGGACGGGTGCGGGCGCTCGCCAACCTGTTGGCCGCGAGCGTCCACCTGCTGGTGCGCCCCGAGGTGCCGCTCGCGGGCCTCGCCGACCTCGCCGGCCGGCGGGTCGGCTTCGAGGAGGCCGGCTCGGGCACACTGCCGCTCGCCCGCCGGCTCCTGGCCGGCGTCGGGCTCGCCGAGCGCGACCTCGAGCCGGTCTTCCTGGCGCGCACGCCGATGGTCAAGGCGATGGCCACGGGCGCCCTGGACGCCCTGCTCCTGATCGGCGCCTGGCCGCTGCCGGCGGTGGACGAGCTGGTCCGCGAGTGGGGCGCGCGGCTCCTGCCGGTCAAGGGCCCGGGCGTCGACGAGCTGGTCCGCGAGCTGCCCTATCTCGGCTACCATCTGATCCCGTTCGGAGCCTATCCCGGCCAGCCGGCGATCGAGACGCTCGGGGTGCCGCTCCTGTGGCTGGTCGCGGCCGATCTCGACCCCGAGCTGGTCGAGGCGATCGCCGACGCGCTCTGGCGGCCGGAGAGCCAGGCGCGGCTGCGGGCCGGCCACCCGCAGGGCCGCGAGCTCGCCCTCGAGCAGGCGGCGCAGGGTCTCTCGGTGCCGCTCCACCCCGGCGCCGAGCGGTTCTATCGCGCCCGGGGCGTGCTGCGTGAGCCTTGATCCTCCGCCGGCGATCCGGGTCGAGGCGCTGGTCAAGCGCTTCGGGGCGGTCGAGGCCGTGGCCGGGCTCGAGCTCGAGGTGGCGGCCGGCCGGACCGTGGCGCTCCTCGGTCCGAACGGTGCCGGCAAGACCACCACGATCGCCATGCTCCTGGGCCTGCTCGAGCCGACCTCGGGGCGGATCGCGCTGCTCGGTCGGCCGATGCCCGAGGCGCGCTACGAGGTGCTGCCCCGGATCAACTTCTCCAGCCCCTATGTCGACCTGCCGCTGCGCCTGACGGTGCGGCAGAGCCTCAGGGTCTATGCCGACCTGTACGGCCTCGCCGATCCGCCCGGGCGGATCGCCGCACTCGCCCGCGAGCTCGACCTCGAGGACTTGCTCGACCGCCCGGCCGGGCGGCTCTCGGCCGGCCAGAAGACCCGCCTCCTGCTGGCCAAGGCCCTCGTCAACGATCCCGAACTCCTGCTCCTCGACGAGCCGACCGCGTCGCTCGACCCCGACAGCGCCGACCGGCTGCGCGGCCATCTCGAGCGCTGGCGCCGGCGGCGCGGCGCCACCCTCCTGCTCGCCTCCCACAACATGGCCGAGGTCGAGCGGCTGGCCGAGGAGGTGCTGCTCATGCGCGCCGGCCGCTTGGTCGACCGCGGCTCGCCCGGCGAGCTGCTCGCCCGCTACGGCCGGGCGACCCTCGAGGAGGTGTTCCTCGACGTGGCCCGCGACCGCCGCGGCACGGCCGCGGCCTGAGCGACACCGCGCCGCGGCCGCCCCGGCGGCCGGGGTGGTCGGAGGGCCGATCGCGCGCGTAGAATGAGCTTCGGTCGTGCCGGCGGCGCCCGACGGCGTCGTTCGGGCTGGCGGGGACGTGGGCGGAGGCGATGCGCTCGTCGATCGCAGCGGCGGTGGTGCTGTCGGCCGGCCTGGCACTGTGGCTGGCCTCCCGCCCGCTCCAGGAGATGCTGGGACCGGGCTCGCCGCCGCCCGCGGCCGGGGCGCCCTCGGCCGCGCCCGCCCCGACGCCGCCGCGCGCGACCGTGCGGGTGACCGAGAGCGTCGCCCGGCCGGTGGCGCCGGAGATCGTGCTGAACGGCACGAGCGAGCCGGTGCGCGCGGTCGTGCTGCGGGCGGAGATCGCCGGCCGGGTGGTGGCCACGCCGGTCGCCCAGGGCACCGCCGTCGAGGCCGGCCGGCCGCTGGTCGAGCTCGACCCGCGCGATCGCCCGGCCCGGATCCGCGAGCTCGAGGCGCGTCTCGCCCAGCGCGAGCTCGAGTACGAGGCCGCCCGGCGGCTCGGCGCCAAGCAGTTCCAGGCCGAGACCCGGGTCGCCGAGGCCGCGGCCGAGCTCGAGCTGGCCCGCGCCCGGCTCGCCGAGGTCCGCCTCGAGGTCGAGCGGGCGACCATCCGCGCGCCCTTCGCCGGCCGGCTCGAGCGCCGCCGGGTCGAGCTCGGTGATTTCCTCGAGATCGGCCAGGAGGTGGCACTCCTGGTCGAGCAGCGACCGTTCCTGGTCGTGGGCCAGGCGCCGGAGACGGTGGTCGGCCGGCTGGTTCCGGGCCTCCCGGGCAGCGCCAGGCTGGCCGACGGGCGGGTCCTCGAGGGGCGCCTCAGGTTCGTCGCCGCACGCGCCGACGGCGCCACCCGGACCTTCCGGGTCGAGCTCGAGATCGCCGATCCACCGGCCGACCTGCCGGCCGGCATGACGGCGCGGCTGGCGCTCCGCCTGCCGCCCGTGCCCGCGCACCGCCTTCCGGCCGGCGCCCTCGTGCTCGACGATCAGGGCCGGATCGGGGTCCGCCACGTGGCGGCGGGCGAGCGGGTGCGCTTCGCCCCGACCGAGATCGTCCGCGCCGAGGGCGGCTGGCTCTGGCTCGCCGGCCTGCCCGAGCGGGCCCGCGTGATCACCACCGGCCAGGGCTTCGTCGGCGAGGGCGAGACCGTCGAGGCCCGACCCGAGCCGGCGGCGGGCGCGAGCGACGGGCCGGCCGCGTGAGGCGCCTGGTCGAGGCGGCCTTCGCGCGCTCGCGCACGGTCCTGGCGGCCCTCTTGCTGCTGGTCGTGTGGGGCGCCGTCGTCGCGGTCGAGATCCCCAAGGAGGCCGAGCCGGACGTCCAGCTGCCGATCGTCTACGTCACCGTCACCCACGAGGGCATCTCGGCCGAGGACTCCGAGCGGCTGATCGTCAAGCCGCTCGAGCGCGAGCTCAAGAGCCTCGAGGGGCTCAAGGAGATGCGCGCCGTGGCGGCCGAGGGCCGGGCCTCGGTGATCCTCACCTTCGAGGCCGAGGTCGACGTCGACGCGGCGCTCGTCGAGGTGCGCGAGCGCACCGACCGGGTCAAGAGCGAGCTGCCCGCCGACAGTGACGAGCCGGTGGTCGACGAGGTCAACCTCTCGCTGTTCCCGGTCCTGGTCGTGACGCTCGCGGGCGAGGTCCCCGAGCGCGCGCTCCTGCGCCTCGCCCGCGACCTCGAGGACCGGATCGAGCAGCTCCCCGACGTGCTCGACGTCGAGATCGCCGGCGAGCGCGAGGACCTGGTCGAGATCCTGATCCACCCCGAGCGGATCGAGGGCTACGGGCTCGCGGTCGAGGAGGTGCTGGGCCTCGTCCGGCGCAACAACCAGCTCGTGGCGGCGGGATCCTGGGACGTCGGCCGCGGTCGCTTCGCGGTCAAGGTGCCGGGCGTGGTCGAGACCGTCCAGGACCTCGCCCGGATGCCGGTCAAGGTCGAGGGCACGACGGTCCTGACGCTCGGCGACATCGCCACGATCCGCCGGACCTTCAAGGATCCGGTCGGCTTCGCCCGGGTCGACGGCCGCCCGGCGCTCGCCCTCGAGGTCAAGAAGCGGATCGGCCGCAACATCATCCACACCACCGAGGCGGTCCGCGCGGTGGTCGAGGCCGAGCGCCGGCACTGGCCGGCCGGGATCGAGGTCGGCTACTCGCAGGACAAGTCGCGCGAGATCGCCGACATGCTGCGCGATCTCGGCAACAACGTGATCACCGCGGTGGTGCTCACCATGATCATCACCGTGGCGGCTCTTGGCCTGCGCTCCTCGGCGCTGGTCGGGCTCGCCGTGCCGGTGGCGTTCCTCGCGAGCTTCGTCGTGCTGCAGGCGATGGGGCTCACCGTCAACATCGTGGTGCTGTTCTCGCTGATCCTGGCGGTCGGCATGCTGGTCGACGGTGCCACCGTCGTGGTCGAGTACGCCGACCGCAAGATGGCCGAGGGCCTGCCGCCCGCCGCCGCCTACCGGCGCGCCGCCGTGCGCATGGCCTGGCCGGTGATCGCCTCGACCGCCACCGTGCTGGCGGCCTTCCTGCCGCTCCTGTTCTGGCCCGGCATCGTCGGCAAGTTCATGCGCTACCTGCCGATCACGCTCGTCGCCACGCTCGCCGCGGCGCTCCTCATGGCGCTCCTGTTCGTGCCGGTGCTGGGTGCGCTGCTCGGCCGGCCGCCCAAGGGCGATCTCGCGGCCAAGCGCAACGTGGCCGCCACCGAGAGCGGCGATCTGGCCTCGGTCACCGGCGTGATCGGCGCCTATGTGCGGCTGTTGCGGGCGGTCCTCGCGCGGCCGGTGCTGACCACCCTCCTGGCCGTGGCCGTCCTGCTCGGCAGCTGGACCGCCTACGGCCTCCTCGGCCGCGGGGTCGAGCTGTTCCCGGACGTCGAGCCCGACCGCGCCCAGGTCCTCGTGCACGCCCGCGGCGACCTCTCGATCCGCGAGCGCGACCGGCTCGTGCGCGAGGTCGAGGGGCGGATCGCGGGCGTCGCCGGGATCGAGCGGGTCTACGGCCGGACCGCGCTCGAGTGGCGCGGCGGCGAGCAGGTCGACGACGACGTGATCGGGCTGATCCTGCTCGAGCTCGACGACTGGCAGGAGCGCCGCCCGGCCGCGGCGATCATGGCCGAGCTGCGCGAGCGCACCGCCGACCTGGCGGGCATCCGGGTCGAGGTGCGGGTGCCGCGGGCCGGCCCGCCGGTGGGCAAGCCGGTGCAGCTCGAGATCGCCGCCGGCGAGGAGGATCTCCTCCTGCGCGCCACCGCCGAGGCGCGGGCGGCGTTCGAGCGGCTGCCCGGTCTCGTCGAGGTCGGCGACAGCCGGCCGGTGCCCAGCATCGAGTGGCGGATCGCCGTCGATCGCGAGCAGGCGGCACGGCTCGGCGCCGACGTGGCCACGATCGGCTCGACCGTGCGGCTCGTCACCAACGGGCTCAAGGTCGCTTCGTACCGGCCCGACGACAGCGACGACGAGGTCGACATCGTGGCCCGCTACCCGTTGGGCACGCGCGGCCTCGACGAGCTCGACCGGCTGGTCGTGGCGACGCCCGTGGGCGCGGTCCCGCTCGGCCACATGGTCGGGCGCGAGGCGGCACCGCGGACCGCCGAGATCGAGCGGGTCGACGGCGAGCGGGCGTTCACCGTCTCGGCCGACGTCCGGCCGGGCGTGCTGCCCGACCGGATGGTGGCCGAGCTCAAGGCCTGGCTCGCCGAGGCCGCCCTGCCCGGGGTCTCCTATACCTTCCGCGGCGAGGACGAGGAGCAGGCCAAGGCCTCGGCCTTCCTCGGCAAGGCCTTCGCGGTGGCGGTGTTCCTGATCGCCATGATCCTGCTGACCCAGTTCAACAGCATCTACCAGATGCTCCTGATCCTGACCGCGGTGCTGTTCTCGACGGTGGGCGTGCTGGTCGGGCTGCTGATCGTCGACCAGCCCTTCGGCATCATCATGAGCGGGATCGGGGTGATCGCGCTCGCCGGCATCGTCGTGTCCAACAACATCGTGCTGATCGACACCTACAACGAGCTCAAGGCGCGCGGCGTCGAGCCCGTGGAGGCGATCCTGCGCACCGGCGCGCAGCGCCTCCGGCCGGTGCTGCTCACCACCTTCAACGGCGTGCTGGGCCTCCTCCCCCTGGTCTTCAAGCTCAATGTCGACGTGATCGGCCGGCGCATCACCCAGGGCGGACCGTCGACCGACTGGTGGCAGCAGCTCTCGCTCGCGATCGCCTGGGGGCTGACCTTCGCGACGCTGATCACGCTCGTCCTCACCCCCTGCCTGCTCCTGATCGGGGCTCGGGTCGGGAGCTGGTGGCGCCGCCGCGGCGAACCGCCGGGCGAGCCGGGCCGGGCGGAGGTCCTGCGCCTGCCGCGTGCCGCCGAGTGAGCGCCGCCTCGCAGGCCCGGCTGTCGGCGCGGCGGATCGGGGCGATCTTCCGCCGCCACGCCTATCTCCTGATGGGCTCCTGGCCGCGGATCCTGGAGCTCGTCTACTGGCCCTCGGTGCAGATGCTGCTCTGGGGCTATCTGACCCTGTTCCTGCAGCAGGAGAGCGGGCTCGTGGCGCGCGCCGCCGGGCTGTTCCTGTCCGCCGTGCTGCTCTGGGACACGCTCTTCCGCGGCCAGCTCGGCGTGGCGCTCTGCTTCCTCGAGGAGATGTACGCCCGCCATCTCGGGCATCTGTTCGTGAGCCCGCTCAGGCCCTGGGAGCTCGTCGCCGCCATCTTCGGGATCAGCCTCGGGCGCGTGGCGATCGGGGTCGGCGGGGCGGCCCTGCTCGCGGTCCCGGTGTTCGACTTCTCGCTGCCGCGCGCCCTCGGCTGGTCGCTCCTGCCGTTCGTGGCCGTGCTCCTGGCGTTCGGCTGGGCGATCGGCCTCGTCATCGCCGGCCTCGTGCTGCGCCTGGGTCTCGCCGCCGAGAGCCTCGCCTGGGGCGCCATCTTCCTGATCCAGCCGCTCTCCGGGGTCTACTACCCGGTGGCGGTCCTGCCGGGGCCCCTCCAGGCGCTCGCCTGGTGCCTGCCCTCGGCCGCGGTGTTCGAGGGGATGCGGGCGGTGCTGATCGCGGGTCGGCTCGATCCGGGCCTGCTCGCCTGGGCCGTCGCCACCCTGCTCGTCTGGCTGGCGATCGGCGCCGCCGCCTTCCTCGGCCTGTTCCGCGCCGCCCGCCGTCGCGGCTTGCTCCTCCAGGTCGGCGAGTAGCTCAGCCCGGGTCGAGCCGGATCGCCGAGAGCTGCAGGCCGAACGCGCCGCCGCCCGCGAGCGTCGTGCGCCGGTAGCTGAAGAAGGTCTCGGGCTCGGCGCAGGTGTCGCGGCCGACCGCCTGGACGCGGGCGACCCCGGCCCGGGCGAGGCGCGCGAGGCAGTAGCCCTCGAGGTCGAGGTGCGGCCGGTCGGAGCCCGCCCGATCCGTGAAGAAGGCGCCGGACTCGGGATCGACCTCGAGGAACCGGGCGCGCAGCTCGGGGCCGACCTCGTAGGAGCGCCGGCCGATGCACGGGCCCACCGCCGCCACGATCCGCGCCGGCTCGGCCCCGGCCGCCACCATCGCCCTGACGGTCGCCTCGAGCACGCCCGCGAGCGCGCCCCGCCATCCGGCATGGGCGGCCCCGACCACGCCGGCCAGGGGATCGGCCAGGAGGACCGGCGCGCAGTCGGCGCTGGTCACACCGAGCAGGAGATCGGGGCGGGTGGTCACGAGCGCGTCCGCCTCGGGCGGGGCGGTCGGCTCCAGGGGTGCGTCGAGCCGGAGGCACTCATTCCTGTGCACCTGACGGGCGACGCACAGCCGCTCGAGCGGGGCACCGAGCGCGGCCGCCGCGCGGCGCCGGTTCTCGAGCACGCGCTCGCGCAGATCGCCCGAGCGCAGGCCGACATTGAGCGCCGCGTAGGGCCCCGAGCTCACCCCGCCCGGCCGGCCGAAGAAGCCGTGGCGGACCCCAGGGGCCCGGAGCAGCGCCGCCTCGAGCCTCATCCGGTCCACACCTCCTCGCTGCGGAACCCGGGCGGCGTGGGCTCCCCGGGACCGGTCAGCGCCAGGACCTGGAACCGCTCGCCCATGGCGTCGGCCGCGACCAGCCGCTCGACCCCCGCCCGCAGGGCCCGGCACTGCTCGGGCGAGCGCCCCTGGCAGAGCCGCTCGAGCCGCAGGCGGATGCCCAGCCGCTCGAGCACGAGCCCCTGCGGCAACGGTCCGAGCACCGCCGCGCCCTCGGCCCGCGCGACCCGGCGGAGTGCTGCGAAGTCGACGAGCGCGGACAGGTCCGCCTCGCCCGGCGAGTCGAGCGGGTCGACCCGACGGTGCGCGCGGACTGCCTGGAGCGTGTCGCCGGTGCACCCGAGCCGTCCATAGTCGACGAGGAGCGCCAGGCCGCCGGTCCGCGCCAGACGGCGGGCGATCTCGGCCACCAGCGCCTCGCGCGCCGGCGACAGCTCGACCACCGTGCCGGGTGCCGCCCCGGCCGGCAGTCCGGACTCGCCCGGCCCCGGGCGGAGCGCCAGCGGCGCCAGGAGGAAGCCGGGACGGCCCGCGGGGTCGAGCGCCACGAGCCGCTCCCGCCAGCCCTCGGGGCAGGCCACGAGTTGGCGCACCGGCAGCGCGTCCAGGACCTCATTGGCGACCAAGAGCAGCGGCCGGTCGTCGGGCACCGTCTCGAGCCGCTCGTGGAAGTCCGGAGCGTGCCGCGCCAGCCGGTCGGCCTGGATCCTGCGCAGTGCCGGGCTCGGCTCGACCAGATGCAGGCGGATGGCCGAGAGGAGCCCCGGCACCGCTCCGAACGCGCGCAGCAGGTCCTCCATGAGCGTGCCGCGGCCCGGCCCGAGCTCGACCAGCGCCACCGGATCCGGCCGGCCGCGGTCGAGCCAGGCCTGGGCGAGCGCCGCGCCGAGCAGCTCACCGAAGCACTGCGAGATCTCGGGCGCGGTCGTGAAGTCCCCGGCGACGCCCAAGGGGTCGCGGGTCGCGTAGTAGCCGGCGCTGCGCTCGAGCAGCGCCAGCGCCATGAACCGGGCGAGCGGCACCGGTCCCTCGGCCGCGAGGCTCGCGCGCAGCCGCCCGCCGAGCGCCGTCATGCACCGCTCCGGGCGGCCGCGGCGCGGGCCCGCAGCAGGAGTACCAGGCCGAGCGCGATCATGGGCAGCGACAGGAGCTGACCCATGGTGAGACCGGCCAGGACGTGGCCGAGCTGCGGGTCCGGCTCGCGCACCAGCTCGACCAGCACGCGGCAGAGGCCGTAGCCGACCAGGAACGCGCCGGCGAGCCGGCCGGCCTCCTCGGGCCGCCGCGGCCGTCCGGCGAGCCACAGCATCACGAGCCCGAGCAGGAGCCCCTCGAGGGCGGCCTCGTAGAGCTGGCTCGGGTGACGCGGCAGGCCACCGGCGCGCGGGTCGGGGAACAGCACCCCCCAGGGCAGGTCGGTCGGCCGGCCCCAGAGCTCGCCGTTGACGAAGTTGGCGAGGCGGCCGAGCAGGAGGCCCGGCGGTGCTGCCACCGCCAGGGCGTCGCCGACCTCGAGCGGGCTCACCGCGTGCCGGCGGGCGAACAGCAGGCAGGCCGCAACGATCCCGAGGAGCCCGCCGTGGAACGACATCCCGCCCTGCCAGACGGCCAGGATCTCGAGCGGCCGGGCGAGATACTGCCCCGGGTCGTAGAACAGGACGTAGCCGAGCCGCCCGCCGAGGATGATGCCGAGCACGCAGTAGAAGAGCAGGTCGTCGAGGCTCTCGCCGGTGATCCGCCAGCCCGGTCGTGCGACGAGGCGGCGCAGGATCGCCAGCCCGAGCAGGATCCCGACCAGATAGGCGAGCGCGTACCAGCGAATGGCCACCGGCCCGATCGCAATGGCGACCGGATCGATCGTGGGGAACGGCAGGGCCAGGGCCATCGGGCGGCCACCTTCGCGCGCCGGCTGCGGCGGGGCTGCTCATAGGGAGCGGCTCGGGTCGCGGCAAGCGGCGCGCGGGTCCGTGTTGCAGGGGCCCACGCGCTGTGCTTTGCAACGACGTGAGGGCGCCGGGTCGGGCGGCCCGGCTCGCTTGCGGGCGGGCAGGAGGACGGAATGCAGATGGAGAACCGGCTGTTCGACGACCTCGCGCGGGTCGCGAGCGGCGCGCTCAGCACGCTCGGCGGGATCCGGGACGAGATCGAGACCCGGGTCCGCGAGCGGCTCGAGCGCCTGGCCAACGAGATGGACCTGGTGACCCGCGAGGAGCTCGAGGCGGCGCGCGGCATGGCCGCCAAGGCGCGCACCGAGCAGGAGCGGCTCGAGCTCCGCCTGGCCGAGCTCGAGCGACGGGTGGCGGAGCTCGAGGGTCGCGCCGGGCCGCGGGCGCCTCGGCGGCGCAAGGCCGCCGAGCCGGGCTGACGCCCGGGACGCCGGGCCGTCCGGCCCGGCCTTTCCCGTCCGGTCCCGCCTTCGGGAGCGCACCGTCGTGAACGACGTCCACCCCGAGCTCCAGGCTCATCCGAGCAACCCGCTCGACCTGGTCGAGCGGCTCGCGGCCGGCAACGAATGGGCCTGCCGCCGCCATTCCGAGGACGAGCTGGCGCTCGATCTCAAGGGCCAGTGGTGCCACTACGAGGCGTGGCTGTCCTGGCACGCCGATCTGGGCGTGCTGCAGCTCGCCTGCTCGCTCGATCTCGAGATCCCGGCGCGCCGCGTGGCGCAGGCGGTGGCGCTCCTGGCCCTCGCCAACGAAAAGCTGCTGCTCGGCCATTTCGAGCTCGCGAGCGAGGAGCGCCGGCCGGCCTTCCGCTACGCGCTCCTGTTCCGCGACGGGGTCCTGCCGGGCCCCGAGCTGCTCGAGGAGGTGATCGACATCGCGGTCAGCGAGTGCGAGCGGTTCTACCCGGCGTTCGGCTTCGTCGGACGCGGTCTCAAGCCGCCGCAGGAGGCGCTCCGCGCCGCCATGCTCGAGACCGAGGGCGAGGCGTGAGCGGAACCCTGGCCGGGCCGATCTGGCTCGTCGGCGGCGGCAAGATGGGCGCGGCACTCGCCCGCGGCTGGCTCGCGGCCGGCTTGCCGCCGGCCGAGCTCGCCATCGTCGATCCCGATCCGGAGCGGCTCGCGGCACTCGCCGGGCTCGGGCCGGTGGCGCTCGTGCCGACGCCCGAGGCCCTCGCCGCTCCGGTGCCGCCGCGCGGACTCGTGCTCGCCGTCAAGCCGCAGTCGATGCCGGCGGTCCTGCCCGCCTGGCGCCAGCGGATCGGATCGCGCACCCTGGTGCTGTCGATCGCGGCCGGCGTCACGCTCGCGACGCTCGCCGCCGCCTTCCCGCCGGGCACCGCCATCGTGCGGGCGATGCCCAACACCCCGGCGGCGATCGGCCGCGGCACCACGGTGCTGGTCGCGGGCGACGCCGCCGGCACGGACCAGCGGGCACTCGCCGGCGCGCTCCTGGGTGCCGTCGGCGAGATCCACTGGGTGGCGGAGGAGACCCTGCTCCACCTGGTCACCGCCCTGTCGGGTGGCGGCCCCGCCTATGTCTTCTACCTGATCGAGGCCATGGCCGAGGCCGGGGCGGCGCTCGGGCTTCCAGCCGATCTGGCGGGCCGGCTCGCCCGTAGCACGGTCACTGGTGCGGGCGCCCTGGCAGAGGCGAGCGCGGTGCCGGCGGCCCGGCTTCGGGCCGACGTGACGAGCCCCGGCGGGACCACGGCCGAGGCGTTGAAGGTGCTGATGGCGCCCGACGCCTGGCCGCGGCTCCTGCGCGAGGCGCTGGCGGCCGCGGCGCGGCGCTCGCGCGAGCTGGGTGGCGAGCCGGGAGGCGGCGGATGACCGTGGACGGCCGGGGCGACGGACCGGACCTGCTCGAGGCGGCCTGGCGGCAGGTGGCCGAGCGCGGCTGGCGGCGTTGGTCGGCGGTCGAGCTGGCGCAGGCCACGGGCACCCCGCTCGCCACCGTGTACGCCCTCTTCCCCGACCCCGAGCATCTCGTCGTCGCGCTCGCGCGGCGGGTCGATGCGGCGATGCTGGCGATGCCGCTCGACGAGCTCGCCCAGATGAGCGTCCGCGAGCGGCTGTTCGAGCTCGTGATGCGGCGCCTCGAGGCGATGCGCCCCTATCGTGCCGGCCTGCGGGCGGTCGGCCGCGAGGCCGTCTGCGAGCCGCGGCTGCTGGCGCTCGCCTGGGGCAACCTCGAGCGGCTCGCGGCCTGGCTCCTGGACGCGGGCGGCGCCGGCTTCGAGGGGCCGCGCGCCTGCTTCGCGCGGCGCGCGCTGCAGCTGGCCTATGTGCGGGTGCTCCGCGTCTGGCTCGCCGACGACAGCGCCGATCTCGCCCGTACCATGGCCGAGCTCGATCGCCGGCTGGCCGAGCTCGAGACGCTCGCACGTCTGCTCGGCGGCGGTCCGGCGCCCTGGCCCGGACGCTCCGCCGAGGCCGCCTGAGCGGCTCACTCGGGCGACAGCTCGAGCCGCCGCTCGAGTACGAAGCGCTCCGCGCCCCGCCGCACCTCGACCCGCGCCCGCCAGGTCCCGGGCGCCCAGCCGTCGGCGGGTCGCCGGCGGCCCGCCCAGCGGATGGCGAGGGCCTGGTCGCGGTCCTGCTCGAGGCTCTGGTCGACGATCGCCCGGCCGTCCGGCGCGAGCAGCTGCAGGTGCCAGCGGTCGCCACGACGGAGCCCGAAGCCGCGGGCCCAGACGACCAGGGCCGGAGCGCCGAGCGGCAGGGTGGCGGACCGGTGCTCGCCGCGGTCGAGCTCGGCGCGCTCGGGCTCCCGTGACGCCACGCCGAGCCCGGTCAGGGGTATCGCCACGGACGGGAGCCCCGCCGCCGTTTCCGCTCGCCAGAGCCCGCCGCCCGCGGTGCCGCAGGTCGCTGCGCCGACGGGGCCACCGGTGAACGGATCGACCTCCCGGCCGTCGCGCCGCACCTCGAGGTGGAGGTGCGGGAAGCTCGAGAGCCCGGACAGGCCGACGCGGCCGAGCACGGTTCCGGAGGTCACCCGCATCCCCGGGGCGACGGCGATGCTGCCCACGCGCAGGTGGCAGTACTGGGTCTGCCAGCCGGCACCGTGGTCGAGCAGGACGCCGTTGCCGCACTCGCGGCCGGCGACCGCCTCCCGACCGCGCTGCTCGACCGGCCGGTCCGGCTCGCCGTCGCGGGTGGCGCGCACGACGCCGTCGGCCGCCGCCAGGACCTCGACGCCGCGCGCCATGGCGGCGAGGTCCGGGATCGCGACGTCGACGCCGTCGTGGCCGTCGTAGGTGAGCGTGCCGCAGGCATGGTCGCGCAGGCCGGGCCCGACCGCATGGTCGACATGGTGGGCGATCCAGCAGTCGACACCGGCCGTGCAGCGCAGCGGCCAGGCGAGCTCGAGCGCGCCGGGGGCGGTCGGGGTGATCGCAACGGCGCTCGTCAGGGCCGCTGCGAGCACCGGCAGGAGCTGCCGACGACCCGGCAGATGCTGCCGGCTCCGGCAAGAATTTCCTAACCATTCGGCGCTAGGACGCCGGCGAAGGAGCTCCGACGGCCTTGGCACGGGATTTGGTAAAGACCACGCAGTCCGGTACGACGGGCCGGTCATAGCAAGGTACGCCAACGGTCCGTCGCCGTCGGCTGCAGCACGGTTCCGGAGGAGTGATGTCGCTCTCGGTCGCAACGAACACCTCCGCCGCCACGGCGCATCGCTATCTCAAGGCGAACGACATGGAGGCGACGCGCTCGCTCGCCAAGCTGTCCTCGGGCTCGCGCATCGTGCGCGCCTCCGACGACGCCGCCTCGCTCGCCGTCGGCACCAAGCTCAAGGCCGACGTGGGCGCGCTGCGCCAGGCCCAGGTCAACGCCAGCCACGCCTCGAGCGTGCTGCAGGTGGCCGACGGGGCGCTCCAGCAGCTCTCCGACATCCTGGTGCGGATGAAGGCGCTCGCCACCCAGTCGGTCAACGGCAGCCTGAGCGACACCGAGCGCGGCTACCTCGACGCCGAGTACCAGCAGCTCATCTCCATGATCAATCAGGTGTCGCAGTACACGACCTTCAACGGCGACCCGCTGCTCGACGGGACCTACACCAAGGACTTCCTGGTCGGGCTCGACGCCACCAACGATTCGATCAACGTCACGATCAACGACATGACGGCGACGGGCCTCGGCCTCGCCACCGGCATCGACACCTCGGCCAATGCGGTGACCGCGCTCGGCGAGATCGAGACCGGCATCGACACGCTGATGACCGAACGGGCGACGATGGGCGCCATGATGTCGCGGTTCGACTATGCGAGCGCCAACGTCGCCACCACCATCGAGAACATGGACGCCGCCCGCTCGGTGCTCATGGACGTCGACGTCGCGGCCGAGATGTCGAACTTCTCGGCGAAGCAGGTGGTGATGCAGGCGAGCGTGGCGATGCTCGCCCAGGCCAACCAGATGCCGCAGAACCTGCTGCGTCTCCTGCAGTGACGGCGAGGCCGGCAGAAGCTGCCGGGTGGGCAGAAGCTGCCGGGCAGGTCCTGCCGGTGAGGGCCGTGGAGGGCTCGGGGCGCCTCGGCGGCATCGCGGCCGGGCGGGCCGCGACGGCGTCGGCGCCGGGCTGGCACGCGAGCTGCATCGGGGTCGGCGCATCGGCTCATCGAGCAAGGCGGCAGGTAGCCGCCCGGATCGCGCCCCAGGGCGGATCCGCGCTTCACGTAGAAGGAGTTCCGCGATGGCCCTCTCCGTTGCCACCAACACCTCGGCCGCGACCGCGCACCGCTACCTGCGCGCCAACGACATGGAGGCGACGCGCTCGCTCGCCAAGCTGTCCTCGGGCTCGCGCATCGTGCGCGCCTCCGACGACGCCGCCTCGCTCGCCGTCGGCAGCAAGCTCAAGGCGGACGTCGCCGGCCTCAAGCAGGCGCAGGTCAACGCCAGCCACGCCGGCAGCCTCCTGCAGCTGGCCGACGGCGCCCTCCAGCAGATCTCCGACGTCCTCACCCGCATGAAGGCGCTCGCCACCGAGTCGGTCAACGGCAGCCTGAGCGACACCGAGCGCGGCTATCTCGACGCCGAGTACCAGCAGCTGATCGACCAGATCGACCAGATCGCCCAGTACACCACCTTCAACGGCGATCCGGTGGTCGACGGCTCGTACAACAAGGACTTCCTGGTCGGGCTCGACCCCACCAACGACGTGATCAACGTCACCCTCAACGACATGACCTCGGCGACGCTCGGCGTGTCGACCGCGATCGGCAGCTCGGCCAACGCCCAGACCGCGATCGGCGAGCTCGACACCGCGATCGAGACGCTGCTGACCGAGCGCGCGACCGTCGGCTCGCTGATGTCGCGGTTCGACTATGCGGGCGCCAACATCGCGACCCAGGTCGAGAACATGGACGCCGCCCGCTCGGTGCTCATGGACGTCGACGTCGCGGCCGAGATGTCGAACTTCTCGGCGAAGCAGGTGGTGATGCAGGCGAGCGTGGCGATGCTCGCCCAGGCCAACCAGATGCCGCAGAACCTGCTGCGTCTCCTGAGCTGAGGGCCGGCGGGCGGACCGTCGTCCCGGACGATGGTCCGCCCGCCCCGCAGCGGTTCCCGGAGTAGCCGCCCATGCTGCGCGAGGTCTCGATGGCTCCGCCAGCCGCACCCGTCGCGGCGCAACGCGCGCCCGGCCGACACGCTGCGGCGGAGCCCGGTCGTGACCGTGCCGCGACGCCGCCGGTCTCGGCCGTTTCGACGGCGGCCGCCGCCGCACCGGAATCGGTGGCCGCGATCCGACCCGTCGGGCAGTCGATCCAGCTCGCCGCGAGCGCCCTGTTCCGCGACCGCGAGGTCGAGGTGCAGGGCTTCCGCGACGCCGGCAGCGGCCGGTTCGTGTACCGGATCGCCGACCGGCGCAGCGGCGAGGTGCTGATCCAGTCGCCGCCGGACGCGCTGCTGCGCTTCTTCGCGAGCGCGCGGGACGCGCTCGGTCCATTGGTCCGGATCGAGGCCTGAGGCCGGTCGGGAGGATCGCATGGTGGAGAGCATCGGCTTCGGCACCCTCAGCCTCGCGAACGGCGCGCCGCGCCTGTCCGGCACGAGCTCGCAGCTCGACACCGAGGCCCTGGTGAGCGCCGTCTACGAGGCCAAGCGGTTGCCCGCCGTCCGCCTCGAGACCAAGATCGACCGCAACGAGGCCAAGCTCGCCGCCTTCGGCGAGCTCAAGGATCTCCTGGGGACCCTGCGCGGCGCCGCCAACGGTCTGCGCAACCCGCCGGGCCTGCTCGGCCGCAACGACAACCTGTTCGAGGCCAAGACCGCGTTCCTCGCGGCTGCGAGCGGCGCAGCCGATCCGGCCACGATCCTGGGCGTCAACGTCGAACCGAGCGCCACCACGGGCAGCTTCGAGGTGATCGTCGAGCGCCTGGCGACGGCCCACAAGCTCGAGGCGCGCTCGGCCGCCGCCAGCGACCAGAGCCTGGCCGAGGCGTGGAACGGCGGGGTCGGCTTCGCCGGCGATCTCGAGCTCGGGCTCGCCGGTGGCGAGAAGGTCACCATCCAGGTCACCGGCGACATGACGCTCGCCGAGCTGCGCGACGCCGTCAACGCCACGAGCCTCGAGTCCGGTGTGAGCGCCAATCTGATCCAGGTCGCCGAGGGAGACGTCCGGCTGGTCCTGAGCGGCCGCGAGACCGGCAAGGCGATCGAGCTCGCCGATCTCGGACCGGACAGCGTGACGGGGCTGCTCGGCGCGAGCGATCTGGTGGCCGCGCAGACGGCGCAGATCCGGGTCGACGGGATCGCCATCGAGCGGACCGGCAACCGGATCGACGACGTGCTCGACGGGGTCGTGCTCGACCTCTACGCCGCCGAGCCGGGGGCGGCGGTGACCGTGACGGTCGAGAACGACGTGGCCGGGGTCAAGGCGCAGATCGGTGCCTTCGTCGAGGCCTACAACGCGGTCCGCGACTTCCTCGCCAAGCATTCCTCGGTGGCGGCCGACGGCCAGGTGGCGGCCGATGCCGTGCTGTTCGGCGACCGCACGCTGCGCGAGATCGGCCGTGCGCTCGCGAGCGAGGTGGGCGGTGCCGCGCGTGGCCTCGACGCCGACGCGCTCGCCACGCTGCGCTCGATCGGGATCACCATGGGCGAGGGCGGCAAGCTCCGCATCGACGAGGCGAAGCTCGACTCCATGCTGCTCACCGAGCTCGACGCGGTGCGGGGCATCCTCGAGTTCCGCGCCAGCTCGAGCTCGACCGAGCTCGCCGTGCTCGCGCGCGGCAACGCCCTGGCGAGCACCTCCTTCGAGGTCGAGATCGTCGACGCGGACGCCGACGGGGTGATCGAGTCGGCGACGATCGGGGGGATCGCCGCCGAGGTCTCCGGCAGCCGCATCATCGGGGCTGCGGGAACCGAGTTCGCCGGCCTCGAGCTCGCCTGGGTCGGCGAGGGCAGCACCACGATCTCGGTCGAGGTGAGCCAGGGCGTGGCCGATCGGCTCTACAACCTGCTCGACGGTGCGCTCCAAACCGGGACGGGATCCTTGGCGCGGGCGAGCGAGGAGCTCGGCGGTATCAACGAGGACTACCGCCAGGAGATCGCCCGGATCGACGAGCGCGCGGACCGCGCACGCAGCCAGCTTGTCGAGAAATTAACCGGCATGGAGGCAGCTCTGAGCCTCGCGAACACCCTGCTGAGCCAGGTCCGAGCGCAGATGGACGCGATGGCCGGCAGCCAGTGAGGACCGGAGCCCAGCCATGACCGCCGACGTCCGCCAGCGCGCCAGTGCCGCCTACCAGGGGGCACGCGACACGATCGCCCCCGGCCAGCAGATCGTGCTGCTCTACGACGGCGCCATCCGCTTCCTGCGCGAGGCGGAGACGGCGATCGCCCAGGGCGCGATCGAGCGCCGGCACACCAGCGTGAGCAAGGCCTTCGCGATCGTCAACGCGCTGCAGTGCTGCCTCGACTTCGAGCAGGGTGGCGAGGTGGCGCGCTCGCTCGACCGGTTCTACGGCTACGTCCTGCATCGGCTGACCCGCATCGATCTCACCAACGATCCGGCGATCTGCGTCGAACTCGTGGGCCTGCTCGGCCAGATGCGCGCCAGCTGGGCCGCGATCGCCGGCCCGCCGGCCGGCGGCCGGGTGGCCGCAGGGGCGCCGGCGGCGCCGCGTCCGGTGGCGCTCACCACCTGAGCAGCGGTTCTCGCGTGCGCGGCCGGGCCCCGGCCGCACGACTCGCCCGGCGCACCGGTTGCAGGCCACCGCCCGCATCCATATATCCTGGCCGGTTCCGGCGGCCGCGCGGCGGCGACCGCCCGCCGGCGAGCGCGACGCACCTCGAGATCCGCGAGAGCGTCGCCCGACGTCGCTCGCGAGAGGATGGTAATGAGCAAGATCATCGGCATCGACCTCGGTACGACCAACAGCTGCGTCGCGGTGATGGAGGGCAAGAACGCCCGGGTCATCGAGAACGAGGAGGGGATGCGGACGACGCCGTCGATGGTGGCCTACACCGAGGACGGCGAGGTTCTGGTCGGCATGCCGGCGAAGCGGCAGGCCGTGACCAATCCGGAGAACACGCTGTTCGCGGTCAAGCGCCTGATCGGGCGTCGTTTCGACGACCCGGTCGTGCGCAAGGACATGGACATGGTCCCCTACAAGATCGTGCGCGCCGACAACGGCGACGCCTGGGTCCAGGTCCGCGACAAGAAGATGGCGCCCTCGCAGGTCAGCGCCGAGGTGCTCAAGAAGATGAAGCAGACCGCCGAGCGGCATCTCGGCCAGCCGGCGGTCAAGGCGGTCATCACCGTGCCGGCCTACTTCAACGACAGCCAGCGCCAGGCGACCAAGGACGCCGGCCGGATCGCCGGCCTCGAGGTCCTGCGGATCATCAACGAGCCGACGGCGGCCGCCCTCGCCTACGGCTTCGACAAGAAGAAGAGCGGAACCATCGCCGTCTACGATCTCGGCGGCGGCACCTTCGACATCTCGATCCTCGAGATCGGCGACGGCGTGTTCGAGGTCAAGTCGACGAACGGCGATACGTTCCTCGGTGGCGAGGATTTCGACAAGCGCCTGATCGATTACATGGGTGAGGAGTTCCGCAAGGAGCACGGGATCGATCTGCGCGGCGATCGGCTGGCCCTGCAGCGCCTCAAGGAGGCCGCCGAGAAGGCCAAGATCGAGCTGAGCTCGACCATGCAGACCGAGATCAACCTGCCGTTCATCACCGCGGATGCGACCGGCCCCAAGCATCTGATGATGAAGATCACGCGCGCCAAGTTCGAGGCGCTGGTCGACGATCTCGTGCAGCGCACCGTCGAGCCGTGCCGCCTGGCGCTCAAGGACGCCGGGCTCAGGGCGGCCGACATCGACGAGGTCATCCTGGTCGGCGGCATGACCCGGATGCCCAAGGTGATCGAGACGGTCAAACAGTTCTTCGGCAAGCAGCCCCACCAGGGTGTCAATCCCGACGAGGTCGTGGCGGTCGGCGCCGCCATCCAGGGCGCGGTCCTGTCCGGTGAGGTCAAGGACGTGCTCCTGCTCGACGTGACGCCGCTGTCGCTCGGCATCGAGACGCTGGGCGGCGTGTTCACCCGCATCATCGAGCGCAACACGACGATCCCGACCAAGAAGGGGCAGGTCTTCTCGACCGCGGAGGACAACCAGTCGGCGGTGACGATCCGCGTGTTCCAGGGCGAGCGCGAGATGGCCGCCCAAAACAAGCTCCTGGGACAATTCGATCTGGTCGGCATCCCGCCGGCGCCGCGCGGCATGCCGCAGATCGAGGTCACCTTCGACATCGAC
>CAZDFD010000041.1:0-6155 GCA_964504655.1 uncultured Geminicoccaceae bacterium
ACGACCGAGAGCATGTAGGTGGGCGTGCCGTCGGAGCGCAGCAGCACCATGTCGTCGAGCTGCTCGTTGGCGACCCGGATCGTGCCCTGGACCAGGTCGTCGATCACCGTCTCGCCGTCCTGCGGCGCCTTGAGCCGGATCACCGGCGGGACACCCGGCGGGGCCTCGGCCGGGTCGCGGTCGCGCCAGCGGCCGTCGTAGCGCATCGGCCGCCCCTCCGCGCGTGCCTTCTCGCGCATCGCCTCGAGCTCCTCGGGGCTGGCCCAGCAGCGGTAGGCGCGGCCCGCCGCCAGGAGGCCCAGCGCCACCTCGCGGTGGCGCTCCAGGCGGCTCGACTGGAAGACCGGCGGCGCGTCGGCCTCGAGCCCGAGCCAGGCGAGGCCGTCCAGGATCGCCCGGATCGCGGCCTCGGTCGAGCGCGCCCGGTCGGTGTCCTCGATGCGCAGGAGATAGCGGCCGCCATGGTGCCGGGCGAACAGCCAGTTGAACAGCGCGGTCCGCGCCCCGCCGATGTGCAGATAGCCCGTGGGCGAGGGCGCGAATCGGACAATTACACTCATGGTTGAAAAACCCCGCGTCCCGGGGGACAGTGGGACGGCCGGCCTGTAGCACGGCTCGAGGGTCGCATGCACGCCGCGGCGCGCCCGTCCATCTCCCGAGGACCCGCCTGGGGGCGGGCGACCGATCTGCTGCGGCGGCCGGCGGGGCTGCTCGCGGGCGCCCTCCTGGCCGAGGCCGACCGCTGGCCGCTCTGGCTTCCGGTCGGGATCGCGCTCGGGATCCTGCTGCTCCTGGCCCTGCCCGGACCGCCGCCGGCGGCGGCCCATGCGGCGGCCGGCCTCACCGGGCTCGCCGCGGCCGTCCTGGCGGCACGGCTGCGCGCCGAGCGGCCGCTCCTCGGCCTCGCGCTCGGGGCCGTGGCGGCGGCCGCGGCCGGCTTCCTCGCCACCGGCCTGCGCCTCGCCACGGTCGCGGCACCGGTCCTGCCGCGGGCCGGCGTCTGGACGCTCGAGGGACGCGTGATCGAGCTCGAGCCGCGCCGCGCCGGTGTGCGGATCGTGCTCGACCGGCTGGAGTTCGAGCGGCTGCCGGAGGCGGCGACCCCGCGGCTGGTGCGGCTCGCGGTGCGGCACGGGGCGGACGAGCTCGAGGTCGGCGCCCGCGTCCGCCTCAAGGCCGTGCTGCAGCCGCCGCGCGGGCCGGTGGTCCCGGGCGGCTTCGACCACGCCCGCCACGCCTGGTTCGAGGGGCTGGGCGGGCTCGGCTGGGCGCTCGGCCGGCCGCAGCGGCTCGAGCCGCCGCCCGAGGCAGCGGCCGAGCTGGCGCTGGCACGGCTGCGCGCCGCGCTCACCGAGCGGTTCACGGAGCCCCTGCCGGGCCCGACCGGTGCGGTCGCAGCCGCGCTCGTGACCGGCGCCCGGGCCGGCCTCGACGCCGAGCTCTGGAGCGACTTCCAGGTCTCGGGCCTGGCCCATCTCCTGTCGATCTCCGGGCTCCACATGTCGCTCGTGGCGGGCACGCTGTTCCTCGCCGGGCGCTGGCTCCTGGCGCTGGTTCCGCCGCTCGCCGCGCGGATCCCGGCGCGCAAGCCGGCCGCGCTCGTGGCGCTCCTGGGTGCCGCCTTCTACCTGCTCATCTCGGGCGCCTCGGTCCCGACCCAGCGCTCCTTCCTCATGGTGGCGGCGGCGCTGCTCGCGATCCTGGTCGGCCGCGACCCGTTCTCGATCCGGCTCCTGGCCTGGGCCGCGACGCTGGTCCTGCTGCTGCGGCCGGAGGTGGTGGTCGGCGCCTCCTTCCAGCTCTCCTTCGCCGCCGTGCTGGCGCTGATCGCGGTCTGGGAGCGGCTCGGGCGGCGCGCCCCGAGCGGACACCCCGGGCCGCTCGGGCAGATCGGCCGCTACGCCCTCGGGGTCGCCGCCACGACGCTGGTGGCGAGCCTCGCGACCACCCCGCTCGCGGCCTTCCACTTCCAGACGGTGGCGAGCTGGGGGGTGCTCTCGAACCTCGTGGCGGTGCCGCTCACCACCTTCTGGATCATGCCGGCAGGGCTCCTGGCGCTCCTGCTCGTGCCGCTCGGCCTCGACCGACCGGCGGTCGCGCTCATGGGTGCCGGCGTCGAGCTCCTGCTCGCGACCGCGCGGCTGACCGCCGACCTGCCCGGCGCCGGGCTCACCGTGCCGGCCTGGCCGACCGCGGCGCTCGGCCTCGTCTGGGCCGGCGGGCTGTGGCTCGGGCTCTGGCGTCGGGCCTGGCGCTGGCTCGGCCTCGGCCCGATCCTCCTGGCGCTCGCGGTCGTGGCGCTGCACCGCCCGCCGGACCTCGTGGTGACGCCCTGGCTCGCGCAGATCGCCGTCCGCACGCCGCTCGGCGCCCGGGTCCTGGCCTTCGAGGACGACGATCAGGCGACCGCCGCGCTCGCCCGGGCGCTCGGCGGGGCGGTGCCGGACGAGGCGACGGAGGATGCCGCCGCCGCCGACGGGCTCGCCTGCGACCGCGCCGGCTGCACCCTGGCGCGCGGCGGTGCCCGGGTCGTCCTCGCCCGCCGCCTCGACGCCGTGCTCGAGGCCTGCCGCGCGGGCGGGCTCGTGATCGCGCGGCTGGGTCCCGAGCGTTGCCCGGACGGCCCGGCCGAACTGGTCGGGCCGCGGGCGCTCGCCCGGAGCGGTGGGCTCGCCCTCTGGCTCGACGCGGGCGGGCCGGGCCGCCGCCGCGCCGTGTCCGAAGGCCGCGGCGGCTGGCCCTGGTCGGAGCGCGGGGGCGCGGCCGGAGCGACGGACCGTTGAGGATTCGTCAACTTTTGAGGTATAGAGTGGAGGAAGTTCAATCATAGGTAGCATCCGATGTCGGATCCCCGCTCCCTCCGGCGTCCCGCGGCGGTCGTGCCGGGGGTGGCGCTCCTGGCCGCGGTCGGGCTCGCCCCGCTCGCCGTCGCGCCGGCGGCCGATCCGCCGGGGCCACCGGTGCCGGCCGAGGTGGGCGCCGCGCCCGACCCGCCGCTGCCCGACGGCGGACCCCTCACCACCGTCGAGCGGTTGCGGGTGACGCTGCTCGGCGGCAATCCGATCTTCGCGCTCGACTGGCTGGCGCCCGGCCTCGAGCTCCAGGGCGGGCGGCCGGCGCCGCCGCGGCCGCGGCTGCCGCTGCCGTGAGCGCGCGCCCGCCGCCGCGGCGCGAGCCGTCGCTCCTGGACCTCCTGGCGGCGCTGCGTCGCCGCCTCGGCCTGATCACCCTCGTCTGCCTGCTCGGCTGCGGCCTGAGCGTGGCGCTCCTGGGCCTCGTGCCGCGCACCTACCTGGCCCGCACGCTGGTCCTGATCGATCCCGACCGCAGCCGGCCCGGCGACCCGCCCGGGCTCGCGGGCGGCGCGCTCGACAGCGCCATGGTCGACAGCCAGGCCCAGATCCTGGCCTCGCGCTCGCTGGCGCGCGACATCGTCATCAACCTGAGATTGATCGAGGACCCCGAGCTCCGCGCCCCCCTGCCCTCGCCGGGGCGGTTCCTCGCGGCCGCCTGGGAGCGGCTCGCCGGCGCCCCGACCGCGGACGCCCTGACCGACCCGCTCGACACCGGCGAGGATCCGGTCGGCGAGCTGGTCGACCGCTTCCTCGAGCGGCTCGTGGTCGCGCGCGAGGGCAAGACCTACGTCATCGCCATCGGCTTCAAGTCGGCCGAGCCCGACAAGGCGGCGCGGATCGCCAACGCGGTCGCCGAGCACTACCTCCTGGCCCAGCTCGCCGGCAAGGTCGACAGCGCCCAGCGGACCGCCGCCTGGCTCGCCGAGCGGCTGGCCGCCGCCAGGGCCCAGCACGAGGCCGATCTGGCGGCGCTCAACGCGTTCCGCGAGCGCGGTGTCGCGTCCGCCGCCGAGCGGGGCGGGCGCGATTCCGAGCGGCTGCTCCAGCTCGAGCGCGAGCAGGTCGCAGCGGTGCTCGAGCGGACCGCCAAGGAGGCCCGGATCGCCCGCCTGCGCGAGCTCGTCCGGCGCGGCGAGCCGGTGGCACCCGGCGAGGATCTCGGGTCCTCGACGCTGCTGCAGAACCTGAGCGCCCTCAAGGCGCAGAGCCTGCGCCGGGAGGCCGAGCTCAAGGCCGAGTACGGCGACCGCCACCCGCGCATCATCGACGCCCGCCGCGAGGTGGCCGAGCTCGAGGCGCGGATCGAGGCCGAGCAGGCCGCGCTCCTGCGCGAGCAGGAGGGGCTCCTGCAGATCGCGCGCGCCCGCGAGCAGGCGCTCCAGCGCGAGCTCGACCGCGTCAAGGCGCGGTCGGCCGAGGTCGATCGCGCCGGCCAGGAGCTCAAGGCGCTCGAGCAGCAGGCCGAGATCAGCCGGCGGCTCTACGAGTCCTATCTCGGCCAGGTCGAGCGCAGCGCCCAGGGCGAGGCCGCGCAACGGCCGGACGCCCGGGTGATCTCCGAGGCCGTACCGCCCGCCTCGCCGGCCTTCCCGCGGCCGCGCCTCGTGCTCTCGGTGGCGCTCACGGTCTCGCTCCTGGTGGGGCTGGTGGCGGCCTACCTGGCCGAGCTCGCCGACCGGGGCTTCCGCACCGCCGAGGACCTGCGCGAGGCGCTCGGCCTCGTGCCGCTGGCGCTGCTGCCGCGCCTCGCCGGGCGCTCGGCCGGCCCGCCCGAGGCACACCTCCTCGACCGCCCGGGCGGGCGCCTCGCCGAGGGCGTGCGGGCGGTCCTCGCGAGCCTGCTCGGCCGGCCGGCCACGGGCCGCGGCCGGGTCGTGCTGGTGACCTCCTGCCTGCCCGGGGAAGGCAAGACGACGCTCGCCATGTGCCTCGGCCGGCTGGCCGCCGGGGAAGGGCTCAGGACGCTGCTCGTCGACGCCGACCTCAGGCGGCCGCGGGTGCGCGAGCTGCTCGGGCCCGAGCCCCGCCCCGGCCTCGCCGAGCTGTTGCGGGGCGAGTGCACGCTCGAGACCGCGCTTCGGGTCGACGCGCCGAGCGGCCTCGTGGTCCTGCCCGGCAGCCAGCGCGCCGGCCAGCCGACCCGGCTGTTGGGCGCCGACGGCCTCGGTCGGCTGCTCGCGGCGGCGCGCGAGCGGTTCGACCTCGTGCTGATCGACACCGCGCCCCTGGTCGCGGTGGCCGATGCCCGACTGATCGCACCCCTGGTCGACCAGGCGGTCCTCGTGGTCCGCTGGAGCGACACGCCACGCGACCTCGCCGCCGCGACGCTCGCGGGCGCGCGCGAGCTCGAGGGCAAGCTCGCGGGCGCCGTCCTGAACCGGGTCGATCTGCGCAAGGAGGCGCGCTACGGCCGCTCCGGCGGGCGCGCCGCCCGGCTCGCGCTGGCGGGCTACTACGCCGACTGAGCCGGCCCGGGCTCGCGGCCGCCCCTCGGGCGCGCGCGGCGAGCCGCGGCCGCCGGCGGCGCCGCGGCGTCACGCGGAGCGCGGCCGCGTGCCGGCCCGCCCAGGCGCCGGGAGATCGATGGCGGACCTCGGTCCAGCCGTTCGCCGATGCCGCCGCCCCCCCGGGCGCCGGGAGGTCGATCCCGGTGGGCGGTCCGGGGCTGGCGAGCTCCGCGCGCCGGCGGAGCGGCAGCGGGCGGCGCGGCGACGGCGCGCCACGGCCGAGCCCCCGACGGGGCGGGTCGGGCGGAGCGGGGCGCGTGCCGAGTCCCCGACAGGGGGCGGGCGGAGGGGCCGCGTGCAGCGCCGTGTGGCGATGCCGTTCCCGATGCTGCGCGGTGCCCGCGGGGTCCGAACGCGCGCCGTCGCGCGGGTCGCCGGGTGACGGCGCCCCCGAAGGTCGCCGGCTGCGGCCGACCGCGCCGCGCACCCGCCGAGCCATCCGGCCCCGCGGCCGGCCGCGACCCGGACGGCGAGACCGAGCTCGAGGGTCCCTCGGTCGCGGTGCAGCGCGGGCCGACCCGGGCGCGGCCCGCCGGGGTCGGGGCTTCGTTCCGCGCCGTACCGCGCGCCGCCGGACTCGCCCGGCCCACCGATGCGTGTGCCGGTCGGGATGCCGGCGAGCGGTGCGACGGGGTCGACCGGAGGGGGCCCGGCGCGGCCTCGCGCCGGTCGGCCGGCCCGTGCGGGGGGCGGCGGCGCGGCGCGGGTCGAGCGCCGCGATCGGGTACCGCGCCGGCGCCGGGCCGCGTGCCCCCGACGCTCCGACCGTCGCGGCCCGGGCTCGGTCCGTCGA